>JANLPU010000045.1:0-32098 GCA_031367425.1 Hyphomicrobium sp.
CCGCGCGTAAAGCTCCACTGTCTTCATCCCCCGCCGCCCTCTGCCGACGCAGGCACAAGGGCTTCATCTGCCGCACTTTTAGTCCGGCGCGGCAGAACAAATCAGCCGCTTCAGCGAGGTAGTATTGCTCCGGCTTTTACAGCATCCCGACCAACATCCTATTCTTCGATCGCTCGGGGTCGACAAAGCACGTCTGGTACTATGAAAACCCTCTGCCCAATGGCCGCCGCGGTTACTCCAAGACAAAGCCAATGCAGTTCGAAGAGATGAAGGACTGTGTTGCCTGGTGGATCAAGCGGAAAGAAAGCGAGCGTGCGTGGAAGGTCACCGTAAACGAGCTGTTAGCGTCCGGGTGCAATCTCGACCGCAAGAACCCACGAGCGAAGGTCGACGTCGAACACTTGCCGCCGGAGGAACTGGTCGCGAGCATAATTGCCAAGGAAGCGCGCATCGCGGAGCTGATGAGAGAAGTGATGGCCGCGCTCGAAGGGCGCGCGCGATGAAAGCGAGCTGGCCCAGCATACCGCTTGGCGACGTGCTGCAGCAGCGTCCTCCTGACGTGAGGATTGAGCCGACCGAGCGCTATCAATTTGCTGGCGTCTACTCCTTCGCTCGTGGCGTATTTCGCGCACAAGAGCGAATGGGCACCGAGACCTCCTACAAGATGCTCACACGTCTTGCGGCAGGCGAGTTCGTCTACCCTAAACTCATGGCATGGGAGGGTGGGTTTGGTGTCGTGCCACCAGAGTGTGACGGATGCTATGTCTCGCCCGAGTTTCCGGTCTTCGCAATCGACAGTCGGCGCATTATGCCTCGTTGGCTGGAGCTTTACTTCAAGGTGCCTGCCCACTGGCAGAAAATCTCAGGCGGCAGCATCGGCACCAATGTTCGCCGCCGCAGGCTCTATCCAGAAGACTTGCTCAAGCACAAGTTAGCATGTCCTTCCCTCGATGAGCAGAGCCGCATAGTTGCGCGGATCGATGCGCTTGAAACCAAGGTCGCAGTGGCGCGTGGACTGCGCAACGGTGCGGCCGAAGAATTGAACATAATCATGCGAGGGCGCGAATTGGAGATATGGCCTGAACTAACATTGGTCTCCTCTCCCACACTTAATGATCTGACATCGTATCTCGCGAGAGGGAGACAATCCGAACAAGGTGAGTCAGGACATCACTTGATCAAGACCCAACACGTTCAAATGGGTCGATATGTACCAACGATGATGCGGCTCGCTCCACACGTCGCAGTGCGCGTTCAAGCAGAGGCGTTGGCGAAAGCAGGTGACATTCTGATCGCATGCTCTGCGGCTGGTTGCCTCGGTCGCGTCGCTCGGTTTTTTGATTCCGAAAAGGTAGCTTCAACAGACACTCATGTCGCTATCGCACGACCTGATCCCGACGAGGTCAATCCGGACTATCTTTATGCATACTTGGCTGGAGCGCAGGGGCAAATTCAACTTCGTTCACGCGAACGCGGAGATTGGCAACGAGATAAAGTGGGCTTTCGCCTTACCGAACTTAATGTAGCGGACATGCGACGGGTCCCCGTTCCATTGCCAAGCCGTCTCCAACAGCGCGAAATTGTGACTGAACTGCAAGCGCTGCAGGCCAAAGTGGATGGGGTGTATCGGTTACAATCAGAGACCGCCGCCGAGTTGAGCGCCGTCCTTCCTGCCATCCTCGACAAGGCCTTTAAGGGGGAGTTGTGATGATCGACACATCCTTCGAAATACAAGTGCAGGATGACCACGTTGAGCGCGTGGCCCAGCCACGCAAGACTACCCTCGCCGATCGTGAGAGTGCGCTAACGCCCATGCAGCGCCGAGAAATCGCATGAAGAAGCCAAAGAAGGCTGCCGTAGCGCCGAAGCCGCCCTCGACTGACGCAGAGGCGCTACTCGATATCGTGACATGGAGTGCCGACCGGCCAGAATGGCAACGGCAGGCGTTGCGTTATCTGATCAATCACGACCAGCTCACGCAGCAGCAGGTAAATGAACTCTACAAACAGTCGGTCGATGCAGCTGCCGCTTCTGCCCCGATCGCCGAAGTGGATGTTCGATCCGGAAAATCTCAGGCGTCGGAAGTCACGCTGAAATCCGTTGCCCAGCCCACGGATGTCAACGCACTGGCGTCGGATCAGAACCTCACGTTCGAAAAAACTGGTCTGACAATAGTCTACGGTGACAATGGCGCAGGGAAGTCGGGTTACGCTCGTATTCTGAAGCACGCTTGCCGAGCGCGTATTGACCCGAAGGCGCAACCTGTTCTGCCCAACATCTATGCGCAGTCAGCAGGAACGCCACGCGCAAAGATTTCTTACGTTGCCAATTCCCAAAATAAACAGGCCGATTGGCAACTCGATCAGCCATCGCCGTCTGAGCTCTCAGCCATTAGCGTATTTGATGCCCGGACTGCGACTGTGCATGTCGATGGGATGAACGAGGTCGCTTACGTTCCGTTTTCACTCGATCTGATGCAGCGCTTGGCGAAAGCAGCGGACATTGTCCGCGATAAGGCCCGGCAAGAAAAAACGGCAATCGAGGCCCAGACACCACAAGCCCTACGCCTTCCCCCAATCGACCCTGCAACCGCCGTGGCTCAGTCAATCGGCGCGCTGAAACACGATTCCGACTTTGCAGTGCTTGAAGCCATCGCGAAGCTCTCGCAACTAGAGGTCTCATACCTTTGTGATCTGAAGCGCGATCTGACCGGCGATCCAGCCAAGGCGGCTAGGCAATTGACCGAGGCTCGTGCTGGCCTTGGCCGCTTTTCGACAACGATCAAGACCCTTTGCGATCTCAGTGGGACAACGAGCCTCGCGAGCCTGAGGACACAGCTTGCAACAAAGGTCGCAACACGAGCGGCGGCCGATGCTGCCGCTCAAAATCGCTTTGCCAGTGAACCCCTCCCCCTGGTCGGTTCTGACGCATGGCGGGCGTTGTGGGATGCGGCGCGTCGGTATGCGACAACTGAGGTCCAATCCGACCAGCCATTTCCGCCTGCTAGTACCGACCAGCATTGCCCTTTGTGCCAGCAAACCCTTTCCGATGCGGCCGTTGACCGCTTCAGTCGTTTCGAAGCCTTCGTCAGAGACGATACAAAACAACAAGCTGACACGGCTGAAATAGCCTACGGCGATCGACTGACGGCGATGAATACTACGTTGATGCCGCTCAGCCAACTCATGGAGCGACTTAGGTACATCAGCGATACTTTGGGAGACATACTCGCCTATGAAGCGGCCCGAAAAGCCGCATTGCCAGCACTACGGCAACTGCGGCGCGTTCTGCGTTCGCATGCCGCCGAACAATTCCACGTCCTAGATATTGATCCGCAATCCGCTTTGCGCGTACTACAACGCCTTGCTGACGATCTGCAGAAGCGTGTGATTGCACTTTCTGCCGACGCTCAATCTGTTGAACGCAAAGCGCTCGTTGCTCAGTTAAACGAGTTGGAAGCAAGGACATGGCTGACAACAATATTGCCCGACGTCAAAAACGAAATCGACCGTAAAAGACAGTTGGTCGGTGTTGATCGTGTCCTCGCTGAATCTGATACGCGGGCCATCACATTAAAAGCCGGGCAGCTCGCGGAAGCTCTCGTCACGGATGCGTTGCGTGCGCAGTTCACAAAAGAGATTGCTGCATTGGGTGTCGGTGACTTGGCGGTCGAACTAAAGAAGGAAGCGTCACAAGCAGGAGCTGCCCGCTTCAGGGTCAGACTTATTCGCAAGCCAAGCGCCGCTGTTGGTTTGGTCCTAAGCGAAGGCGAGCATCGTTGTGTGGCGCTTGCAGCGTTCATGGCCGAACTGGCAACATCGGGTAGCAAATCAGCCATCATCTTCGATGACCCTGTCTCATCTCTCGATCATCGACATCGCACCGAGGTGGCAAACCGGCTTGGCATCGAAGCAAAAAACCGACAGGTGATCGTGCTCACGCACGATGTAGCGTTCCTAATGCTACTCAATCAAGCCGCTCAAGATTCGCAAATACATGTTGGTTATCGCTGTGTGGCCCGTGGTGCCGGCTTTGCAGGCTTTTGCAGTCACGACCTTCCTTACAACGCCAGACCGGTCGATGGCGTACTTGACTCCATCGAGGCGGATATCAAGAACAAGACGGTGCTTTGGGAGACAGGTAAGCAGGCCGAATGGCGCAACACGACGCGTGCCGCGCTGGAGCAGCTCCGTGAAACGTGGGAGCGCGCCGTGGAAGACTTTATCGGTCCTGTTTTCAAGCGTCTTTCAACAAAGGTCGACTCGAAGAATCTGCGCAAGCTCACAGTTCTCGAAATTACCGACTGTGACTCAATGCGCCAAGGGTATGGGACCTGTTCAGAGCTGCTTCACAGTGTTGGTGAAAGCATGAACCCGAAACTACCGTCACCAACGGAATTACAGTCCGAGATCGACAAGCTGCGGAGCTGGTACACAGACCTCCGTAATCGCCAAGCCAAGATCAAAGCTGCTTGAACGGTACGCTTTGGATGTCTGCCACAACGCCGTCCGGCCGCGTTGTGCTGGGCTTGCGTTGCCGCCAAGCCCCTTCCGCCCGACTGCGCACGACGGTCTCACTTTGCTGCGCGCGGCATCTTCGGCCCTTCGTCGGCAGATCCCCGCAGGTGCGGTCTCTCATGATGCCGACCGTGCGCCGGTGCGCGGTCGCTTCAAGGGCTGAAGCCCTCGGCCTCCGGCGGTGCCGGGCCGCCTCGCCTGAAGGCTCGGTTCCGCGAGTCGCATAATCCCCGTCGCCTCCGTTCGGCATCGAGACCGCCCTCATTGCGGGACTCGCTCAAACGCGAATGAATGTCCGCGCTATCGGCCGAGTGGATCGGCATTTCTTTTGTAATCGGCCACAGTCAGTCGTTATGTTTTGGCGGCACAAATTGTCCCCCACCGGGCGCGGGGTCCCCCGCGCCCGGCGCAGTTCCGTAGCTACCTTGCCATCGCAGCCTGCCGCGATTGCACCTGCTGGTGTGCCAAACTTTGATCGAGAGCCTTGGTTGCCGCTTGATCCAGTTTGCCGTGAAGCTCCGTGATCTTTTTGGCGGCGCTCTTTTCGATGCCGAGCGTTGTGGCCAGCGTTTTCGCGTCACCGGCCTTCAGCGCGTCGCGCACCTCGGGGGCCGCCGCTTCCATGTGCCGGAGGTAGCGGTTGATCTGCGTGGCCAGTGCCGGTTCGGCGCTGTATCGTGCGGTCAGATCGGCCTCAGATAACTTGAGGGCCTCGGCGACGGTCTTTGGCGGATGTTCAATGCCCGTCCGATCCACCGTTGGCGGCACAAAGGCCTTATCGTAAATCGACGTCACCGCCGCAAAAGCCATCTCGATCTCAGCCGCATGTTCTGTGCTCAGCGGCACCACACCGTAAGCCGATTGCCGGTCCCGCCAGGTGAAGCCCGCACCTTTCAGTTCCTGGTTGGCCGACGGCATGTTGGGCGTGCGCACGAAGACGGTATCGCCTTCGAAGCTGACGCCGATCCGCGGATCGGAAGCGGTGATGGATTTCGCCAACGTCTGTGATTGCTCGGCGGCGTGGATCGCGGCGGCCACACGCGGCAGGCCGTCCTCGACGAGGTTGAGATTGCTGGCGATAACCTCCACGGTCCAGCGTTTGTTGCGCCCATCCCAATGAGCGCCCATTTCTTTGGCCGCCGTGCGCGCCGCTTCCATGCCGGGCGGAATGGTCAAGTGCAGGCGGGCATTGTGAACGCCGAGGTTCAAGTCGGCGGTATGCGACGGGTCATCGGGTTGATAGGCGGCGATCAATTTCTCGGCCCGCAAATGGCTTGCGCTCATTTCTGCAACAATCCGGCCGGCCGTCACAGCGGCCGCCTTCATGTCGCGGTCATCGGTCGTGTCGCGGAACCGGTACGCTCCGGCGGGTTCATCCCACGCCGCGAACCGTGAGACGACCTCGTTGGCGCTCGCGTTGTAGGGATAGCGGATGGTGCGGGCTTCAGGATCGAAGTCGACGATGTAATCTTTGGCTTCCATGGCCATCTGGTCCTCAGTTAAGAGTTTCAAGGAACGCAGGGACGCAACAGAACGCAAAGGATCGCGCGCATCAGGCTGGCGCAGAGCCAGCGGAACAGCCGCAAGGAAGCGGCGCGCAACATTAGCAACCACGTGGCGCTGGGTTGCGACGAAGGCCCGGAGCGCGGCGGCAATATCGGCAAGCGTTTCAAACCCGCGCAGACGCAGGACGTCGTCTTTGGTATAATCGAGCGTCGATGATTTTGCGCCAGAGCGGGTCAACGCCGCTTCAAGCGTGCGTTCAGTAAAACTCTCAACCGGTGCGTACAGCGTCACTGCCTCGCGATGCCGGGAGAGCGCCACATAGGCGAGGTGGCGGTCCATGGTCGGGGCGGCGAGCACGAGGGTTTGGTCAACGGTGACGCCCTGGGTCTTGTGGATGGTGGCGGCATAGCCGTGGTCGATGTGGGCATAGGTTGTTGCGTCAAACGTCACCGATCCCCCGCCATCCACTGCGACGGTCAGAACATTGCTTCCCGCAGTGACGACGGTTCCGAGCATGCCGTTCTTGACCGCGACGGGATCGGATGCGCCGGTCTGCGATGGGAGGCGGCGGTTTTCGAGAAACAGGACGCGGTCACCCTGTGCAAACAAACGCGCGCCCCGCGCCGTGACGAATGGCTGCTCATCCGCAAGCTCGCCTCGGTCTTTGAGCGCCGCGCGGACGGCCATATTGAGCGCCAACACATCGGCGTTGCTGTGCGCGAGGATTATCGTCTCGGACGCGGATCGGGTGGTGCGCGCCGTCACGTAGTCGCGCGTGATCTCAGCGATCGCCTGGACGCGCGTTGCCAGCTGATGAATTGAACCCGCAGCGCGATAGGCAGCCAGCGCGCGCCGCACATTGCCAACTGCCAAGTCTTGGGTCGCCTGCTGCTGCCACACGACGCGCTGGCGGCGGACCTCAGTCAGTTCGGCTGCGCCAATCTTTTCGACGATGACCCGGAAGGCGGCCCCGGCTTCGATCGGCTGCAGTTGAGCGGCGTCACCGACGAGGACGAGCTTGGCGCCTGCCGACTCAACCGCTGTAACCAGCGCCGCCATCTGTTTGGATGAGACCATCCCGGCCTCGTCGAGGACGAACACGTCCCCGGATGTGAGACGGTCGCGCCCTTGGGCCCAGGCGTAGTCCCAGGCGGCGATGGTGCGGCTTGGAATGCCTGAAGACTGCTCCAAGCCTTCGGCGGCTTTACCGGCAAGTGCCGCACCGAGAACACGTTTTCCAGCGGTGCTCCAGACCTGGCGAGCCGCGTCGAGCATTGTGGATTTGCCAGCACCGGCGATGCCGGCAACGGCGGCAATTCTTTCGCCTCCGGTGATATGCGCGACAGCCTGACGTTGTTCGTACGACAGCGTGATCGGCGCGCTTGCTGCACCGCTCAGTGCGCTCATTCGGGCCGGTGCACGATGCACCCGGCGGCGTCGATGACGGGCTGTCGCTTTCAGTCTCAGGGCTCCAGCGACCATTCCGGCTTCGAGCCGGACCATGGCGGCTGAGGAATAGACGGCGTGTGCAACGCGGAGCCCAGTTGTGGCATCGTGCACATCGGGGCGCAGCGTCAACAACTCCGGCGATGCCATGAGCTTGGCTAGGATCTGATCGAACGCCGCCTTTTCCGTGCTGTACCGGTGCACGGCACGAGCGATATCGCGGGCCGAGAAGGTCGCCTTCTCGATAGTGATCACGTCCAACAGCAGCGCTGGGTTGGCCATGATCTTGGCCGCCGCGGCACGCGTATCGAGGCCCATAAAAAGATCGACGCCGCAAGGTTTGGATTTGGTGCGCAGCGCCGTCACGGAAGGCCCGCGATGGCTCGACGGCGGCAGCTCTAGCCCCAGTGTTGCAAACGACCGGGTCTCGACAATCGCGCCCTGTCCGGCAAGGGCTAGATGCCGGGATGCGGAGGCGCCCCAGGCCAATCGCAGCGCCTTGAAGTCCTCGCGTGTGCCGATCAACGGGCGGTACAACGGCACGCCATTGTGACGGCGCAAGGTGCCGGTGTCATCGTGCAAAGGAATACGCTTGGCACCAAAGCAGGCCGGTCCGATCAGCCGCAACGTGTGCATGACATGGACGTGCGGATTGCCGGGTTTGTCGTGGTAGACCCAGTCAGCAATCATCCCCTTGGCGGCGAACTCTGATTGAATGAAGTCGCGCACCAGCGCGATGTTTTGTTTGCGCGTTAACTCGACTGGAAGCGCGATGACAAACTCGCGGGCATGCTGGCCGTTGCGGCGCTTTTCTTGAGCGGCGACTTCATTCCACAGCCGCTCGCTGGCCCTTGCGACGGTTTGTGCTGAGACAATCTCCTGGACCCACTGTGGCGCATCGAAGGGAACGCTGATCTCGCCATGGACCAGATCTGTCTCACGCGTAAACGACCACGTTTCCGCAATTGTGCGGTCGGTCATTTCGGTGCGATGCCGGTAAGCCGCTGCCGCAACGGGACTGCGACCTGCCGTTATGAAGCTTGCTGAGAAGTGCGCAATCGCCATCGGGCCTTGTCGAATTCGTTAACGCGCACTCGCAAAAGCAATCGCCAAAGATTGCATAATTGCGCCATCCGGACTTTCTCACACTTTTTCTTGACGCGCAATGGAATGCACGTCAGAAGTGCTCCTATCCTGAGTCGTTGCGTCACAAAAGTGTTTTGCGTGCAACTGAGTGCGCGTTATGATCGCTCAAAGGGGAAAGATGACCAAGGCGCATCCGGTAAAGCAGGCAAAGGCGCAAAGCGCCGTACTCACCAACATCGACAAGCAGATTGAAGTGCTGCAAGCCAAGCGCACGACCATGATGCGCAAGCGCCGTGAGACCATCGGTCTGTTGTGCGAGCGCGCCGGACTTCATCTGATCGACGCCGATGTCACGGCGATTGAAGACGCCCTGAAAGAGGTGGCGCAGCGATTTCAGAATGCGGTGCCGGGCGGTTCTGCGCCTCGAAGGCGCACTGAAGCGTCTTGAGCGGGAGCGGGGACAGTTCATGACCGATCAACGCAAAGCCGATACCCGCCACAAGATTCAGCTTGGCGGTCTCATTATCAAGGCCGGTCTCGGCCATGTCGATGCTATGGCGCTCCTAGGCTTGCTGATCACGCACGGTGACGCCGCCCGTGATCCGGGCGAGCAGCAGCACTTCCGCGAGGTGGGCCGCGCGTTTGCGGGGGAAGCACGCCAATCTGATGACAAGGGCTAAACGCGAGGCGCCGGTCGTACTCAGTGCCGGGGCGGTCTTGGCCGTGACAGCCCTGACGCTGCTTGTCCTTTATCCGCCAACCTATCCGCCGGGCTGGTCGCCGCCGGACATGTACCCGGCAGCACTGTTTGGTCTTCTGGTCCTCGGCCCGGCGGCTGGCGTTCTGCTGACATTTGCCGAGGGTGTGTCGCGCCGCGTCGTCTGCCTATGCGCGCTGATTTCAACCGCGATGCTGTGGGCGCTCGCAGCATCGCGTTTCGGGCCGTTCCTCGCGCCGCCCGCACCCGGTCGTCGGTTTTTTCTCCGGCTCGCCGACGTCGATCCGGTGCTCTACGCCGGTGGTGCAACTGCCGCGCTTCTGATCGCGTTGCTCTTAAAACGCATAGTCGGCGGCACCCTCGACTTTCAAGGCATTGCGCAAGGCGGCTTTGGCGATGCGACTTGGATGAGCCTTGAGGCCGCCGCTCAACTGTTGCCCCCCGATGGCGAAGTTGTCATTGGCGAATGCGCCCGGCCCGATCTCGACCGGGCCATTACTGGGTTCGCCTTCGACCCCAAGGTGCGGACGACGTGGGGGCAGGGCGGACGCGCCCCACTCGCGACTTTCAAACTCAATTTTGAATCGACCCACATGCTGATGTTCGCAGGTTCAGGCGGCTTCAAGACCACGTCGACCGTCGTGCCGACGGCGCTCAGATACTCCGGCCCCATGGTCGTGCTCGATCCGGCGTGCGAAGTGGCACCCTTGGTACAAGCGGCCCGTGGCCGCCTCAAACCGCGCCGCCGAATTGTTGTGCTCGACCCCACCGCGCCGCTTGAGACCATCCAAGGGTTCAATGTTCTTGCCCCCCTGCTGCACAGCCGCAACCAAGCGGCGGATGCGGTGGCCTTCGCCAAGCTGCTGTGCGGCGAAGGCTCGGGCAAAGACGGCGGTGCTGCTGAATATTTTCAGGCACAGGCCCACAACCTGATGACGGGTCTGCTGCTGACCGTGCTGACCGCTGAAGCCTATGAGACTGACCGCACATTGCGCGCGCTTCGCGGTCTGACCTCGCTGTCCGAGACATACTTGAAGGCGCGGCTCAAAGAGATTGTCTCAGAGACCAGCGTGCGGCTGGTGCGCGAGACGCTCGCCCCGTTTGTCGGCATGGCCGACCAGACGTTTACCGGCATCGCCTCGACGGTAGCCAAGGATACGCAATGGCTATCGCTGGAGCCCTACGCGGCGCTGGTGGCGGGTTCGACTTTTGAGGCGTCGGATTTACCCGGCGGGTCACTGGATGTCTTCATTCAAGTCCCCGGCGAAATCCTGAAAAGCTATCCGTCTGTGGGCCGGGTCATCATTGGCAGTCTGATGCGCGCCATGGTGCAGGCCAGCGGCCGCCACGCCAAGCGCGTGCTGTTCTGTCTCGATGAAGCTGACCTGCTCGGCCGCATGAACATTCTGGAAGAGGCGCGGGACCGGGGTCGAAAATACGGCATCACGCTGATGCTGCTCTATCAAAGCGTCGGCCAGCTCGAGCACCACTTCGGCAAAGAGGGTGCGACGAGCTGGTTTGAAGGCGTGTCGCTCGTCAGCTATGCGGCTGTCAAGTCCATGGAGACCGCCAAGCACCTCTCGGAGCGCTGTGGCGATTCAACGATACGGGTCGAGAACCAATCGCACGGCACGTCGCTGCTGTTTGGCCCCATGAGCCCATCGGCAGCGGGCAAGGGGACGCAGTCGTTTTCGCTGCAAAAGCGCCCGCTAATCTTGCCACATGAGATCGTGCAAGGCTTGCGGGCGGATGAGCAGATCGTGCTCATTCGCGGCTACCCGCCGATCCGGATGGGCCGGGCGATCTATTTCCGGCGGCCTGAGATGCTGGCCGCAGCCGGTGACGCAACGTTCAAATAGCGGAATGGCGCTTCTTGCGAGGTTTTTGGCCGTTTGTCTTCCCCTGCATCTTGGACGGCATGGACTTCAGATCACGCGCGGACTTTTCTGCGGCGTGACATTCAAACGCGAGAGCGGTGAGCGCAGACTGCAGGTAAGCCGATTGATGTTTGGCGGGCATTGTTTCAGCACGCTCAAGAATTTCGCAGAGTCGATCCCACTGAGACGGCATGTTCCCCCCCGTTAAAATCAGAACCCCGCAATTCTGGTTGATGCTAAATACTCAGAGGAAACGCTAACGGATCGTCTCCCATCGTCCAATCACAAGTTGGTTTAGGCGGGCTGTGCTCAGTCTGACTGCAAATCACTCGAAACGCGAAATTTTCAATTTTTGACCAGCGCTAACACAAGCGGCTCAACGCACCATGAACTACGCCGTATGCGAGATTTTGTTATGCGTTTCTTGCAAATGCCGCCACGCCGCCCTCTGGTGGTTTGATCGCTGCCCGTGCGTCAAGAACGTTTTACTACGGATGATCTGCCGTCTCATGATTGACGGTGGCTCGAAGGACTGGGCGAAAGTGCCAGGCTCACCGCCGGAAATGATAACGATGATTATCATTTTCGTCATGATAACAAGTATTATCATTGCTATAAAGACAACGATCGATTACATTGTGTAAATGACAATGGTCGTTATCTTGGGTCCCCTATGCTGATCCGCCGTCCGAGTGAAGTCGGTGCCATCATTATGACCGTCCGCCGCACGCAGGGTCTGAGCCAGGCGCAGTTGGCTGACCGGCTAGGTGTCTCGCGGGTTTGGCTGGGCCAGGTCGAGCGCGGCAAGTCCTCGCCGCGCCTCGATCTTATCTTGCGTGTGTTGAACGAACTCCAGATCACGCTCGCCGCCTATGCCAGCGACGACGTCATGCCGGACCGGCTGCCAGTTGATGCATTGAGCCCCATCGACATCGACGACATTGCTGATACCGGGCTGGCGCAGTCTCGTCCCGCGGCGGCTCGCTCAGTTAGGCCGCGCCCCATGTCAGCGCGTGTGAGCACGCCGAAGTCTGGCAAGCGGACATGACCAAAGAGTTGCGCGTCCTCATCGACGGAGCCGAAATCGGCAGCATCAACCAGGATGCACGAGGCAAGTACCGCTTTGCCTATAACAACAGCTATCGCAAGTCCAAGACCGCAATCCCGTTGTCGATTTCAATGCCGCTCTCGGTGGCCGAGCATGACGATAAAGCCATCCGGCCGTTCATGTGGGGGCTGCTCCCGGACAACGACGACACGCTCAATAATTGGGGCCGGCGGTTCGGCGTCAACCCGCGCAATCCCTTTGCGCTTCTGGCCGAGATCGGTGAGGATCTGCAGGGTGCCATCCAGATGGTGCCACTCGACAAGATCGGCGATTTGAGAAAGCGCGAAGGCACGACGCTCCTGTCCAGCGAGGTTCTTGCCAAGAGCTTTGCCGAGTTGGTTCGCGATCCAGGGGCCGTTCAGTTCGCTCCCGGCGGCGGTCAGTTCCGCCTTGCCGGTGCGCAGCGCAAGAAAGCTCTCTATCTGGTCAACGGCAAGTGGTACGAACCGCGTGGCCGGACACCATCCACCCATATCCTCAAGCCCCCCATTGCAGGTCGGGCCGGTCAGGTCGAAAATGAGATGTTCTGCGTCCGCTTAGCGCCGCGTCTGGGGCTTCCTGCGCCAAAGTGCTGGACTGAAGTCTTCGGCGGAATTCCGGTGGTGGTGATCGAACGCTTTGACCGCCGCAGACTGCAAGGGCGCAGGGTGCTCGCCATCGACGCACCGGGCGGCGAAATCCACCGCGTGCATCAGGAGGATTGCTGCCAGGCACTCAAGATCGATCCGCGCAATAAGTATCAGCGCGACGGCGGCCCCGGCATCAAGGGCATCATGGAATTGCTGTCAGGGTCCGGCAAACCGGGCGATGACCGTGACCGGTTTATGCGCGCCTGCGCTTTCAATTTCGTGATCGGCGGCACCGATGCGCACGCAAAGAATTACGGATTCCTGCTGAGCGCGGGAGGCCGGTATCGCCTCGCGCCGCTTTACGACATTGCGAGCTGGCTCCCTTACTCGAAGAATAACCGCGATGACCGTATGGCGATGTCGATCGATACACACTACCACTTCAATCGCATCCTGCCGCGCCACTGGGAAGATCAGGCGAAGAAGGTCGGCTACGATCCGGATCGTGCGATAGCGCACATTCGCGATCTCATTGCACGCATTCCGAATGAAGCGCGAAGCCTAGTCGCCGAGTGCAAAAAGGAAGGATCGGCAACGCCCGATCTCAAGAAGCTTTTCGATCTTCTACTGGCGAGATGCACGGACCTTGCTGAGACGTTTGGATCAGAACTGATGGGCTCCGATCAGGAGCGACTGCCTGGATTTTGAGGACCCCTACAGACCATCCGCTATTGAGGTGAACGGCAGAGGACATCCCAAGTAAGATGCGCGCGGGATTGCAGATCGAATCTGGTGAGACTGTTTGTTCGCTGGCAGAAAAACGGTCAAACATATACCGTTGGATGCCGTTCGGTGCCGCGCGTTGCACCCCAATGAGAGTCCCAATGCAAAAAAATCTGAAAGCAGCGAAGTCACCCGCTGAGCCGCTTACCCGAAAATATTTTGTATCGCTAAATCTCTTCCGAGCTCTGGTTTTGGCTTACCCGAGGCTTACCCGAGAGGTAAAATTCGTCCGCCTTCACTGCATTTATAATTTGTAACTTATTGATTTTATTATGAAATTTGGTTGCGGGGGCAGGATTTGAACCTACGACCTTCAGGTTATGAGCCTGACGAGCTACCGGGCTGCTCCACCCCGCGTTACCATTGGACATTACCGTTGGACCGCGTCACATCGGGTCCAGTACATCAACGCGGGCGAGCGCGCCGATGAAGAAAGCCGCCCGGTGCGCCGAGCGGCTGTCGATAGGTGGGCTTATAACACAATTCATCAGGCTGTGAACCCCGATCGCAGCGTTATCCCAAATGGTCGCGGTCGAATTGAAAAATGCGCGCATTCTAGCCGCGCCCGAGAGCATTGCAGCGCCCTGATCCGGTCCTTCCGACATCTTCTACCCGTCCAAGCCAAGCTTCGTCGGCGCGGGGAGAAGGACAAAAATTCCCTCTACCCTTGGGGAGAGGGTCAGGGTGAGGGGGTTGTGCGGTAGAGCAATAACGTTCCCCTCATCCGGCCATCATGCCGAAGGCACGCCGTCGGCATAATGGCCACCTTCTCGCCCTAGGGGAGAAGGAGAACGTCCCCTTTCCCGCTTCTTTGCATTGCCAAGCTTCGCTTGGACGGGCATTGCCAAGCTTCGCTTGGACTGGGGAAGTTGAAAGTCGTTGGTAGCGTTGCAGCCATGCGCGCGTTAAAACTTGTGACATGACGCACCAAACACAAAGCCCGAGCGGATCAGGGCATCCTCAGCGGGTAGGCACGGCGGGCACTACAAGCATGGAGCAGGCGACACCCGCGTTGGCTGAAGGCTTCGTCCTGCTCGACAATTCGACGAGATCCGATGCGATCTCGGTGCTGTTTGAGCATCCCGTCGACATCGTGCGAGCAGATCGTGCCGAAGACGTCGAGGGTGCGATCGGTCGGCTAAAGTCGGCCCTCTCCAAAGGACTGCACGCGGCCGGATTCTTTTCTTATGAGCTCGGTTATATTTTAGAGCCAAAGCTGCGCGCGCTGCTGCCGCATAACCGCGCCATTCCGCTGATGTGGTTTGGACTTTATACGCACCCGCGCGAACTGTCCGGCGCCGAAGTGCAGACCTGGCTTAAGTCCGAAGCGATTGGCAATCCGGTGCTGGGCGCGCTCAATCACTCGTGGGACGAACAGGCCTACTTGCAGCGCTTCGCCGAAGTGCAAAATAAAATCCGTTCGGGCGATATTTATCAACTGAACCTAACGTTCAAAGCGAAGTTCGATCTTAAGGGCTCGCCGCTCGCCCTCTATCGCGATCTGCGCGCTAAGCAACCGGTCGCCTATGGCGCGCTCGTGGACACCGGCGATGTCACCATTCTGTCGTCATCGCCCGAACTCTTTGTCGAGCAGCGCGGCCAAGTCATCTGGACGCGGCCGATGAAGGGCACCGCGCCGCGCGCCGGCACCTTTGAAAATGACGCCGTCGTGCGCGAGGCGTTATCCAAAGACATCAAAAATCGCGCAGAAAATCTGATGATCGTCGACTTGATGCGCAACGATCTGGGCCGCATCGCCAAACTGGGCTCGGTCAGCGTCACCGATCTGTTCACCGTCGAGACGTTCAAAACTTTGCACCAAATGACGTCGGGCGTGCGCGCCGAACTCACCGATGGCATCGGTCTAGAACAGCTGTTGCCGGCTATCTTTCCGCCCGGATCAGTCACGGGCGCGCCAAAGATCAGAGCGCAGGAACTGATCAGCGCGCTCGAGAGCGGGCCGCGCGGCGTCTATTGCGGCGCTATCGGGCGCTTCGCGCCGGACGGCCGTTCCCTCTTCAACGTTGCCATTCGCACAGCGGTTATTGCGCGTAGCGGTGCTGGTGAAATGGGCATCGGCTCAGGTGTCGTCGCCGACAGCCAAGGCACTAAGGAATATGCCGAATGCCTGCTCAAGATGAAATTTCTGACCGACCCGGTGCGGCGCTTCGAAATCATCGAGACAATGCTGCACGAGCCGGGCGCGGGCATTTGGCTGCTCGACAGGCATATGAAGAGGCTTGCCGCCTCGGCCGAATATTTTGGCTTCGTGTGCGATGGCGCCCGCGTCAGGGCGGCCTTGGCCGAGACAATCGCGCCGAAGTCGACTGAGCGTTTGCGCGTAAGATTGCTGCTCGATGAGGACGGCAAAGTTTCAGTGACGTTGAGCCCGCAGCCTAAAGCCCCAGACGATACCAAGATGCGATATGTCGTCTCCGACACGCGGCTGAGCAGCGCCGATCTCTTTCTCTATCATAAGACGACGCGGCGCGAACTCTACGACCGCGAATGGCAGCACTATTCGGAAAAGTTCGGCAGCGATGAAGTCGTTTATTTGAACGAGCGTGGAGAGCTGGCTGAAGGCAGCCGCACGAGCATCTTCATCGAACGCAACGGTCGCTTGCAAACACCCGCGCTGGCCTGCGGTCTGCTGCCTGGAACGCTGCGTCAGGAGTTGCTCGATAGCGGGCAGGCGACAGAGGCCATCCTGACGCTCGATGATCTCTCTGCGGCCGAAACGGTGTATCTTGGGAATTCGGTGCGCGGGCTGATGCGCGCCGCGCCATTGGTTCCCCAAGTCTCGTATCCGCAGCCACACAGGAACTAGGCAACAATCAGTGTGCGCCGCGCTTAATCAGTGCGGCCCGCGCGCGATTTCGGCAGACGGGCCGTAAATCGCGGCCTCACGTTTTGCTGCTCCGATTGCGGAAATCGTGGCAACGACCGCAGCCAACGTCAGCGTCACGGCGGATGCTATCGCAAACGTCGATAACCGCGCGCGCCGGGCGAATGTGCGAGACCACCAAGGTTGCTTCATGCCGCTCGTATAGTCGACATGAATGTTAGGTAACCATTCCCCGCCGTGTCGCGCGACACGATTGCACATCACAAATTTCGGCCGAGATAAAATTGTGCGTTGCAACCGATGTTCAATATTTTCGCAGCTAGAGTCCGCGCAGCATGCAGCCGACCGCGAGAATGATTTGGGCAATCAACAAAGCCCAAAATTCGTTGCCTGAGAGAACAGGAATGGTCGCGCCGAAAAACTTCGAAATCAACACGATCACCGTCAGGATGACGGAGAACATGAACGTCATTATGCCTGGAGCCTTCAATCCCACGTCACCACTCCCTCGTTGATTGCCGGACTGCACGCAGAGCGTCTCCCCAGTCCGTTGAAATAGAACCACTGTAAACTTGACGCGTCTTATAGCAGGGGTTCAAGCCCCAGGTGCAAGGTGTGTCGCCAAGGTGCGTCGCTTGTCATGTGGACAGCTCGCGATGGCGTCGAAGCTGTGTCGCCCAAACGACCAATTACACGCTTTGGCCCGTGATATTCGGGGTTCCGCGACGGCGCGTCAGCCTCTTCAACCACGCCAGTACAGCAAGTCCCAAGAGCGCCATAAGGGCCACACCGGCTGGGTATTTGTCGAGCACAAGCCAAGGGGAGACCCGGCCTTGGGCCGTGCGCTCAATGTCGGCCCAAAATGCTTTAGGGGAAAAACTGGTGGATCGTTCGAGCATCATGGTCACGGCGGCGGTCTGATCGGCGCTGGCGATGATCGCGTCGCGCACCCGTGAGGATGCCAGAACCTGCATCCGGCTCGGGGCATCGGCGACAGACCGCAGAACCTTTTCGCGCGGACCCGGTCCCAGCCCCTTGAGGTAACTGGCAAGCGTCGTCAGTTCGACGTCCGACAGGTTTTTGGCCAGACCTTTGAGATCCGCAGAGCTCACTTCGAAAAGTGTGTCGCGAGCGTCGCGCGGTACCGTGACGAGCCTCGTAATCGCGGCACGGTCATCGAGAGCAAAAATGCGGGCGAGCGATGCGTTGGTGAAATCATCGGGCTTGGCGCGTTTGTGGATCTCATATTCCGTAACCAGTCCGATATTCGTGCCCGCGACTTTGGTCCAAGCCAAGCCGGTCGCCACAGATTGCGTTTCGCGCGCAATCTGCAAGCCTTGATCGGACATCAGGTGGACGGCCTCGTTGAGCGAGCCGTCGGCCAAGCGGTGCATAACGCCGGCTTCGCCTTCGGCTGGCACCAGCAATCCGACGATCTCGTCGAGACGCGGCAGGGCATCAGGCTTGATGCCGTCGAGGAAGGTGCGGAATTCGCCATTGCCTTCGGCCAGTTTTAAAACGAGCGCGTGGGCGCGCTTGAAGCCAGCCCAAATTTCCATCACGCGATCGGCGGAAGCGTCAGCAATGTCTTTGACGTGCTCGCCAATCTGATCGCGCAGGGTTGTCGCCAGCTCTTCTTGAACTTTGTCTTTGGTCGATTTGGCTTTCATCTCGGTCGCAATGATCGGCAACACGCCGTTGCGGAATTCCCAGATGTCCTTGGCGATGAGAACCAAGCCGATACCACCGGCGGCTACGGAAACGAGCCTCGACAGCACACTGCCGACAATCCTTTGCCCGACGCGCGTTGCGATGGTGGCCAGCTGCCGGCGAACGATCAAAATGGTGGCGCCAGCAATGCCGCCGCCGCTTTCTTTCAAAACCGCGCCGGTCGAGACTTCAGCTCCGCCCTTGGCCGGGTCCAAAGCGATATCCTTGCTGGCGTCGCCCGCGACCGCGAGCGCGATGGCCGAACCGTAGCGCGGCCCGACGAAGGCCTTCAGGCACGCCAGTATAGGCGTCGCCGTATCTTGGCTCGCAAGCTCGATGATTTTAGCAACGTCCTTGGCGACGCCCCCGGCCAGTCCCTCGATGCCAGATTTGACCGCGTCCGAGCGATAAACGCGTTCGGCAACCGTCGTCGCCAGCTTTTGAGACGTCTCGCTGTTGGCCAGCGATTGCAATAGCTCAGACCAGCTTGTCTCGCTTTTGACTTCCTCGATAGCCAGGTCGACGCGTTTGTCGATGACCTCATCAAGCGAGCTTTTGCGCCATTGCTCGGCCACCAGGGCGGGATAATCCACCTTGGCGACGCCAGCCTTCAGAGCTTGGTGTGAGATCGCTGCAATGGCCGCCCTAAACGCGGTCTCGTCGCGGGCTTGGCAATCCTCGTAATCGGCTCTGGAGACGGGTTCGGCCGCCTGCAGCGGTCCGACCGTTGCCGCGGCCAGCGACGCTGAAATCAGCATGGTCAGGGTTTTATGCGCGATGCCGGGCAATGCTTAATCCTCGCCGATGCGTACCGCAGACATCAGCCGCGGCTGGCAACGGATATAGCGTTTCAAATTCGAGGGAACAGTGTCCAGGTCACGGCCCGTCGCGCGGAATAGATATTGCACGGCGCGCGAAGTTGACAAAAGCCCATCTGTTCAGCGGCGGCCGCTTTGACGTTTTTTGTGCCGTCGCGCGTTAGCAAGCCGAGCGCGGTGGGACAATCCGTAAGCCAGCGACGTTTTCGCCAAAATTGGTGCGGTGCACAACCCATAAACGCTAGCGTTTATTACAATTTGCCCATTTATGCTGCATTGCGACAATGGGTCCGGCGACGTCTTTGGTAATCATTTTTGACACTAAAGGTCTGGCATAATCATAGCCTTCCGAATAGGTTTGAATAGAATATCTTAATATGACTGCCGCTTATTTCGTCCTCGTTCTCTGGCAGCGCGACAAAGTTGCGTTAGCATTCTTAAGATCGGCATCGTAAGTCTGTTCGCGTGGTGTAAGAGCGAGTGCAACGTAACATATGAAAAAGCTTGAGAAGTTTCATCCAGCCCGCGGAAGTTTACTCATCCCCGGCGGATCGACAGGAATTTTGTTGATCCACTCGCTTGGCGGATCTCCACTCGAATTGAAACTGATTGCTCACTCGCTGTCGCGGCGTGGCTATACGGTGTATTGCCCGGTGATCGCTGGCATCACGTTTGGCACCGATGTGTCTGGCATGTCGACATGGCGCGACTGGTATCAGGCCGTCGAAGTTGCTTACGACGAACTCAAGAAGCATTGCGATCATGTCGTGATCGGCGGCGCTTCGGCGGGCGCGGTTCTGGCGCTCCGTCTTGCGGCGTTAAAGGCAGCTGATGCGCCGGGCATCGTATTGTTCGCACCAACGCTCGCCGTCAATGGCTGGGCTATTCCGTGGACGTTGAACCTATTCCATCTCATCAGCGATAAGTGGACGGCGCGGCTGTTTTCGTTCCGCACCCGCGGACCCAACGGCATCAAAGACGATCGCGTCCGCAATATCGCTCTAGAAGCCATGAAGGGCGACGGCGCTGGTCCGTCGGATATCACCATCCGTACCGGCGGCACGGTCTATGAATTCTTCCGGCTGGTACGCAATGTGAAGCCGTTGCTTGGCCGGATCAATCAACACACGCTCATCTTCCATCCCCGTCAGGATGATCAGAGCGATATGAAAAACACGATGATCTTGCAACGCAAGCTCGCCGGTCTGGTTGAAGTGTGCGTGCTCGATGACAGTTATCATTTGGTGACGCTCGACCGGCAGCGCGGCATCGTTGCCGAGCGCACCGTCGACTTCGTCGAGCGCGTCATGAGCCGGGCGGCAGCTGCCGCACCCGCCCAAGTGCAAAACGCATCTTCAAAACAGCTTCACGGCGCGGCCGAATAATCCTACCCGCGACGATGTGGTTCGGGTGTAAAATTAGGGCGCTGGCGGTTGACCGTCAGCGCCCTTTTTTTGTTCAGCGCCTTGGCTCTCTGTGCGTTCAGTGCGTTGGCGCTGGAGCTTTCGCAGCATTCCATGGCAGCTTTTCGCCCGCGCCCTGCGCTTTGACCGGCGGGGTGGGTGGCGCTGCGTTGGCGGCCGATTTGGCTGACGCTGGCGCCGCAGGAGCAGTGCCGGCAGCGTTTACAACGGGCGCTTTGCTGGCAGCAGCAGCGGGCGCCGCAGGCGCTGGCGCGGCAGCGGCAGTCGCCGAGCAATTTGGCAGGGTCGCTGGTGCCCGGGTCCAAACCATCGTCCGGCCGAGCAGCTTCATGCCTATGTAACCGGTCACCTGCAATTTGTCGGGGCCGTCGCTGGCGACGGCAAAGCTATAGGATTTACCTTCCTTGGGATCGTACACCCATCCGGCATCGTAACCGCCTTCGGGCTGGCGCACCAAGCCGCCGAGAATCGGCAACCCGCAGATTGTGCGTGTCCGTTGCGTGCTGTCGGGATTGTGGGCATCGACGAGCGGTATGCCTTTGGCGTTCAAAGGCTCCTTGAGCCAGTAAATCTTGCCGCACAGTTTGTCGCCGCACGGCTCGACCTTAATGGCACCATCGCCGCTGTCGTCATACCAGATGCCCACTTCCTTGCCCGGCGATGCGGCAAACGCTGGCGAACTCAACATCGCGGCCGCGCTTAGCAACATTGAGCCTGTGGTCAAAGTTCGCAGAGCCAATCTCAGAGCCATTTTGTGCAATCTCTCCAAATGCATGACAATAAACCGCATGTGACGGCGCCGATTTAGGTCTTCTATGCCTCGAAAACGGCGAAACATTGGAGCCTAACTGAGCTGCAACGACGCGCCGTTCGCGGTTAAGGAACGCAGGCAGACAATGATATCTTTAATAAACACGCCGCCTCCACAAGCAGAGGTTTTTTGCCTGTGAAGGTTACGAACGGTGGCGGCGGGTTGAGATACAGAATATACCCTTAACTCAGCATTAGAGCGCCATATATAGCGGTATAGCCCATATGCCTGTTACGGCGGTTGGGTGTCGCGCCGTGCGGCCCATTTCATTAACGAGCCAGAAACGAGCCAGAACATCGAATGATATTTACTCTCGCCATGCGAAACCTCTTCCACGACCGCATCAGGCTTGCCGTCACCTTGATCGGCATCCTGTTTTCGATCGTGCTTGTCGCGGTGCAGCTCGGACTTTATCTGGGCTCCAGCCGGATGATTACCGCCAACATCGATCACGCCAACACCGACCTGTGGCTGACGGCATTTGGTGCCAAAAGTTTTGAAGACGGCGGCTTGCTGCTGGCCGATCGCGAACGCCATCAGGCGTTGGCAACGCCGGGCGTGCAATCGGTGGTGCCGATCATTGTGGCGTTCGCCGAATGGCGCAAGCCGAGCGGTGGGTCTTCGCGCGTTGTCCTGATCGGTAGCGACCTGGATGATAACGGGCTCAGCACATGGGCGCTGGCGCAAGGCACGTTCGACGATATCAAGGCGCCGGATGCGATCGCCGTCGATAGCAGCTATCTCAGCGAACTTGGCATCAAGGGCATAGGCGACACCGCCCAGGTGGCCACGGGCCGCATCAAGGTTCGCGCGTTGACCGAGGGTGTGCGCTCGTTCACGCAATCCCCATATGCCTACACAACGCTTAACCGGGCCCGGCAACTGCTTGGTGCCGACGCCGACAAGACGACGTTCTTCCTCGTCAAACTGGCACCGGGCGCAAACTTGGAAGGTGTTAAGAAGGATTTGACCAGCAGGCTCGAAACCGCCGAAGTTTTAACAACATCTGAGTTCCGCGACCGCAGTTTGAAACAGTGGCTGTTTCGCACAGGTGCTGGTCTGGCGCTCATCGGCGGCGCACTTCTAGGCAGCCTCGTTGGAACCGTTATCGTGGCCCAGACGCTCTACTCGAGTACCAAAGATCACATTCACGAATTTGCCACGTTGCGTGCGCTAGGGTCGTCGGCGGGCTACATTCACAAAGTCATTTTGGCGCAGGCTGGTCTTAGTGCGGTGATCGGCTACGTGCTCGGCATGATTATAGCGTTGATAATTTTATACTTGAGCAAGAATTCGGCGTTGCCGCTCGTCATGACGCCTGGCCTCGCCTTCTGGCTGTTTGCGCTGACGATCGCGATGTGTGCGATTTCAGCGTTATCGGCCATCGTCAAAGTCACGAAGATCGATCCCGCAACGGTGTTTGCAAGATGACAATAAAACCGGTTCTCGAAGCCGTCGACATCGTCAAAGATTTGGGCGAAGGCGCGGGCATGGTGCGCGCCGTCAAAGGCGTCAGCCTGCACCTGGTGCCAGGCGAGCTGACGCTGTTGATGGGGCCGTCAGGCTCCGGCAAGACGACGCTGCTGTCGATCCTGGGGTGCATCATGGCGCCGACATCGGGCACAGTGATGATCGATGGCCAATCGACGGCGGGGCTATCTCCCGAACAACTCGCTAAAATTCGCCGCGATCACCTCGGCTTCATCTTCCAGTCGTACAATTTGTTTCCAACGCTGAACGCCATCGAGAACGTGCGCATTGCTCTCGACGTGCGCGGTATCACTGGTTTTGATGCGACGAGCCGGGCCGAAGAAGTGCTGCGCGATGTTGGCCTCGGCCACCGGTTGATGAACTATCCGGGCAATCTTTCAGGCGGAGAGCAGCAGCGCGTCGCGGTCGCACGCGCCATCGCCAGTTCGCCCTCGATCGTTTTGGCCGACGAGCCGACAGCCGCTCTCGATAGCGAAAACGGTCATGCGGTCATGGCGCTGCTATCGCGCATCGCCAAGGAACAGAACAGAAGCGTTCTGGCGGTCACGCACGACCCGCGCACTCTGTCCTACGCCGACCGTGTCGTGCGCATCGAAGATGGCCGGATCGTTGGCGAGGAGCGCCGCCCCGAAGGCATCAATTCTCCCGAAATTACCGATTTGACGAAAAGGCGGAAAGCTCATGCTTAAGATAGATTCAACCGTGGCGGCGATCGGATTGGCGGGCCTTATGGCCATCGCGATCGGCATCGGCGCTAATTCGTTCCCGACCCATTCCGGCAGCAATGGATCGATGGCGGGCGATGCACGTGCCGATACGCCCTCAACCGTTCCGCAATGGGCCGCTTCCGCGACGGGCCGCGTGGAGCCGCGCGACGGCGAAGTGCGCATTGCCGCCCAAGTGCCGGGCAAGATCACCGAGGTGCTTGCAAAAACCAACGACAAGGTCTCGGCTGGCGATTTGCTCGCGCGTCTCGACGACCAGGACTATTACGTCAAAATCGCCGCCGCCGCCGCCGAGAGCGGTGTGCGCGAACGCGAGCGCGAAGAGGAGCCGGTGACCGGCCCCGCCCAACAGCGCCGCGAGGCTGACGATGCTTTATCCAAAGCGGAACGCTCGGTATTTACAGCGCGCGAAGCATTCGATAGCAGCTTGCGATCCTCGAAGGGCGGCAAAGGTTCGGCTGAAGATTTCAAGAAAACACACGAAGCTCTCAACAGCGCCAAAGCCGTTCTCGATCAAAGCCGCTCGGCCGCCAGCGCAATACGCGCGAAAAACGGCCTGCCGCTCGAAACGCGCCTTGAATCGTCGCTGGCCACCGCGCGCGCTGAGCTTTCCGGTGCTGAAATCGCGCTCGAGCGGACGCGCGTGCGCGCACCGGCCGACGGAACGGTTCTCAATATGCTGGCTAAAGCTGGCGAAACGGCCGTGCCTTCGCCGGATAGCGCTCTGGTGACCTTCGGCGACCTGTCATCGTTGCGCGTGCGCGCCGAGGTCGAAGAACGCGACGCCGCCAAGGTCCACGTCGGGCAGAACGTCGTCGTCAAGGCAGATGCTTTTCCTGATCGGGAATTCTTCGGCAAGGTCACGTCGATCGCACAGTCGCTCGCAGCGCCGCGCATCGCGTCGCGCGGGCCACGCCGTCCCAACGATGTCGAAGTGGTGGAAGCGACCGTCGTGCTCGATGGCAATCCGCCATTGTTCACGGGTATGCGCGTCGACGTGTTCTTTAAGGTCGTCGACACGACCGCTTCGGCGGCAGCAGCCCCAGCCCCGGCGAAGACGAACTAATCGGTTCGCCGAAACCAAATTTGAAAAAGGCGCCAGCCCGGAAGGGTCAGCGCCTTTTTCGTATTCTGCAGTGACGCGCGGCTGACCTTAGCCAGTGGTGCGCGCGCTGGCTTCGATGTGCTGGGCAAGCTTGGCATCGATGCCAAGGGCAGCACCAAGCGACGCCAAGAACTGCTGTTCGCCACGTTCATCTGGGTCGATTGCAATGCGCGCCGCAGTGTACAGCTGGATGGCTTCTTCCGGCGTTGAAATCAAGCCTGCCAAGTCCTCGACGGTCGCTGGATTGTTGAGCTCGTTGGAGAGGAACTCTTCCGCACCGGCGTCGAGGCCTGCCTGCTTCAAGCTGCCGATGATGCGGGCTTGTTCGGCATCGTCGATGCGGCCGTCGGCAGCGGCTGCTGCGATCATGGCGCGGATGTACAGCGTGGCCGCTTCATTGGTGACGGCTGCCGCTTCAAAGCCCGAGCCCACCGGCGCTGCCTGCAAAGGCGTTCCAGCGGTGATGAGCGGCTTGCCGCCTTGGTAGTTTTGGAACGCCTTGTAGGCGAGCCCACCGATCAGAGCGAGCGCTCCGATCTTGGCAACGCTTGCCGCCATGGCGCGGCCCGTGTGTGTGCCAAGCATGACGCCGCCGAGGCCGCCGACGGCCGTTCCCGCCGCCATCGGGTTCGCCCGTGCCATCTCTTGCAATCGCGCCAGGATGTCGGCGGGATTTTGCCCGGTTGCTTTGCCGAGCGCGTCGCTGGCACCCGTCGCTTGATCGAGACGGTCGGCTCCTTCTTTAACGCCGTGGGTCGCTTGCGACAGAACTTGGCCGAGAATGTCCGCTAGTCCGCCGCCAGCACCGCCCGCACCAGCCTGGCCGAGTTTCGATTGGATCTGAGCCAAGATATCGCCGATGCCGCCGCTGGCGCCGGGAGCTTCAGCAGCGTTTTGGCTAGCTGGCTGGCCAAGTTTCGACTGCAGCTGGCCGAGAATATCGCCTAGTCCGCCGCCGCCGGGCGCATGCGTGGCACCACCCTGTTGCGTCAGTCCACGCTGCAGCTGGCCCAAGATGTCGGCGAGGCCGCCGCCACCCGCGTTAGCTGATTGGGGTTGGCCGGCTGCTTGGCCGCCGCGTCCCTGCAGCACTTGGCCGAGCAGATCGCCGAGGCCTCCAAGGCCGCCGCCGGCGCCTTGTTGCGCTGGGGCTGACTGTGCGCCGCGGGCTAGACTTTCAAGTAGGGATCTCGCGTCGAACATGGGGGCACCTCCAAGGGGCTCTTAAGTCAAAGGAGCCCGAACCTAAGGGTCGCCGCCCGCGATCTCAATGGAGTTACCCGGATTTATTTTATGAATTATTTATTCTGCTGCGAGCGGAATTGAACGCGGCTCAGGCGAAGTCGGGCGCTTGGGCTCGGCATGGGCTGAGACGGGTCGCACTGGCTGGGCTTCACCTGGTTCGTCGGTTGGTCCGATAAAGCGGCTGAACAGGCGTGAAAGCAACAGGCCGACGTCGTCCATCACGGTGAAGAACGATGGCACGAAGACGAGCGACAGCACCGTCGAGACGAGTAGGCCACCAATCACCGCGATGGCCATCGGAGAGCGGAATTCGCCGCCATCGCCAAGTGCGAAAGCGCTCGGCAACATGCCAGCGACCATCGCCAGCGTCGTCATGACGATGGGGCGCGCGCGTTTCTGGCCGCTGTCGACGATGGCGTCGGTGCGCGACATGCCGTGCGCCATCCGCTCGACCGCAAAGTCGACGAGCATGATCGCGTTTTTGGTCACAATGCCCATCAACATCAACAGACCGATGTAGACCGGCATGCTGACCGGGTTGTTGGTCGCGATCAACGCGATCACGACGCCGCCGAAGGACAGCGGCAGCGACAGCAGAATGGTGATCGGCTGCGTCACGCTGTTGAACAGCAAGATCAGAACTCCAAGCACGATCATCAGACCGGTGCCCATGGCGGTGATAAAGCCGTTGGCGACTTCGTCCTGGATTTCGGCATCGCCTGCGGGCTTGAAGTGAACACCTTCCGGCATTTTTTCGCGCGCCGCGATTTCCATGAATTTTTCGCGCGCGGTCGAGAGTGCGAGCGTTGGCGCAAGGTCTGCACCGAGGTTGGCGCTGCGCTCGCGGTCATAGCGCGTGATCGTGCTCGGGCCCTGGCCAAATACAACGTCGGCGATGGCGGTCAAAGGAATGGATTTGCCAGTCGCGTTCGTCACCCGCATCTGCTTGATGCGCTGCAGATCGGCGCGGGCCGATTCCTCGATTTGCACGCGGATCGGCACCAGGCGGTCGCCGGCATTGAATTTCGCCAAGTTGAAATCGGCGTCGCCGATGGTTGCGACGCGCACCGTCTCGGCGATCTGATCTGGCGTGACGCCAAGTTTGGCCGCTTCCTCGAATTTTGGATTGATGCGGATTTCCGGGCGGTCGATGGCAGACGTGGCGGCCACCCCGCGGAACCCTGGCTCCCGGCGCAACGCCCCTTCCATCCGGCCGGTGAAATCTTTCAGCTTGTCGCCGTTGCTAGACAAAATGGAGAACGACAGCTCGCGCTCGCCGCGTTCGTTGACGTACCACGCGCGTAGATCGGGGATCGCCGACAGCTTGGTGTTGATGACGCCTTTGAGTGCTTTTTGCGTCGCTTTGCGCTGGGTCTTGGGAACGAGATGGACAATGAGAGACGCGCGCCGCAACTCAACTTGCCCCGTTGGGCTCGTGCCACCGAGCGCGGAAACGCTTTTGACCTCGGGGATTGTCTTCAGCTCTTTGACGATGCGATCCATTGCGGCAAGGTTGTCTTCAAGCCGTGTTCCAGGCGGCAACTCAGCCGAGATGACAATGCGTGAATTATCTTCCGCTGGAAGGAAGCCGGACGGCAGCAGCGTCGTCAGATAGATCGAGACGGCAAACAACGCGATACCGACGACGAGGGTCAGATAGCGAACGCGCAGCGTCGCGCGCAGAAGTGCGGTGTAAGCCTTCATCAAAGAACCCATGACGACGGGCTTTTCTGGCACCGGCCGCATCAGATAGGCAGCCATCATCGGCGTAATGAGACGCGCGCATAGCAGCGAAAAGAGCACGGCGACGCCAACGGTCAAACCGAATTGCTTGAAGTATTGTCCAGCGATGCCGCTCATGAATGACACGGGCGCGAAAATCGCGACGATGGTCAGAGAGATTGCGATTACCGCAAGGCCGATTTCGTCGGCAGCTTCGAGTGCGGCGCGGTAGGGCGATTTGCCCATATTCATGTGGCGCACGATGTTCTCGATCTCGACGATCGCGTCGTCGACCAGAATGCCGGTGACGAGCGTGATGCCGAGCAGGCTAACGAGGTTCAACGAGAACCCCAACATGTGGATCGCCCAGAAGGTCGGGATCGCGGCCAGCGGCAAGGCGATGGCTGAGATCAAAGTCGCGCGGATGTTGCGAAGGAAAATAAGTACCACGAGAACGGCCAGAACCGAGCCCTCGATCAGGGTTTCCATAGCCGAGTGGAAATTTCCAGCCGTATAGGCGACCGCGTCGTCGATCTTGGAAATTCTAACGTCGGGATATTTCTTGCGCAGTTCGTTTATCTTGGTCTCAACGACGTTGAACACCGACAGTTCGCTCGAACCTTTGGAGCGGAACACGCCCAAAGACACGGCGGGTTGGCCGTCGACGCGCGAGAAGAAACGCTGTTCGCTTGCATCGTCGATGACGCGGCCGAGATCTTTCAGGCGTACCTCGCGGCCACCAGACAGCGAGATTTTCGTGTCGGCCAGTGTTTCGACTTTGCGCGCCCCGGCCAGCATGCGGATTGCTTGTTCCTGCCCGCCGATTTCGCCCCGGCCCGTGCCGAGGTCAACGTTGGTGGCGCGCACCTGCCGGTTGACTTCGACCGCAGTGATGCCAAGCGAGAGCAGGCGGTCGGGATCAAGAAAGATGCGGATTTCGCGGTCGACGCCGCCATAGCGTTCGACGCGGCCAACGCCTTTGAGCCCTTGCAGCGCGCGCTTGACGACGTCGTCGACGTGCCAAGATAGCTGCTCTAGCGTCATGCCCGGGCTGGAGGCGGCATAAGAAATGATCGACTGGCCTTCGACGTCGATGCGCTGGATGATCGGCTCGTTGATGTTGCGCGGCAAGCTGGCCCGCACTTTCGCCACCGCATCCTTGACGTCGTTGAGCGCGCGGTCGGTGTTGATCTCTAGCCGAAACTCGATCGCGGTGACGCTCGAACCATCGGTCAGCGTCGACACGACATGTTTGACGCCGGTAATGTTGGCGACGGCGTCTTCGACTTCCTTGGTGATCTGGCTTTCGATTTCAGATGGCGAGGCGCCGCTCTGGGTCACCGTTACCGCAATGATCGGCACGTCGATATTGGGGAATTTGGTAACCGGAAGAGCCAGAAAACTCATGATGCCGAGTAAGCACAGCACCGTAAACAACAGGATCGGCGGTAACGGATTGCGGATCGCCCAAGCCGAGAAATTGATGCGCATTATTTTGCCCCAGACGTTGTTTCGCTGACCCGGGCCGAGGGCTCGACCGCGCGGATCGTGTCGCCATCGCGCAGGAATGTGCCCGCGCGTGCGACGATGACGTCGCCGTCGACCAAGCCGCTGCGGACTTCGATCAATTCGCCAGCGACGAGCCCGGTCTTGATGATTTTTTTCTCCACCCGGTCGCCTTTGACCAGTTGCACGGCGGTGCCAGAGGGGTCGAATTGCGCGGCGGATGAGGGAATTGCAACGCCGCGGCTCTGCGCGGTGATAATCGAGCCGTGTGCGAACGCGCCGATCTTGAGATCCGGGTTGGCGCCGAGCGCGATTTTCACGCGGCCAAGACGCGTGGCTTTATCGATCTCGGGCGAGACGAGACGCACCGTGCCTTCTACGTCGCCGGCGCCCGGCACGGTGATGCGCGCCTTCTGGCCTTCCTTGACTTTCGTTAATTCGGTTTCGACGATTTCGGCCATCAGCTCGACGTCGCCTTTTTCGATGATGCGGAACATCGGTTCACCGACCGAAGTAGCAAGCGCTCCCATGCGGGCATTGCGTCGGCTGACGATCCCGTCGGTCGGGGCTTTGACCTGCGTGCGTTCGCGGCGCCACGTCAGTTCGCGGCGCTGGGCTTGCGTCAGCGCCTTATCGGCTTGCGCGGACTTGATGAAATCTCGCGCCGCGACGAGCTGGGCGGCCGCAGTTTTGGCCGCAGTGTCGCGCTGATCGAAGACGGCGCCGGACAGATAGCCCGATTGCTTGAGCGGCTTGGCGCGTTCGAACTGAGCGTTCGCTTCGGCCAATTTTGCTTCCGCTTCGGTGATCTGGCTTTGGGCGCGCGCGATCGCCGCTGTGCCGCGCGCCAAACCGGCATCGTTTTGTGCCATCTGCGCGTCGAGGGGTTCGGTTGCGAGCGTCGCTAGAACTTGGCCCTTGGTGACGCGCGAGCCCTCGTCGGCAAATAACTCCATCACCCGGTAGCCTTCGATCTCCGGCGACACGAGGATCTCTTCGCGCGCGGCCAAAGAACCCGACACGGCTGCGGTCTCGACGAAGTCGGTTGTCGTGACTTTGACGACGGTGACAGACGGCGCGCCAGCGAATGCGTCGGCAGCTGCTTCGCTCGAAGGGGGTGCCGGGGGTTTGTGTTTTTGCCAATAATAAGCCGCCCCGCCGGACGCGGCCAAGAGCGCAACAATGACAAAAGCAGACTTCTTCATGTCGCGGCCTCAGTTGTGTTGCTTAGCGTGGCGTCGAGCGCGACTACGGGTATTACGGGGTTGACGAGGTTTCCGATGATCTCGGCGAGTGCGGGAAGCACAATTCGCGCGTCGTAGCCGGGCATGATTGCGCGCCGCCAGAACAAGCCATCGCCAATGACGTGGAATACTTCCGACAGGGTCGCGACGTCCATTTTAGGGGCAATCCGGCCCTCGTCTTTCAAACGCTGAAAGAGCGCGCGAAAGCTGTCGCGGCAAAAGTTATCGGTGCCGAGAAAAATTTCAGCGACGCGTGGATTGCGGGTGGACTCGACGCCCATCTCGACGACGACGCGTTGCTTATCGACCGGATCGCCAACGAAGTAGGTCTCGCCGATCGCCTCCAGCGCCTTAAGGAAGTCGGCAGCACTGGCCACTTTTTCCAAGCGCTGCGTAAGCTCCGCTCGGTCGCGCTCGCATAGCCCTGCGATGAGCGCTTCCTTGCTGTCGAAATAAACGTAGATCGCTCCGAGCGACACGAGGGCTTGCCGACAGATGTCTTGCATCGTCGTGGCGTGGAAACCGCCGCGCGCAAAGCAATGTTGAGCAGCATCTAAGATGTGCTCGCGGCGGGCGGCTTGAGTCGACGGCTTCAGTTTTGGCATCCAGACCAAGCCTCTGATTATGTTTATGTTTTTCGCGGAGTTGCCTAGCGCGGCGGACTATCTTAAAACGAGCGCTCGTTTTGTTTGCAGAAAATTATGGCCATGTCAAGACGAATGACCGCTCGGGTTGGATCTGACATTGGGCGCGTCTCGAGCGCAGTGTTGTGACCTTCAGCAATTCGAAGCCGAAGGAGCTGATCAAGGCGACCGAGGCCGGATTTTTTTTGGGTCAGTGAATTCGGTCGCTGAGCTCAGTTCGCTGAACTCTAGGGCCGTCTCCGGCGTTTGGATGAGATAAGAACCGGGCACCGCAGGAGCGCATTTATGGCCACGTACACAGGCGAAGTCATCGAAACCGACGACGACGATTTTCCATTCATGGCCATCGTCTCAGATGAAACCGGCACCGTTGTCGGCGAAACGCCCGTGCGCACACAAACCGACGGCGAAGCCAAGCTGGTCGAAATGCTGCAATCGTTGGCTGAGATCGCCAAGGAGAGCGACGCCAGCGCTTCGTAATTGGCTATTTCTTTATGTTGGTCTCTTTGCGGAGTGCGCGTTTATCGGTGGCCACTGCGCGGGCCCTGCTGAGTAGCTCGCCCACCTCGCGTTCGCCGCTAGACTCTTTTTCAAGCAGCAGCCGCGCCTTGTATACCGCGATTTCGAATGCCGCCTTTTCTTTTGCAGTAGGCATAGAGTGCTTGCCAAGGTAGCCCAACTTGATCAGAGGGCGACCGTCGAGCTTGATGAAGTCGCGCATCTTATCGAGGAACTGCGCAAGAGTTGTCGGGCGACGCTGCTCGGCTTGGCTTTCGAAAAATTCTAGGGTAGCGCTTGTCAGTATGTTGAGCGCTTTAATATTGCCTTCGGCCAAAAGGTCCTTTGCAATTCCAGCCTCAGCGGCGGTAGGCACTTCACCCTTGAACGTAATGACACCAGCATTATGCTTCGATGCATCGACGGTAGAATGAACCAAGTCAGCTGCGGTTTGCTGGTGGACGGCCCAATGCATTGTGCTCTGAATTGTTCCGAAAAAGTGATCCCGGTCTGCTTTAGTCATCGCGTGGTAGTCGGTGCAAAATGAGGCGAGTTCCAACACCCTAGGTCATAAACTCATAAACCGGATTCCCAAACGGCGCGAACAGTGATTCATGATTCCAACCGTGGGAGGTTGGGATGGCACAGCTACGTCGCTACGAACTCACCGACGCCGAGTGGGCAATCATCGATCCGTTGC
>JANLPU010000023.1:0-8350 GCA_031367425.1 Hyphomicrobium sp.
AGGCACTTGTTTCGCAACTGGGTGATTTGTCGGCAGTGCAGTGCGATGCGCTGATCACGGCGCTCAAACGCAAGTTGCCCATCGACGATGCCGTGCAGTTGATCGACAGCAAATTCCAAGCTGATCCGTGTTGCGGCCACTGCCATTCGAAAAATGTTCGCGGCTGGAGTTCGCAGGGCGGCATGAAGCGCTACCGCTGCAAAGCCTGCAACAAAACCTTCAACGCTCTGACAGGCACGCCGCTCGCGTATCTGCACCGCCGCGATGCCTGGTTTGCCTATGCGCAGGCGCTCGCCGACGGCCTCAGCTTGCGCAAGGCGGCCAAGCGTTGCGGCGTCTCGCTCGACACATCATTCCGCTGGCGTCATCGCTTTTTGACAACGGCTCAGTCCGTCAAAGCCAAAACCGTGAAAGGTATCGTGGAAGCCGACGAGACGTTCATCCGACGCTCGGTCAAAGGGTCAAAGCGGTTGGTGGGCCGTGCGCCACGCAAGCGCGGGACGCCCGCAAAGGCTGGGCTGTCCAGCGATGACTATGCGCCTGTCCTGATCGTGCGCGACCGCCACGGAGCGACAACCGATCACGTATTGCCTAATCTCGAAGGGTCGGCGTTCGCCCGCGTGTTGAAGCCGGTTGTCGCCCATGATGCGCTGCTCGTCAGTGATGGCCGGGCGGCCTATGGCCAGTTCGCCGATGCCGCTCGCCTGCTGCACATCTCGCTCAATGCCAGCAAGGGCGAGCGGACCTACGGCAGCTATCACATTCAAAACGTCAACGCCTACATCAGCCGGTTGCGGGGCTGGCTGCATCGCTTCCGCGGCGTCGCCACCAAATATCTGCCGAGCTATCTCGGTTGGCGGCGGTTGATTGAGCGCTGCGGCGAAAATCTCTCAGCCGAAAGATGCCTCATACAAGCGCTGCATCACCCCGCAACTTGAATGTCGAACAGAGCCATCGTTGCCATGCGCGTAGAACCATTCTTTTCCCTTCGGCGCTAAAAAATAGGGCTGAAGAAATTTCAGACTGGGCCACGCTGCACCACTGAAGCTGTCAAAACTTGCATCTTTCTGCATCTGTGCCCGCACTATCTTTGTACGTTCTGACTTTTCTAATGCTTCAATCGGCTCGTCATAACTCTTTAATCGCCGCGCGTATTTGAACAAAATACCGTCGAATGTGTTCGTCGTCGATGAAATAGCATCCTTATTCTGCGCGCCGATGAAAGCGGGTAGGTAAGAATAGCCAATCAGCCCGCATTTTTCAGCCCGGAACTCAAGCCGTCAAATCATCCGGATCGAGGGTTCGCTGCCGCCATCCAGCATCAAGTCCGTCAGCGCCCAGACGAGCGCATCGACACGATCAGGGCTGCGGCCGCGCGCAAGCCCATCGGCACCGAACGCACACATTTGGTCTTCCAATTCATCGAAGCGGCCGACGTGCACCACGCGGCCCTGCGCATAGAGCGATGCGACCGGTTCGGCCCGCACCCACTTGCCGCGCGTCGCGCGCACTTGGGCGACATTTAAGTTTTTCCTGAACTGCTGCAGCACAGCCGTCACGAGGTCACCGCCCTGGTTGACTTCCGCCACCATCCTGTCGGCACCAAAATCGTCATAAGCCGCGAGCGCTGCCTGCGCCCAGGCTTGCGGCGCGCGACCTTGCAGAGTTCTGTCGGCCAGCACGTAAGCCCTGTTATCGACGCCAAGGCCAGCCACGATAATCCCGCACGCATCGGACGATGCCGTCGCCGTCACTGGCGGATCGAGCGCCACGACGCAGCGCTTTAATTCTGGCGCCGCCTTGACGCGATGATCTTCGATCCATTGCCGGCGCCACAAACTCTGCCCCTCGTCTTCAATCAGCTCGCCAAGCAATTCTTGCCGGCCGATCACAGAGCCTTGATAGCGCCTCACCATCTCGGCGAGGAACGCTGGCGCCAAATTGCTTTCGTTGTCGGCGGTCGCAAGCCGAACCGTAACGGTTGCCGCGTCACCCATGATCTTTTTCAACAGACCCAAAGGCCGTGGCGTTGTCGTCACCACAGTTTGCGGAAAACGCCCAAGCCGCAATCCAAACTGCAGCATGTCCCACGCCCCTTCGGCGCGGCCCCACTTGGCAAGCTCGTCACACCAAGCGCACGAGAACTGCGGCCCGCGCAAACTTTCTGTTTCATCGGCCGAATAGAGTTCGGCGACCGCACCGTTGGACCAGGTCAAGCGGCGCTTGGAAGGCTCAAATGCGGGGCGCTCGCAATCTGGATGGATCGCCAGTAATCCAGACACGCCCTCGACCATCACATTGCGCACGTCATTGAGCGTCTTGCCGATCAGTGCGATGCGGGCGGGGAAGCGCTCGCAACTTAATTCGCCGATCGCTTTTGAGCGCACCCATTCAGCCCCGGCCCGCGTTTTGCCCGAGCCGCGCCCGCCTAAAATCATCCACACCCGCCAGCCCGTTTCGTCGTCTAGAAACAGAGGTGCCAGTTGATCGTCGCGCGCCCACACTTGCCAGTCGTGAACGAGAAAGCCCAGCTCATCGGGCGACAACTCATCGAGATGGGCTTTGAGATTTCCGCTTTCGCTGCAAGCGTTCAAGACGTTCCGCAATGTCGCGGCGTAGTTGCTCCGCATCGATGCGCACCTTCTCAGCGGCAACCCCGCCGCTTTGATCGTTGGCCTTGGCTTGCTTCACTTTGATCTCCAGAACCTTTTCGAGACTTCGCACCATGCTGGAGATGGCGCGCGTTTTGCGGTCATACTCGCCGCCAGACTTGGCGTTGCTGCGGGCCGGCTTTTCGATTTCGGCGAGCGTCTCGTCGATGGCATTGTAGAGGCGCTGCACGAGTTCGCCCTCAGTTGTCGTTTTGGGCGGGCTTAGAGGCGCTGGAACTTCGGGCAACGCATCGTGGCTATCGTCATCCGATACGCTGCCGCGTGCGCTGTCTTTTATCGCCGCGCGCGCAACATTCCAGCCCTTGGCTTTGACCAACTTCTCGACCGCGTAGCAGGAATGGCCCGTTAGCGCGGCGATGGGCGCGATGCCCAGTCTCTTTTCGAAGTACAAACGGCGAATTCTGGCCGCACATGTTGGTATGATACCCATGCGACCTCAAAATTCGAATTTTATGGATTAGCGCGGCGTGTGCCCCTATTACTGGGTAATCACATTACGCACCATACGAATATAGTGCCTTATGAGCGTCGCGCTGTCAATATAGATTCAAACTTCGTATATATGATATTTATATGCGGGTGGATATAAAACGCAAACAAACCTGGCCAATATAAATGGCGTGCTCAAGCCGGGGATAACTTTTCCAATGCTATTTGTTTGGGGCAGCGATGGCGCGAGCGTCAGCGCGAATGCGCTCGACCATGGACGCCAAACCGTTGGAGCGTTGCGGGGTTAAATGCTCTTTAAGGCCTATCGACGCGAATATCTGCAAGGCATCCGTCGCCAATATCTCTTCAGCGGTCAGGCCGCCGTAGACTGCGAACAAAACCGCGATCAAACCTTGTACGATGTGCGCATCGCTAGTGCCTTGCATCGCCATCTTCGGCGCGGAGCCACCATTGCCCGGCATGGGTGATGTCGCCAGCCAAACTTGACTAGCGCAGCCGCGCACTTTGTTGGCGTCTGTCTTCAGGTTATCTGGAAATGTGGGCAGAGCGCGGCCGAGCTCGATGACATAGCGGTAGCGATCTTCCCAATCGTCGAGAAGCTCAAAGTCTGATTTGATGTCGGCGAACGTCATTGAAAGCCTCGGGAAAAGCCTCGGGCGAAAAATCCTATCGCCCGTATGAGATCAAAGCAGCGGGCAGGTCAACGCCAAAGTCGCGGGGCGATGCAGGTGGCCCGCGTACAATCCCCTCAGCCGCAATGAGAGAGGCCATCAGTGCTTGACGATTTTGCCGCGCCATTCGGGCTTTAAATCTGAGCTTGTCAGGGTATTTTTCACAATGCTCGACGTTGTTATCTGGCCATCGGGCAAGCTTGCAATGGTGCCCTTGTTCTTGCCCGCATCGTTGTCGCGGACCATATCGAGGGCCAACTCAAAACCGAACTCAGCTTTTTTCTTGAACTCGCCCCACAGGCCAGCGGCCTGTTCGCAGCTCGTCGCATTGCGATCGCAGAATGTCACCGCCCAACTCGTGGCCGAGCTGGCGCGTTGATAGAGCTGCTGTTGATGTTCGCGATCTGAAGGCAGCAGGGCGACCCCCACCGCAGCAACAATCGCAATTCTGAAAAGTCCCATAACCTCTACTCCGTACCGACGATGCGCATTGCAAGACCAAAACGCTTCGCCACGAATTTTTACCCGCAACACGTTTCTACCAAACACAGCTCAAAAAAACGCCTTCGAGCGGCTGACAATTCGATCCGACTTCGCGAGAAGTTAGCCCCGAATTTGAATCAAATTGAATGCACTCTTGGGCCCCAGCTACCCCCGCCTGACAAACTTGCAGACCGTGTTGCCGTTCCAGCTGTTGGCGCGCCATGGCCCGGCAATGATCCTTACGGTTAACATCTCATTAACAAGTGGGCCCGATACTGACCAGATACGGAAATGACGAGCCGCACCCACACGCTAATCCCGGGACCATAAGAACAGCGATGACGCCGGCAGAGACACGCATCGGGTTTGCGGCTTTTTGCGTTCTGACGGCGGGCGCGGTCGTCAACATCGTTGGCTTTCAAAATGTCGGCCGCGGATCGATGATCGAAACGTCCGCTATTTCCGGCGGCTCATCGTCTGCTTCGTCCAGGAACGCTGAGTTGGAACCGGGAGCAGCACGCAACCCGTCCCCCAGCTCGGCTAGTCCGAAAATCTCTGTCTCCGCCGCAAGCGCCGATACCGCCGTCAACCGGGCCGAAGTTATTCGCGGCATCCAACGTGAATTAAACACGCGCGGCTATGGCACCAGCCAGCCCGATGGGGTCGTTGGCCTCATGACGCGCGCGGCCATCATGGCCTACGAATACGATTACGGCCTGCCGCTGACCGCCGAGCCGACGCAAGACTTGTTGAGTCGCATCGTCTTGGGCACAGCGGGGCCCGCCGCACATCTCAAGAGCCAGCCGCAAGTCAAAACCGGCGAAGCCGAGAGCGTTGTGCGCTCGGTCAAACAATACCTGAGCGGCCTTGGCTATGCGCCCGGCAAAATCGATGGCCACCTGAGCGAAGATCTGATCCGCGCCACGCGGGATTTCGAACTCGATCAGAAAATGCCTGAAACTGGCCGGATTTCTGGGCAACTTGTGACCCGGCTGATGCGCCTTCAGGGTCAAGGGCAAGTCGCCACCCCGGTTGCACAGACGCCGACTAAGCCCGTCGCGCAGCGTTGATGTTTGGACGCACCACCGCAAGGCCCGGAACCCCGGTCTTGCCGTCACGCGTTCCGCCCACCACAGGATGCCCGTTGCAGATGCGCCTCAAATCTGAATTTTGGGTCAAAGCTTATATCCGCCGTTGCGCCGTCAATGGCGCGCCAGCCGTCGTTGCCCGGCACGGCGACGATGACGCCGGCACGATCTATATCAAGGTCAGCCGACTGGATGGCTCTTCGCATATTTTCGGGCCCGCACCGGCCGGCCATCGGGATGCGGATTTCGACCGGCGCTGGACCGCTTGCCTCAACGGTAAGCTCGTGTCTGAAGCGGAAGCTGCCCATTTTCTCGAACGCGAGACGCGCATCGATAGCGATCTGTGGATCGTCGAAGTGGAAGACCGGCACGGCCGGAACTTCTTAGGCGACGATCTTATTTCTTTGAAATGATCGTCGCTATTAAACGGTTGTTAAGACGTTCCCTGCTCAGATCACATGCGGTGCCACTGAATGTGACTCGCAAAGGCGTCGGCGAACACTGTCTCTAATTGGTCTCGTGTCGGGACGAAACGCGAATACAAACTTGTTGCGAGTCACCTGTTGCGGTACGCCGTATGGAACGGGGACTTTTATGGCGACGATTTTAGAATTTCGGCCCTCAGGGCGAACATCACCAGCAGCGCTGTCAAAAGCGGCATATGCCGGATCTGCGGAACTCGTGTTGTTTCCGGGCGTGCGCTACGATCGCTGGCTCGAACGGCCAGCGCGTAAAGCACGCGCGCGCAGCAGAAAACGCGACAAGCTCGAACTCAAAGATTGAGCAGCGTTAGAGGCTGAGCTTGCAAATCGCTTGCCTCAATAAGCAGCCGACGAGCAACCGGCGCGTGACAAGACCTGTTCGGTCTCAGCCCGATAGGCGAATCCCTTATCGGGCGCACGCACGACAATAACGCCGTCGCGAGCCGTTATCGAAAGTCGGCTTTCGCGTTGCAGAACGTCTTTGTGGCCAACATTGCCCAACCCTAAGAACCGGTCTTCCGATTGAATGATCGTGACCGAAACCTCATTGCTTTTTCCCGGAGCCGCTGAAGCGAGATAGACGGTCGTGCCATCTGGCCGGTAGATCCCCATTGTCCAGCCGATTTCCGGCAACACCGCGCTCACTTTGACAGGCCCTTTGGACGTGTCGAACCTGCACATGGCATAGCGCGCTTCCGCGCCCAAGAACGGCAGCGGCTGCTGGCCGTGAACAACCGGCGTCAAAACTTGCATCTTGTTGACACCAAGCTTCGGCAGCAGCCGACGGTAGGCAGCGTTCGATGTATCGCTCGTAGCAATGAGCGTCGCCAATATGTGGACCACAGCGGCAGCTATCGGAATGCCAGCTAGCATCCGCCAATTGATGGCACTGCGACGCAAAGCTGGCGTCATGAGCAGCCCTCGCGGCGGATGGCTGGCAATGACTTATGCCGGTCGAGCCGCGCCTGGCTCGATAGACCGGTCGCTGGATCGAGAAGTGTAAACACCAGAACGATCCGCCCGGCGCCGCCCGTCGGTAGCCAGTTGCCGGGCCTGGCGTCACGGCCAAGCGTCACGATGTAAGAGCCGTCGGGGCTCGAGGCGATGGTATCGCTGGTGAATGCGTAACGCCCCGCATCGTTGGGGATCAGCTCGCCGCGATCGTCAAACACCGCCAAGCTCCACCACAATCCGCCAGCCGATGGACCCTCGATCAGGTAATCGCACGAGGAATGCAGGCGCGCGCCTTGCGTGTCGCTGCGCGCTTGGAATGTGCCGGCGCTATCGGCCGAGATAAATAGCGCGCCGCTTTTGACGGCATGCGCGCGCGTGTAGGGATCGGCTTCCGGCCGTCCGATATCGCGCCAGCTCTGCCATGGCCCGAACGTGTCGGTCGTAAGCGACGATCCACGCTCGACCATATACCGGCTCGATCCGATGCCGGCCGCCAGCACGATGACGACGGCGATCGCCGTGCCAATCAATTGGACGACGCCGCCTAAGATGAGCTTGACCGATTGCTGGAACGCGGTCGGCCCGAGAGCTTTTACATCATCACTGAGCGCCACGGCGTGCTGCCTCCCGCACAGAAGTTCCTGGCGAAGCCGGCATCGGGAGAATTGGCGAAGTGCTCGATGCACCCTGATCTGCCGACAGACTGGCGCGCCGGTCTGGAGACTTAGCATCTGGCGGCTTGGCTTCAGACGGCGGCGCGTTCGGCAGGCTCGGGCTTACCGGCACTGTTGCCCCGGACGCTGGAGGCGCACCGGCTGGCTGTGCCGGAGGCGCACCGGCAGGCTGTGCCGGCGCCTCGCTGAAGCCACCCGCCTTGCGCAAGACGGAGGTCAGCTTTTTCAAACTCTCGCGCGTTTGATCGGGCATGATACTGGGAGCGCGCTTCGTCTCACTCGCCGCGGCCGGCGTGCCCGCTAACGCTAAGCCAGCGTTGGCAAAGACCTCGGCTTTCTTCTGATCCGCGATGCGCTGTTGTTCGGCAATTTGGGTTGGATGAAGCTCGAGACCGGGGATCGGCGGAATATTCATATCGGTGTGAGCGACCGCCATGAACGAGTGCCAGATCGGCGCTGCAAAGTGTCCGCCAGTGACGCCCGTCTGGCCGCCGACCATCTGATGATTGTCGTCGTTGCCGATCCAAACGCCGGCCACGTACTTGCCGGTGAAGCCGACGAACCAAGCATCCTTGGGCCCGGTGCTGGTGCCGGTTTTACCAGCCGCGTTGGTGAAATCTAACGCTGCCGCCGTGCCGGTACCTTCGGTGACGACCTTCTGCAGCATGAAGTTCATCTGCTCGGCAACTTTGCGCGACACAATTTGCGGCGCTGGACCTTCGTCGCGTTCGCGCGAATAGAGCAGATCGCCCTTCGAAGTTGTGATGTCGAGGATGCCGTAAGGTTTCGACAGCTTGCCGCCGTTGGCGAAGGTTGCGATGCCGCCGACATGCTCGATGACGGTGATGCCGCCATCGCCCAGCGCCATCGAGCAGG
>JANLPU010000055.1:0-98257 GCA_031367425.1 Hyphomicrobium sp.
ACTTTGCGTGGATCTGGGTAATCGAGCAAACCGGCCGCCATGACTGGTATGAGCCGTTACGCCGTCCGCATCGAACTCGGAGCTAGCCGCTTCCCTGCGGCCGCGCCTCAAGCTCCCTACCGCGGCAGCGGTTTAGTGCAACAATTGTTTAACGTCATACGAAGAATTTTTCGCTCCGTTGAGTTGGAGAGAAGTCAATTGGGAGGTATTAGGGCGATATCGCGGTGACAAAACAGCCTGCTTGTTTTTCATGAGCCCAAGGGCGTTCTTATATTATTTCCCGGCTTACATGACTATGACCCTGAGCGATACCAACTGTGTCACGGGACTTCTCCATCCAATCGTGCCGCTTACATACGAGCGTGAGACGGGGTCACAGTTTTTTAGTTTGCTACAGAGCGGATATGATGTGCGTCTGAGCGCTGTATTGGTTATTTCCTACTGGAAATAAACGAGCGATACATCGCAAGTTATGGACTACGATCTTTGGACGAGCCGCTTCTTTTAGAACCAGATGAGCTACTGCCCGAAGAAATAGCTTTCCAATATTGGTTGGATGACACCCACGGATGAGTCGCTTTACTCGGTCATCGCGTAATCGGTCTGGAAACTAAACTTTGTGACCCAAGCACTCGACGAAGCTGGTGAAATTATATGACAAGAAGAATCCAATTTCTGAATGTTGACCTTGATTTAAGGTCTGACGCCGAGCTGCAGGAATTGCTCGATGCGTTGAAATTATCCGACCTAGTCATAAACAATCTGGCGAAAGGTTTTGCATCCGTAGGACTGAAAAACTCACAGCCACAGTCCGTTGATGAGGCGGTTCTGGTTTACTCCGACGCGATACGTGCGTTGCTCGCAAGACCACTATCGATTTGGAAACAATGCGGATCGCGCAGTTTCGATGTAGGAATACAATCCGGGCGTGAACCTCACGAAAAGCACTTCTGTCTTCCGGAAAAAACAGTGGCGCTAATGGCTGGTATGAGTGCCGAACTCACCATTACGATATACGGAGACAGTACGGTTGGTAGTTTGGTTGGATAGCTCGGCTCGTGTACCTTCACGCCGCGGCGCGGCGGATGCGTTCGGCGCGCCAATGGCTCGGAGCGCGCGCGATGAAGCCGGTCGCGGGCCCCCCGTCGACCGCATCGAGCGTGGCTGGATCCAGGCTCCAGGCGCGCGCCAAGGTCAGCACTTGGGGCTCCGTTGGATGCAGAATGATCGCCCCGCCCGCGTCACCTGAGCGCCCTTTGATGCCGCGCAGATCGAACAGCTTGAGCCCGAGCGCTTTTTCCTCACGTGTCAACCGACCGCGATCCCAGATGACGCCGTCATCGCCGATCGCGAACGCGCGGGTGAGCTTGCCGCGCTCCAGCCGCGCCCAGGCGAAGAAATCGATCACCGGAAAGGCCGCGAAATATTGCACGTCCTTGAATTGCGACGACAGTGCCCCAAGCAGCGGCGTCAGCTTGTCGACGAATGAGCGGCCGACGGGATGGGGCAGCGGTACGCCGGCAACGAACGTCCAACCCTTCACCGGCGGCGTCACGAACACGTACGTGTCGCTGAGGTCGGCCGCATAAATCGTGCCGATGCCGCAATTCCAGTTGGCGACTTGCGTTTGGGTCAGTTCGAGCGCGGCGATGACCTCGTCCGTCGCCTCGGTCTTTATCGCCAGCCACGCCATGCGACAGCCGAACGCCTTGGGCACGTCTGGCGCACGGTCAAAAATCACGCGCGCCTCGATCGCGCGCGGCGCGACGAAAACAGCGATAAGCGCGATCGTCAGTCCGATCAAAATGGTGATGAGCGCGAGCAACTGCGAATCAAATGTCCATCGGTTGGCAGCGAGGGGTGAATTGTCCGGCCAGATGATGGCAGCCGCAAGGGCTAGGCGTTGTGATCTGGGGGAAAACTGACGGTAAAAGGCCAGTGTGGCACCATAGTTTTGGACCGCGGGGTGGCCCGATGGACGCCAACTGGCCTTTTTTTGACAGACCGGCGAGGATGAGGGCTCGGCTGGTCTATCAATTGGCGCCCAAAGAGTAACGCCCGATTGGGGGGCGGAACGATCGGCCGCGACGCCAACTGCCGATCTCGCGCTAAATTTAGGCGGGCGACGTGACAGCTGTGCGACAGTGCGGTTGCCAGCCTACCTCATCGCAAAGTGCTCAAATGCCTTGAGAAGAAACGCGGTTCGTGCGCAGACAAGCGGCTGATATTTTGCGCAACGACCAGCTTGGCGCATAAGGCCCCAGCGCATAAGGACATTGAATGGCCCACTCCAACCAACACGCGAAAACCGCTCTCATCACAGGTGCGGCGCGGCGCATCGGGCGCGACATTGCGCTCGATTTAGCACGCACCGGCCATGCGGTCGCCGTGCATTACCGCCGCTCGCAAAGCCAAGCGCAAGAGCTCGTCGGCGAAATTGTCAGAGGAGGCGGACGCGCCATCGCGTTGCAGGCAGACTTAGCGAAATTCGACGAGCTGCATAAACTGATCGAAGCCTGCGCGGCGCAGCTGGGGGCCCCAACATGCCTGATCAACAACGCTTCGGAATTCATGCTCGACGGGATTGAAAACCTCGATGAAGCAACCTGGAACCTGCATCAGGATATCAATCTGAAGGCACCGGTATTTCTGGCGCAAGCGATGGTGCGGCATTTGCCCGATGGCGTCGAAGGCAACGTCATCAACATCATCGACCAGCGGGTGTGGAAACTGACGCCGGACTTTTTCTCCTACACAATCTCCAAAGCGGGCTTATGGACGGCGACACGCACGCTGGCGCAAGCGTTGGCACCGCGCGTTCGGGTCAATGCCATCGGCCCGGGTCCCGTAATCCAGAGCGTGCATCAAAAAGCGTCTGATTTTGCCGCCGAACAAGCTTCCACGTTGTTAAAGCGTGGGCCCACGACGGCCGAGATCGCAGCAGCCGTGCAATTCATACTGTCGACGCCGTCGATGACCGGCCAGATGATCGCGCTCGATGGCGGCCAGCATCTGGGCTGAGTGCTGCTTAGACCTATCGTCATCCCGGCGTCGCGGTACGCGACAACGCCGAAGGCGGTGCAGGCCGGGACGCAACGACAATCGTCCGCGCGAACTCCAGCGAGCGACACGCTGCTTAGCGACCCGCATGAACTGCCGACGAATAGTTGCGCGTTGTCGTGGGTCCCGGCCGTCGCCGGGATGACGTGCATCGTTCGAATGATCACCGCCGTCATTGCAACCGAAATTACGGCGCGCTCGCCACAATTGTTTTTTAAATCCGCTCTCAATGCCGCCCCAATGCCGAGCGACGTTGAGATCTCGACCCCGGGGGGTCAATCAACGAATTCTTAACCTTAAGCGCCTATAAACCATTTTGGTTTTGTTGGGTGCTCGATTGAGGGTGCCGCGTGTTATGGGTGTATCCATGAGTTCCCGCGTTGGGGCGCTTGTAGCGCTTCCATTGTCCGTAGCTATGCTCGCTACGATTGTATCGCAGTCTGCATTTGCTGCAGACCTTCCCGCCATCAAGATATCGCCGTCAAACAAGGTGCCGGTGTGCGCAACGCCCGGGCGCCTGACCGCGTTCCTTGAAGGGCGCAACGGTAAGCTGCCCGCAAAGTTTTCGACCATTGCCGCAGATTACATGCGGGTCGGTGAAGAGCTTGGAATTCGCTGGGATACGGCATTCTTCCAGATGTTGCTGGAGACCGGCAATCTCACCTTCACTGGTGACGTGTCAGACAAGCAAAACAACTTCGCGGGTCTGGGCGCCACCGGGCATCACGAATCCGGCGAGACGTTCGCGGATGTGCCAACGGGCGTCAAAGCCCACCTTGAACATCTCTTGCTGTACGCCGGCGAGAAACTCGACAGCCCCGTCGCTGAGCGCACCCGCAAAGTGCAAGAGTGGGGCGTGCTGACCGAATGGCTGAAGACTATCAAAGGTCCGATGACATATGCGCAGCTCGCGCGGAAGTGGGCGCCGACTTCGCGGCACTACGCCAACGACATCGAAAATGTGCAAGATTCCTTTTATGACGGCGTCTGCAAAGCGGCCGATCCGAAGCCTGAAATGATGGCTTTGGCCAAACCCGCAAGCAATGTCAAAACGGCTTCTACTGCGAAGGTTTTGAAAGCTGACAGCAAGACTGTCGCTGTCGCTGCTGCAGCGACGACAGACGTCGCCGCAACCGAGGCCGAACCTGAAGCGCCGCCCGCTGTTCCCGCAGAGGCCAGCGCCAGTACCACCAAAATTTCAGGCGCCGACCTTGCCCGCAAGGCGATGGAAGAAGCCCGCGCATCAGGCTCGTTCGTAAGGTCAAGCCTGGGTGCTGGATCGTTGGCCAAGATCGCCGACGTATTCAAACCTGCTGCTGCGGCACCGGCGAAGGCCGCGATCGTTGAACCGGCGGCAACCGACGCGTCGAAACTGCAGCCCGCAGTCACGATCATCAACGCTCCCAAGCCGGAAGCCGAGGCGGCCGCATCCGTGGCCGAACCCAAGGCCGCAGCCGTTGCACCACAAACCGTCACGATCGAAACGCCAGCCAAAGTCCAAACGGCAGCGCTCGGTGGATTGAAGTCAGCGGTCGCCGCACCAGCGCCGATGGTCCAGCAAGCGGTCGCCAAATGCCGGGTATGGACCGCAAGCTATGGTGGCGGCCACGCCGTCATCGTCAAGGCGAGCGCCGACTTGACCACCAACTACACGGTGCTCGACGTCAACGAGGGTTCGGAAAAGCGCGAAGCGGAAGCTTATATTTCAGCTTACGCCAAGGGCGGCCAAACGGTCGGCGAGTTCCAAAGCCAAACCCAAGCGCTCGATAAAGCATTCGAACTCTGTCCCGAAGGTTGATCGTTTGTAGCAACCTCAGCAAAGGACAGCACATGGCATCGGCCGATTGTAAACGCTCAAGCCGCTTGTCCATCGCTGCCGCGACGACAGCCGCACTTCTGCTGTCGGCCGGCACAGGCTCGACCGCACCGGCCATCCGGATTGTCGATACCAATCGGGTTCCAGCTTGCGTCACGCCCGAACGGCTGATGGACTTCGTCGGCCAGCACAACGACCACGTCGAACTGAAATATCGCGAGATCGCACGCTGGTATCGATATTGGGGCGAAGCTTGGCGCGTCCGCTGGGACTACGCTTTTTACCAGATGATCCTTGAGACCAATTATTTGAAGTTCAAACGCGGCGACGGCATACCCGGCGACGTCAAAGCCAAACAGAATAATTTTGCCGGCATCGGCGCGACCGGCGGCGGCGTTCCCGGCGACCGGTTTCCCGATGTGAAAACCGGCGTGCTCGCACAAATCCAACATCTCGTGGCTTATTCCGGCGAGCACCTCGCTCAGCCAGTAGCCCCGCGCACGCAGTTGAAGCAAGACGATATCATCCAGCAATCGCAGCGCTTGCGGCGGGCAGTCACCTTCAGCGATTTGGCGCACCGTTGGGCCGCCGACCGCCAGTACGGCCGCTCGATCGATGCGGTGGCCGAACTGTTCCGCGCTACCTATTGCTTGCAGACAGCCTCGGTGCGCGAACCGGCCGCCATGCCGCCCCAGCGAACGGCGATCCGCGATAAATTCAAAAGATTTGGGGGCCCCTCGAAACTCGGTGGGCCCAAGCCCGCCAGCCTGGCCGCGCCGAATAATGGGTTGTGGCAGGAAACGCAAGCCGCGACCCCGGCGGGCGAGCCCTCGCCGTCGGGGATCGAGACGATGCCGCGTCAAATACCGGACGCTGCGATTCCAGCGCCGAAATCACCGCCGCAGGTGAAGGCCGTGAAGCCCGCCGCTGAACCCGCTGTGCAAGAGGCCCCCGTCGAAGTGGCACCACAACAGACCGATGGTCGCCAAGCGCCGGACGTGGCTCCGGTTGAGGCAAAGTCAGCGCGACCTAAATCTCCGGTGCGCACCATCTGGTCGCGCGATGGTGCGGTGAAGCCTGAGACACAGCATCAGCCAGCGCCGCCAGCGCTGAAGGCAGAGCGCAGCGCGCGATCGGCTGGCGCTTCGTCGGCAATCGATGCCTCAGAAGCTGTATCAGCACGCCCGCACGCGGCTGACATCGCGCCCATGCCTGCGCCCGCGGTTCCTTCTCACGCTGAGCCGGTGGCCGACGATGCCGTGCAGTTGCCAGAATTCAAAATCAAGCCGACGGTGCCAGAGCCGCAACGGCTGGGCGGTCCAGTGTTAACACCAGCAGCGCCGAGCGCGCGTGCGCGTTTCGCCAAGCCTGTGGACGCGGTCGCACAGTCACCGACGTCATCGCCACCGCCCCCGGCGGCGGTCAACGCCAATGCCATCGCGGCGCGGCCAGAGACGCTGAGCCCACAAAACCGTATGGCGCTCTCTGGTCCACGCCCGTCATCGGCCAGCCTGAATTGCAAAATTCTGACCGCTAGCTACGGCGGCAACAAAACTTTGCTGGTGCGCGCGGCGACGGAAACTGAAACGAAACTCACCGCGCTGACGGTGCTCGATGGCTTCGAAACTTCGATGTTCAACACCTATGCGCGCGCTCACGCACCCGGCGCTGAACTCGTCGGCACGTTCGACAGCCGCGACGACGCGCTCGCTGAAGCGCACGCGCTGTGCCCCGATCACTAAAGTCCAAATTTTCCCGATTACGGCCCAGGGCTCATATACTTGAGCGCCGCCGATGACAGCGCGCCGCCGACGACGCACGGCACGCCGATTTCGACTTGCCCCAAGGCGCTAGCAGCGACGCATCCTAGCGCCAAAACCGTCTGCCCGGCCGTTCCCCACCACGAGTAGGTGCGGTTCTTTTCCGGCCCCTTGGCCTTCAGCTCTTCAATAGACGCCATCGCCTGCCGTTTGATTTTTCCAAGCTCGAGCGTCTCGGCGGCGTCGATGACTTCGGCCAATGGCTGGCGAACTTCGGGCGGTTCGTCGGCCACATCGGCTTTGAGCATCGCCAAGAGATCGCTGTCGCGCGCCGCGTTTTGCGCCAACGTCCATTTGGCCATTGCGCCGATGGTCAGCTTTTCAACGTCGTTCTTGTCGCCAGACCAACCGAGCGAAACCAGAATGCGTTTGACGGGCGCTTCAGAGCCCGTCGCGAAATAATAGCCCCAGTTGGCGTCGATCGCGAACGAGCTTTCCTCCAGCGGCAGGTCTGGCAGCGTTGCCTTGTTACCGTAGAGGAATTTGTCGATCAGCACCTTACGCGCCGGCATCCGCTCGATGAACTCGCCGAGTACGATCTTCCAGTTGGGCAGGCCAGAATAGGCAATCGCCTTGATCAACAGAACCTGGTCGTCCGGCGCTAACGGGAACATTGCCGTGATCAGCTTTTCAGCCGTGTCTGGGTTGGCACCCAGCACGCCCGCCGTGAAGCCGATATAGATGCCGGCCTGATCCATATCGCGCGTGATGCCGAACTGGGCCATCGCCTTGACGGCCAACGGCAAGCGGTTGGGCTGCGGGGCTTGCTTATAGCCGTTGATCCATTGCAGCAGCTCTTCGCTTTTCATGAAGGGCTTGGCTGGCTTCTCTTTCGTCTTGGCGAGCGCTGGCGCGGCGGCAGCACACAGAGCCAAGACAACGGCCATAACGGTGGCCATAACGGCATAAGTCACGCTACGCATGATGGGCTCCGGATTGCCGCTATCAATCGACATAAAAGAATTGCGAGGCGCCAAGACGCGCTTTGGCCGTGGCCAATTTGTGGCGGCAAAAAAGGCCCAAAAAGCGCACGATTGCGTCAGTTTGAGCATCAGCTTCGAAACCAATGCGGCATTAACTCTAAGCAGGCGCGCGCAGCATCTTGGCCGTGACGATGCGCTTGGCGCCGACCATCTGCGCGCCTTGCTTGGCGATGCGAATGGCCGCTTCCGGCAATGGCTCGATGGCCACCGCCATGTGGTGAGCGTTGGCGTGAACCATCATCACGCTATCGGTCATGATGCCAACGTGACCGGGCCAGAATATCAAGTCGCCGCGCTCGAATCCCTCATAGTTGGCATTGCCGAAGACCTGCACGCCTAACTCCGCCCACTGCATATCGCTGTCGCGTGGGCTTGGCGTGCCCGTGGCGTGCAGCGCGGTCTGCACGAGGCCCGAACAATCGATGCCGATGCGCGTGCGCCCGCCCCACAAATAGGGTGTGCCGATGAAACGCTCGGCGATCTCGACGAAGTCGCGCGCCAGACGATCAAGCGGCGCGATCTGCCGCGATACGACAAAGCCGCCGCGCGCTACTTCGGAGAACTTGTCGTTCGTCTGGCGGACGGCCAGCACCGCATTCAGCGACAAATGCATGATCGGCGGCGTTTTGATATCCGGCGCTGGATAAAGAAACGTTCCCAGCGTCTGCACGCGATGCGTGGGCATGACAACGTCGCGCGATACGGTGTCGGCTGGCAGATAGCCAACGTAACGGTCGCGCGCCAACTGCACCCAAGCCCAACCGCCGCTTTCATCGAAGATCGTCAGAGCCTCGCCAAACAAAGCTTCGGTGTCCAGGCCGCGCGCCGCGTCCGGCGTCTGGCGTAACGGAACGCTGGCGCGCACCACTTGGCCGGCGATACCCTCGACGTACCTGGGCGCGCGCACTGAGCCTTCGAGTGATCGCGCCGCCAAATCAGGGCGGAAGGCGTTCAGCCTTGGATCGAGCGGCTGAGCGGCAGACGATTGCCGTGGCGAAGCCTTTGCATGTGCATCGCGCTCGGGGCCACCCTTCGTCACGTTTGCAACTCCCGGCGCAGAAACTCCATGACAGCACGCGCCGTTTGCGGCTCGCCGCCTTTTGGCCCGAGCGGCCGCGCCGAGGTGCGCCAACCGTAAAGATCAAAGTGGGCGAAGCGGCGCGCTGTCGTCACGAACCGCTTTAGGAACAGCGCCGCCGTGATCGCACCCGCGAACGGGCTTTCCCAGACGTTATTCATGTCGGCCACTTCGCTGTCCAGATGACGGCGGTAGCCTTCCCAGAACGGCAAGCGCCAAACCGGGTCGCCGATGGCCGGAGAGATCTCAGCCATAGCTGACGCCATACCTTCGTCATCGGTGAAAAACGCTGGTAGGTCTGGACCCAGAGCACTGCGCGCGGCCCCGGTCAACGTTGCAAACACCAGAACGGTGTCGGGATTTTCCTCGTCAGCCAGCGCCAGAGCATCGGCGAGGACCAAGCGCCCTTCCGCATCGGTATTGCCGATTTCGACGGTCAAGCCCGCCCGGCTTTTCAAGATGTCGCCCGGCCTGAAAGCATCGCCGCTGATCGAATTTTCAGCCGCCGGAATGAGAATGCGCAACCGGCAATGTAACTTCTGACCCATGATCATGTGGCCAAGCGCGAGCGCGGTCGCCGCCCCGCCCATGTCCTTTTTCATGATCAGCATGGCGCTTGAGGGTTTGATATCGAGGCCGCCGGTATCGAAACTGATGCCTTTGCCGACGAGCGTGATTTTGGGCGCGCCATCGGGGCCCCACGTCATGTCTATCAGTCGGGGCGGGCGCGGACTGGCGCGGCCGACTGCGTGGATCATGGGGAAATTGTTTTTGAGAAGATCGTCGCCCGTTGTTACGATGACGCTCGCGCCGTGGCGTAGCGCCAATTCGCGCGCTGCCGCTTCGATCTCGGCGGGCCCCATATCGCTGGCCGGCGTATTGATGAGATCGCGCCCAAACCAAATCGCCTCGACCGTGTTGATGACGCGCGCTGCATCGACGCCTTCGGGCATACGCAGTTTGGCCGCGCCCGAATGTGCGTCCTTGCCGCGATACCGGCTGAAGCGATACGCGCCCAACCCCCAAGCAATGGCGGCGAGCTCGGCAGACTTCGTGGCGCTAGCAATTTTGAACGTGCTCGCCGCGGGCAGAGCGTTGGGGAGCGACCCGAACAAAAGTTCCGACGGACCGCTCGGATCGCCCTCGTGCCCGGTGCCGATGCCGAATGCGACGCCTTTCAAAGCGCCGTCGCTGCCCGGCAGGCTCACGAATTTTTTCGCCGCGCCGGAAAATTTTTGCGTCGCCAACCACGTCAGCGCTTTGTGATCGAGGTCGGCCACTTCGCCGACGCCGCCTCTGGGGATCAGCCAAATCGGCAAATCTTTGTGCCAAGCGGTCTCGTCGGCGCTCTTATCGGTCAGAGCGAAGACTTCTGTGGCCCGCCATGCGGTCGTCTCGATCATTCAAATTCCCCTACCGGTCATAACATTGGGCCGCGAGCCTGCCTGCAAGAGACACGATCTTGAGTGCAGGACGCAAGCCATCCCGTGGTATCGCGCTGCTTCCAACACCCATTGTCACTGAGTTGCAGCAGCCCCGCACGCTGCCCGAGGATTAAGCGTTTATTGAACTCTGTCCCACAAAGTAACAGTCGCAGAGATTCGCACGCATTGCGTGGCATGTTGGAGAACAAATTATGGCGTCAGACGCAGCCCTGCCGGGCAAGCGCTTTCATCTGAATGTCTTGGCGGCCTGCACGGCAGTTTTGCTGAGTGGCTGCGCTCAAACCTCGGACTTGCTGCCAGACGTGCAATCGCGCTTGGCGGACGATACGACTACGTCTGCAATGTCTGCGACCGGCAAAAGCTCAGCTTCGGAATTGCAAAAGGCGACCACCTATTGGGGCGAAGAGTTTGCCAAAAAGCCAAACGACCTCAACGCCGCTTTGAGTTTTGCCCGCAATCTTAAGGCGATGGGTGAAAAACAAAAAGCCGCGAGCGTCCTCCAGCAGGCCAGCGTGTTGCATAGCAACGACCCGGAACTCAATGGCGAATACGGCCGCTTAGTCCTCGAACTCGACCAGGTCAAACTTGCGGGCAAGCTGCTCGAGGCGGCCGACGATCCCACTAAACCCGATTGGAAAGTGATTTCGGCGCGCGGCACCGTGTTGGCCAAGCAGGGAAAATACAAAGAAGCTATTCCGTTCTACGAGCGCGCCCTGACGCTGGCTCAGAACCATCCCTCGCTGTTGAACAATCTGGCACTCGCGCACGCCATGAGCGGCGACCCCAAAAAAGCCGAGGAGCTGTTGCGCCAAGCGGCCCAGGCAGGATCGAGATCGCCCAAGGTCAACCAGAACCTCGCCCTCGTGCTGGGCCTGCAAGGCCGGTATGACGAAGCCAAGCAGGTGGCATCACAAGATATTTCGCCAGACAACGCGCTGTCGAATTCAAACTATGTTCGCAGCATGGTTCGTCTTGACGCGAAAACCGCACCGGGCGGCACGGCAAAACCATTTGCGACGACGGTCGCCAAGGCGCTTGAGGCAGCACCAGCTACAAATTGGGAGACTAAAGTTGCTGGCCAACCAGATTTAGCGCTGCCAAAAAGCCAGAAGGTTTCATTGCAAATGAAGCCTGCCGCGCTCGATGCCGACGCCGCGGCCACGAAATGGAAAACCGACGTTGCCAGTATCAGCCCGCGCTCCGCGCCTCAGCCCGACGCCGGCGAGAGCAGCCAAAACGCCATGAAGGGCTCGACGCGCTGACATGTGCGTTTGAGCAACCTCCCCCAAAAGACGCCTGCCAATGGGTTCGATCCGGCTCTAAGCTCAGCAAGCTTGATCGGGAGGGACATGTGCGAAAAATCGGCGCACCGAGATTGAGGCCCGTTCTCCTTCTGCTCGCCGCGCTTGCCGTCGCGGGTCTGGCCCGCCGGCCGCAATCCGCCACCGCCGCAGAGCCAGCCTTTGAAGAACTGCTCTCCTACGTCTTCTTTGAAGACACGCAAGCCTATCTCGATCCGCGCAACTTCGTGTGCCGCCACATCGCACTCACCAAAGCAGATGACTTTTGCAACGCGACTTTCAAGGTCATCGACCCCAACGCGTGCAAGGTCGAGGTGATCCGCGAGTACCGGGCCACCTGGACCCAGGACAACAAGAGCGGGCGCGAATTCATGCGGACGAAGGAAATTTTCACCGTCGCCAACATCGATCTGCAGAACGTGCGCACCGAGCCCGGTGTGCGGCCACGTAGCAAACGGGCGCGCTTTGAGGGCGCCATCGATATCTATCGCCAAGAGGGCCACCAGTACGCCTTCGACCTCGATAGCGACGGGCTCTATCATGCCTGCCGCATCGACGGCGCGAGCGTAGATATCAGCGAGGCCGAGTGCGTGGCCCGCGGCGCCAAACCCATTTCAGGCTCGACAAAAATGTCGTTGTTATTCAGCGAGACAGGGTTCGACAAAGCGATGTCGGCGGTGAAACGCTTGCAACGCGACTTCTGCCCCGCCGGCGGCAACAAGCTTTGAGTAGGGGGGGTGTCGCGCACTTCTTTTACATATGCGCCGTCATGCTGTGCGGCTCCCCACCCGTCATCCTGTGCGCAGCGCAGCGTCGTCGACGGTGCGATGCAGATACAGGATCTTAGTGCGAGTTGCGATGCGGCCGGCAGGATCCCGGATCAGTGCCGCAGCAATCAAGAATTGCCGCGTCGCATCCGGAATGACGGGTGGTGGTACCTCGTCTCAGAAGCTCCTTATCGGGTCGTCATCGCGAAACGATGCTTCGCCTCTATTGACCACCTTCTCACCAGGGAGAACGACGTCGGCGACAGACGTTCGTGAGACGACCCGTGCGAACAAAGAGCATAGCCCCCTAGCGCCCGGCGGTGCGGGCGGAAGCGGCGGCGGCGGTGTCGAAGGCGTCGGCGAACTCACGCGATCCGGGACTTTTGACGTCGGCGTCCATGCGACGTCCAAGTTCTGCCAATAGCTGTTCGCCGGTCAGTCCGATGACCATTTTATTCACGTAATAGGCGCGCCTGGCGAAGAAGTTCGTCACCGGCGCTTTTTCGCCAGCGGGCTGCATCATCTCTAAGCCGGTGACGGGACCCGACAAATTCATCAGCTCCATCGCCGCGCCTGAGAGCTGAGCGCGGCCAGCCTTTTCGGCGGTCTCTTTCAGACCCTGCAACTTGATCGCCTGCAGCATCGGGCCGATATCGCCATCAAGATTGAGAGTATGGATGCCTTGACCTTCCGGTGTCTTGGCAAAGGCCTGGTGCTGCTCCCAATCGAAGGGAACGCGCTTGACCTTGGCGTACATTTTCTGCACGACCGCGATCTTCGTTTTGAGCGCTGCCAAGCGCGCCGCCGATACGTTCGGATTGCGCGCCTTGTCACGCAGGCGTTGCACGAAAAACTCGCCGTGCTTGGACAGTTCGTTGACCGAATTCGCGTCGAGCAATTGCGCGTAACCCAGCGCACTTGAAATGGCGTGGCCGGTTTTTTTAATCGGGTGGATGCCAGCCTGCATGTCGTACGTGCCGATGCCGCCGGTCTCCAACGCGTACACCCGCACGACTTGCTCTTTCACGAGACCGAAAGCGGCGGCCTCTTCGGCGTAGCGCTGCTTGAACTGCTTTTCCGACAGTCTCTCCGGTGTAAAGCTGTAAACCTGCTTGGCTGAGGCGAGGTAATCGGCAACGGTCGCCATTTCTTTGGGCGGCGTGGGCTCGCTCTTTTCCTGGTCGGAGACAAACTTCTCGTACTTGCGCGCGAGGTCTGCCGTCAGCTTAGGCCCGTTGTAGGCGGGGGGAAACGTCATCACGAAGTCGCTCGTCTCGAAGGGAACTTTGGTCACGCGCTTTTTCTTGCGCAATTCCCGCTTGGCGAACACCTTATCCCAGTACGTATCGAGTTCCTGCTCGTGCGTTTGCCGCGCCTCTTTCCAGTGCTGGAAGGCGGTGGCTTCACCGTTGGACAACGTGCCGAGGAATTCAGCCGTCGACATCGCGGCGTGCGCGGGCATAACCGTCCCCGGCACGCAGCCGACGATCATCACGCCCACTAGCCCAAGCCTCAAACCTCGACGAAATGCGAAAAATTTTTCCATAGTCCCCACTCGATTCGGTCGCGATCTTGTTCTCAGACTTTGACCTTATCGTGATAAGCCCCCAATAAGGCGCAGCCAATCAGGCGTAGAGAGATCAATTCTGATGTTAGATTTGGCCTTATGAGCGTGCCCGACCGCGCGTCGAAAAGCTTTTTAGCTGATCGGGCGGCATTTGCTGCATGGGCCCGGGCAAAGCTGCTACCGGTGCCTGTAGCCATGCACGACGCCAACGCAAGCCCCAGCGATTTCGATCTCAACCCGGGGTCCGAGGAGCCCGACGCTGCCAGCCTGCAGCCGGCAGCCGTGCTGGTCCCTATTATTGCTGCCAATGCTCTGTCAGTCCTGTTGACCGAGCGCACGCAGCATCTGCCGTCGCACGCCGGGCAAATCGCCTTTCCTGGCGGCAAGACCGAGCGGAACGAAACACCACTTGAGACGGCGCTGCGCGAGGCCCACGAAGAGATCGGGCTCGATCGGGCCTTCATCGAACCGCTGGGCTACCTCGAACCCTACCGCACCGGTACCGGCTTCATCGTCACCCCGGTTGTCGCGCTCATCAACTCCGGATACACGGTTATTGCCAACGACGATGAGGTCGCCGACGTGTTCGAGGTGCCTCTGGCTTTTCTACTCGATTCAGCCAATCATCGGATCGACAGCCGGTTTTGGCGCGGCGCCGAGCGGCGCTTCCACGCGATGCCTTACAAGCAACGCTATATCTGGGGCGCGACCGCCGGCATCGTCAGGACGTTGCACCGGAGATTGATAACGTCATGATGCGCATTTTCATCGAGAACATCTTTTTCTTCCTGTTGCCGACAATGAGTTACATCGCCTGGGTGGCATTTCAACGCAACGACTGGCCGGGTATGGGCGCGGTGCTGCGCGAAGCACCGTTGATGATCCTGTTTGTCCTGGGCGCTTTATTGATGTTGACGACGCTGATTGCGTTCTCCTCAACCTCTGGCAGCAGGCCAGGAGAGGGCTATGAACCCGCGATCTTCAAGGACGGCAAGGTCACACCTGGCCACACGACCAAACCAGCCCAGTAACATCAGCAGTAACATCACATGGCAGAACCGGTCGCCCCAAAGCTCGCCGCAAATGTCGCTGCAAAATTGGCCGCCGCACCGTGGCTGAAAACTCCAAGTTTGCGCGGCCTGATAGTGGCATTGGCGCCCGGCGGGCAAACGCGGATCGTCGGCGGCGCCGTGCGCAACACTTTGCTCGGTCTGCCGGTGACCGACATCGACTTGGCGACAACGGCGCTTCCTGACGCCGTGATGCAGCTCGCCGTCCAAGCCGACCTCAGCGCCTATCCAACGGGCTTGGCCCACGGCACCGTAACGGTCGTCTCTGGCGGCGTTCCCTTCGAGGTCACAACGCTGCGCCGCGATGTCGAAACCGATGGCCGCCGCGCGGTCGTCGCCTTCACCACAGATTGGGCCGAGGACGCCCGGCGTCGCGACTTCACGATCAACGCGCTTTACGCCAACGCCGATGGCGAGATTTTCGATTATGTCGGCGGGCTGGCGGACCTTGGCTTGCGAAAATTGCGCTTCATCGGCGACGCCCACGCGCGCATCCGCGAAGACTACCTACGCATTTTGCGGTTCTTCCGCTTTACGGCGCAGTACGGTCTGACCCCACTCGACAGCGATGGATTGGCCGCTTGCCGCGATCTGAAATCGGGGATCGCAAACCTATCGGGCGAGCGCATCGGGTCTGAAATGCTAAAGCTCGTGGTCACTCCGCGCGCCGCTGACGTTGTGCCGGCAATGGCGCAGACCGGCGTGCTCGATGCCGTCTTGGGTGGACAGTCGCGGCCTCAGGTGCTGCAAAAACTGATCGTGATCGAGACGGATTTGGAAATCGCACCTGACGCTGCGGCACGGCTGGCCGCACTTATTCCCGCTTCTGCCAGCATCGATGATCTCGCGCAACGTTTGCGGCTTTCGAGCGAGCAGGCAGCTGATTTACGCGCCGCCCATGCGACATCCGATCCGGCCTTTGAGCCACAAACATCTGAGCGCGCCGCCCGCGTCCACCTCTACCGGATCGGCAGTGACGCCTTCGCGCGCGCGGCTCGCGTCGCCTGGGCGAGGTCTGAATTTGATGGCCACGACACAGCGTTTCGCGCCCGCGCGACGCTCGCCCAGCGCTGGAGCGCACCGCAACTCCCGCTGCGCGGTGCCGACATCATCGCGCTTGGCGTGCCCGCAGGTCCGCGTGTTGGCCGCATCCTTGCAGCTTTTGAAAGCTGGTGGTTGGATCACGATTTCACGCCCGATGCCGCAGTACAAAAAGCAAAGTTAACCGAGCTTCTATTTCGTGCTTAATTAATTGTTAAAGAATGCTTCACGAACGCACCGTCCCAGGCTAGGTTACGAAAGACTGGGGCAGACTTGTAGTGCGTAAAGGGAACCCAATGGATCGCGTAGACGTCGAGCGCGCGCGCTCGCTGAAGTTCGTTCAAGTGATTTTTGCCCTGCTAGCGCTTCTCAGCCTCATCGCCAGCCTCGCTGTCGCGGTCAAGGGCGTGGAATACGGCCTCCCCGAAACATCGACGACCGGCATCGCCATCGCCTTTCTCTTTGTCGGCGCGATGGACACAGCGCTGCTTTATGGCTGGGAATTCTTATTTGAGCGGATGCGCTCGTAAGATCTGCCAGAGATGGCACCGCTCTAACGAACCCGAAGGCCGCCCCCGCGACCATTGCGCGTGGCAGCCCGCTTCAGCCTTGGACTTCAGATAGCGATGACCTAACCTTTTCTCTTAAGGTCACCTCGCCATCAGGAGCGCCCATGCCCGCGCCATCGCCGGAAATCATTCTCGATTTCAATCGCGGCCGGGAGCCCGAGCGTCTGGCGATGAAGTTCGCCAACATGAACCGCGACCCGTTCGTATTTCTGCGCGGTACTTGCCACCTGTTTTATCAGCGTCTGGCTGAGCTGAAGCTATCGACGGGCGGTCCGCCAACGTGGATGTGCGGCGACCTCCATTTGGAAAATTTCGGCACCTATCTCGGCGACAACGGCCTCACCTACTTCGACGTCAACGATTTCGACGAAGCCTGCTTGGCACCCGCGACGTGGGACATCTTGCGATTAACAACCAGCGTGCTCGTCGCCGCGCCGGGCCTTGGCCTCACAGACGCAGACGCCAACCAGTTGGCATCGGATCTCATCGAGCACTGGCGGCAGGAGCTGGTCAATGGCAAGCCGCGCTGGATCGAGCGCAAAACCGCGACCGGCATCATCGGCGACTTGATGGATGAATTGAAACGCCGCAAGCCCGGAAAATTTCTCGATAAACGCACCGAGCTCAAGAAGGACAAACGCAAACTCGTTATCGACGGCAAAAAGACATTGCCGATTTCGGATGACGACCGCGACGAGCTGGCGGAGTTCACCAAAGGATTGCCCGCGACCGAAGACGAGCAGCGGTTCTTCAAATTTCGCGACGCCGCGCGCCGCATTGCTGGCACCGGCAGCCTGGGCATTGCGCGCTACGTCCTGCTGATCGAAGGCAACGGCTCGCCCGACGACAACGTTTTGCTGGATTTGAAAAATTCCAGTCCTTCGTCGGTCGCGCCGTATTCGCCGTGCGCGCAACCGGCTTGGCCCGACGATGCCCATCGCATCGCCGCGATCATCGCACGTTGTCAGGTCGTACCGGTGGAATTGCTGCACCCGGTGATGTTTCGCGGTGATGCTTATCTGCTGCGCGAACTGCAGCCGACCGCCGACCGCATCGACCTGCAGGAAGCAGTCGGCAACGCGGCCGAATTTTCAGACGCCGTGCTGACAATGGGCATGTTGGCAGCCGGCGGGCACATGCGCGCGGCCGGGCGCGATGGATCGGCGACCGCCGACGCTCTCATTGCTTTTGGGATCGACAACACCATCACTGAGACCGTTCTCAACGCAGCCAGCCGGATGGCTGACGTCACGCGCGCCGATTTCGCCGATTACCGCGCGGCGTACGATGCGGGGAAAATTCTTGGTGGCGAAAAGCCCCAGCCTGCACCGGGGCTTTCCGAACTCTAGCCAGCGTCAATCGCCCTGCGCTGCTTTAGGGATTGGCCGTCCCATTCGCGGCCGGCAATTCGCTGCTTGCCGCCACGAGTTCGGCCACCAGCGCTTTATCTTCGTGCGGGATCTCGACCCGCGCGACTTCGACAGCGGCTTCCTCTGCTGCCGGTTCAGCCGCGCCAGCGTCTTGCGGTGCGGCGACGTGATCGGCTGCTTCTGCGGGCGCTTCGACATGCTCTGCCGGTGTTTCGACCGCCTCGGCAACAGCCGACGCGGCGACTTCAGCGGCAGGGGTAGTTTCAGCGACCTCTTCCACGACAGCGGCGGTTTCAGCGTGAGCGGGTTCTTCCGCAGCAGCAGGCGCTGCTTCAGTTGTCGTTTCGCCAACTGCTTCTCCAACGGGCGTGACGTCGGCCACCGCTTCGGCCTCGTTTGCCGCCGCTACTTCACTTACCTCAGCAGCAGCAGGCGCCGCATCGACGGGAATCAAAACTTTGACTTCCTCCATTGCCCGCTCAACCGCCTGCATCGCTTTATAATCGGAGGTGGCTTCAATGCGTGAACGAACCTCCGCGTGCAACCCCTTGAGTTTGTGCAAGACATCTTCCGACATTTAGTCTACCCTTTCCCCAGATTTCGAGCAAAATTCATGTATTCATCCGACGCATGACTGTTCATGCGGATGCTCAACCCCGATTTGTGCAGTAATGCGCAAGTACAGATGTACAGTAGTTTTTGTCGCAGCGAAATTGGCTGACGCAGTTCTCAGCGCCTAATTTTTTGAGAAAATTTTCGCGGCGTGCGACCGTGTAATCGAACGCGCGTGGCGGTACTCGCGCTGCCTTGGACAGGTAAACGCAAAAAGCCCCGGAGGAATCCGGGGCTTTTCGATTGTTCTGAATGTAACGAGCGTGAGGCTTAGAGTGCCGGACTTATTAGAAGTCCATGCCGCCCATACCGCCCATTCCGCCGCCACCACCGCCGCCGTGGCCGTGACCCGCGTCGCCCTTCTTGGGCATGTCGGCGATCATGGCTTCGGTCGTCACGAGCAGGCCTGCAACCGAGGCTGCGTCCTGGAGCGCACAACGCACGACCTTGGTCGGGTCAATCACGCCTTGGGCGTAGAGGTCGCCGTACTCATGGCTCTGCGCATTGTACCCGTACGAGTACGATTTGTTCTCGAGGATCTTGCCGACGATAACCGAGCCATCTTCACCGGAGTTGGTGAAAATCTGGCGGGCTGGTGTCTGCAAGGCCTTGCGGACGATCGAGATACCAACCTTCTGGTCTTCGTTGTCAGATTTCAGGGACTCGAGTATCTTGGATGCGCGCAACAGAGCGACGCCGCCGCCGGGAACGATGCCCTCCTCGTTTGCAGCGCGCGTTGCGTGCAGTGCGTCGTCAACGCGGTCTTTGCGTTCCTTGACTTCGACTTCGGACGCGCCGCCAACCTTGATGATGGCAACACCGCCGGCAAGTTTCGCCAAACGCTCTTGCAGTTTCTCGCGGTCGTAGTCCGAGGTCGATTCCTCGATCTGCGCTTTGATCTGCTTCACGCGGGCTTCGATTTCCGGCTTCTTACCGGTGCCGTCGACAAGCGTGGTATTTTCCTTGTCGATCTGCACCTTCTTGGCGCGGCCGAGCATGGCAAGCGTCACCGTTTCGAGCTTGATGCCCAGATCTTCCGAGATCACGGTGCCGCCGGTCAGGATGGCGATGTCTTCGAGCATCGCTTTACGGCGATCGCCAAAGCCCGGCGCCTTGACGGCTGCAACCTTGAGGCCGCCGCGCAGCTTGTTGACGACGAGCGTCGCCAAAGCTTCGCCTTCGACGTCTTCAGCGATAATCAGGAGTGGCTTGCCCGACTGAACGACGGCTTCGAGAACCGGCAACATCGCCTGCAGGCCAGAGAGCTTCTTCTCGTGGATCAGGATGTAGGGATTTTCGAGTTCGACGTTCATCTTCTCGGCGTTGGTGATGAAGTACGGCGAGAGGTAACCGCGATCGAACTGCATGCCTTCGACGACATCGAGTTCGAATTCCATGGTCTTGGATTCTTCGACCGTGATGACGCCTTCGGCGCCGACTTTTTCCATCGCTTCGGCGATCTTCTTGCCGACGACTTCATCGCCGTTGGCCGAGATCGTGGCGACCTGAGCAATTTGGTCCTTCGTCACCTTCTTGGAATTGGCTTGAAGGTCTTTGACGACGGCGGCGACAGCAATGTCGATGCCGCGCTTCAAGTCCATCGGGTTGGCGCCGGCTGCAACCGACTTTGCGCCTTCGCGCACAATCGCCTGAGCCAGAACGGTGGCTGTCGTGGTGCCGTCGCCGGCGAGGTCGGCGGTTTTCGACGCGACCTCTTTCAACATTTGCGCGCCCATGTTTTCGAACTTGTCTTCGAGCTCGATTTCCTTGGCGACCGTCACGCCGTCTTTGGTGATGCGCGGTGCGCCGAACGACTTTTCAATGACGACGTTGCGGCCTTTGGGGCCGAGCGTCACCTTGACGGCGTTGGCAAGAATATCGACGCCGCGCAGCATGCGCTCGCGGGCGTCTTGGCCGAATTTTACATCTTTCGATGCCATGTGGAGAAACTCCTGGGGTTATTCAAAAAAGTCAAACGGGGGGAGCAGCGAGTTTAAGCGGCCTTCGCTTTGGCGACGCCGTCGAGAATGCCGAGGATGTCGCTCTCCTTCATGATGAGGAGATCTTGGCCATCGATCTTGACTTCGGTGCCAGACCATTTGCCAAACAGCACGCGGTCGCCGGCTTTGACGTCGAGAGAGTTGATCTTGCCAGCTTCATCGCGGGCGCCTGGGCCAACGGCGATGACTTCGCCCTGCTGCGGCTTTTCTTTAGCGGTATCGGGAATGATGATGCCGCCGGCAGTTTTGGCTTCTTCCTCGAGCCGCTTGACAACAACGCGATCGTGGAGTGGACGGAACTTCATGGGACTAACCTCATGATATCGGATGGGATTTCGATATGTGTTTGTTAATGAGCCGAGCCGCCGAAATGCGGGTCCGGCCACAGGCACAGCCAGGTTACCTTGATGGCTACCCGGACTTGCGCTGTGCGAGGGGTATATGACGGTAGCTGTTAGCAGTGTCAAGCGTTGAGTGCTAACGGGCCGACCGGAACGCAGACTTTGGTCAATATCAGGACCTACGTATTGAATGGCTATATGGCCGCCGCGCCGCCACGAACACGGTGCAAAAACAATTGTCCGTTAGCCAACAAAAACGCCGACTGCCATTGGCGCGCCGGCGTTTCACGTCTCGATTGCAATCGTATTTGCACCCCTGCGCAATTAAATTGAAAAGTCGTCGAGCTTGCCGCCCTTTTTCAGACGATCGACAAGCCAGTTGGGTTTGCGGCCGCGGCCGGTCCAGGTGTCGGACTTATTATCTGGATTGGCATATTTTGCAGCGCCGACCGATTTGCCTTTGGCAGCGCCACGGCCACCGCGCGCGCCACCGAACAATTCGCTTACGGAAAAACCGTGCGTTTCGGCCATTTCAGCGAGTTTCTTCTTGAGATCGCTGCGCTCGCGATCGCGCGCGGCTGCAATTGCTTTGGATACTTTGGCTTCAAGTTCGACCAAGTCCTTCAAGGACATCTTGTCGATGTTGGCACTCGCCATTTTTTTTACCTTTCGCTTCACGGGATAGAACCTCAATTGCCATTTAAAGCCCATCTAGCCGAGAACGTGAGGCTGCGCACGACAAATTTGCGCATACGCACCTAATTGTCGCCCAACGTCGTTAAGAAAATTGCGAAAAGATAAGCGTATTGCCGCTGGCTTTGCAATACGCTTCGTTGCCGTTCGGGGATAAGGCACGCTTTGCAATACTCGTCACAAGTCAAACTCGCGAATGCGAATTGCACTGTAGCCAAATAGCACGTCGGCCGAGCACGACCACTGTAGATGGCGGGCACGACGGGGAACCTTCGGCGCATGGCCCCGTTTGCCAAGGTTGACGCGAGCATCTAGTGTTGTCCGCGACATTCCCTATAAACCTCAAACGACACCGGAGAGCATGGCCGTGGCTTTGAAGCTTCCAGACTTACCGTACGCCTACGATGCACTGGCCCCTTATATGTCGGCCGAAACGCTGCAATTTCACCACGACAAGCATCATCAGGCTTACGTCGACAACGGCAACAAGTTGCTCGCTGGCTCGAAATACGAAAACCAGAGCCTCGAAGAGGTTTGCCGCAACGCCTTTGCCGATAAGAACGCGCCGATCGTGAACAACGTCGGGCAGCATTATAATCATCTCCACTTCTGGCAGTGGATGAAGAAGGGCGGCGGCGGCAAGAAAATGCCGGGCCAATTGGAAAAGCATGTCGACGCTTATGGCGGGTTCGACAAACTGCGCGCCGATTTCGTCAATGCGGGCGTCACGCAATTCGGCTCAGGCTGGGCGTGGCTCACCCTTAAGGACGGCAAGCTTGAAGTGACGAAAACGCCCAATGGCGAAAATCCATTGATGCACGGGGGAAAACCCATCCTCGGCGTCGATGTGTGGGAGCACAGCTATTACATCGACTACCGCAACGCGCGGCCGAAGTATCTCGAAGCGTGGTTCGACAATCTCGTCAATTGGGAACACGTGGAATCTATGATGCAGCACGCTTAAGCGCTAGCGGAATATCACAAACCAAAACACGAGGGCGCGCACGAAAGTGGGCGCCCTCTCGTTTTATGACGACGATCCCATCGAGATCGAGTGACGCGGTCGATCGGCGCGTGGCTTGTCTGCCGCGATTTGAGCAAAAAAAAGCGCACGACCGAAATCGCGTGCGCACTATTTAAATGCGCGAGTGGGAAATCAGAACCACTTTGGCTGCCACCAATGCAAGGCGCCGCGCACAGCGTCCGGCATAAGGAAGTAGGCTATGCCGGCGACGATGGCGGCGAGCAGAATGCCAACAATGATGAGCCCCGGCCCCAGCGCCATCTTGTAGCTCATGCCAGTGCCGGGAACGCCGAACGTGACGTGCGGTTTGCCGTCGAGGCCCATGTTGACCGTGGCACCATGACCGCCGAGGCTGCCGCTCACACCCGTTTTGCTCAAGTTGATGCGCACGCCGGGGAGAATGCTGATGCGTTTCTGAAACCGGAAACCCATGTGCTGTGCTCCTAAACCGTTTGTTGCGGGCGCTAGGCGCGCGCCCGACGTTTTCTTTTGCGATGTTATAAGCCGAGTCGATCCCGGCCCGAATACCAAGTCGTCAGCCATCCATGACTATTTTCGTCTAATTGCGGTTGATGCGAAACAGATTTCCAAAGCTCCTGAGCTTATCTTTAACTTGGCCTACAGCCGTGTTCTTCTCATTCAGACGCTCGTAGGCTGAGGCGCGATCGTAAAGATCCTTGTACTTTTTGCGATTAAGGCTGTCTTTTTCCATGGCCGCTTTGCGCTCATCGGGCTTCAGCGGCCCAACGCGCGACATCGGCGGCCGGATGAGCGTCCTTTGAACCATCGATGGCTCGCCGCGAGTGTGCAGGAACGACACCAGCGCTTCGCCGACCTTCAGCTCCTGCATGACGCGCTCGGTGTCCAACGCTGGATTGGCGCGGAAGGTCGTCGCGGCGGCGCGAATGGCTTTCTGCTCGCGCGGTGTGAACGCGCGCAGAGCGTGCTGAATGCGGTTGCCAAGCTGTGCCGACACGCGATCTGGAACGTCGGCCGGGCTCTGCGTGACGTAATAAACGCCGACGCCTTTTGACCGGATAAGCCGCGTCACCCGCTCGATCTGATCGAGCACAGCTTTGGGCGCTTCATTAAACAGCAGATGGGCTTCGTCGAATAGGAAAACGAGCTTGGGCTTATCGAGATCGCCCACCTCGGGCAACTTGGCGAACAATTCCGACAGCATCCACAGCAGGAACGTCGAATACAACCGTGGCGTATTCATCAGTTTTTCGGCCGACAGAATATTGACGATGCCGCGACCGTCTTTGTCGAGCTTGATGAAGTCTTGGATGTCGAGCGCGGGTTCGCCGAAAAACTTGTCAGCGCCCTGCTCTTCGAGCACGAGCAGCCGACGTTGAATGACGCCAACGGTCTGCGGCGCGACGTTGCCGTATTTGCTGCGCAGTTCGCCGGCCCGCTTGCCCATCTCGTCGATAACCGCGCGCAGATCCTTGAGATCAAGGATCGACATCGTCTTGTCGCCGTCCTTGCGCTGATCCTCGGCCCAGCGAAATGCGATGTTGAGCACGCCTTCTTGCGGTTCGGTCAATTCCATCAGCCGTGACAGCAGCAGCGGTCCCATCGCCTGGATCGTGGCACGCACCGGATGGCCGAGTTCGCCGAAAATATCCCAGAACGCGACCGGAAAACTAGTTGTGCCATAGCGCGAGAGGCCAATCTCTTCGGCTCGTTGAACGAGGACAGGCTTTTGATCGCCTTTAGCCGCAATGCCCGAAAGATCGCCTTTAATGTCGGCGGCAAAAACGGGTACGCCGGCCGCCGAAAATCCCTCCGCCAAAACTTGCAGCGTGACCGTCTTACCCGTGCCAGTCGCCCCGGTGACGAGCCCGTGCCGGTTGGCGAGCGCCAACTCAATGCACTCGGGCACAGGGTCTTTGCCGGCGTTGCTCACGCCAACCAGAATTGTACCGGTATCGCTGACGTAGTCGCGCGGATCTGGCAGTTGGCCGGGCGAGCCGCCGTCTGCTGCTTGTGCTGGGTTTGATTGGTCAGACATGCTTTGACCCTTAAAGGTGCGCGATCGTTGCCAGGCTAAAACCGCTAACGCCGCCAAATTGGGCGCGACTCGGGCTGAGGCCGGACACTGCCGATCTGATGGCATGCTGGGGCTTCTATTGCAAACCCCGGTTGCATGGCGCACTCACTGCTGGGAAAAGGTCCATAACACGTTGGAGGCGCGGCAATTGGGCAGCCAAGCGGTTGCGCTTTGCCTCTGCAAAAGCGGCCCCCTACACTATAGAACTCAGCCAAACCGAACATTCAGCCTGGATCGCTTCAGGCAGCAGGATATGTACAGCCATGACGGCCAGCACTCCCGAAATCGAACTCGCCGGCGGATTTCCAGCCGCCAATTTCGACGTCTGGCGGGGTATGGTCGACAAAGCCCTCAAGGGCGCCGACTTCGACAAACGGTTGGTATCTAAAACGGCGGACGGCATCCGCGTCGAACCCCTCTATACCCGCCGCGATGAACGCGTCGGCGCGGCCAGCGAATTGCCCGGTGTGGCGCCATTCACGCGCGGCACCAAATCGGCGCGAACCGGTTTTGGTTGGGACATCCGCACGATTCACGTCGAGACCGACGCCGCCGCCGCCAACAAGGCGATCCTCGACGACCTGGCCGGAGGCGTCAATTCGATTGCCCTGCAGATCGGCGGCATCGGTTTGGCACCGACTAAGGACGCACTCGGCACGGCGCTCAAAGATGTTCTGCTCGATGTTTGCCCGATCGCGCTCCTGGCCGGCGATGTGACGTTCGAAGCGGCAACGGCGCTAGCCTCAGTGTGGAGCGAACGCGGCATCGCGCCCGATAAGCGCCAAGGCATGTTCTGCGCCGACCCGTTGGGACGACTGGCGCTGACAGGACGTTTGCTTGAACCGCTCGACACGGCCCTGGCGCGCGCTGTCGCTCTTGCAAAAAGCTCGATGAACTCTGCCGGCGTTTCAGTATTCCTCGCCGATGGCGTGCCCTATCACAATGCGGGTGCCAGCGAAGCGCAGGAACTCGCGCTCATGCTCGCCAGTCTCGTTGCCTATCTCAGGGCCTGCGAGGCCGGCGGCATCGCCGCCAAGCAAGCGTTGCCGAAATTCGTCGTCGCGCTCGCTGCCGACGATGATCAGTTTGCAACGATCGCAAAATTGCGGGCCGGCCGCCGCCTCGTCTGGCGCGTCGCTGATGCGTGCGGCGCGGGCGACGCCGTCGCCAACATCCAATTCGGCGCGCCCACATCTTACCGGATGATGGCCAAGCGCGATCCCTGGACCAACATCTTGCGCACTACGATTGCATGCACAGCTGCAGCGCTTGGCGGCGCCGACGCAATTTGCGTGTTGCCATTTACGTTCGCGCTCGGCAAATCGGATGCGTTCGCGCGCCGCGTCGCCCGCAACATCCAGATCGTGGCGCAAGAAGAAAGCCACCTCGGCCGCGTCACCGACCCATCAGGGGGCAGCTGGTTCGTTGAACAGTTGACCGACAACCTCGCAGCCAAGGCATGGGATATTTTCCAAGACATCGAAGCGCGCGGCGGCATGGCAGCAGCACTGACGTCTGGTTACGCGCAAGAAGCGATCCGCAAAACGGCGCAAGTCCGCGCGCACGCCATCGCCACGGGCCGCATGGAGCTGACCGGCGTATCGGCATTTCCCATTCTGGGCGACGACGGCATCAAGGCCGAGGCCTGGGGCGAAGCGGCAGCGCCCGCCACCGAGCCGGCCGTGACGGTCATTTCATTGTGGCCGCAACGGCTCGCCGCCCCGTTTGAAGCATTGCGCGACGCTGCCGACGAGGTCGGCGGATATAAAGTTTTCCTCGCCAGCATGGGCGAGATTGCCGAACACAATGTGCGCACGACCTGGGCGAAGAACTATCTCGCGGCGGGGGGCATCGCGACGTTGATCAGCGACGGTTACCCAACGGCACAAGCAGCAGCCGATGCGTTCAAGGTATCCGGCGCGACGGCCGCCTGCATCTGCTCATCGGACGCCGTCAACGCCGGCCACGCCGAGGATACAGCACGCGCTTTGAAAGCCGCTGGCGCGACACTCGTTTTGATGGCGGGCCGTCCAGGCGACAAAGAAGCGGCTTTAAAAAGTGCTGGCGTCGACCAGTTTTTGTTTGCCGGCAGTGATGCCGTCGCCGTTCTCGCCGCCCTGCAGGCGCGAATATCGTGATCTCATTTGGCAGAAAAGTTTCATCCGCTCCCCGGACCGGAATTATAATTGCTGGCAAAATGATATAACGAGAGTTAATATTCTCGCACGTTGCAGTACCTCTGATCTTTTTATAATCTATGGCTGGACGCGAGGGAGAGCCATGGACTTTCAAAACAAATCTAGGCGGGTACGAGCCCTCGGAGACGACCAAGACCCCCCAACCTATGTTGAACAGCTGCATCTTTTCGCTTTTGATTTAGCGCCTGTCGGTATGTGTTGCCTCGGGCTCGACGCCCGTTTTATCTGGGTCAACGAATACTTGTGCCAACTCATCGGGTATAGCGCGGCCGAATTGCTTGGCATGCATATTGCCGATATTACCCATCCTGAAGATTACGCCGCAAATATCGCCCAACGCGAATCTTTCATGCTCGGCATTACGCCTGTCTATGAAAACGAGAACCGCTATCTTCGTAAGGATTGCAGCATTCGCTGGGTGGCAGTGACAGCCCGCCTTGTCAACGACCGTGCCGGCCGTCCGCTTCATACCCTCGCCGTGATCCGCGATGTCACCCGGCGTAAGACAGCCGTTGCAGCGCTCTACGAAAGCGAAGTCTTCAACCGCAGCATCGTCGAGGCCAGTTCCGATTGCATCAAAGTATTAGATGCCAATGGCAGATTAGAATACATGAATTCGGCAGGCTGCGGGCTCATGGAAATCGACGATGTCTCATCTTTAGCGGGCAAAACTTGGGCGTCACTATGGCCAGCTGAAAACGCGCCTGCGATCGCAGCCGCGCTGGCTTCGGCGCTGGCGGGTGAGCCAAGCCACTTTGAGGCTTTCTGTCCGACTTGGAAGGGGATGCCTAAGTGGTGGGAAGTCACCGTTACACCCGCGCTTGATGCGCAACGGGAATGCCAGCGTATCGTTGTGAGTTCTCGCGACGTCACCGGGCGAAAAACCGCCGAGGAGGCGCTCACCGAAACCGCCGAACGTTTCCGCGCCTCGGTCGGCATAGTCGGTAGTTTCATTTGGACCAATAGTGCCGACGGGAAAATGCAAGGCGAACAGGCGGGCTGGGCTAATTTCACGGGCCAAACGATCGATGAGTATCGGGATTTCGGCTGGGCGAACGCGGTTCATCCAGACGACGCCCAGCCGACCATAGACGCTTGGAATGAGGCCGTCGCAGAAAAAAAATTCTTCGAATTTGAACATCGGATTCGCCGCCGCGACGGCGCATGGCGCGTTTGTTCTATTCGCGCCGCCCCCAGATTAGCCCAGGACGAAACTATCCGCGAATGGCTCGGTGTGCACACCGACATCACCGAAAAGAAACAAGTCGAGAAACGGCTGAGCGATAGTGAAAGTATGTTCAGGGCGACGTTTGAGAAAGCGCCTATCGGCATCGCTCATGTCAGCATCGACGGCGCATGGCTTCGCGTCAATCAGAAGCTCCACGACATTCTAGGCTATCGAAACGGCGAATTGGTAGGCAAAACGTTCCTCGATATTACCCATCCCGATGATATTGCGGCGGATCTTGCGCACAGGCAAGGCTTGCTCAATGGCGTAGTCGAAAGCTACGAGATGGAAAAGCGCTACATCCGCAAAAATAGTACGGTTGTTTGGTGCAATTTAACGGTCGGCTGCGTACGCCAAAGCGACGGCAGCGTCGATTATTTCGTCTCCGCCGTGGAAGATATCAGCGAGCGCAAACGTGCCGAAGAGCAAATCAAACTTCTCATGGGCGAGGTCAATCATAGAAGTAAGAATTTGCTGACCGTCGTGCTGGCGATTGCACAACAAACCGCTCAAACGGGAGATCCGGTTACGTTCACGGCTAGGCTTTCGCAGCGCATTCAAGGGCTTTCGGCAAGTCAAGACTTGCTCGTCCAGAATGACTGGCACAGTGTAGGATTATTGGAACTTGTTCATAGTCAGCTGGCCCATTTTAAAGATCTGATCGGGCACCGCATTTTCATCGAAGGTCTGTCGGCGCGGTTCACAGCGATGGCCGCGCAATATATCGGCATGGCTCTTCATGAACTATCGACCAACGCATCGAAGTACGGCGCGCTTTCCAATGACGAGGGCAAAGTGAACGTCAGTTGGGCGATCAGCACGGGAGCCGAGCCAGTGTTCACGCTACATTGGCACGAAGCCGACGGGCCCGAAGTCAAAGCCCCGGTGCAAACTGGTTTTGGCCGCATAGTGCTCGTTCGCATGGTCGAGACAGCGGTCGGCGGCACTGTCAATCTGGCTTATCAAAGAAGCGGATTATCTTGGAGCTTAACCTGCCCGGCGGACAAAATACTAGAGGGCGCTCGAGACCATCGTTGAAAGCCACGGTCACCTAGGGAACAGCGCCTCTCCTCCTCGCGGGAGCAGTGTTGCGCTCGCGGCCGGCCGTTAATTCGGGCACGCGGCTCGCTCAACCCTGGAGGAACTCTCAATGTCCGGAATTGTCAGCGCTATTATCGGCGGCGTCACGGCGTTCGCAGCCATTACGGTCGCCGCCGTTCCCGAAGCAAGCCACGCGCTCGAACCGCTGTTCGCGTTCGATCACGAACACACCGTCGTCGCTGCGGCTTTGATATTCGCGCTGCCAGCTTTGGCCGTTCTCACGCTGCTGGCCATCGCATCGGAAGATTAGCGCGTCGTTGCATGCGATCGCGCAGTGTTGATACGGGCACCTGCGGTGCTGCGCAATTAGTTCGGACTGTGACCAAAGTTACTGTTGGAATTTCTACTGCACCGCCAGCGTTCGCAGCCGCGAAAATTTGCGGATCCCCCGCATTTGATTGCGCGTGCCGAAACTGGAACTTTCCAACACTCCCAGTGTTGAAGCAAGGCAACCGCGATGCGCATTTATGGCCCGACGTATCAGCATGCACAGCCTTACTCTTACAAGGCGAATTGTTCGCCGAACGGACGCGCTGCGCCAGCTCGCATGTTCAACGTATTTAATAACGAGGATGATCCCAATGAAACGGATGATAATTCTACTCGGCACCTGCGCGTGCCTGATCACACCGGCCGCCGCCCTCACCGATGCGGAATGCAAAGCACAATGGACCGCGGCCGATGCCAATAAAGACGGCATGTTGAGCGATGCAGAAGCTGGCCGTTATATTTCGGCGATGCGCGCTGCCGGCAAAAACGTACCAGCCGATGGCAAAATCACCGACGCAATGTTCATGGAAAACTGCATGGCCGGCGCTTTCACAACCGCTAACGCCGATGCGGGTGCCCCCGTACCAGGCGCAAACAGCTTCACAGAAGCACAAGCCAAAGACCGCGTCATGGCGATCGGCTTGAAAGACGTGTCAGCAATGAAGAAGGATGCTGACGGCATCTGGCGTGGCACCGCTTCTGACGGCTCAAAATCCGTCGAGGTGGCGGTTGATTTCAAAGGCAACGTCACCCGCAAATAAATTCAATAAGCCAAGCAATTTGGAGGATAAGATGCAAACCTTTACGCGCGTATACGACACCTATGCTCAAGCTGCAGAGGCCGTTCGCAATCTGGAAAAGCTGGGAATTCCCGCTGATGACATTAGCGTTGTCGCCAACAAAAGCGTCACGGAGAATAACCCGGATGCAATGGACGTTGATGATCCTAGCGAAGCCGCAGCAGGCGCTGGCATTGGTGCGGCCCTTGGCGGCGGCGCTGGCCTGCTAGCTGGACTTGGAATGCTCGCCATACCCGGGCTTGGTCCAGTCGTCGCTGTTGGTTGGCTCGCTTCCACCGCGTTGGGTGCGGTCGCTGGCTCTGCGGCTGGCGGATTGATCGGTGCCCTTGTTGATGCGGGCACCACGAGGGAAGTTGCCCACGTTTACTCCGAAGCGGTTCGCCGGGGCGGGACGCTCGTGACCGTTCGGACCGATCACACCTCAGATCGAATTGCAGAGACCCTCGACGGCTATAAGCCAATCGATCCAATCGGTCGTCGCGCCGAATACCAGCAATCCGGCTGGACAGAGTTCGATCCAGATGCCCCTCCTTATCGCCAGGATGAGGCAAGAACCGAACGGATTAAGCGTTCGCGGACGGGCTAAGCATTCGTTCTCTCGTGTGACTTTAGCAATCAGTGGCGCTGCTCCGGGAGGGGCAGCGCCACTGTTCATTGTCGTGAATTCAATTCAACGGGACGGTTGATGAAAGCAACGAGCGTATAAGAAATAATCATCAAGAGAAACCACGCTCCTAACTTGCCAACCGTCACCATATGCCAGCCGTTCTTCTGGCTTGGATAAACCCACGCGGCCGTGAACGTGCCGATATTCTCGGCAAACCAAATGAAAAGTGCGACGAACACGAGACCGAGCGGCAGCGGCATGCGCCGGTGCACTTTCCAAACCTTGAAATAAATTCAGCACGGCCCGAACAAAATGGCTGCTGCCAAAAACAATAGCGGCCGCGCATCCATCGTATAGTGGTGCAGGAAAAAATTGCCGTAAATCGCGGCGCTTAAAATGCTGAGCGCTACAAGCGAGGGGTGCCGCGTATAACGAAAATCAAACAGCCGCCAGCAGCGCGCGATGTACGAACCGACCGCTGCATACATGAATCCTGTGAACAACGGCACGCCGGCAATCCGCAGCACGCTCGGCTCTGGATAGACCCACGATCCGACCGAGGTTTTGAAAATCTCCATCACCGTGCCGACCACGTGGAAAACGAAAATGACTTTGACTTCTTCCCAAGTCTCCATTTTCAACATCAGCATGAGGGCTTGGATGGTCACCGCTGCGATAACGAGAAAATCGTAGCGCGCAACCGGGGCCGCCTTGGGATAAAACAGGTGTGTTGCCATCAGCAGGCCGAGCATCAGCGCGCCGAACAGGCAAGCCCAGGCTTGTTTCAAACCGAAGCGGACAAATTCGTAGAAAAAGTGCCAGGTTGGACCGCGCGCCTCAGCCCACGCACCGATTTCCTGTTCGCGCTCGATAAACACGGCAAGCGGCGCCCAAATCTTGGCCGCGCTTCGGCGTCGTGCGGTTAGACCGGCCGAGTTGTTACCGGGCAGCGGAGGCTCGACGGGCCGTTGCATATGTTATCCTTGAGATGGAACTTCGCGGAACATCCCCAATCGGTCATTTGGCCGGTCATTGCGGCGGATTTGCTGAAGGCCACAAACTCAATTAACGACGAGCTTGGCCACATCGCCAACTTTGGGCAGGCATGGTAGAAATGGTTTGGACATCACCTTGGAGATCGCGATGGCTGGAAGCCGAGCCACAATTCGTGCCGCATATGACCGCCGCCGAATTTATGGCGTGGGACGGGGGCGGGCATATCGGCAAGCTCGAATTGGTCAATGGCGAAGTTCGCGCCATGTCGCCACCGAGCGGCACTGTTTCCGTGTTGAAGGCTAACCTCGCAGCTTTGGTTGGCGGACATATCCGGTTTAAGATTTTGCCATTGCGTGTTGGCATAACTGCCCCGATCCAACCGCGCATGCATGCCAACGACAATGTGCGCGCGCCCGATCTCGCCGTGACCGGTGCGCCGCCATCTTCGGCCAAGGTGTTTCCAGACCCAGTGCTGATCGTCGAGGTTCTATCTCCGAGTAATCATAAGGAAACTTGGGACAGCATCTACGCGATGGCCACCATTCCAACGCTGAACGAGATCGTTGTCGTTCACAGCGAAAAAATGCCCGTTGAAGTATTAAAACATGGGCCCGATGGTGCTTGGCCAAAGGTCGGCGAGGTCGCGGAAGTTGGCGGCACTATGAAACTGACCAGCATCAGCGCCGAATTTCCAGTGGCCGAAATCTACGTCGGCACGCACCTCGCCTGAAGCTTCCCCGGCGATGGCTAATTTGGCGATTATCCACCGCATCGCCAAGTTTCGCTTAGCGTGATAGCCACAGACTGCATAAACATTGCCCGACGTTCCCGACGGAAAAGGCTTGCATGTCGAAGATCCCCGACTTCACCAAAATCAGCCTCGAGACTCCAGTGTCGGCGGCTGCAAAAATGGCTGCGAAAACGAGCGGCACAGCGGCCGCCGAAGCCAACATCTGGGAAACGCCCGAAGGCATTCCAGTCAAGCCGGTCTATACGGCCGACGACACGGCGGGCCTCGACTTTCTCGACGGCCTGCCCGGCATCGCGCCGTTCGTGCGCGGACCGTATCCCGCGATGTACGCTCTGCAGCCGTGGACCATCCGTCAGTATGCCGGGTTCTCGACAGCGGAAGATTCAAACGCCTTCTACCGCCGCAACATCGCGGCCGGTCAAAAGGGCCTCTCGATCGCCTTCGATCTGGCGACCCATCGCGGCTATGATTCAGACCACCCGCGCGTCAAGGGCGACGTCGGCATGGCGGGCGTCGCGATCGATTCTATCTACGACATGCGCACGCTGTTCGACAGCATCCCGCTCGCCGACATGACCGTGTCGATGACGATGAACGGCGCGGTGCTGCCCGTGCTCGCGCTCTACATCGTCGCTGGCGAAGAGCAGGGCGTGCCAGCTTCAAAGCTCGCGGGCACGATCCAGAACGACATCTTAAAAGAATTTATGGTGCGCAACACCTACATTTATCCGCCGGCGCCTTCGATGCGGATCGTGGCTGATATTTTCGCCTACACCTCGACCCACATGCCGAAGTTCAATTCCATTTCGATCTCCGGTTATCACATGCAGGAAGCGGGTGCGACCGCCGACCTCGAGCTTGGCTACACCATCGCCGACGGCATCGAATACGCGCGCGCTGGTGTCGCTGCCGGTCTGGACATCGATGTGTTCGCGCCGCGCCTGTCGTTCTTCTGGGCCATCGGCATGAACTTCTTCATGGAGATCGCCAAAATGCGCGCCGCCCGCCTGCTGTGGGCGAAGCTGATCCGCGACGAGTTCGCGCCCAAAGATGTTCGCTCTCTCTCCTTGCGCACGCACAGCCAAACGTCCGGCTGGTCGCTGACCGCCCAGGATATCTTCAATAACGCCACGCGCACGTGCCTGGAAGCGATGGCGGCAACACAAGGGCACACGCAATCGCTGCACACCAACGGTCTCGATGAAGCGATCGCGTTGCCGACGGATTTTTCGGCCCGCATCGCGCGCAACACGCAGCTTTTATTGCAGCAGGAAAGCGGCACCTGCCGCACGATCGATCCGTGGGGCGGCAGCCATTACGTCGAACGGCTGACTTACGACCTGGCGCGGCGCGCTCTCACCCACATCGCCGAAATCGAACAGCAAGGCGGCATGGCGAAAGCAATCGCGCTTGGTATTCCGAAAATGCGGATCGAGGAAGCGGCGGCGCGCACGCAAGCCCGCATCGATAGTGGGCGGCAGACGATCACCGGCGTCAACAAGTTCCAGATCAAGGGCGACCAGCACGTCGAATTCCTGAAGGTCGACAACAAAAGCGTGCGCGAACAGCAGCTGGCGAAACTTGCGCGCCTGCGCGCCGAGCGTAACGAAGTTGACGTTCAGGCCGCACTCAACGCGTTGACCGAGGGCGCCAAGGGCAACGCCAATTTGCTCGACCTCGCGGTCAAAGCCGCCCGCGCCAAGGCGACGGTTGGCGAAATCTCGTTTGCGCTGGAGAAAGTTTTCACCCGCCACAAGGCCGAGATCCGCGCCATCTCGGGCGTTTATAAGAAAGAAGCGGCGATGAACCAGAACGTCGAGAAAGTGCGCTTACTGGTCGAAGCGTTCGACCGCAACGATGGCCGCCGGCCGCGCATTCTGATCGCCAAGCTGGGCCAGGACGGTCACGATCGCGGCCAGAAAGTCATCGCCTCGGCGTTCGCCGATTTGGGCTTCGACGTCGACATCGGGCCGCTGTTTGCGACCGCCGACGAAGCCGCCCGCCAAGCGGTCGAAAACGACGTGCACGTCGTCGGCGTCTCATCGCTGACGGCTGGCCACTTGACGTTGGTGCCGGAATTGAAGGCCGCATTGGACAAAGAGGGCCGTGGCGACATCATGATCGTCGTCGGCGGCGTTATCCCGCCGTCGGATTACGACGAGCTGTTCCGCTCCGGCGCCAAGGCCGTGTTCGGGCCCGGCACCAATATTCCGGAAGCCGCCGCCGACCTCGTGGAGAAGCTGAACGCGGCGCTAGGGTATGGCGGGAAACAAGCGGCGGAGTAGAAAAGATTCCAGTTCGAATTTTTCAAGAAACACTCATTCGTAATGACACACACTAAATCCACGGACTTTCAACAGCGCGTTAGTTCCGAGTGGCTGGCAAGAGCTCTAGAAGTACTGGAATCGACTCACAACGGCTTTAGCCGTCGAGTAACTCCGCCCAAGCGCGTGCAGTTCGGCGACGGATACAGATTCGAGTTCGTAGAGAAGTCTCTCGAACAGGCTCTGGTCCTCAAGCTCGCCCGCATTGTGACCGGATTAAAAGCCACCAACTTGCTTATTGATGCGGGATACCTGCTGGAAGCCGCAACCATTCAAAGAGGATTGGATGAACTGTCGGAAGACATAGACTTCTTGGTCTTTGGCAAACTTATTGGTCAGGACCCAAAGTTGCACACCAAATACCTGAATAACTTTTGGAGCGACCACCCTGCTTCGAAACAGTCGGTCCTTCGGCCCCATATCCGCAACTACATTTCGAATGTTATGTCGAATGAACACGGTGCACCCGCGCGTGATATCGTTCGACCCATGATCGAAACTTATGCTATTTACTCTGGTTTTGCTCATGCCTCTTCGACGTCCAGCATGGAGCTTTTTGGTGGCAAACCAGCTAGATGGCGACTCGGCGGCGTCACAGACGACAATCTTCAGAAGGATCACCGAGCTGATCTTTGGAACCAGTATTATAGAGGACTACTCGCGTTTGCTTTTTCTGCAAGAGCGTTCGATGACGAACCAATGTTTCGACAACTAGTCGCCTTTGCAAAGGAATTTTCCGAAGCTTCTGGTGCCAATTATTTTGTGTAATCGGTGCGGTTCGCCGCGCCATCGAGGAGTCGAAGGCATGAAACAGAGCGACAGATACGTCAAAATTGTCGAGTGGTCCGAGGAGGATCAGGTCTATGTTGGCAGTGCGCCGGGATTGATCCTCGGCGGCTGTCACGGCGATGACGAGCGGCAAGTGTTTGATGAGCTATGCCAGATCGTCGATGAGGCGGTCGCCCTTTATCGTGCCGACTACAAGCCCCTTCCACCCGCAACCGCTGGTCGTGATCTGGCGAATAGCTTGCAAGCGGCGGAGTGAGGGGCGGGCGCTCGCACACCCACCGCTGTCATCCCACCCACCGTTGTCGTCCTCGGACTTAATCCGAGGATCCATCGCGCCGCTAGCTGAGGAGGTCGTGCGATTCTGCATAACCGGGTCAAGCCCGAGGATGACGTGAAAGCGAAAAGCGCACGGCGGACCAGTCTTTGCCGAGCGCCCCGGCCTCGTGCAAAGCCAACGCGATGCGCATCATTGGCGCCGGGCTGCAGGGATCAAGCATTTCACGCAATTGCCCGCGATCTTTACCTGATGTGTGTTAGTCTGCATCAGCCTCGAATTTGAAAGGCTTAACCCAATGACTTTCGATCAGCTCAAAATGGAAATCTCGTTGCTGCTCACGCAAATGCAGAACGAGCCGGAAGACCGGCATGAAATCTATCTCCAGATCCGGGAAAAATTGAATGAGCTGAAAGCCGTCGGCATGCCGCTCCCCGATGATCTCGTCAAACTGGAGCACGACCTTGAAGCAGAATTCGCCAGCGAACAGGCCAGCGATAATCCGGTTGCATAAGTCCGCTGCCTAGAGGTGGCTGCACCCTCTTCCGACGCGGCGATCCTAGCGACGTCAGCCGTGGATTTATTCCCGAGGATGACATTTTGGGGAAGCACACGAGCCTTATGAGCAAAATTTAGAAGCCCACGCAGGCACCCTTGCGCACTTGACCGCGACATGAGCTTAACGCTCAAATAGCCTTGCAATTGGCCGCCCGTTCGCGCCAAGTTTGCGGCGATGACACGCGAGGACAAGCCTCGTTTGAAACCGAGAATATTGAAAGTTCCGTATTTTACCTGTGGGGTCGGGGAATGGGCATCTCGCGATGGGCGTTGGCGGCGTGTGCAGCATCAATCTTGCTCGTGGCGGCAGCGCACCAAGCAGCCCACGCCGTCGAAGAGGCGCAAGCCGCCAAGGGTCCGGCATTCAAAATCCCCGTTCTGATCTCTTCGCGCACCGACACCTGCTATGACAGCGGCGACGTGGCCGCGATCAAACATATGGCGCTCAACGAACAAGACCGCATCAACCGGCGCGGCGGCGTATCGGGTAGACCGATCCAAGTCGAATTCCTCGATGACGCGCGCGACGCTCAAAAAACGATCGCGAACGCCCGGCAAGCTTTTGCCGATCCCCAGACCTTAGCGATCGTCGGGTTGTCTGGCGCGACCAGAGGCAAGGCCGTCTTTGAAGCGCTCGGCGGCGAAATTTTGAAAAGCGGCATTCCGTTTTTATCAGACATGTCGCTGGCCAGTATTTTCGCCGCCTACCCCAACGTCTATACCGCGCGGGCCTCACAGGACGCCGATAGCGTGCCCGTCATCGCGCGCTTCACGCAGTACTTCGGTTTTGCCAAACCGGCGTTTTTAGGGTTCAAGGACGCGGTCGGAAGCGCAGCGCTCGGCGATGGCTTGCGCGGCGCATTGGGCGAAGGCGTCCTGATTGCCGACGTTCGCCTGCCCGGCGAAGTGGAAAAAATCTCGCCCGCCGACGTGATCGCGGCACTCGCGCAGATCAAGGAAAAGCGGCCGGATATTCTCTACCTCAACCTCGGCGCCGCCCTGATACCGACAGCCATTAAAGAGCTCGTCGCGGCCGGCGTGACGCCAGCCCTGTTCGTGAGCGGCCGCATCGACGAGCTGCCAACTGAGGTGACCGCAACCTATCCCAACGCCATCTACAGCCTCGTGTGGGACCGCCCGCCAGAAGTTTTCAATGACCATATGCGGTCGTCAATTGCGAAAGATCAATACAAGGCCTGGATCTTCGAGGGCCAAAAAATCGCCACTGCTCCGGGATGGGCCAAAGGCGAATGCAATGCGAGGTCTGAGGTCGAAATTCCAGATCCCTTCACCAACGAAAATGTCCGCGCCATCGGCATCGGCAGCCAATTCGCCGATATGATCGCGCTCGTCGCATCCATCGCCAAGACGGACGACCGCAGCACGGACATCACGCGGTTGCGGGCTGAAATTCTCAAACACTTGAAGTCGAATTACGCGGCGGGACGCGGCAGCTTCAAGGGCACCTTCGACGATTGGTCGTTCGTGCCGGCGACCCGGGCGGCGGCGCGCGATCCGTTCGTCATCATCCTGCCGCAAGGGCTCGGGCGCACGCAGTTGGCGCCCATCCAATTCATCCGCTCCAAGGACGGAACCTTGCGGCAGATGGAAACCCTCTATGTCGACGTCGATCTCATCAGGGCGCACAGGGTCGATGAAAATCAGAAAACATTTTTCGCGGAATTCTACGTGTCGATGCGCGACAACGCCGGCGCCGCAATCGACAGGATAGATTTCGCCAACGCTTATCTCGATGCTCAGACCAGCGGCGGACGGCAGGTCTCGATCGAAGCCGTACACCCCGGCGGCAAAAGCTTGGCCTATCCGGAGAGCATGAAAATTTACAAGGTTTCAGGCCGCTTTCTGTTCGAGCCCGATCTCGTCAATTATCCCTTCGATGCGCAGAGGTTTTCCATCGACCTGCAGCCCAAGACCGGCGACCAGCCGTTCATGATCCAACCCCCGCCGTTGGAATTGCGCGATCACCACGTCGACACCGACGGCTGGGATCAAAAAGCGCAGTACGTCGGCTACGATCAGGATTTCGTGCCCGTCGTCGATGCCTATACCCACGACCAGAGCGTCGTGCCGTTTTACAAAACGAAATTCGCCTGGGTGATGCAGCGCCAAGCGACCGACTATTTTCTGCGCGTGGCGGTGCCGCTCGGCTTTATTCTCTTCGTTGCCTACTTGTCGATTTTCATCCCGCGCCATCACTTCGAAGCGATCGTGACCATTCAAGTAACGGCCCTGCTGTCGGCTGTGGCGTTGTACTTGTCATTGCCGAAAATAGATTCGGGCTCGGCGACGTTGTCGGATCGCGCCTTCGTGTTCGCGTACATGATCTTGAGCTTGATGATCGGCATCTCGATCGCGCGCATCAATCCGCTGATCGGGGGACGCAAGGGCGCACAACGGGTTCTGGCGCTTATTCATATCGCGGCCGTGCCGACGTTCGTCGCGGTCGCCGGCTACTACGTTTACGGTCTCAGCATCGCCAATAACTGAACGCCCGAGGCGGGCGGGCTCACGGCCTCACGCCACGGCGCGCGAAAAATCCACGCCCATATAGGCATCGAACGCGGCCCAGAAGCGTTGCCGGATCGCGTCGCTTTCCTGCAGAATTTCGTGACGCGAACCCGGCATCAGAATGTGCCCGCCGATTTTCAGCTCGACGGCGAAGTCTTCGATCGCTTGCGAGGAGACGACCTGATCGGCACCCGCCGCGAACAGCAACATCGGCACGGTCACGTATTTCGGATAGTCCGGCTTTTGCAACATGGCGCAACTGCGCAAGGCGGATTTAAACCAGCCAATCGTCGGCGAGCCAAGGCCCAACTCCGGCGCGCGCTCGATCACCGCTTTGTTGCGCGACCAGCGCACGCGATCAGACGTTAGATTGTTGCTTTCAAAGTCCAACAGTTCTTCCGGCGTGTCGTCGCCGCCCTTGACGTAGGCCGTCGACAATCCAAGCACGCCCGCCATCTCGGCATAGGCGCGCGCGGTGCGGCGGCCGTGGCCAACGACGTTTTCGTGAATGGCAATCATTGGCGCGCTCAAAATCATGCGCTCGAACCAGCTGTTTTCGGCTTGAGCGTGGCGCAGCAGAATGTTGCCGCCCATCGAGTGGCACAGAGCGATGTAGGGCCCGGATAGATTTGGCAAAACGATATCGTTCATGAAGATCGCCAAGTCGCGGTCGTATTCGGTGAAGCCGACGACATGGCCTTTGCGCTGGTTCGACAAGGCACGCTTGGAGCCGCCCTGGCCGCGCCAATCCATGATGGCGACGCCAAAACCGCGGCGGCGCAAATCCGCGATAATTTCGAAATATTTTTCGATGTACTCGCCACGACCGGAGAATATGCATACCGTGCCGCGCAACGGACCGCGCGTGGCTTCCCACAAGGCGTAACGCAGCGGCGTTGCATCGTAGCCGTTCATCGCCCCGCAGATCGCGCCTGCCGGTACCGGATTGATCGCCAGTGCTACCAGTTCCATCTAGTCGAGACCTCTCGAGCGCCGCTCGGCAACATCATCCGCCTTCGGATCGCGGCTTTCTGTTTAGCCCATTAATGCGCTGGCGTCAGCGCGCCGCACAAAATTGCGCCGGGGATACCCCTTGAAGCCCCGATGACGGTTCCTAATTTAACGGCTGTGCTCGCCTTCCAGGGAGCACACTCACCACTCGGCCGGAAACCATTTCTGGCGGGTATCCACATGTTGCTTCCGATGGAGGATATGTCATGCGACACACCGATTTTACACCATTTTACCGTTCGGCGATTGGCTTTGACCGCTTGGTCCAGATGATGGATCAGGTCTCTGGCTTCGACAGCGAGGGTGGCTATCCGCCCTACAATATCGTGCGCACGGGCGACAACGACTATCGCATTACGATGGCGGTTGCGGGCTTCACTCCCGATGAACTCAAAATTGAAGTCAAGGAAACGACTTTGACCGTATCGGGCGAGAAAAAAGCTGACGGTGCAGAGCGCACCTATTTGCATCGCGGCATAGCAGCCCGCAACTTTGAGCGGCGCTACCAGCTCGCCGACTACGTCGACGTCAAGGCAGCTGGTTTCGAAAACGGTTTATTGAATATCGACCTCGTGCGCAATTTACCGGAGCGGATGAAGCCGCGGTCCGTCGAAATTTCGAACGGTTCGAGTACCAATCAAATCGAGGGCTAAAAACCGTCAACACTTAGGACAATTTAGAAGCGGCTATCCCCGGCGGATGGCCGTTTCTTTTCGACTCGCATTTTCCTAATGCAGGGCCGGAAACAATTTCAGCTGTACGACGTTTAAATCGCATCACCTGTGAAGAAGGAGTTGAGCGTATGAACAAAATCTCGAAAATTCTGTTGGGCTGCGCCAGTGCTTTGGCTCTGACGGCAACCACAGCGTCAGCCGAAATCGTCTGTAACGACGAAGGCGATTGCTGGCACGTCAAGACGAAGCACGAATATAAGCCAGAATTCAAAGTCAAAATCTACGATGACAACTGGAAATGGGCAGACGCCGACGAGAAGCGCTATCGCTGGCGCGAGCATGAAGGTCGCGGGTACTGGAACAAGGGCATCTGGCTTGAGTTCTGACGTCAGCTCGTAGCCCAATCCGGCGGATTTGGAGTCCGCTAAAGTTCGAATTTTGCCGAAGTTATTTTTTGAGACGAGGCGATTCCTTTCATCGCCTCGTCTCGCGCGCTTGAAAGCGTAGCTTTCGCGCATTTTGATGAGTGCCGTCATCTAGCTCTGCTTCCAGAACCACGCTGCACTTGGCCGTGCGGTTAACTGCGGCGCCGTCCCATACTTTGAACTTGCGCCTGATGGTCCGTGGGCTTACCGTCGACGCAGTACCCGCACCCCAGGAGTCCCGTCCTGGCGATCATCACCGGTACCGCAAAGAAGAACAAACTCGTTGGCACAGCAGACGCCGATAGCATCTTCGGGCTCGGCGGCGACGACACGCTTTATGGCGGCAACGGCGCGGATAAGCTCTACGGCGGCATTAGCAACGACGCTTTAGGGCGGCAAGGGCGCGGACACCCAACAATCGAAAATCTCACCCACCTCGGCGGCAGCAATTTCACCGGCACCGGCAACGCGCTTGCCAATGTCATCACCGGCGGCACCGGCGCGAACACGCTGAACGGCGGCGGGGGCGATGACGGGATTGGCTTGATCGGCGTCGGCGGCACGGCATACGGCGGGGCGGGCAACGATGTCATCCAAGGCGGCGCTGGTGCGGACGTGATGTACGGCGGCGACGGCAACGACACGGCGAGTTACGCTGGCGCGTCATCTGGCGTAACGGCGAGCCTGCAAGGCGGCCTCGGTACCGTCGGCGCCGCGGCGGGCAATACCTACTTCGGCATCGAAAATCTGACGGGATCCGCATTCGCCGATACGCTCACCGGCGATGCCGGAAACAACGTCATCACCGGCGGCGGCCTTGCTGATGAACTTAGGGGCGGTGGCGGTGCGGACAGGTTCGTATATCTTTCTGTCAACGACGAAACGGACACCATTTTCGATTTCAATCAAGCCGAAGGTGACACAATCGACGCTTCTGCGTTTGCGGGCACCTTCACTTTTGTCGAAGGTGATTTAGGGTTATATGTCGGCGGTGGCACGCCAAGCATCCGGTTCCTCAATATTCTTCCCTAAAATATTACTCAGATCGGCTTTGACGTGAACGGTGATACTTCTACTAATATGGTCCTTAGATTAAGCGGGACGATAACGCTGCACGCGGCCGACTTCATCCTCTGACGACAGAAATTGATTTCCGGGCCCCAAATTACAGCCCGCCGACCAGCTCCGGCAGAAAAATCGCCCTCCCCTTGTGCAGGGCCTTGAAATCTGTAGAATTCTCCTATTAGGTCAATAGTGCTGTCCTTTGTGGCTGCTGGTCGCGGCTTGCAAGGGGCTAACAAGTCTTAGCGCCCATACCGGCGCTTTGCAGGCCAATTGGCTGGCTTTGGGAGAACACCCGGTGGCATCGTTGCGTCGCAAATCGTCCGGTTCGAGGGTTGGCGAGTGCCTCCACTCCGCATTCGGGCACACGACCGCCTTGCACTCTCGTTTGGCATTGCCCAAACGCCGTAAACAGACAGTGGCGCGGTGGCCGGTCGAATAAACACTCCGATTAAGCGGCAGCAGGCTTCATAGCCGACGCCGATACCCCCGCTTCCCAACGCTCGCGAATGGTCCGCGAGCCCGGGCACCGGCTCCAACTTTAAATGTGCCTAACGGCTCTGAGGACTTGAGATGAGCGAAGGAATACTGCCACCAGCCGATGACGAGATGTTCGACGCGTCTGGCCGTCCGAGCCCCCAAGGTCTTTACGACCCGGCCCGCGAGCACGACGCTTGCGGCGTCGGTTTCATCGCTGACCTCAAGGGCGCCAAATCTCACAAGATCGTCGAAGATGCTTTGAGCATCCTGGCGAACCTTGAACACCGCGGCGCGGTCGGCGCCGATCCGCTGTCTGGCGACGGCGCTGGCATCCTCATTCAAATCCCGCATGATTTCTTGGCTGCCGAAACCAAGGCGCTCGGCTTCGACTTGCCCAAACCCGGTCACTACGCGGCCGGCCACGTCTTCATGCCGCAAGACGACCGCTTGCGGGCGCACTGCGAGCGCGTCTGGGCGCGCTGCCTCAAGGAGGAGGGCTTAGAGCTGCTGGGCTGGCGCTCGGTGCCTGTCGACAATAGCTGCCTGTCCGAATTGGTCGCTGGCACCGAGCCGGTGCACCGGCAAGTGTTTGTCGGCCGACCTAAAATTATCAAGGATCAAGACGAATTCGAACGCCGCCTTTATCTCGTTCGCAAGGTCGTCTCCAACGCCATTCACGACGCCTACAAGGGCCGCGATATCGGCCACTACACCGTCTGCCTGTCGACCCGGACGCTCGTCTACAAGGGCATGTTCCTATCCTATCAGGTGAAGGCTTATTACAAAGACCTCTCTGATCCGCGGCTGATGTCGGCGCTGGCGCTCGTCCACCAACGCTTTTCAACCAACACGTTTCCGTCTTGGAAGCTCGCCCATCCCTATCGCATGGTCGCCCATAACGGCGAGATCAACACGCTGCGCGGCAACGTCAACTGGATGGCGGCGCGCGAGGCGTCCGTTTCCTCGCCATTGTTCGGCGCCAACATTTCAAAGCTCTGGCCGATTTCCTACGAGGGCCAATCAGACACTGCGTGCTTCGACAACGCGCTCGAATTCCTGACCATGGGCGGCTATTCGCTGAGCCACGCCGCCATGATGCTGATCCCGGAAGCCTGGGCCGGCAATCCGAGCATGGATTGCAAACGCCGCGCGTTCTACGAATATCACGCCTGCCTGATGGAGCCGTGGGACGGCCCGGCCGCGATGGCTTTTACCGACGGCCGTCAGATCGGCGCAACGCTTGACCGTAACGGCCTGCGCCCGGCTCGTTACCTTGTCACCAAAGACGGCGTTGTCATCATGTCCTCCGAAGCTGGCGTCTTGCCGGTCAAGGAAGAGAACATCGTGCGCAAGTGGCGTCTGCAGCCCGGCCGGATGCTGCTGATCGATCTCGAAAAAGGCCGCATCGTATCCGACGACGAGTTGAAGGCTGAGCTCGCCGCCAGTCACCCTTACGAGACGTGGCTGAAGAGCACGCAGATCAAAGTTTCCGAACTGCCGTTGCCGCCGAAGAAACCGGTGCCGAAATCGAACGTGTCGCTGTTGGATTTGCAGCAAGCGTTCGGCTACACGCAAGAAAGCTTGAAGTTCCTGATGACGCCGATGGCGCAACTCGGCCAGGAAGCGATCGGCTCGATGGGTAACGATACGCCGATCTCGGCGTTGTCGTCGAAGTCGAAGTTGCTGCACACCTATTTCAAGCAGAACTTCGCACAAGTCACCAATCCGCCGATCGATAGCATCCGCGAAGAACTGGTGATGAGCCTTGTTTCGTTCATCGGACCGCGCCCGAACCTTCTCGATCTCGAAGGCACGTCCAAGCAAAAGCGTCTCGAAGTCGATCAGCCGATTTTGACCAACGAAGATCTGGAACGCATTCGCGGCATTGGCGAGGTCAGGGACAACAACTTCGCCTCGGTCACGATCGACATCACTTACCCCGCCGATAAGGGCGAGGGCGGCATGGGGCCGGCACTCGATTGCGTCTGCGCCGAGGCCGAAGAATTCGTGCGCTCGGGCGAATGCAACATCGTCATCCTCTCCGACCGCGCCATGGGCCAGGACCGGATCGCAATCCCATCGCTGCTGGCGACATCGGCGGTCCATCATCATCTGATCAAACAAGGCTTGCGAACCTCTGTCGGTCTCGTCGTCGAAACCGGCGAGGCGCACGAGGTGCACCAATTCTGCACGTTGGCCGGTTACGGCGCCGAGGCGATCAATCCTTACCTCGCGTTCGAAACGCTCTATCAAATGCTGCCCGAACTGGGGACTGAGAACACCGCCGCCGATGTCAAGAAGCGCTTCATCAAAGCGCTCGGCAAGGCCATGCTCAAGGTCATGGCGAAGATGGGCATCTCGACCTATCAGTCTTATTGCGGCGCGCAGATTTTCGACGCCGTTGGCCTGCGCACGTCGTTCGTCAAAAAATACTTCACCGGCACACACACGCAAGTCGAAGGCGTCGGTTTACGCGAAATCGCTCGCGAAACCGTCGAGCGCCACAGCGCCGCTTTCGGTGACGTGCCAGTGTTGGACAACGATCTCGAAGTCGGCGGTGAATACGCCTACCGCATCCGCGGCGAGGCCCATATGTGGCGGCCAAACACCGTTGCCGACCTCCAGCACGCCGTGCGCGGCACCGACAACAAAGATGCGATGAGCGGCAAGGTTCCGCAGAAGTTCCGCGATTTCTCGGCCGCCTGCAACGAACAATCCGAACAACTGATGACGCTGCGCGGCATGTTCCGCATCCGCTTGGCCGAGGCGATGGGGCGCAAACCTATTCCTCTCGCCGAAGTCGAGCCCGCGCAAAATCTCGTCAAGCGCTTTGCAACCGGCGCGATGAGCTTTGGCTCGATCAGCCGCGAGGCGCACACGACGCTCGCCATCGCGATGAACCGCATCGGCGGCAAATCCAACACCGGCGAGGGCGGCGAGGAAGCCGACCGCTTCAAGCCGATGGCCAACGGCGACAGCATGCGCTCGGCCATCAAGCAAGTGGCGTCAGGGCGGTTCGGCGTCACGGCCGAATACCTGATCAATTCCGACATGATGCAGATCAAGATGGCGCAAGGTGCCAAGCCCGGCGAAGGCGGGCAGTTGCCCGGCCACAAGGTCGACGCCACGATTGCGCGCGTGCGGCATTCGACGCCGGGCGTCGGCTTGATCTCGCCACCGCCCCATCACGACATTTATTCCATCGAGGATTTGGCGCAGCTCATCTTCGACTTGAAAAACGTCAATCCGCGCGCCGACGTCTCGGTCAATCTCGTGTCCGAAGTCGGCGTCGGCACGGTCGCCGCTGGCGTTGCCAAGGCGCGCGCCGATCACGTCACGATCTCCGGCTTTGAAGGCGGCACGGGCGCTTCACCCCTGACCTCCATCAAGCACGCTGGTTCCCCTTGGGAAATCGGCTTGGCCGAAACCCACCAGACGCTTGTGCTCAATCGCCTGCGCGGCCGCATCGCTGTGCAAGTCGACGGCGGCTTGCGCACCGGTCGCGACGTGATCGTGGGCGCGCTGCTCGGCGCCGACGAGTTCGGCTTTGCCACAGCGCCGTTGATCGCCGCCGGTTGCATCATGATGCGCAAGTGCCATTTGAACACCTGTCCCGTCGGCGTCGCCACGCAAGACCCGGCACTGCGCGCCAAATTCACCGGCAAACCAGAGCACGTCATCAACTACTTCTTCTTCGTCGCCGAAGAAGTGCGCGAGTGGCTGGCCGCGATGGGCTTCCGTACTTTAAGCGAATTGATCGGCCGAACAGAGTACCTCGATAAAGACCGCGCCATCGAACATTGGAAGGCGCGCGGGCTCGATTTCTCGAAGCTCTTCCACAAGCCGACCGCGCCCAAGGGCGTCGCCATTCACAACTGCGAGCGGCAAGACCACGGCCTCGATAAAGTTCTCGACAACAAGCTGATCGAGATCGCCAAGCCCGCATTGGACAACCGCAAGCCCGTCAAAGCCGAACTGCCTATCAAAAACGTCAACCGCTCGACCGGCGCGATGTTGTCTGGGGAAATTGCCCGCCGATATGGCCACGTCGGCTTGGCGGAGGACACCATCTGGCTGACGTTCAACGGCACGGCAGGCCAAGCGTTCGGCGCATGGGCGGCCGCCGGCGTCACCCTCGATCTCGTCGGCGAAGGCAACGACTATGTCGGCAAGGGCCTTTCTGGCGGCAAGCTGATCGTGCGCCCTGACCCCAAGTCTGCGATCGTGCCCGAAGACAGCATCATCGTCGGCAACACGGTGCTCTATGGCGCGATTGTTGGCGAATGCTATTTCCGCGGCGTCGCTGGCGAACGCTTTGCGGTGCGCAACTCCGGCGCTTCCGCGGTCGTCGAAGGCACCGGCGATCACGGTTGCGAATATATGACCGGCGGCGTCGTCGTCGTGCTGGGCTCAACGGGCCGCAACTTCGCAGCCGGCATGTCGGGCGGCATCGCTTACGTTTTCGACCCCAAGGGAGATTTCGAACAGAACCTCAACAAGGAAATGGTCAAGCTTGAGGACATCAAGGCGGACGCTGCCGTCTTGGCCAAACTTGCCAAAGCCAACGGCGAAGCGGTGTCGCGCAAGCTCTCAGACGTGATGGCCGATATGCGCGAACAAGATGCCGAGCGCCTGCACGCTTTGATCTCGCGCCATGCGCACTACACCAACTCGAAAACCGCGCAGATGATTTTGAAAGACTTCGCGGGCTACCTGCCGAAGTTTAAAAAGGTCATGCCGACGGAATATGCGCGCGCGCTGACCGAACTGGCGAAGGCCGGGCAGGCGTCGAGCGAGAAGGGCACGGCGCGAGCGTAAGGCGGTGAGCACTGTTCGATCTAACGCCGCAGGACGTCGCCGGCTTTCGTCGGCGAAGGTTTATGTAGCGCCGCTTTCTCCGTCAGCGTTCTGTTTGTTTTCCGGCCACGGAACTATTACGGTGCCATTAGGCCCCTCTATCAGCTCCACGTTGTCGCCTTCCTTCAAGCCAAGGTTAGCAACGATATCGTCGGGTATGAGCAAGCCGAGGTCACCAGACTTGTCGTCGAATTTAATCACTTTCATTCCTGCCTCCAACGTCCCAGGGAATCCTACAGCAACAGTTTATTGGGTCAATGCGCGCGCATTTGCTGGTCAAACTGGCGGTGACTTTGGCACCATCGCAAGCTATAGCTCGCAACTGCATTAGAGCGACAAGACGAGTGACACATGGGCAAGCCAACCGGATTTCTTGAACTCGATCGCGCCGACCGCGTTAACAAGCCGGTCGAAGAGCGCGTCAAGCATTGGCAGGAATTCACCATTCCGCTGCCCGAAGGCGACGTCAAAAAGCAGGCGAGCCGGTGCATGGATTGCGGCATCCCGTTCTGCCATACCGGCTGCCCCGTCAACAACCAGATCCCCGACTGGAACGATCTGGTTTATCGCGGCAACTGGAAACAGGCAGCCCTCAATCTGCACTCGACCAACAACTTCCCCGAAGTCACCGGCCGCATTTGCCCGGCGCCCTGCGAAGCTTCGTGCACGCTCAACATCGACGACCAGCCGGTGACGATCAAAACGATCGAATACGCGATTGCCGACCGCGCCTTTAAAGAAGGCTGGATCGTGCCGCAGCCGCCGGAGAAGAAAACGGGCAAGAAAATTGCCATCATCGGTTCGGGACCAGCAGGCCTTGCCGCTGCCCAGCAGCTCGGACGCGCCGGCCACGACGTCCACGTTTACGAAAAAAGCGCGCGTCCCGGCGGTTTGCTGGTCTATGGCATTCCAGATTTTAAAATGGAAAAGGACATCATCGCGCGCCGCGTCAAGCAAATGGAAGCCGAAGGCGTGACGTTTCACTGCGGCGTACACGTCGGCAATAACCTGTCGGCGAAATATCTCGAAAGCAAGCACGACGCCGTTCTGATCGCGACGGGCTCTGAAGCCCCGTTCGACTTTTTCGCCAAATCACCAGGCCGCGACCTCAATGGCATTCACTACGCCATGGACTTTCTTCCCCAGCAGAACCGGCGCGTCGCGACAGAAGCCCAACCGGCAAAGACGCGCGAAATTTCGGCCAAAGATAAACACGTCATCGTCATCGGCGGCGGCGATACCGGTTCTGACTGCATCGGCACCTCATTCCGCCAGGGCGCCAAAAGCGTCACGCAGCTCGAGATCATGCCGCAACCGCCGGTCAAGGAAAACAAAGCGCTGTCGTGGCCGCACTGGCCGATGAAATTGCGCGTATCGTCGAGCCAGGCCGAGGGCGCCAAGGTCGAGTACGCGATTTCGACGACGGGCTTCTCGGGCGAAAATGGCCACGTCAACAAGCTCAACTATACGCGCGTGAATTCGAACATGCAGCCGGTCAAAGGCACGGAGGGTTCGCTCGATGCCGACCTCGTGCTGTTCGCGATGGGCTTTTCCGGCCCCGTCGAATCCGACGTCGTCAAGGAACTCGGACTGCCGGTCGTCGCGCGCGGCCGCTTCAAAGGGCTGGACGCAACGGACAAAGACTACCGGCTTGCCACATCGCCGAAGCTGTACTGCGCTGGCGATATCCGACGCGGGCAGTCGCTTGTCGTGTGGGCGATCCGCGAAGGCCGTCAAGCCGCCCACGCCATCGATAAGTTCCTGATGGGAACGACGACGCTGCCAAGATAGATCGCTTCCAGCTCAGCCCTTGGGCTGTGGCGCGCCCACTTGCTTGGCGGCGTCGCTGGCGGCATCGCCCTTGGGCCAAGCGACGTCATCGGCGCGGCCGGGCTTGGGATTGAGACGCTCGCCCTTTACCAGCAGCCGGAAGTATGGCGCTTGCGCCGGCGAAAGCTTGCCGCGCGCTTTGTTGCCAGCTGGCGTGATCGAACTCATCAACGTCAAGCCGCCAGCGATCTGATCGACGATCATGTCGCCCAACTGCCCGGCGGACTCGCGCCGCGCCATCAGCGCCACAACGGAGGCTGGAATAGCTGGCCGCAAAATCTCGACGGTCTGCGTTTCTTCCCGCCCGCCCGAGCCCGCCAACTTGAATGAAATCTTGCCGTTGTCGGCCTTTTGATCGCCAGAGGGATCGGCCGATGGCGGCGCACCAGGCGGCCCTTCAGCGCGGATGATCTTGACGCCCGGGGGATCGGCGCGCGCGCCGCCGGGTGCGCCCGCTGAGGGCGCGGCGGCAGACAGGGCGACCGCCGCGACGGCTGCTTTTTCGGGATTAATTTTCGCCTGCTCGGTGTCCGTGCCCAACAGCGGTACGGTGCGATCGTTCTTGGCTTGCGTCAGATCGCGGCGCAATTCCTTTTCAACGAAATGGGCCAGCTTGCGGTTGCCAGCATCGGTAAAATGCACGCCATCGCCTTCGCGCAGCACCCGAATTTTACCTGCGAGGTCTGGACCGTAGGCAGAATAGCCGCCAGACTCGTCGGCGAACGAGGCATAGACGTCGATGAACTTGAAGCCGTTGAGGTAGGCGCGTTCGCGCATGACTTCGTTCATGATCTGCGCGTGCTCGTTGGCTTCTGTGCGCGAAAAGTTTGGCAAACCCACCCAATAAACGGCAGCGTTCTTATGTTTGACTGCCTTCATCAGACGGTCGATGCGACGGGTGTATTCGGTCCGCCAATCAGCACTGCCGATGGCGATCTTACTCCCTTTCGAACCTTTAAGCGCGACCCTGTCGTCTTCTCCCACCATGACGATGGCAACGCTCATCGGCTCTTTCGCGATGGCCTCTTCGAGGTCGTGCATCTTAGCCTCGATGTCGGAAATCATGACACCCTGCACCTCGCGCGCTTTTTTCTGAATGGCAAGGCGCGCGTCCGTGCCGAGTGCATCGATCAAGCCCGACAGCAACCCGTCGGCGAAACCATCGCCAATGACGCTGACTTGATACACATCGCCATCGGGAAACGGTGTGATAAAGCTCGCGCCCTGATCCTCTTCGGCCGCATACGCTGGCGGCAGCGCAAGCGTACACATCGCCAGAAGCGCTAGCGTGACTGCCAAGATCGTGCGCAATTTTTGCATCGGATGCAGATAGAGCCCTTTGAGGCCGGATCAACTTTACTCGACGCCTATCTTAATCGCGCTAGAGGCGCAGCACTAGCCCGCGTTGCGTTATTTGCGAGCATTGCTGTTGGCGTGCGCCAACACAGCGTCCGATGGCCAGCAATCGACTTTCAGGCCGCTCGAGCGCTCATAAAGCCCGATTTGTTTTCTCGTATTCGAGCCGATCTTGCCGTCGGTCTTGTCCATCGGGTAGGCGAGTGCTTTCAGGCGCGCCTGCAGATCATGTACGGTTTTCGACTTAGGCTGTTCGAATTTGGCCCACGGCGTTGCGAAATCGCCCCCGCCACGGATACGATCCGACAAATGGCCGACGAACAGAGCGTAGAGATCGGACGTGTTGTAGAGCCGGATGACCTTGAAGTTTTCCGGCGCGAGGAACGCTGGCCCATAGGTGCCAGCCGGCATCATCAGGTAGGCGGTTTGTTTCAATTCGCCGGCGCTGAACGCGCGGCCATTGGCGCGGGTAAAGCCGAGCTGCACCCAATCTGCGATCGGGCGCGCGTCGGGCGGTCCTTCGAGCGCGCAATCGGACTTTGGACCGAGCCGCACCTCGTAGCCCCAGCCCTCACCGCGCTGCCAGCCCTTGCCCGCAAGCTGTTGGGCCGCAGACGCCAGCGCGTCAGGGATCGAGCGCCAGATATCGGTTTTGCCGTCGCCATCGCCGTCGCTCGCGTATTTCAAATATTCAGATGGCATGAACTGCGTCAGGCCAACGGCACCAGCCCACGACGAACGCATGTCGGAACGCGGCACGCCCATCTCGAGCATCTTCAGCGCGGCGACGAGTTCGGCACGAAAAAGTTCTTTGCGCCGCCCGGCGAACGCTTCCGTCGCCAAAACTTTGATCGCGTCATGAGGAAGCTTGTAGGAGCCGTAAGCGGTTTCGCGTCCCCAGATGGCCACCAGGATGTATGGGTCGACACCGGTCGCGGTTTGAATGCGTTCGAGCGCCGCTTTGTGCTGATTGAAAAACTTAGCGCCCTGCGCGCTCAAGTTTTCCATGTAGGATTTTTGAATATAGTCGGCGGCGGTTTTCGTAAATTCCGCTTGGCCCTGATTGTCGACCTGGGGGCGGGTCGGTAAATCGAGATCAGGCAGGCTGTAGTCTGGAGCAACGCCCGCCAGCGCCGTGTCGAATGTTTTGCGCGACACGCCGATGGCCTTGGCATCCGGCCACAGCGCGCCCAGGAACGTCTGGAAGCCGTCGTCGGCCCGCGCGGTCGAACTAGCGGCGACGGCCGCTATAGCGACGGCCATACCGAAAACCGCGACTATCGTTGAGTTGAGCCGGTGTCGTGTCAAAAATTCTCTCCGCTCGCAGTCTCAAAAGACCCTCGGATGGTCTTGGATAGCGCGATTAGCCGTTATTTGAGGGCTTTTTTGCGGCTTTGGCAGGCCGTCACGACGCAGCCTTGAGGCGATCGAGGTTCTTTTCCCAGGCAAGCGCCTGAGCGACGATGCGAGCCAGGTCGTCGTGCTCCGGCTTCCAGCCCAGTTCAGAGCGGATTTTTGCCGAGGCTGCAACGATGGCGGCTGGATCACCAGGGCGGCGCGGCGACAGCCTGACATCGAAATCGACGCCCGAGGCCTTCTTGACGGCCGCGATGACTTCGTGGACGGAAAAGCCTTTTGAATAGCCGCAGTTGTAAATATTTGACGCGCCGCCCTTGCGCAAGTGGTTGAGCGCGGACACGTGCGCGCGGGCCAAATCCTTGACGTGGATATAGTCGCGGATGCAGGTGCCGTCCGGCGTTGGATAATCGGTGCCGAACACATCCATGCTTTGGCGCTTGCCTAATGCGGTCTCGCACGCGACCTTGATCAGATGCGTGGCGCGCGGCGTCGATTGGCCTGAACGCCCTTGCGGATCGGCACCCGCGACATTGAAATAGCGCAACGCCACATAACGGAAGTCGTGCGCGCGCGCGGTGTCGGCCAGCATGATTTCCGTCATCAGTTTCGACGAACCGTAGGGCGACATCGGTTCGGGCAGTGCCAATTCCGAAACCGGGTTTTCCTTCGGGTTGCCATAAACGGCAGCGGTCGACGAGAAGATGAAGTGCTTGACGCCGGTCGCAACCGCCGTCGCCATCAAAGTGCGCGACTTCGCCGTGTTGTTCAAATAATAGCCAAGTGGATCGGCGACCGATTCCGGCACCACGATCAAGCCGGCAAAATGAATGATCGCATCGACGTTGTGCTTGCGCACGACCATCGCGACCAAGTCCTCATCGGCCACATCGCCGACGACGAGGGTCGCTTTTGGAGACACCGCCCAGCGAAAGCCGGTCGACAGATTGTCGAGGACGACAACCTTTTCCCCGGCATCGACGAGTTCCAGAACCATGTGGCTGCCGATGTAACCTGCGCCGCCGGTCACGAGAATGCTCATTGCTTCGACCCACCTTCGTGTTCTACCGGCACCCATGTGACGGCCATGATTGACGTCTTGAGCGTGACGGCTTGCGATTTGACGCACCCGGACGACATGCCCGTCAACGCCATTCATTCGTTATTATGCGCTTTGAGCTTTCGAGGTTCAAATTCCTCCTCGCATGCGCTAACAGACGAAGATAAAGACGAGCTTTAGACGACCCGGGAGAATTCCATGACAGAGACAAAAAAGCGCATCCGCAAAGCCGTTTTCCCGGTGGCGGGTTTGGGTACCCGGTTTTTGCCCGCGACGAAAGCGATCCCTAAGGAAATGTTGACGGTGGTCGACCGGCCGGTCATCCAGCACGTTGTCGATGAGGCGCGCGCGGCTGGCATTGAGCATTTCATCTTCGTCACGGGGCGAAACAAAGGCGTCATCGAAGACCATTTCGATACGCAGTACGAACTTGAAAAAACGCTTGCCGAGCGCGGCAAAACCAAAGAACTGGAGAGCTTGCAGCGCGATTTGCCGGCCGCGGGTCAAACGAGCTTCACCCGCCAGCAGGCAGCACACGGGCTTGGTCATGCCGTGTGGTGCGCGCGCGAACTCGTCGGTAACGAGCCCTTCGCGCTGCTGCTGCCAGATATGCTTCATCACGGCAAGCAGCCCTGCCTTGCCGAAATGATGGACGCCTACCAGTCGACTGGCGGCAATCTTATTGCAGTTTCCCCTGTGCCAGACGACCAGACGCACCAGTATGGCATTGTCGGCGTCGGCGATGCTAAGGCGCGCGTCACGCCGATCAATCAGATGATTGAAAAGCCGCCGCGCGGCACGTCGCCCTCGAACTTGCACATCACCGGCCGCTACATTCTCCAGCCCGAGATCTTCGGCCTGCTCGAAATACAAGAGCGCGGTGCCGGCAACGAGATTCAACTGACAGATGCGATGATTAAGCTGATGCAGGCAGGTGACCAACCGTTCCATGCCGTGCGTTTTGACGGCGCGATCTACGATTGTGGCTCTAAGATTGGCTTCCTCACCGCCAACATTGCTTACGGCTTGGCGCGCGAGGAACTGTCGTCGGAGCTCCGGGCAGAATTAAAAAAGTTGCTGTAAGGCGACGACCAACAGCGGCCCAAATTAACGGCCCCAATTAACGACGTAGGCGCATGCCGACTTTGACTTCGTCACCATTGTAGTCGCTGGCCGTGCCGACGGCGTCGAACGCGGTGTGGGCGTAATTTCCAAACATAACGGCTTCGCGGTTCAAATAATATTCGAGCCCAAGCGTCGCGCGTAATTCGGATTCCTTGATCACTCCGTCGAGCGAATCCTGCGTCGCGTATGACAAGCCAGCGCTACCGATTAAATAGCTGCGCAGTGAGTGGCGCGCTTCGACCGCCCATGAATGAAAGAAGGCGCCGCCGACGTTTGCCGTCGACGTCTCGGAAACATCGGAGCGCGCTGTGAACAGCAACGATGTCAGATCGGTCACCCGCCACGTGGCGTTGGCATCGACGAGCAGACCGTCGAGACTTTTCAAGCGGCCGTCGTTTGGCGACTGCACGCCATAGCCGAGCGAGATTTCGCCACGCAAAATCTGGCTCGTATTGCCGAACGAGACGCCCAAACGGTAGCGCTGGCCCTGCGACGTGCGGGAAATCAGATCGCTCGAGGCGAGGCCGTCATATTCGCGTTGATTGATGGCGACTTCGGCGAACGGCAGCAGCGTTGGCTTGAGTTCCCAAGTCGCGCGCACCGCCTCCTCGTAGGCTTTGTAGTCGCGCGAAGCGTTGTTGGTGACGACGCCAATGTTTTGCGTTTCGCCAAAAGCAAAGTCTGCGACGCTGCCGCGAAACTGCAATCCGAGCCGGTTGAAGCGGTGATTGAGGCTCGCCTCGGCGCGATCCGTCAATTGGTTGGCGCGCGTTCCAACCGAGCTTGCATCGAGCGCGGAACGGCTCTCCTGGGTTTGCTCGTGGCTGATCAAGGCTTGGATGCTGGTCTTGCGCGTCACATCGAGCCGACCGCGGCTCTCGACGAGATACCCCTTCTCATTTTCAGAATCGAAATCGTTGTAGAAACTCAAGTTGCCGTTGGCGCGAAACTCAAGCGCGTGCCTCGACCAATTGGAGACGAGACGCACAGCAGGCTTGACGTCGGCTGCGATGTCACTCGACGCATTGGGCGCGCGAAAGACGTTGGAGAAGTACGCGCCGCCCAATTCGAGCTCGGGGAATAAAATGAAGCTGCCGATGCGAATGCCGACCGGGTCGAACGGTTCGTTGCGAAACAGGCGGCTAGGACGGCGGTTGTCGATCACCGGGTCCAAATCTTCGATCTGGAACAACAGCGGATCGCCATCGGCGGCCGGGGGCGTGTCTTGGAACGGTGCGATCTCTTCGGCTGTGCGCGAATCGACCGTCGTCGGATCGGTGCCATCTTCGATCGCGGCGGGTTCGCCGATGTCGGCGATGCCATCGCGCAGCGCTGGTGGGTCCGCCGCATTGATGTCGCCGTCCTGGACGACGGCGCGCTGGCCGATGCGCGGAACCGGTTCGAGGCCGTCGGCTGCTTCTTCCGGCGTTTGGGCGGGATCATCGCCAGCATTGCCGGATGACATTGCAGGCGTTGCAGATCCGCCGTCGAAGTCCGTCGATGCTGGCCGACCGACCGCTGGACCTGAGGGTCTATCGGGAAAAAATTGCTTTGGCTCTTGGATAACGGGCGGGGCTTCTTGGGCGCAGGCCTGGCCAACGCATGCCAGCAACCCCAACAGGGCCGCAGCACCTAACCTTTGCGAAAACCAGGCAAACTGCCCGCGCGCCATTGCGTCGGCACCCCTAAAAGCGGAGATAATTCGGCTGACGCAAACGGACTGCTCATGCTGACATTAGAAACTCTGGGTTAATGGTAGATTAAGCAGCCAATTTGAATGTAGCGGGAGAGGGATAGGCTTGCTACACAGCTGCAACGAACGCGGCCAGCCCCGGTGGACGGCCAACCCTTGGGCGCGAAAAAACGCCGGGATCAAGCGGATACCTGATGCAAAAGGCATTGCTCAAGCCCAGCAAATCTCAGTCTCGTAAGGTCGGCGCCAAGTCTGGCACCAAGTCTGGCACCAAAGGCATTGGCCGACCCGCATCTGCCGTCACAGCCGCACTGCGAACCGTGTCGATTGAAAGCGATGGCCTTGCTCAGTTGGCACTGAGCTTAAAGGGGCCGATGGCGCAACCCTTCAATGACGCGGTGGCACGGTTGGCGGCCGTCAAGGGCCGCGTGATCGTCACAGGCATCGGCAAAAGCGGCCACGTCGGCCAGAAGATCGCAGCGACCTTCGCCTCGACGGGAACGCCGGCATTTTTTGTCCACCCGAGCGAGGCCTCGCACGGCGATCTTGGCATGATCACGCCAAACGATTTGATCCTGGCGCTGTCTTGGTCTGGCGAGACGGTTGAGCTGAAGCCGATCATCGTGTTCTCGCGCCGCTTTGCGGTGCCGCTGGTATCGCTGACATCGCGGCGCGATTCCGCTCTGGCCAAGCAGTCCGATGTCGTCTTGGAATTGCCGCGCGCCGGCGAGGCTTGCCCGCACGGCTTGGCACCGACGACGTCGACCACCATGCAGCTGGTCTTAGGCGATAGCCTGGCGGTTGCCCTGCTCGAAGCCAAGGGCTTCACCGCGCACGACTTCAAAGTTTTTCATCCCGGCGGATCGCTCGGCGCGACCTTGAAGCACGTCGGCGACGTCATGCATCGCGGCGATCAATTGCCGCTGGCCGACGAAAATGAAGTGATGTCGAAAGCGCTCGTCACGATGACGGCCAAGAGCTTTGGCTGCCTTGGCATCGTCGACGCGAAGGGGCGGCTCGCCGGCGTCGTGACCGATGGCGACTTGCGCCGTCACATGGGCCGCGATCTGCTCAGCGCCAAAGTCTCCGACATCATGACCCGTAAGCCCAAAACCATTGCGCCGGATATGCTGGCCTCGGCGGCTTTGGAGATTTTGAATTCAAAGCGCATTACGGCGCTGTTCGTCGTCACCAAAGGCAAGCCCGTCGGCATTATTCACGTCCACGATCTGCTGCGCACGGGCGTGCTTTAAGGCGGTGGTGGTGGCGTTCAGTCCTCGTCATCACCCGATTGCTCAGGCTCGATGGGATCAAGCCGCATCTCAAGCTGAGGCAGTGCCGGAGGCTCGGGCAGATCGTCAAGATTCAGCGCTTCAAGGCCAGCAGCTTTCGCATGCTTCGCGAGCTGGCCGTCGTTGGTGTAAATCGTCTTTGCGCCGACGGACTTTGAGATCGCAACAATCTGGCGATCGAATTTCACCTTGTCCCAAGTTGCCTCTGGAGTTGTCCCCCGTTTTGGCCGTGCCTCACGTTCGAGAGCCGCCGCTTCGACTGCGGCGCGGACCCCGAACTCGGCAACTCGGAAATACTTCGATCGCGCGATGATCTCCAAGTACTTGGGACCGGCATCGCCGGCTTTCACGAGCAGTTCGCTGAGCGCCGGTGTCGGAACGACAATGCGCTCACCCGTGCTCTGGATCGTTGCAACAAGGTGATCGATGCGCGGATTGCTGCCGACGCCACTCTTGATCTTAGGATCAAGGAAATAAATCAGAAAATTTGCGTCAAAGACCACCATCAGTTCAGGCCTTCGCCAGTGCGGAGTCGAGCGAGGTCGGAGAGCGGATCATCTCCCCAATCCGCACCCTCAACACAGTGAAGGCGCTTAATGACTTCGGCCAAAGGTGCATCGTCGAGTAGTTCGAAATCCTTGATCTCAAACGACCGCATTAGCCAAGCGCCATTGGCGAGGCGAATCCAGTTGCCGCTGCCTGTGACGCGTAGGAGGCCGGCGTCGTAATGCTTGGCAAGCTTCCGAGCGAGCGCGCGGCGGGCGGTGCAATTTTTGTAAACCGCTGCCCCGTCCTGAAGCCAAATCGGCACGCTGGTTCCCTTGCCGCCGACCTTGATGATAACGCCCTCAAGCACGCCCTCTTCTCGGAATGGCCCATACTCAAGCGGCTTAGCTCGGTTGCGACCGGGAAATGCGATTATCTCGGCGCCGACGTCGTCACACAGCTGGCCTACTGCATTGTCCTCGGCAAGCATGTCATCGAGCGATTGTAGCGCCTTCAACGCCACCACATCGCCCTGGCCTCGCGATGCGTCCGTAATGCGACGCTCAACTTTGGGTATCGCTACATCTTCGACGCGCGCGCGGAGAACGGCACTGCCCGACTCTACATCGACAAAGTGCACGCGTTCGGGTTCGCCCAGCAGCTTGGCAAACTGGAGCATATACTGCGCGAGCCGCTCCATCGGGATCGTTTCTGGTGTGAAAACGTCAATCTTGAAACGTCGTTCTTTAGACTTCGACATCTTCCAACTCCACTCGCCTTTCATATCCTGATCAGGGCGTGGTTAAAATTTCTTCTACAACTGTTCAATTGACAGCGACACGCTGTCAGTAACTAGCGTGGAGGGCAACAACATGTTGGTCCAAGCGTTACCTTCCCCATCCCAGCATCCATCAGCAGCTTCAGATAATGGCTCGCGGTCGGGTCGCAGTGTAGATAAATCGAGCCCGTTGGCTTTAGCACGCGATACAGCTCGATCAGCCTTACGGCCGTGTCGGTTAGGCATGCCATAATGTCGTTGTCTTTGAGAACGCTTGACGGGTAGAACTCAAGGCGTACAAATTGGACAAGATTGGGAGGCGCCGAATCGTGCGGGTCAAGTCTTACACCGAGGCCGTGCGGCTCGCCAACAGCGCGGGCTTGGACGCTGCGAAGCGGCGCATGCGCAAGGCTGGCCGGACGGTCATGTCCGCCTCGGACTACGACCACGCCTGTAGCGTGATCGAAAAGTTCCTTTGCGATCTGGGCTTTGATACTGCCGGTTGGCGGTCAACCGCTGGCATGCCGCGCAACGAACCGGAAACCCCGCCAGCGCGCAAAAAGGCGGTCCGCCATTCAAAGACTGCGCCGGTCCAGCTCAGCTTCGCTTTTGCCTGAACAAGAAGTGCGGGTTGATCGACCTGCGTACCCGAAATCTGCCGATAACGGCTTTCAAACCCAATCCTTGTCGGCGCGCTCGACGACGAGGACGGTGCCGTTTACGCCGGTGACTTCGACCCGCGAGCCTTTGACGGCATCTTCGCCTTCAGCGCCCCAGGTCGTATCGCCGATGCGAACCTTACCGCGGCCATTGCTGATCGCCTCTTCGACGACGACGCGGCGACCGATATATTGCGCGCCGCGCACGTTAAGGTCGGGCTCATCGCTCTTGACGGCTTTGGGGTCGGCAAAGCGGCGGACGGCGAACACAGTGGCGACCGCCGTCAGCGCAAACAAGATCACCTGCCAGACCCAAGCGATCGGGAACAGCAGCGCGATCGCGCCGGTCGCTGCCGCCGCCACGCCAAACCACATGAAGTGGATGCCTGGAACGATGGTTTCCAAAACGATCAGAGCGACGGCGAGGGCAAACCAGAGCCAAGGCCCGAACCGGGTAATCGCATCGGCAAGCATGACCATCCCTCTTCGTTCAAACGTTACGCGGGTCGCGTTCGTCGCAAGCCGTACGTTTCAGGGCTTACGTTCTTAGGCGAGTTCGGGCCTCAAGCCATTCCGGGGCGCGGCGGCGTGCGCGGCACTAAGGGCTTAGACGCTGGCGGCGCGTTACCGCCGAAAGCTTCGCCGGTGATTTGCGCCAGACCCGCGAGCGAGCCGATCACCGACGAGGCTTCGAGCGGCATCATGATGATCTTTGAATTGGGCGCCGAGGCCAAGGCTTCCAAAGCTTTGACGTAATTGTTGGCGACGAAGTAGTTGATCGCTTGAACGTTGCCGTTGGCGATGGCGTTGCTGACCAGTTCGGTCGCTTTGGCTTCCGCCTGGGCCGAGCGTTCGCGCGCTTCGGCGTCGCGGAATGCTGCTTCTTTGCGACCTTCCGCTTCGAGTACAACCGCCTGCTTGCCGCCTTCCGCTTTCAGAATTGCGGCTTGGCGCAAGCCTTCAGATTCGAGAATCTGGGCGCGTTTTTCGCGTTCCGCTTTCATCTGACGGGCCATGCTGTCGATCAAATCGCGCGGCGGGGCAATATCTTTGATCTCGATGCGCGTGACTTTCACGCCCCACGCTTCGGTTGCGGCATCGACGACGTGCAACAGCTTGGTGTTGATCTGATCGCGGTTCGACAACAACTCGTCGAGGTCCATCGACCCCATGACGGTACGCACGTTGGTCATAGTGAGGTTGATGATCGAATGCTCGAGCTGGTCGACCTCGTAGGCGGCCTTGGCGGCATTCAAAATCTGGAAGAATGCGACGCCGTCGACGCGAACCATCGCGTTATCGCGCGTGATCACGTCTTGGCTGGGAATATCCATCACCTGCTCTTTGACGTTGATCTTGTGGCCAACGCGCTCCAGCACTGGAAACAAAACGTGCATGCCCGGAGACAACGTCTTGGTGTAGCGGCCGAGATTTTCGACCGTATAAGTAAAACCTTGCGGCACGATTTTCACCGTCGACCACAGCGTCCAGACAGCCAATACCAGCAATGCAAAACCGAAAATTTCAAAACCGCTAAAGAATCCGGTCATCGGATTAAACTCCCCTATGTCAGTCGAATCGCAAATAGGATGACTGCAGCCCTTTTAAATGGCCAAAGAGAACACTTCGTAAATGAAAAATAAATAAACGATAAATAACGACACGAATACTTGAATGCGGGCTTGGCTTACCAGTGCTTGTCGCGCTCACGTATGCAAATGCGGCGAAACCCCTGGCAGCGCCCGAAGTTATATCCAGCCCTGCAGCTCGCGGCGCACGACGGCTTCGATGACATCTAGACCCTCGACGCTATCATTGAGTGCTGGCAGGTAGGCGAATTTTTCGCCGCCGTTGTCCTCAAAAATATGGCGATTTTCACCGTCGAGCTCTTCAAGCGTTTCCAAGCAATCGGCTGAAAAGCCCGGTGCCACGAGGGCAATTTTTTTAACGCCCGATTTCGCCAACGCCTCAACCGTTTTATCGGTGTAGGGCTGCAACCAGATATCGTTGCCAAAACGCGATTGGAAAGTCGTCATCCAAACATCCCGCCCAAGCTTCAATTTCTCGCGCAGCAATCGCGAAGTCTTCTGGCACTGACAATAATAGGGATCGCCTTGGAGCAAATACTTCTCCGGCATGCCGTGAAACGTGGCGATCACACGTTCGGGCTCGAAATCGAGTTTCGCCAAATTTGCTTTGATCGACCGCGCCAGGGCGTCGATATAGGCGGGGTCATCGTGATAGCTTGGTGCCACGCGCACGGCCGGTTGCCAGCGCAGTTTCATGAGGCAGCGGAACGCCTCGTCGGCCGCCGTCGCGGTCGTCGCCGCTGCATATTGTGGATAGAGCGGCACCAAGAGGATGCGGTCGCAGCCCTGCGATTGCAAAGCGCGGATGCGCGATTCCGTCGAAGGGTTAGCATAGCGCATCGCCCAATCGACGACGATGCGGGAATTCGATTTGAGACGGAGAGTGAGCTGCTCGGCCTGGCTGCGCGTGATCGTCTTGAGCGGCCCCTCGTCGCGCTCGTTATTCCAGATCGTTGCATAGTCGCGGCCCTTCTTCGTCGGCCGCACCGTCAGAATAATAAGATTGAGGATCGGCCACCACTTCCAGCGTGGCTCCTCGATAACCCGGCGGTCGGACAAAAATTCGCGCAAGTAGCGCCGCATCGGCCAATAGGTCGTACCATCGGGGGTGCCAAGATTGAGCAGCAACACGCCGATTTTGCCTGACGATACGGCCGGGTGATCGGCCGGCCACGCCGAACGATCCGGGTCAAGCCGGGGTACAGGACTGCATTCATTCATAAACGACGTCTCCGGGCCTCGAATGGTCGCCCGACTCTAGCCTATCACGCGCGCCGTTTCGACCTTTGATCGCTGACGGCATTGGGCGTGAATTTAGGCGACGAGCCAGCTTTAAATGTCAGACCAGCAGTGAGTTTGCCGTCAGACTTTGGCTCATCGCGGCCATCGGTCGCTCGCAAATCGCGGCCCGCCGCCCAATAACCGGCCATGCGCTTGGCGAACGGCTTGGGCGGCTCGGACAGCAACAATTTGGCGCGGTCAAGTGCCTCGTGCCTAAGCTCTTCCTGGCGCGCGCGAGCCAGCCTGATGACGGGCCTTTGTTGATCGACAGTTAGATCGTCTCGCTCGGCGACAGACGCGCGCAGCATGCTCAGATCATGCTCGTCGCCAAGGATCTGCGATAGCTCGCGGGCAGCATCGACGCGCACTTTGAAATAATCGGGCCACGCCCGCGAGATCAGCGCCATTTGCCGCCAATGCCACTGCACCGTTTTGCGCAAATCGTGAAAGGCTTCGTTGGCCGGATTTTTATTCGCGGCGTCATACGCCTTCGCAGCCTTGCGATAGCTTTTCTGCAGACCGCTTTCGAGGTGGGTCAGATCGGCTCGAAAATCGAGCGCTGCGAAATCTTCGTTCGCGCCCCTGAGCCACTGAGCGACCTCGTGCGCCGCCTCGACTGTGATCCGCCCATTAGCGCCGGCAACGACCGCCAAGCGCGCTCTCAAGGGCGCTAGAACTTTGCTACCATCATCACCGAAATGGGCTTGGAGTTTGCCGATCGTTTCGGCGATCACATCGTCGTCGCGGGTTTGGGCGAGTACCGCCGCGATGCGGCTCAAACTTTGGTTGTGAGCGCGAAATGTGCCCGAGCCGAGCGCAGGCCGCGCCAGACGTAATAGTGCGCGCAGTCGCTTGATCGCTTTGCGACTGTTGTGAATTGCCGATGGCGGCACTTGAGCATCCCTACTCAAGTCCTCAGACGCACGCGCAACCTGTTCGCTGAAAATACGGCGTATGCCCTCACCTAGGGGCTCATGAAATTGCAACCGGTAAGCCATGAAAACCCGACAGCTATATTGGGAGATGATAAAGTCTCACGGGCGATGAGAATGCACAATGGCGTTTACGGTGACGCCGAGTGCGCCCAATTGAGCCACGTTGCAACCCGGCGCTCGGGATCAGGATGGGTCAAAAAATCTGTAATAACGGCAATGGTTTGAGCCCCCGCCTTCACCACGCCCGCAGCACGCTCGGGCGTGATGCCACCGATGGCAACCAACGGCAGAGGGCCGATACGCGCTTTCCAAGCGGTAACCCGGTCGAGCCCCTGCGGCGCCCATTTCATTTTTTTGAGTAAAGTTTCATACACTGGGCCCAGCGCAATGTAATCGGGCTCAGCGTGCAGCGCGACTTCAAGTTCGCTTTGATCGTGCGTTGAAACGCCGAGCTTGAGGCCGGCAGCCTTGATCGCTTTTAGATCGGCTGCCGCTAAATCTTCCTGCCCCAAATGAATAAAGTCCGCGCCTTCGTCGATGGCAAGTTGCCAGTAGTCGTTGACGATGAGCTGTGCGCCGTGTGCGCGGGTTAGTGCCAAGCTTGCAGCGATTTGCCGACGCGCTTCTGGTGCGCTCGCATCTTTGAGACGCAATTGCACGGTGCGCACGCCAAGCGGCACGATGCGCTCGAGCCAACCGAGGTCTGGCACGATCGGATAGAACACGTCGAGCAATGGCTTGGCGCGGGCGGCGGCCTTGACTGTGGTCATGACTTGGGGTCGAGATCGAAGAACGGCGTGCCCGCAACCGGCGTCGACGGCACGGCCATGTCGCGTTCACCCATCAACCCGGCTTCGAAGCCGCGACGGCCAGCGCGCACCGCTTCAGCGAATGCCAGCGCCATCGCGGCGGGATCGACAGCCTTGGCGACGGCGGTATTCAGCAGCACGGCGTCGTAGCCAAGCTCCATCGCCAAAGCCGCGTGCGAGGGCGCACCCAGCCCCGCATCGACGATGAGCGGAAGCCCTGGAAAATAAGCCCGCAAGCTTTCAAGGCCAGTTTTGTTGACGATGCCGCGCCCGGTTCCAATGGGCGACGCCCACGGCATAATGACCTGACAGCCAGCGCGCACGAGCCGTTCGGCCACCGACAAATCTTCCGTTGTGTAGGGAAAGACCTTGAAGCCATCTTTGGTCAGCGCTTCGGCGGCCTCGACCAGGCCGAAGACGTCGGGTTGCAGCGTGTCGTCGTTGCCGATTACTTCGAGCTTGATCCAATCGGTACCGAATAACTCGCGCGCCATTTGAGCCGTGGTAATGGCATCGCGCGCGCTACGGCAACCCGCAGTATTGGGAAGGATGTGAGCGCCGAGGCCCGAAATCAATTCGAGAAACCGCGCGCCGACTTGACCACCGGCCGCTTCGCGCCGCAACGACACCGTGACGATTTCAGCTTGCGAAGCCGCGACCGCCGCCGCCATCACGTCAGGCGAGGGATAAGCCGCCGTGCCGAGCAGCACGCGCGATGTCAGCGGCACTCCGTAGAGCACCAATTGATCGCGGGCGTGGATCGCGTGGTCTCGAATATTCATCTTAACTGCGGCCCTAGTGTTCCAATAAGATTGGTGTTCCGTTGAAGCTGGTGTCCCGTTGCAGCTCGCTTCAAATCAGTCTAGCCGCCTTGGCGCGCCGACACGATCTCAATCCGGTCGCCTGATTGCAGCGCCGCATGAGAGCGCGCGGCTTCGGATACGAATTGCCCGTTGATAGCTGTGGCGACACGAACGTTGCCGAGCTCCTGCTCGTGCAAGAGTTCGCTCAAGACGGCCGCTTGGCTCGAAACAGGTTTGCCATTCACGACTAAGTCTTTGGTGGCAACGTCGCTCAGCATTTATCAGCGCAATCTCTGTTGCTCATGCACATAGCCCGCTCGCGCGGGTCTTCGATATAGGGAGTTAACGGTCTAGTTCCAGCGTCTTGAACGTTTTTTTACGCCTTTAGCGTCAATTCACCGGGATAGTCCAGAAACCGCCGCAGTTCATCCAATCCTTTCGGGTGCCATTCTCGACGAGCAACCGTAACGCAGGGTTATAGCCCGTTATGTTCACTTCCTTGATGTCGGCCCGGCGGTTTGCCGCCTTGTTCTGGTGCCAGTTCCTATCCGCGCTCAACGACAACTTGTTGAAGAACGCGCTGGCGATGCTGGTTGTCTATAAACTCGCCTGGGACAATGGCCCCGTGTTAGGCACGCTGGCCGGCGCCATTCTGATTGCGCCGTTTTTCATTTTCTCGGCGCTGGCCGGACAACTCGCCGACAAGTACGACAAAGCGTTCATCGCGCGCCGCCTGAAGCTGATGGAAATCCCGATCGCTATTGTAGCCTCAATCGGCTTCGTCATCCCCTCGGTGCCGGTCATCTTCATGGCGCTGTTGGCGTTCGGCACGCTCGCTGCCTTCTTCGGCCCGGTGAAATACGGCCTCTTGCCGGTGCATCTGGCAACGCGTGAATTGCCGGCCGGCAACGCGCTCGTCGAAGGCGCAACGTTCCTCGCCATCCTGCTTGGCACCATTGGCGGCAACTTCGCCAGTTCAAGCGACGATCATCTGAAACTCGTCGCGGTCTCGATTGCCGGGCTCGCCGTTTTAAGCTGGCTGGCCTCGCGCATGATCCCGCCCACAGGCTCGGCTGCTCCCGATTTGAAGATTGACTGGAACGTCATTTCATCGACCAAAACGCTGATCGCCGATATCAAAGCCGACCGGCGGATCTGGCAAGGCGTTCTCATTATTTCGTGGTTCTGGCTGGTTGGCGCAAGCGTGCTGGCACTGTTGCAAAACCTGATCCCAAAATCCATCAACGGCACGCCTGAAGTTTATACGCTGGCCTTGTTTGCGTTCGCAGTTGCCGTAGCCGCCGGCTCGATTGCCGCCGCGCGTGCCAGCCGTACCCGCCCGAACATGGCGCTCGTGCCGATCGGCGCTTTGCTGATGGGATTGTTCTTGCTCGATCTCGCGTGGCTCGCATCCTCCATCACGCCTGCACCTCAGCCGATTGGCATCGCCGACTTCCTGAGCACGTTTTCCGGCATCCACCTGTTGATCGATCTCGCCGGTATCGCGTTTGCCGGCGGCTTGTTCATCGTGCCGTCGTTTGCAGCCGTGCAAGCCTGGGCGCCCGTCGACCGCCGCGCCCGCGTCATTGCCGGGTGCAACGTTTTAAACGCCGCCTTCATGACCGCCGCCGGGCTGCTGATCGCGGTGCTGCAATATCAAAAAATCTCGCTGCCGCTGATTTACGCCGGACTTGGCCTGGCCAATCTGATCGCCGTCGTGCTGGTGTTGCGCGCCTGGGGCGCAGACGGGGTGAAAGACGTCGCCGCGTTTTTGTTCAAAGCTTTTTTAGGGCTAGAAGTCAAAGGGCTCGAGAACCTGCCTAAAGAAGGCACCAAAGCGATCATCGCGCCCAATCACGTCAGCTTGCTCGATGCCGCGTTGATGCATTCCATCATGCCCTCGCATGCCGCATACGCGGTCGATACCGGCATGGCCAATACCTGGTGGGTGAAGCCGTTCTTGAAACTCGCCAAGGCTTTTCCCGTCGATCCGACGAAGCCGCTTGGCACCCGCCATCTCATCCAAACCGTCAAAGACGGCACGTCGCTGGTCATCTTCCCCGAAGGCCGCCTGACGGTGACGGGCGGCTTGATGAAGGTCTACGACGGCACCGCGATGATCGCCGATAAAGCCGGGGCCGAAATTATCCCCGTGCGTATCGACGGATTGGAGCGCTCAAAATTCGGCTACTTGAGTTCGGCGCAAACCAAAAAAGTCTGGTTTCCAAAAACAACCGTCACGATTTTGCCCCCCGCCAAGCTCGAGCTCGATCCGGCTTTGCGCGGTAAGGCGCGTCGCCAAGCGGCGGGTCTGGCTCTGCAAGATGTGATGACCGACAGCGCCGTACTGACGGCTCCCCTCGACCAGACCTTGTTTGAAGCCCTCGTGCTGGCTTGGAAGACGCGCGACACGGGCCGCCCCGCAATCGAAGATCCGCTCGGCGGCAAGCTCAGCTACAAAAAACTGATCATCGGTGCGCAAGTGCTGGGCCGCAAAATTGCGCCGCTGGCTCCGCAAGGCGCGTGCGTCGGCGTTCTGTTACCAAATACGGCTGGCGTTGCCGTTACCTTTTTCGCTCTGCAAAACATCGGCCGCGTCGCCGCGATGCTGAACTACACCGCCGGGTCGCAGAACGTCGTGTCTGCATGCAAGGCCGCCAAAGTTGACGTGGTGCTGACGTCCCGCACGTTTATTGAAAAGGGCCACTTCGAAGTCTTGATCGAAGCGTTGAGCAAAGTCGCCCGCGTCGTCTATCTCGAAGACGTTCGCGCGACCATTACGTTCGCCGACAAAATGCGCGAGCTGGTACGCGCGGGTACGCCGATGGTGAAAATCGATCCCAACGCGCCCGCCGCCGTGCTTTTCACGTCGGGCTCGGAGGGCACGCCCAAGGGCGTGGTGCTGTCGCATCGCAATCTGCTTGCCAACTGCGCACAAAGCCTGACGCGCGTGGCGTGCAACGGATCTGACAAAGTGTTCAACGCGCTGCCGGTCTTCCACTCGTTTGGGCTAACGGCCGGACTGTTGATGCCGCTGACCGGGGGCATCCCCGTGTTCCTCTATCCAACGCCGCTGCACTACCGGATCATTCCGGAGTTGGTCTACGGTTCGAATGCCACGATCTTATTTGGCACGGACACATTTTTATCGGGCTATGCGCGCGTCGCCCATCCTTACGATTTTGCCCGTTTGCGTTTAGTGCTCGCTGGCGCTGAAGCCGTTAAAGACCGCACCCGTCAGATGTATATGGACCGCTTCGGCGTGCGCATTCTGGAAGGCTATGGCGTCACTGAAACGGCGCCCGTGCTCGCGATCAACACGCCGCTGTCGAACAAAGCCGGCACCGTCGGACGCTTGTCGCCACTGATGGAGGCGCGCCTTGAACAGGTGCCCGGCATCACCGAGGGCGGCCGACTGTACGTGCGCGGACCCAACGTCATGCTCGGTTACTACCGCGTCGAAAATCCCGGTGTGATCGAAGTGCCCCCCGAAGGCTGGCACGACACGGGCGACATCGTGACGATCGATGCGCAAGGCTTCATTGCCATCAAGGGGCGCGCCAAACGGTTCGCCAAGATTGCCGGCGAGATGGTTTCGCTGTCCGCTGTCGAAGCGCTGTCGGCTGAGCTTTGGCCGCAGTTGATCACCGTCGTCGTGTCGATGCCGGACGCGCGCAAAGGCGAGCGGCTCGTGCTGTTGACGACGGATGCTACCTGCACGCGCGAGGCGTTTTCGCAATTTGCCCGCCGCAAGGGCGCGACGGAACTGATGGTGCCGACGGAAATTCTCGTCGTCGACAAGATCCCGCTGTTGGGATCTGGCAAAGCCGATTACGTCGCCGCCGCAGCGCTCGCCAAGGAGCGCGCCGCAACCAAAAGCGCCGCTTGAGTATCTTTTTTCCGTCGGGGAGAAGGTGGTCCGCAGGACGACAGAGAAGGGGGCGTCAGTCAGCTCCCCGCGAGCACGGCGCGGATGCGGGTAATGTCTTCGTCCATCTGGTGCACGAGCTCTTGGGCTGAACCAAACTTACGGTCAGGCCTGATAAAATCGACGAACTCGACATCCATGTCGTGCCCGTAGAGATCGCCCTTAAAGTCGATGAGGTAAACTTCGAGCACCGGGAGACCATCATCGAACGTCGGCCTGGTGCCAAGATAAGCCGCCGCGTTGTGCGTCACGCCGTCGACATGCGCGCGCACCGCATAAATTCCGTGGCCGATGGCCGTGCCCTTGGGCATCGGAATGTTGGCCGTGGGGAACCCGAGGCCCGTACCGCGATGGGCGCCACCGACAATTTTGCCATGCACATGCCAGTTTTGGCCCAGTACCCGCGCCGCGCCGCGCACATCCCCCTGCGCCAAATGCAGCCGCACGGACGATGATGAAAACACTTCGCCACCTTCGGCGACCGGGGGCATCACGGTGACGCCAAAGCCTAAGTCGCGGCCAGCCTGTTCCAGCATCTGCGGATTGCCTTGCCGCTTGTGGCCGAAGTAAAAATCGTAGCCAACGATCACATGCGAGACGCCAAGGCCCGCCACCAGCACGCGCTCGACGAATTCAGTGGCGCTCAATTGCGAGAAATTCTGATCGAACGCCTCGACAAACGCGACCTTGATGCCTAGGCGCTCGATGATCGCGAGCTTAGCGTTGAGCGGCGTCAGGCGGAACAAAACTTCATTGGGCTGGAAGAATTCGCGCGGATGCGGCTCAAACATCATAACGCCGGATGGCTTGCCCAGTTCGCGCGCCTTATCGACGGCGGCGTTGATCAGCGCGCGGTGGCCGCGATGCACGCCATCGAAATTGCCGATGGCCACGACGGCTGAGCGCGCGGTGATGGGAACGTGACTGTGGCCGTGAACGACTTGCATGACGTCAATGCCTTCAGGCCGGACGGGCGGGAACCATCAGCACGGCCTCGCCGGTCAACACGGGTTTGCCGCCAACCCGGCAGACGCACTCGAACCTGGCGCGCCGCTTGTCGGGCATCAGCTCGATGAGCGTAACCGTCGTCTCGACGTGATCGTTGATCTTGACCGGTCCCTTGAATTGCAAGGTCTGTGAAATGTAAATTGCGCCCGGTCCCGGCAATTTCATGCCAAACAAAGCCGAGATATAGCCCGCCGACAAGATGCCGTGCGCGATACGCTCTTTGAACATTGTTCCAGCCGCATAATCGGCATCGATGTGTACCGGGTTATAATCGCCCGACAGGGCCGCGTAAGACAAGATGTCGGCCTCGGTGACCGCGCGCGACATCGAAGCTTCCTGGCCGATAGCCAAGTCCTCGAAATACTTCGGTTTGCCAGCGCTCGCTAACATCGCAATCGTCCTTCTCTAAACCCGTTCCCGCGTGCCAAGCTGACCCCGGCCTGCCTTCGGCGGGCGGACACTAGCCGCGCTTTCACAAGGCCGCAACGACGAGGGGTTTCAAGTTGCTGCGGCCTCTTCGCGAAACGCTTGAGGCTTAACCCCCGTTTGGTGGTTGCGCGCCGACATCAAGCTGGACTATAAGGCGCTATTCCCTCTCTTTCCTTAAAGTTGTGGCTTTCGTGCTCCCGCCAGGGTCCGCGAAAGACCGGAGAAGAACACCATGAGCGACCGCAAACCTTTGATGCCCAAAGCCACCGCCGTCTGGCTGACGGAAAACACCGGCTTGACCTTCGATCAGATCGCCGAGTTTTGCGGACTGCACCCCCTCGAAGTCAAAGGCATCGCTGACGGCGACGTGGCGCAAGGCATCAAGGGTCTCGATCCCGTGACGAGCGGTCAGCTGACCCGCGATGAAATCGGCATCGGTGAAAAGAAGCACGACCACAAGCTGCGGCTCGCCGAAAGCAAAGTTGAAATTCCACAACAGGTGCAACAGGCGCGCCGTGGTCCTCGTTACACGCCGGTGTCGCGCCGCCACGACCGGCCGAATGCCGTGCTCTGGTTGTTGCGCAATCACGCTGAGCTGAAAGACAGCCAGCTGATGCGGCTCGTGGGTACGACCAAGCCGACGATTGCCCAGATTCGCGACCGCACGCACTGGAATTCGGCGCAGTTGACGCCGCAAGATCCCGTGACGCTCGGCCTGTGTACACAGACCGATCTCGACGCCGAGGTTAGCAAGGCATCACGTCGGATCGACAAGGACCGCAAGGATAGAGGTCTCGACAAGGCCGGCACGCTGCTCGCCACCGAAGAGACGACGCAGGACACACGCGCTGTACCAGCTGGCCCCACGGCCTCGATCATGACGCCCAAGCCGGCGGCCGAAAAGCGCGAGGAGACACCAGAGGAAGAACAGGCCCGCGTTCTGGCTAAGCTCAGGGAAATGTCGGCTAAAACCGACGAAGTCGCAGACGAGTGATAGCTTTCCGCCCTTTCGGCATCCTTTTCTTGCAGCGAAAAGAAAAGCGCTCCCCCTCTCCCTTTAGGGAGAGGGTTGGGGTGAGGGGGTGTGCTCTCGTCGAAATCGTTCTTGAAATGATATATCTGGCGCTTGGTCGCAAGCCCGCCCCCTCACCCGGCGCGACATCGCGGAGCGATGCTCCGCATCGACGCGCCGACCTCTCCCCAAGGGGAGAGGCGAAGTGAGCAAGCCCACCCATCGACTACCCCCGCTCCCCTTCGTACCGAAGGCGCGCCTTCGGCACGACGGGGAGAGGCGAAAAAGGATGACCAACGGACTGTTGCTGACCTGTCAGCCTTTCGCTAGCTTCGCTTGGCGTTTCATCATCATTGTCACAACCCAACGGCGCCCCCATGATCGTCAATCCCTACGAGCACAATCTCGAAAAAAACGCCGCTAATTATCAGCAGCTGTCGCCGCTGACGTTTCTGGACCGGTCGGCCGCCGTATATCCCCGGCACGTGGCGGTCGTTCACGGCCAAACGCGCATCACGTATGCCGAGCTCTACGCCCGCGCGCGCCAGCTCGGCTGCGCTTTGGCGCAACGCTACATCGGCCCTGGCGATACCGTGTCGGTGATGCTGGCCAACACACCAGCGATGCTCGACGCGCACTACGGCGTGCCGATGACGGGCGCCGTTCTACATTCGATCAACACACGGCTCGATCCGGCCGTCATCGCTTTCCAACTCGACCACGCCAACACCAAAATGCTGATTGTAGATCGCGAATTCGCCCCAACCATCCGCGCGGCCTTGGATCTGGCCAAGGTGAAGCCGCTGATCATCGATTACAACGACCGTGAATTCCCCCAAGACCAAGACGCACTCTCCTACGACGACTACGACGCCATGATCGCCAAGGGCGATCCGAATTTCAAATGGCGGATGCCAACCGACGAGTGGGACGCGATCTCGCTGAATTATACCTCCGGCACCACCGGCAATCCCAAAGGCGTCGTCTATCATCATCGCGGCGCGGCGCTGATGTGTTACGCCAATTCGATTGCGACCGGCATGATGCAGCACCCGGTTTATCTGTGGACGCTGCCGATGTTCCACTGCAACGGCTGGTGCTTCCCATGGTCCGTTACGTTGATGGCCGGCACGCACGTTTGCCTCCGCTGGGTGCGCGCCAAGGCAATATTCGACGCGATCGCCGATCACGGCGTGACGCATCTCTCGGGCGCCCCCATCGTGATGTCGACACTGCTCAATGCACAGGCTGACGAGCGCCGCGCGATCCCACACGTCGTGTCGTTCAATCACGCGGCGGCGCCGCCGCCCGAGGCCGTTCTGTCGGCGATGATCGACGCGGGCTTCAAGCTGACGCATCTCTATGGTCTGACCGAAACCTATGGCCCCGCCACGATCAACGAGTGGGACGGCGCGTGGGATAAGTTGACCAAGGAGCAGATCACGACGAAGCGGGCGCGCCAGGGCGTGCGCTATCCAGCCCTTGAGGGCCTCACCGTGCGGGACCCGGAAACGATGATCGAGGTTCCAGCCGATGGGGAAACCATGGGCGAGGTGATGTTCCGCGGCAATATCGTGATGAAGGGTTATCTGCGCAACGCCACGGCGACGGCCGAAGCATTCGCGGGCGGCTGGTTCCACTCCGGCGACCTCGGCGTGATGCATCCAGACCGCTACATCCAATTGAAAGACCGCTCCAAGGACATCATCATTTCGGGCGGAGAAAACATTTCTTCAATTGAAGTTGAAGACGTTCTTTATAAGCATCCAGCAGTCGCGTTCTGCGCGGTGGTCGCCAAGCCAGATGACAAATGGGGCGAGACGCCGTGCGCGTTCGTCGAACTGCGCCCTGGCCATAGCGCTACGTCCGATGAAATTCTGGAATGGTGCCGCGCGGGGCTTGCGCGCTTTAAAGTTCCCCGCCACATCGTGTTCGCCGAGGTTCCAAAAACCTCGACCGGCAAAATTCAGAAATTCAAGCTGCGCGAGATGGCCAAGAACGCTTGATTGTGGGTGGGGGCTAGGTTTAAGTCCCTTCATGCCGCCGCCGCAGATGGAATATCTGCGGATACTGCGGCACGACAAGCTTCTGAAATCACGCTTCGAACACGTTTCCCCGCTCGCCACGGTCTGCACCCTAAGCTAGTCTTGCTCCGGCATCGATGGCGGGCGCGAGACGATGACAGGCAAGATTTTCATCAACTATCGCCGTGACGATGTGCCGGGCGACGCTCGCGGCATCCGCGACGGCTTGGCCGCCAAGTTCGGCAAGTCGGCTGTGTTCATGGACGTCGACAATCTGCTGGCCGGTCAGCGATTTGATAGGGAACTCGCCAAGGCGCTTGATCAATGTAGCGCGCTCATCGCCGTCATCGGCCCGCGCTGGATGGAGCTGCTGAACTCGCGCGCGGATGGCAGCGACCGCGATTATGTGCGCGAGGAAATAGCCGCCGCCTTGAAGCGCGATATTCCGGTAATCCCGGTGCGCGTTGGTCGCGAGGGTGCGCTTAGCCCCTTGCCGCGCGCCGACCAGTTGCCAGAGGATATTCGAGAATTGGTGCTGCATCAGAAGCACGATGTTTCGCAAGAGCGCTTCGGCCGCGACGTGGCGGATTTAGTTCGGGAGATTGGTCTCGTCAGGCGCGGCGCCCGCGCACCCGCGCCGTGGGGCAAGATTGCCGGCGGGATTGTCGGCACCGTTGCGCTTGGCGCTGTGGTTTTCTTCTGGCCGCAGGTGTCCAATTTTTTCAAATCCAACCCCGCCGCAACGCAAGTCGCTTTCCCAGCCACTCAGGCACCGCCCGTTACGCCTCCTGCCGTTACGCCTCCTGGCTCTACGGCCGCTGACTCTGCGGCCGAAGAGGAGAAGCGAAAAGTGGAAGCGGACAAGCGGAGGGCCGAGGAAGACAAGAAGCGGACCGCCGACGCGGAGGCGAAGCGCCGCTCGGATGAAAAATCGGCGGCAGAAAAGGTCGTGGCAGATGCCGCCGATAGAGCCGAAGCAGAGCAGCGACAACTGGCGAAAGAACAGGAACAAAGTGCGAATAGTTCATCAAGCACATCGATAGTCGAAAGCAGACTTCAAAAAGTAACACTCTGGCAGATTTTGAAACGCGATTTTCCTGATTGGTATTCGGAACAAATATCCGCTGCAGAGAAGCTTTCACCGAACGAGTATTCGAAGAATGTAGTCGCAAGGAGCCTTGTCAAAGGTTTGGTGGCGCTGCGTCGCCAAAATGCCGATAAAGCACTTGCCGCCAGCCCTGAGAAACTTCGCCAGATAGCACTGGCATTTTTGGCCCATCTAAAAGCTATGCGCGCTATGAGCAGTAGCGCGTGTTACGGATATATTTCGAAGGGAGAGGAAAGCCCTGTAGCTGTTGAAATTATGGAAACGCCCGAATCTGCTACGACGCTGAATGCAGAAATGATCTCGATTGTTGAAGCCATCCGGGACGGCTCCAATAACCGTGTCGCTCGCACTGATCCCATCAAGTCAGACTTTGAAATTGTTATCAAAGAATTGAGTAAGTTGGGTTGGAAAGATCACGATTTACAAGTATTTTCCGATCCCAAATTGCTCGCTAAACAGGAGCCCGAGCAAGTGTGCCAGATGGTGCAGGACTGGTTTTCAGCCCACTTGGCGGTGACCGACAAGGCTGTGCAAGATCGGTTGCTTTTCGCGACCCTGAAACCCGTTTTGAAGGGTTAGCATCGAATAATTACGAGATCGGGCTTCCTGAGTCTCATTCGTTTGGAGATAATTTAATGTCGCTCGCGACCTACCGTGACCCGACCCATGCGCAGCCAAGAGCGCAAGACTTGATCCGCCATGTCATGTTGTTGTATTCTCCAGCTATGAGCACGAAACTCGATATTCTGGAAACTTCGACATCGTGGGCCACGCCCACGGATGACGATATCCGCGCCTGGGAAGCCCTGCCGCGCGACCAACAACTAGCTCGCATGCGCGCGCTGTTCGACTCTGCTGAATGCAACCGCCTGAGCCACCGTCCGTTTGCAGAGATCATCGCTGCGGCTCGCAGCAAAGCGATCTCAAATTGCGATGGCTGAATGGCGGCTCACCGAACGCGCTGAAGCCGACCTTGTGGCGATCTACGTCCACACGCATCGGACATTTGGGGCCGCGCAAGCAGAGGCCTATACTGAGGGGCTCAATCGCACGTTTGGTCTCATCGCCGATTTTCCAGGCATCGGCAATAGCGCCGACGAGATTAAAGCCGGTTACCGGCGTTTCCGGTTTCAATCCCATCTCATTTTTTACACAACCGAAGCCAATCAGATCGTGATCCGCGCCCTCATTCACGCGCGACGCAACATTCGGGATGAATTGTTTGAGTAAAATCTGATGTGACTTAGGCCACCCACGCCCCATCACCAGAAAAAAACAACAAAGCCCCGCTCAGCGGCGTCGAATGAGAACCGCGGGGCAGGGCTTGACAGGCTAGTCGCGGCTTAAATCGCGCTAGGATCGATCATTCGGCTAGTGCCGGGTGGCACCGCTCAACCGCTCGATCTCGTCTTTAAGCTTTAGCTTCTCTTGCTTCAGTCTTCGGATCTCAGCGTCGTCGGATCCCGGTCTTGTAACCTCATGTTGGATCCGTTCTTGAAGGATCCGGTGTTTTTCGGAAAGCTCCGCAAGATGAGCAGCCATCGCCATCAGTGCCTCTCCTTTGAAAATTGCAGACAGTCACGATGCTGTCACAGAAGTTGGGGTCCGTAAAGCATATCCGCCTGAGAAAATTGCATCGTGATTGCCAAAACATTTTCCTGTTCCAACCGCTCTGGGCAAAATGATTGTTGCATATCAATGTTTTGCTCAACGCTGCCCGTTCTAGCCTTTTGCTTGTTGCAAGACGGCGCGCAATGGTTGACAAACGCGGCGACCAGCGGAACAGGCGGCGAGACGTGCATTTTATGGAGCGGCGCGACGAGCGTGAACTGCGCGAAGAACTGGTCGGGTTGCGCGCCAAGCACCGGCTGCTCGACGATGAAATCGTCGCTCTTGAAGACAACCCGATGGCCGACCAATTATTGGTCAAGCGATTGAAGAAGAAAAAACTGTCGCTCAAGGATCGCATTACGTCGATCGAGGATCAGCTGCTGCCCGATATTATCGCTTAGAAATTTATCGCGATTGACCGGCATCGCTTATCGGGGTTCAGCCGTTTAAGTTTTATGATGACGCGCGCACAAGCCGAAAGCTGGCTCTACCCGACAAGCAATGGTCTCTACTGCGAGCCGGGAAATTTTTTCATCGATCCGCCACGCCCCGTCGATCGCGCGTTGATCACGCATGGTCATGCCGATCACGCGCGCTCGGGCCATGCCAACGTTCTGGCAACGGCTGAAACCATCGAGATCATGAAGATTAGATACGGTCAGCAATCGGCCGACACGTTTCAAATAGCCGAGCTTGGCGCGCAAACGTCGATCAATGGCGTCGCCGTGCGTTTTGAAGCCGCCGGCCACATCTTAGGCTCGGCGCAAATCGTGCTCGAACATGGCGGCTGCCGCGTCGTCGTCTCTGGCGACTACAAACGAAGTGCCGATCCGACGTGCCGGCCTTTCACTCTCGTGCCGTGCGACGTGTTCGTGACGGAAGCAACCTTCGCACTGCCGGTGTTTCGCCACGAGCCCGCTGGGGCAGAAGCCCGCCATTTGATCCGCTCGATAACGGAGCAACCCGAGCGCACGCATCTGCTCGGCGTCTACGGCTTGGGAAAATGCCAGCGCATGATCGCTCTGTTGCGGGCTGAGGGCTTCGACGCGCCAATTTACCTGCACGGCGCGCTCATTCAATTGTGCGCCCTGTACCAGAACCTAGGCGTTGACCTTGGCGACCTGCGCGCGGTGGCTGAGGAAAAACGCGCCGACTTCAAGGGCGTCCTCGTGATGTGTCCGCCTTCGGCTTTGGCTGACCGCTGGTCGCGCCGCTTTGCAGACCCGGTCACGTGCTTTGCCTCCGGCTGGATGCGCGTTAAAGGCCGTGCCCGGCAGCGTGGCGTCGAGCTGCCGCTCATCGTTTCGGATCACGCCGATTGGCCCGAGCTGTTGGCGACCATCGAAGAAACCGGCGCGCGCGATATCTGGGTGACGCATGGCCGCGAAGACGCGCTCGTCTACCAGCTAGAGACAATGGGGCGGCGGGCAAAAGCGCTGGCGCTCGTTGGCTTTGAAGACGAGGCCGACTGATGGAGCGCTTTGCGACATTGCTGGATACACTCGTCACGACCCAAAGCCGCAACCGGAAAACGGCGCTGTTAGCTGATTATTTCCGCACCACGCCCGATCCCGATCGCGGCTATGCGCTGGCCGCACTGACCGACGGGTTACCGCTGCGCTTGCCATTGCGGCGCGTTCTGGCCGAACTGATGGCCGATAAGATCGACCCGGTTTTATTCAAGTTGTCGCGCGATTACGTCGGCGACACCGCCGAAACCGTATCGCTGCTATGGCCGGACAACGCCGATGCAAACCGCGCCCCGCCGAGGCTATCTGATGTCGTCGCGCAAGCGCGCGAAATGGCGGGAAGACCGGCGCCCACGCGAAATTTTGCCCCGCCGCTGTCGCACTGGCTCTCGGATCTCGATGTTAAAGGCCGCTGGGCGCTGTTGAAATTGCTCGGCGGCGCGCCGCGCGTCGGCGTCTCGGCAAGACTGGCCAAAGTCGCCGTCGCGGAAGCTTTCAGCCACGACGTCTCAGACATCGAGGAGCTGTGGCACGGCCTTGAATTTCCCTACGAGGATTTGTTTGCTTGGCTCGAAGGCCGAGGCGACAGGCCGGACACGCAATCGCGGCCCGTGTTCCGTCCTGCCATGCTCGCCCACCCGATCGAGGACGCGGACTGGCCATCGTTGAAACCGGAAGATTTCGTGGCCGAATGGAAGTGGGACGGCATCCGCATCCAGATCGCCGCCAAGCCCGGCGATGTGCGTATTTATTCGCGCGCCGGCGATGACGTGTCGCGTACGTTTCCAGAAATCGTCTCGGCGTTTTCCTTCTCCGACATCGTGGCCGATGGCGAACTGCTCGTCATGCGCGATGGGGAAATCGCGCCCTTCAACGATTTGCAGCAGCGCCTCAATCGCAAAGCCGTCACGGGCAAAATGCTGCGCGATTATCCAGCCCATGTTCGCCTCTACGACGCACTGTTTGAAAACGGGCAGGACCTGCGCACGCTCCCCTTCATCGAACGGCGGGCACGATTGGAAGCTTGGGCTCGGAGCGCCGGGCCGAAGCTCAGCGACGTCAGCGAGCTCGTCGCGTTTGAAAGCTTCGACGATCTCAACGCCATCTGGGGACGCACGCGCGCGCAAGGCATCGAGGGTTTGATGCTCAAGCGCCGTAACAGCCCCTATCTGGCTGGTCGCCCCAAAGGTCACTGGTGGAAATGGAAGCGCGCGCCGCTCACGCTCGACTGCGTCTTGATGTATGCCCAGCGCGGCTCAGGCAAACGGTCGTCGTTTTATTCCGACTATACTTTCGGCGTCTGGCGCGACGCTGGTAGCGGCACAGGCGGCGACCAAGAACTGGTGCCGGTCGGCAAGGCCTATTCAGGCTTCACCGATCTCGAACTCAAACGCCTCGACAAATGGATCCGCGACCACACGCTCGAGCGCTTTGGCCCCGTCCGCTCGGTCGAGCCTGGCCTGGTTTTGGAAGTTGCCTTCGACGCCGTCCACGTTTCTAGTCGCCACAAGTCCGGCGTCGCGATGCGCTTCCCTCGGGTGCACAGAATCAGGTGGGATAAACCCGCCGCCGAGGCCGACCGTTTGGAGACGGTGCAACGGCTCATCGGCGCACCGGTCGTCGCCGAACCCAATTCCGCGCCGGCCACCGCCGAATTGCCTTCCAAGCGCGCCGCCCGAGACTAATCGCAGCCTCATCCTTGCCGTCGTCAGTCAGCGCCTCATCTTCCTCGCCAGTCGCGGTCCTCATCACCGTTACGGCGTTGCCAATTACGTCAGCCGGACGCTTTTCTCCCTTGGCGCCTTTAGGCATTTGCTTCTCCCTGAATTTCAAGGCGAAGCTGTTCGATTTGCCGGTTCCAGCTTTCGACAGACCGGTCAGTGATGTCCGTCATTCCACCGCCCACGTCTTCCCGAAGACGCACCGTGTTCCTCGAAACGAGTTCCAATAACACCTGCAAGTCGTTTATGCGCTTCTGCTGCCACTCCAACTTTGTCATGTCGGCTCCATTGCTTTGCGCTAAGCATAGCACGGAGTTTGGGTCTGGCGATCCGCATGTCAACGGCCGAAGATTTCAAACTGAGACACTACCAAAGCCAGCGCCCCCTTGTCAGGCGCAGGCGGCTCCTGTAATGCCGCTGTTTTCTTATGCTAGGCAATTCACGCAATGAGCAGCGCCAAAACTTACGCCGTCGCCATCGTCATGGGCAGTCAATCGGATTGGCCCACGATGAAGTGCGCCGCTGCCATTTTAGACGAACTGGGCATCAGCTACGAAGCCAAGATCGTCTCGGCCCACCGCACGCCAGACCGGCTGTTCGCGTTCGCTAAAACCGCCAAAGCCAAAGGATACAAAGTCATCATCGCGGGTGCCGGCGGGGCGGCCCACTTGCCGGGCATGACAGCCGCCATGACGCCGCTACCGGTGCTTGGCGTTCCCATCGAGAGCAAAGCTTTGAGCGGCATCGACAGCCTCTATTCCATTGTACAGATGCCGGGCGGCGTACCGGTTGCGACGCTGGCGATCGGCGAAGCCGGCGCCAAAAACGCAGGACTGCTCGCCGCGCAGATTTTGGCGCTCAGCGATCCAGCGCTTGCTGGTCGGTTCGATGCCTGGCGCGCCGCCAACTCAGCGGCCGTCGCCGAAGTGCCCGCCGTTGCCAAGGAAGGCTAGAGACCTGCACGACATGACGGCACTCGTTCCCGGTTCGACAATTGGAATTTTGGGCGGCGGCCAGCTCGGCCGGATGTTGGCGATGGCGGCCGCGCGGCTGGGCCTCAAGTGCCACGTCTATGCGCCCGAAGCCGACAGCCCGGCGTTCGACGTCACCGCCGATCACACCATCGCTGCCTACAATGACGAGGCGGCGCTGCGCGCATTCGCCGGCTCCGTGGACGTCGCAACGTATGAATTTGAAAACATTCCCGTCGCGACGGTCGAGCTGTTGTCGAAGCTGATCCCCGTTCGCCCCGGTGCCAAAGCGCTGGCGTGCGCGCAGGATCGCATCAACGAAAAAACTCTGGCCTGCGAGCTGGGCGCAATGACCGCAGACTTCGCATCCGTCGATAGTCTCGCAGAACTCAAAGTACGGTTTAGCCAAATTTCGCCGCCCGGTATTTTAAAAACCCGGCGTTTTGGCTACGACGGCAAGGGCCAAGCCAAGATCTTGAAGCTGGAAGACGCCAATGCGGCCTGGGACGCGATGGGCAACCAGCCGTCGATCCTGGAGAGCTTTGTAAAGTTCGACCGCGAGGTCTCGGTGGTGGCGGCGCGCAGCCTTGATAGCGAATTTCGCGCCTTCGACGTCACCGAAAACGAGCACCGCAACCACATCCTGCACCGCTCTGTGGCGCCCGCCCGCCTAAGCACCACTGCGACGGCGCAAGCTATCGATATCGCGCGCCGGTTCGCGCAAGCGCTCGACTACGTCGGCGTGTTCGCGATCGAATTTTTCGCGCTTGGACGCGATGGCCACGAGACGCTCTATGTCAACGAGATGGCACCCCGCGTGCACAACTCCGGCCACTGGACGATCGATGGCGCAGTAACATCGCAGTTCGAACAGCACATCCGCTGCGTTGCCGGCTGGCCGCTCGGCGCGACCCAACGCAAGGCGCCAGCCGTTGAAATGATCAACCTGATCGGCGATGACATTTTAGCCTGGCGCGACATTGCCAACGACCCAGGCGCGTTTCTCCACCACTACGGCAAGAAAGACGCGCGCCCCGGCCGCAAGATGGGCCACGTCAACCGGCTGCTGCAGGCCCGACCGGGTTAGCAATATCACGACGGTCTCGCTGGCGAGGACGAAGGCAAGGCACATCGGATGGCTTGGTAATACACGCAATGGCAAAGAATCGCATCAAAGCCATCCGACTGCGGCAACAATTGTCGGCTGAAGCTTTGGGAGCTCGCGTTGGACTTACACAAGGCCAGATTTCAAAGATTGAAAATGGTCAGCGCGGCCTGTCAATGTCCGTGGCTGAACGCATTGCGATAGCTTTACAAGCCGAAGTCCAGGACATCCTTGGCCTGAGCGATGCGGTCGAGCGAGACCGGCCATTGAGCAGGCATTTTGCTGAGGATGCTGAGCCTTACAGGGGCAGCCCTGACGATTTATTCGAAATCGAATTGCGCAATCGCCAAAGTGTCGATCCCTGGCGGATCAAAAGCAACGTGCTCGACCGGGCTGGCATCAAATCGGGCGATATCGTATTTGTAGATATTTCAGCTGCTGCGGTGGCAAACCTGAAACCCCTGCAGGCCGTCATCGCCCAGGTCTATGATCCGCACATTCTGGTCAAGGCGACGACGGTGCTCCGCCAGTTCGTGCCGCCATCGCTGCTGATCACGAATAGCACGGGGCCCAATCAAACGACACTCGACCTTGATCGTGATGACGTCAGCATCAAAGGGGTCGTCGTGAACAATGTATCGGATCAAGGCGATTGAGGCCGCCCTTACTGCACATCGATTATAGACGTTGACCAGTATGCCAAATAGGCATAAAGCGTATGCAGACGACATTGAGGACGTGTGATGAGAAATATTATGCAACCTTCTGTACAACTTGCGGCCGAGGCACCGTTGAACATGATAAGTCTGTCTCTGGACCGGCTAAAAAGCGAATTGTCGCCTCCTGAGCTGGCTAATGTTGCCACGTGGGTCATAGCTCATACTATCGCGACGCTCCGCGACTCTGGCCAAGATGGGGCAGCTCGCCGCATCCTGATCGGCGAAATCGCGGAACTCGAGGCAAAATGACAATCAATAAAGCTGGTCGCCTCGCCCGGTAAACTGCGTCGCTCGTTAGGCGAGCACATCGGCCAAACGATCGAGAGCGGTCTCCCAGCCTTGCCGGGTGCGGTCGGCGAAGCTGGCGTATTTCGGGTTCATTTCGTGCGTCAACGTCAGCTCGCACCCAGGTTCGCCCCCGGCCGGGGCGGCGCGCGGCGCAAAATCGAGAGCAACCCTGGTGAAGTCTGGCGCGCGATTGACGGCGAACACGAACACGATGCGGCGCGGCCGGTCCATTTCCAGAAATTCGCCCAAGTGCTCGATGTCCTCGTCGTCGCGGCGGTCGACGAAGCAGAACTCGCCCCCCACCTCAGGGTCGATATCGGCGCGGATCATTTCGCCGTTCTCGGTCGCGAACAGAAATTGCCGCGCTATCGCGGGCGTCAGCCAGGCATCGAACACGGTATCCACGGGTGCTGCATAAGCGCGGGTCAGGGCGATTTTGAAGGTATCGTTGCCGTCCATTGGGCTCTCCTGTCATTGCTCGAAAGGGCGAAATACATTCGCGCCCGTGCACCTTAAGTCGTTGAAACCTTTAGTTGTAGCCGCTGTCTGGCCGCCTCGCTGGCAGGAACGGCCAAGAGTGCTAAACCAGATATCTGTTGCAATAGACAAGCTTAACCCGCTCTGCTATACGCAACACCACATATTAAACGCGGGATCTGCTGGCCCCTCGCCAGGGAACTCGTGTTTTTGTTGCTTAAATGATCAATCGCACCCAAGAGGAACATACAAGCGTGCAGGTTCTCGTTCGCGACAACAACGTCGATCAGGCTCTCAAAGCCCTCAAAAAGAAGATGCAGCGCGAAGGCATCTTCCGCGAGATGAAGTTGCGCAATTACTTCGAAAAGCCTTCGGAAAAGAAGGCACGCGAGAAGGCCGAAGCGGTGCGCCGCGCGCGCAAGCTGGCCCGCAAGAAATTGCAGCGTGAAGGTCTCCTTCCAGGCAAGCCGGTTGTGGCCCGCGGTGGACCCGGCGCTCCTGGCGCCAAGGGCCCAGGCGGCGGTCGCGGCGGCTTCGGCGGTGGCGGAGCTGGCGGCAGCAGCGGCGGCTTCGGTGGTGGTGGCAGCGGTGGTGGATTTGGCGGCGGCAGCTCTGGTGGTGGTGGCGGCGGCTTCGGCGGCGGCAACTCTGGCGGCGGTTTTGGACGCTAACGAAGCGGCTCTACCCAGCTCGTTCTCAACAACAGATTTTGAACGGCTCGTCACACTGCGACGGGCCGTTTTTACGTTCGAGCGGCCAAACGCTGCCACGGTCTGCAGGACCACCGCCAGCGCGCCGAATTGACCCCGCACGACAACGGCGGCAGCCAACGGTGCGAGAGATCTATGCCAGCTCAATGTCAAACTCAGCGCGACTTCAAGCCCGTGCGCTTTGACCCCACGCTCCAACGTGTCGGGCCAGACGAAAATCAGACCGGGTCTGCGATCAACGCCACCCTCCGCAGCATTATTGAGCCGAGGCTTTGGCGGGCTTCACCGCCGTGCGCAACTTGTCGATCCAGGCGTTGATGATGTCGAACGATCCAAACAAATAATGGTCTGAATGCCCCGCACCGTTGATGATTGCTAGCTCTTTAGGGCCACCGGCAAGTTCATAAACTTTGCGGCCCATTGCGACGGGCACGGTGTCGTCGCGATCGCCGTGGACGACAAGGACCGGTAGCGTGAGCTTGGCTAAATAGAGATCGGAGCGGTAGGGGTCGCTCATCAACCACCGGACGGGCACCCAAGGATAGCGTTCGGCGGCGACGTCGGACAGCGAGGTGTAAGGCGCGTCTAAAATGAGACCGGCGGCTGGCCGCGCGGCAGCTGTCTGGACGGCAACGCCAGTGCCAAGGGATTCGCCATACAGCAGGATGTCTTCCGGCCGCAGCCCCGTATTGATCAGATAGTCGTAACTCAGCTTCGCATCGGCAATGTTGGAAATTTCGCTCGGGGTTCCGGTTGAGCCGCCAAAGCCCCGGTACGTCAAGATCAGGATGCCGCGACCGCGCTCGACGTATTTGAGCACCCGCTCGACGCGCGTGGCAAGCGAGCCGGCATTGCCGTGAAAATAAAGCAGCGTTGGCTCGCCCGGTTTGGCTCTTGCGTACCAGGCAACAAGCGTCTCGCCATCTGGCGTCGGCAGAGTGATCTCTGACACACCACTGAGGCCAAGCTCGGCCGGCGACACGCGGCGGCTATCTGGAAAATACGTCAGGCGACGCTGATTGAAATACATCAACGCGCAAATGGCCAGATACACCGCGGTGGCGCCGAGAAGAGCGTAAGCAAGACGCATGATGGTGCGCGATCCTAATTTTAATCTGCAGACGCATATGGCGCCCAGTTAGATTGGCGAGGATGCGGTTCGCTGTCACGCAAGCGCGGCGCGAATTAGAAACGAACCGGCCGCCGTTACGCCATGGATCACCCGGCGACATGTATCGCGCGTGACAAATCCGTCGCTGGCGTGGACGCATTCGGATTTGCCGAATAGATTCTCAGTAGACAACACGAAAAAATAATTACAACCTTGAGTTGTTGATAAAAGAGTTGCGGGGCGACGGTTTTCGTTCGTTTCGGGGGTATCGGTAATGCGTAAATTTCAGATGCCGCGCCAGCTTTGCGCTGCCGCGATCGGCGGACTGTTGGCCGCTGGATGTGGTTTGCCGGCGTTCATTGCAAATCCCGTGGGTGTCGGAGCGCCAACTCCGGCGAATATCGCAAGTTACGTTGACGAGACGGAGATTGGCTCAACAATCAAGGGATCGGCATCCCCCGTCACAACGGGCGAATATCTCATCGCCAGCATCTCTTACACAAACGAGAAATGTCACGATTTCTCCGATACGCTCGAACGGTTTAAAGAAGACAGCAGCCTGATCGATAAAGTTTTAACGGCTGCTGCGGCCGTTGGTTCGCCACTGTTTGCGGCCTCGGCCGCGTCCGGCACGATGATCGCCAAATTCACCGGCATTTTGAACTCGGCAAATTAGCTCAATAACAATTACCGCGACATCTACACCTTCAAAGAATTTCAAGAGCCGCTGCACACTCACGTGTTCGATTTAATGGCGGACTTCCGCAAGAAAAACGGCTTGAGCACTTTGACGCGAAGTCTGGTTGGCGTGAAAATGTTTGAGACAGACAGCAGCGCAGCGGCAGCTATTGATCCAGTCACGGTCTCACACGGCATGACATACACAAAATCGGCTTGCGACGTCAAAACACTGATTTCCGCTCCGACTAAGGCCGACGCAAATCACACCGAAGAGGTTCACATGGACGGTTGCCGGATGAACGATTTCCTGCAATCGCGCGAGGCGATCAATCTCATGATCGCGCGCAACATCGCCACCGAATATGCTTCTCTGTGTTCGATCTCGACGATGCGATCAATCGTCTATCAAGCGCTACACGCGACGAAGTCGGAAGTAAAAGCGCCAGATTCAACGGCGCCGCAGACAAAGCCGCTCTAATGAGATACGCAACGCGTCACCCCGGCCGCACGAGATAGCCGATCCGGTTGCCTGAGCGCGCCCGGATCGCCTCCAACGCTTCGTAAATCTCAACGCCGATCAGCGGCCGACCGTTCTTGGCCACGCAAGCCCGGTCAAGGCTCTGCAGCTCATGGAAAATCGGCTCAGCCGTTTTGTGCAACATCGCCACCGCAGCTATCGTCTTGCGCGGCATATTGATCGGCACCTTAGGGATCGTCGATGCGATCAACTCTTTAGCGCCATTCGACAAGTGCGCGGCGAACCGGCCGAACACCGAAACGAGGCGCACGAGAGCGGTTTCCTCGAACACATAGCCGTCCGCTTCCATCCACTGGAAGAGCTTATCCATCGTGAAGTCTTGCAAGCGGATGTTGGACGTCTCGCGATAGTCCTGCCATTCGGCGACGAGATCGAAATTCGGCTCAACATCGATGTCGGCGGGCGCGCACGTCTCGACCGCGACGACGCCGATGCGGTTTAGAAAGTCGCGATTTTTCATCACGATGTGCGTTGGATACGTCGGCAGCTTGAGCTTGCCGTCACTCGCCATTTTATATGCCAAACAGACGAGCTTGGAGCAGAACAGGTGCCTGCCGCCCTCCAAGTTCATCGAGAAGTCATAGAGGATGGGGCGGCGCGCTTGCGCGACGTGATCGTGAATGAGGCGGGCGGCGCGCGCGGCCAATCTGGGATCGCGATGGCGATAGACGACGGCCCGCACGATGCCGTGCTCGAACGTGTGGGCGAGCGGACTGATAACGGCGCCGTCTTCGATCAAGCTTTCGACCATGAAATGCTGGCCGTTATCGTCGATGTAGATGATGCCGATGTGGCTGAACTGGCTGTCGACATCGCCGATGCGCGCGATCGCGGCGCTGTTATGGAGGTGTCCGCGCATCAACACGACGTCGCCGGACCGGAAGGCAATCTCGCGGCCGGTGTAAAATTTCCAATTGACCAGCGTACTGCGCTCGGCCCCGGTAAATGCGCGCCGTACAGGCGCATTGGGCGAGGGCTTGAGACTATTGGTCGAGATTTCGCCGAGCATGTCCGTGACGTAGCGCAGGATGCGTAGGCAATCGCGCAGTTTAGCCGCGATTAGCGCACTCATCAGACCGGCCTCGCGCCACGTGTCGGCGGCAGAGCGCAACACCATGCGCACGTCGAATAGCCGGTACATCAATTCCGGCGCGGATTTGGCGAGGTCGGCGATTTCGTAGCTCGAGAAATTGGCGGTCGCGACGCGGGCGTAAATATCGTCGAGCTTAGCGCTGAGCTGCTCGTGAGCATAAACCGGCTGCGCGGCAAGAGACTCGAGCTGTTCGAGCTCTTGATAGAATTTTGGCCGGGCTTGTTGCGGCAGCACGCTTGAACTCTCCCCTGAATGACGAGCGCAGTATAGCGCGGCCATGGTCGCCGTCAGGGTTAAGAATAACGAACATGATCGAGTGTGGCCGCTATAACTCAGTCGTGCGCGAGCAAACCGTCAGTGCGCCGCCAGCGCTTTAGCGATGGCTTCGGTGACTTTCTTGGCATCGCCCAGCACCATCACGGTGTTGTCGCGATAGAACACCGGATTATCGATGCCGGCATAACCAGACGCCAGCGAGCGCTTGTTGAAGAAGACGGTGGCGCCCTTCCAGACCTGCAACACCGGCATACCGTAGATCGGCGATGTCTTATCGTCTTCGGCGGACGGATTGACGACGTCGTTGGCGCCGATGACGTAGACAGCGTCAGCCTGGCTGAATTCGCCGTTGATGTCTTCGAGCTCGAACACTTCATCGTAGGGCACGTTGGCTTCGGCGAGCAAAACGTTCATGTGCCCCGGCATGCGCCCGGCAACGGGGTGGATCGCGTACTTCACCTCGACGCCGGCCTTCTTCAGATTGTCGGCCATCTCGCGCAGGGCGTGCTGCGCTTGCGCCACTGCCATGCCGTAGCCCGGCACGATGATAACCTTGCTGGCGTTGCCCATGGCGTAGGCGGCGTCCTCGGCCGAGCCAAGTTTCACCGGTTTTTGTTCGCCGCCAGCAGCGCCCGGCCCCGCCGTTTCGCCGCCAAAGCCGCCGGCGATCACCGACAGGAACTGCCGGTTCATGCCTTTGCACATGATGTACGACAAAATCGCGCCAGACGAGCCGACAAGCGCACCGGTGATGATCAACGCGATGTTGCCGAGCGTGAAGCCGATGCCAGCTGCCGCCCAGCCCGAATACGAATTCAACATCGATACGACCACCGGCATATCGGCACCGCCGATCGGCACAATGATGAGCACGCCGAACGTCAGCGCGACAAGCGTGATGGCCCAGAACAACCACGCCGAGCCGCCAGAATTACAGAAGGCGTAGATGAGATAAATCAACAGCAGCGCGAGGCCGCCGTTGATGGCGTGGCGGGCGGGCAGCATGATCGGCTTGCCGCTCATTTTGCCGGAGAGCTTCAAAAAGGCGATGACCGAACCGGTGAACGTGATCGCGCCGATGGCAACGCCGAGCGACATTTCAAGCAAGCTGGCGCCGTGGATGTAACCGTTGGCATCGGCGATGTTGAAGGCCGATGGCGCATAGAGCGCACCGGCGGCGACGAATACGGCGGCCAGGCCGACGAGCGAGTGAAATGCGGCGACCAATTCCGGCATCATCGTCATCGGGATTTCGCGCGCCGTCTTAGCGCCGACGAAACCGCCCGCGCCCATGCCCAGCCCGATCATAACCCACGTCCAAAACCCGTGATCGCCCAGCTGCGCTAAGGTCGTCAGGACCGCGATGGCCATGCCGATCATGCCGAACATGTTGCCCTGGCGTGAGGAGGCCGGGCTCGACAGACCGCGCAGCGCTAGGATGAATAGCACGCCCGAGACGAGGTAGAGGATCGCGGCGACGTTTGCAGTCATTTTATAACATTCTCCATCGGACCGCTCGGGTAGTCCATGCCAGTCAATTCAGGAACGGCACTGCGTATCATCATCAGTTTCGCGACGCTCACTTTTTAGGCGCGTCTTTCTTTTTATACATCGCCAGCATGCGATGCGTGACCATGAAGCCGCCGAAAATGTTGACCGACGCCATGGCGAGCGCGAGCAGGCCGAAAATCTTGGCGATCGTGTAGTCGGTGTCCATCAGCTTGACGCCGACAGCGAGCAGCGCGCCAACCACGATCACCGACGAGATGGCGTTGGTGACGCTCATCAATGGCGTGTGCAGCGCCGGCGTCACCGACCAGACCACGTAATAGCCGACGAAAATCGCCATCGCGAATACCATCAAGCGATAAACGAACGGATCGACCGCGCCGCCTAAGCCCTCGCTGGCGAAGGCCGCCCCGGGCAGAGTTGCGAGTAAGGCGGCAAGGGCAATGAACTTAGCGAGGCGCATGTGAACTCTCTCTCGAGGTCAAGCTTTGGGAACAAAATTAGGATGAACGATTTTACCGTCTTTGGCGACGAGCGTTCCCTTGGTGATATCGTCGTCCCAATTGACGGCGAGCTTCTTTTCTTTTTTGTCGAACATGATGTCGATGAACGCCAAAAGGTTTTTGGCGTAGAGGCTGGAAGCATTGACCGCGATCGTGCCGGCAAGATTAAGCGGCCCGGCGATCTTGACGCCGTTGGCGGTCTCGATTGTTTTGCCGGGCTCGGTAAGTTCGCAATTGCCGCCGCGCTCGGCCGCCAGATCGACGATGACGGCGCCGGGCTTCATGCTCTCGACCATGGCGCGGGTGATCAGCCGGGGCGCTGGCCGTCCGGGGATGAGCGCTGTCGTCACAACGATGTCTTGCGTCTTGATGTGAGTTGCGACGAGTTCGGCTTGTTTGGCCTGATATTCAGCGCTCATCGGCTTGGCGTAACCCGCCGCCGTCTGCGCCTGCTTGAACTCTTCATCTTCAACGGCGACGAACTTCGCGCCCAGCGACTGGACCTGTTCTTTGGTCGCGGGCCGCACGTCCGTCGCGGTCACTTGCGCGCCCATGCGGCGCGCTGTGGCAATCGCTTGCAGGCCTGCAACGCCGACACCCATGATGAAGGCCCGAGCGGCCGGCACCGTTCCCGCCGGCGTCATCATCAGCGGCAAGGCTTGTCCGAACATCGAGGCAGCATCGACGACGGCCTTGTAACCGGCAAGGTTGGCCTGGCTCGACAGCACGTCCATCGATTGTGCCCGCGACGTGCGCGGCATCAGTTCCATCGAGAACAGCGAGATGCCGGTTGCGGCTAGCGCCTCAAGCCCCGGGCGGTCGCCATACGGGTCGATCATGGCGGCGACGATGGCGCCGGGTTTCAAAGCATTGACCTCATCGGCTGATGGGCGGCGAACTTTGAGCAGGATATCGGCGCCGTTGAGAGCGCTGGCGTGGTCGACGATCTGCGCGCCCGCCGCCGCGAGGGCTTCGTCTGAAAAACGCGACCGGTTGCCAGCACCTCGTTCGACACGAATGTCGGCGCCGAGCGCGATCAGCTTCTTGACCGTCTCGGGCGACACCGCGACCCGCGGCTCGTCCGGCGCTTCACTGGTAACAGCTATCGTGACCATTCAAAACTCAGCCTTTGAATGAGAGCGCGCGACGCGCTTGGGGAAAGTGAGACGACGCGACGCGCTCGGGGGAAGTGAGCGCGAGACGCAGCGCGAGGGTAGACCAGAAAGATGAGGCAGGCCCATTCAAGCCTGCCCTGGCGATGAACTGCTGACCCGCTTGATTGCGCGAGCATTTAGACCAGAAAAACTTTCATGCCGACAAGCAGCAGAACGAGGGCGACAATAGCAATTTTCGCGTATCGCAAGAAGCGCCCGTACGTCTCGTTATGCGCTTGGTAGTCCATGGCCGAATGGCCGCCCGACGTATCGATACCCACGATTTTTTCTCCAGATAATTTTTGGCCGCAATCAGCCGCTTTGGTAAGGCACTGGCCTCATATACTCAAGTCCAAGCGCAAACATCTGGCCGACAATGACAAGGTTTCCAGCGGAGTGCAATTGCGATCAAATGACCTGGGGATTTCAATACGGCAATTCTACCCGCCACGGCGGCCGATCCGGCGGCAAGGCGCGCAAAATCTTGAGGCTGTTGGTAGCGCTGGCGGCGGTGCCAAGCGGCCCGGCATCAGCCCAGACCCAACGCCCGACCCAGAAAGAGGCGCTTGTCCCCGAAGGCAGCCTGGGGCGGTGCCTCAACGCCTTGTCCGATACCTCTACTGCGGAAGTCGTATGCGCCTACGAGGCTGTCCTGACCGACGACGAGCGCCGCGACATGCAGGCCATCACTCGGGGGCTACTGGCAGACGCTGGCTGCCTCGTCGCGGTTCGCGTTTCCCGCGACAAGCTCGCGCCGGCTCTAGCGCCTGACGCCAACACCACGTTCCAAGCCCCCGCGCAGCCCGTGACGTGCGAGATTAAAACGTCGCGCGGCGAGCTGCATCTGAAGGGCACGTTCGCGCCCAAGGTGGTCTTCAAAAACGGCACGGCGGTCTCCGCGACGCCCGGCCTCGCCAATGTCGAGGGCGTGAGTTCCGCGCTCGCCTGGCCGGTGGTGCAGTATGTCAACAGATCGCCGGGCATCGGCCGTCAGATAATCGAGATCATCAACGCGTATCGCGGTCGCTTCGTGCGCTAGTTCTGGCGCGCGATTTACCTTGAACCTCAAGCGCCGATTTAGTGTTCCCCCCGGAACAGCCCCCAAGCCGCGTCTGCCTTAGCTTTGATCGAACAGCCGCAAGGCACGGACAATCAGCAACGGAGACGTATCATGGCCTACCGCACCGATCTTAAATTCATCAATGGCAACTGGGTCGACCAATATACCAACGACCGCATTTATGGCGGCGACACAGGTGATGTCGTGACGCTGCACGGCGGCAACGACGTGTTTTACGGCGGCCTCGGCAACGACGTAGTCTACGACTTCGGCTCTTTGTCTGGCAGCTTTGGCGGCGACGATGTCATCGCGCTCGGAGCCGGCGACGATACGTTGATCAGCGCTTACGATCTTCCCAACAATGTTTCTGGTGGGAGCCACGCCGGCTACTACGGCGGCATCGGCACGGATACACTCGATTTCTCTATCGATACCCAGACCGGGGTCGTCGTCGATCTCGCGCAAGGCTTCGTCGACAGCACCATCGTTAGCTACCAGACTCAGGCCGTCTTCTTCGAGAACGTCACCGGCACCAAGTTTGGCGACTTCATTACAGGCGACGTCGGCAACAACGTACTTTCAGGCCTTGGCGGCAACGACAGCATCGGCGGCGGTGACGGCAACGACACGGTCTATGGCGGCGAAGGAAGCGACACGATCAGTGGCGGGGCCGGCCAAGACTTTCTTTCCGGCGACGCTGGCCAGGACAAGATCGAAGGCGGTGACGGCAACGACACAATTTACGGCGGCGACGACACCGATTTTGTCTATGGCGGCAATGGCGACGACTATTCTCTCGGCGGCGCTGGCGACGACCTGATGTACGGCGGCGCGGGCGACGACAAGTTCTTCGGCCTTGACGGCAAAGACGTGATTTTCGCCGACGACGGCAATGACGTCGCGAGCGGCGACGGAGGCGACGATATCGTTTACGGCGGCAACGGCAACGACACCGTATCCGGCGGCGATGGCAACGACTACCTGTTCGGCGGGGCCGGCCGCGACACGATCGCCGGAAACTCCGGTGCCGATAGACTGACCGGCGGTCTGGCTAAGGATTTTCTAACCGGCGGAGACGGCGCCGACACGTTCGTGTTCACGGCATTGAACGAAAGCAGCTTTATTCGCGCCAATGCCGATCACATCACAGACTTCCAGCACGGCATCGACCATATCGATGTCTCTACTATCGACGCCAATGTATTCAAGGCCGGCAACCAGGCGTTCAAATTCATCGGCGATCATAACTTCAGCAAAGCTGGCCAAATCTCGTCGCATTGGGATGCGGCCCACAACGAGACGGTTGTCAGTTTTAATACCGACGGCGACAGCGCTGCCGAAATGAAGATGGTACTGGACGGCCATATCACCCTGTCGAGCTTGGACTTCATCTTGTAGAACCGCTCGTCCATAGACGAAAGCGGCCGGGATTTAGGTATCCCGGCTGTTCTGTAATTCTGGACACGATGGAAAATTAGACGGCGACCTGGGTGCCGACCTCGACGACGCGATCGGTTGGGATTTGGAAATAGGTCGTCGCATCCTCGGCACTACCGGCGAGCGCAATGAACAGGCGCTCCTGCCAGCGCGGCAGTTCGGACTTGTTGGTCACCCGCAATGAGCGCCGCGACAAGAAGAACGACGTCGCGCCCATGTCGATGTTGACGTCCTTGCGGCGGCAATGTTCCAGGATTTTGGGCACGCTCGGCGTTTCCATGAAGCCGTAACGCGCGATAATGCGAATGAAGTGTTCCGACACTTTTTCAACCGTTACGCGCTCGTGCCGGGGGACACGCGGCGTATCAACTGTTTTGATGGTCAGCAGAATGTTGCGCTCATGCAAAACCCGGTTGTGCTTGAGGTTGTGCATCAAAGATGTCGGCGCAGCGTAGGGGTCGCCGGTCAAGAACACGGCCGTGCCCGGCACGCGGTGCGGGGGCTTGGCTTCGAGCTTACGAACCAGCCAATCGAGATCGGCTTCGTTGCGCCGGCTTTGTTTGGTCAGAACGCCCGTGCCACGCACCCACGTGTAAATCAGCAGTGCGATGCCCGCCGCGATCGTCAGCGGCACCCAGCCGCCTTCGAACAATTTGAGCAAGTTTGCCGAGAAAAACGCTTGCTCGACAAGCATCAAGGGCACGATGAGCAGCACCGTCTGCCACAGTGGCCATTTCCAATATTTCAGCACGACGAAAAACGCCATCATCGTATCGATGACCATCGCCGCCGTGACCGAAACACCATATGCGCCGGCAAGGTTCGAGGACGTTTTGAACATCAGCACAGCTGCCACAACGGCAATGAATATCATCCAGTTGACGCGCGGCATGTAAATCTGCCCGGCCATGCTTTCGGAGGTATGGCGAATTTCAAAGCGCGGGATAAAGCCGAGCTGGATCGCCTGCCGCGTTAACGAGAAGGCCCCCGTGATAACCGCTTGGCTGGCGATGACGGTGGCAAATGTTGCCATCACCAGCATCGGCACCAGCGCCCAATCTGGATATAGCCGATAGAACGGATTTTCCAACGCCGTCGCATCGTTCAGCACAAGCGCGCCTTGGCCGAAATAGTTGAGCAACAGAGCCGGCATCACAAACCAGAGCCAAGCAGCTTGAATGGGGCGGCGGCCGAAGTGGCCAAGATCGGCATAAAGCGCTTCGGCCCCCGTGCACGCCAGGAACACGAGACCCATAATGCGCAATCCAATGACGCCGTGACGCCAGACAAACGAAATGCCCTTCGTCGGATCCAGCGCCTGCAACACCCGCAGGTTATCGGCAATGTGTAACAAGCCGCCCAACGCCAAAATAATAAACCAAGCGACCATCACAGGGCCGAAGAAGCGCGCGACTTTGTCGGTCCCTCTCGACTGCATCCAAAACAAAATCGCAAGGACCACGATGGAGATCGGGATCACCAGCTTTTCAAGCTGGGGCGCTAATAGCTTCAAACCCTCGACGGCGGATAGAACTGAAATCGCCGGCGTGATAACGGCGTCACCGTAAAAGAACGAAGCTCCCGCGACGCCTAAAACGCCCAGAAGCGGCGCGCTGCGTTCAGCGACCGTCTGCCCAAGCGACATGAGGGCAAACATACCGCCCTCGCCTTTGTTGTCGGCGAACAGCAAGATAAGTACGTATTTGATCGTGACAACGAGCGTCAGACTCCACAGGATAAGCGAGAGCACGCCGATCGTCGCTTCGCCGATCCCCATTTGCTGTGCGCTAGCGGCGTTGATCGCTTCCTTGAACGCATACAGCGGGCTCGTACCGATGTCGCCATAGACGACGCCGATGCAGCCGAGTGTCAGAGCCCAGAAATTTTGGTTGTGATGTCCGTCGCTTGCGCTCGGGTCGGCACTGCGCGCCGCAGCCTGCGTTTGTGCCATTGCGGCACCTCGCCCTTCTTGTAAGCTGCATTGCAGCAAAGTCGCGCGCTTCTACTCCCGACCCCGGCCTAAGGGAAGCGGCAAAGATGATTTTTAGTTGGGGAGTGACGACTTGGCATCCCAACGGTGCAAGACGCAGCTGGACCCCAGTTGGTTGCCATCTTTTCTGCCCCGCCCCTTTTTAACCCGTCTGGGCACCCGGCCAATTGTTCCGTATCCAGCGCGTCAGCCCGTGTTCACTGACGAGACCGGCGGCGAGATCGCGGATAATAACTGCAGCTTCAGCGCGATCGGGGCGGAACTCGATATCGTTGAGCCTGAGGAACAACGTCAGCGCGACGAAAGCTACCCGCTTGTTTCCATCAACGAAGGCATGATTGCGCGCGAATCCAAACGCATACGCCGCCGCACATGCTGCTAGATCCGCCTGCTCGTACTGCCATTTATGGATCAGTCGGGCGAGTGCCGATTCTAGCCCGCCGCGATCGCGAAGTCCCCCTGGACCGCCAAAACGGGCTAGCTGGAGTTCGTGGGACGCTTCCACCTCCCGCAAAGTGAGCCAACGAGGCTCACTCACTTGGCGAGCGCCTGCAGCGTTTCTCGATATTCCACCATGATTTCGTCAACAATTTCCATGGCCTTCCCGAATTCGGCTTCGTCGCGGGTTACTCTAAACCCATCAGGCGTTTCGGTGACGATAACTTCGTCTCCCAGACCAAACCTCAATCGCGTCAGAAGCTCTTTGGGCAGTATGATGCCAACCGAATTGCCGATCTTCTTGATTTCGAGTTTCATGTGGGAATCTCTAAGCTGCGGGAATGTTAGACGAAAAGTATAACACGTTATACAAAATGTACAACAGTAAGTGTAACATGGGCGTCTAAGCTTTTTCCATCGCTTCGAGTTCGTCGATCATGCCCTCGATCACCTGTAAACCCTTGTTCCAAAAGGCTGGATCGCGCGCGTCTAGGCCGAAGGGTGCCAAGAGTTCGGAATGGTGCTTGGACCCGCCAGCTCTCAGCAAGTCGAAGTATTTGGCGACAAAGCCTGGGTGGGATTCGGCGTACAGCCCGTAGAGCGAGTTCACCAGACAATCACCGAAGGCGTAGGCGTAAACGTAGAACGGCGAATGGATGAAGTGGGGAATGTAGGTCCAGAACACCTCGTAGCCGGGCTTGAGCGCGATGGCTGGACCCAGGCTTTCCGTTTGGATTTCGAGCCATAGTGCGTTGAGACGATCCGATGTCAGCTCGCCGTTGCGGCGCTCTTCGTGGACGCGGCGCTCGAAACTGTAGAACGCGATCTGGCGCACGACGGTGTTCAGCATGTCTTCGACCTTGGAGGCGATCATCGCCTTCTTTTCGCGTTTGTCGCGGGTCTCGGCCAGCAGCGCCTTGAAGGTCAACATCTCGCCGAACACGGATGCCGTCTCAGCCAGCGTCAGCGGCGTTGATGCCAAAAGCGGCCCTTGCGCGCGCGCCAGCATCTGGTGGACGCCATGGCCGAGCTCATGCGCCAACGTCATCACATCGCGCGGCTTGCCCATGTAGTTCATCATCACATAGGGGTGCACGCTCGGCACCGTCGAAGCCGAGAATGCGCCTGGCGCTTTGCCGGGCTTGACCGGCGCGTCGATCCAATTCTTGTCGAAGAAGTTCTTGGCGATCGAAGCCATCTCCGGCGCAAACCCGCCGTAGGCCTTGAGAACGATGGCCTCGGCTTCCGGCCATTGAATGACCCGCTCGGGCTTATCCGGCAACGGCGCGTTGCGATCCCAGCTTGCCAACTGTTTCTGGCCCAGCCACTTCGCCTTCATCGCGTAATAGCGATGCGACAGGCGCGGGTAGGCAGCGCGCACGCTCGACACCAGCGCATCGACAACGGGCGCTTCAACGCGATTGGCCAGATGACGACTATCGGCGACGTCTTTGAAGTGCCGCCAGCGGTCGGAGATTTCCTTATCCTTGGCAAGCGTGTTGGTGATGAGCGTGAAGAGCGGCAGGTTGGCCTTGAACGTCGCACTCAAGGCTTCAGCGCCGGCTTGGCGTTTCTTACCATCGGCATGCGAGAGCAAATTGAGCGTGGGCTCGAGCGACCATGCCGTCTTCTCGCCTTTCACTTCGAACTTCAGGCTCGTCATTGTTTCGTTGAACAGCCGGTTCCAAGCACCGCGCCCGGTCTGGCTTTTTTCCGTGAACAGCGTCTCGATATTTTCCGCAAGCTGATGCGGCTTTTCTTTGCGCAGATCGTCGAACCAAGGCTTGTAGCGCGCCAGATCCTTATGCTTCAACGCCGCCGCCAGAACCTCGTCATCAATTTGGTTCAGTTCGAGTTCAAAGAAGATAAGGTTGGTGTAGAGCTTCGTCAGCGCTTCGGAAATATCGGAATTGAATTTCGCGCGCGCGGGGTCGGCTTGGTTCTGCGTGTAGTAAAGGCCCGAGTAAGACCCGAGCTTGCCGACGAGATCGGCGAGTGCTTCGTACTCTTTGATTGCGATGGTGAGTTTCGCACCATCCTTGGCGATCTCTGCGAGGTGGCCCTGATAGCGGGATTTGATGCCCAGCGCGTCGCGGCTCGCGTTGCCTAAATCTTTGGCAACGGCGGGGTCATCCGGCCCCTTGTAGAGATCGGACAAGTTCCATTCCGGCAGGTCACCGAATTCGTTTTCGTTGGTGTTCTTCCGGGCGCTAGATTTTGAAGAGCCAGACTTCTGAGAGGCAGCCTTCGGCGCACCAGACTTCGATGCTGGCGCTGAAGATTTCGCGCTGGTCTCGCCTGCCGCCTTAGGAGCTTTTGCAACCACGCCCTTCGATCCGCCGCTAGCGGCATGGGCGATTGGAAATTGCTTGATCGAGCGCATGGGGAATCCTTGTCGAAGGCGGGCGAAGGTGGATATCGAGTGCTGCAAAATCAGCCGCGACTGCTAGCACAGCGCGCCGCGAGAATAAATTTATCTTTGGCTTGTGCAAACCATCGTGCAAGCATCCCTTGCAAGCAACCGCTAGCATATTGTGCAAGCAAAACCGGCGAGAGTTTCGATGGACGACAAGGACGACTCAAAGTCGCGAGCAGCCCGTGCCAGGGCCGATGCTCTTTCTCCCGAGCGCAGATCAGAAATCGCTAGCGAGGCTGCCAAAGCGCGGTGGTCGGAGGACGGGCCAGATATCAGGACCGACGATCATTTCGTGATCTATCAGAGTCCGGGCGGCGCAAAGACCGACTTGCGTTACTCTGGCAAAACCATGTGGGCAACGCAAAAACAGATGGCAGAAATGTTTGATGTGGGTGTGGCGGCCATCAGCAAGCATCTGAAAAAAATCTTCACAGAGGGTGAGTTGTTGGAGGATTCAGTTGTTGCCTTAAAGGAAATAACTGCCTCGGACGGTAAAACTTACAGCACCAAAGTTTATGACCTGAACGCCATCATATCTGTAGGCTACCGGATAGAATCAAAGCACGGCACGATTTTTCGCATTTGGGCGACGGACAAGCTTTTCCAATACCTTACTAAGGGTTTCGTCATGGATGACGAACGTCTAAAAAACCCAGACGGAAGGCCTGACTTTTTCGATGAATTATTAGATCGCATCCGTGACATCCGCAGCTCTGAGAAGCGGATGTGGACTAGGTCACAGACTCATTAAACCCCATCCAGATTCGGATTGCAGCCAGCTTCACCGAAGCGAGGAAGTTGGCGTCGTGCTTGTCGTAGCGGGTTGCAATGGCGCGGTAGTGCTTGATCCGATTGAAGAACCGCTCGACCTT
>JANLPU010000051.1:0-27461 GCA_031367425.1 Hyphomicrobium sp.
TTCCGCCTAAAGCACTCCACTAGTCGTCGGCGCAAAGGCAGCAAGGGCACGGGCGCAGACACACCCGGCAACGAAACAATCGATCCCACCACCGGCGAGATCACACCGGCACAATAGCCGCCGCCAAGCTCACGAAAATGACGCCATGAAGCAAGAACGGCCCCCTCGAGGGGGCCGTTCTTGCTTCAACATCCATCGTGCTAACTGGCCTAGTTTTACTCCGCCACAGTGGCCGGTTTTTACTCCGGCGTTGACACTGGCGAGCAAGCGGCAGAAGAGAACCTGATCCGGCAAGGGTTTCGCCCCTACTGCCCCTTGATCAAAGTGGTCGTGCGTCATGCCCGTAAGTCGCAGGACGTGCTCCGGCCACTATTGCCCAGTTACCTGTTTGTGCACATTGCTCCCGAGATGCATCCCGGTACTACTCGATCCGAGACGCGACGCGTTGAACGACTAACGTCTCGGGCACCGCGCTGTGGAGCGCATCCGGTCCTAAGAGTTCCCGCAAAAGCTGCTGCCAACGCTCCATTGCAATTGCCATGTCGAACTCGTGTTCGAACACCCGGCGTGCATTGCGTCCCATCTGCGTACAGGTTACCGGATTGGACGCAAATGCAAGGACGGCTTGGGCGAGCGCCATGCCGTTTCCCATTTGCACGGTGGCTCCGCACTTTGCCCGCGCGAGTACACGAGCGATTTCACCATCGTCTGACCCGATAAAAATCGTAGATCGCCCCACAGCAGCAACACCATAAAATTTGCTCGGAACGATCAACCCCTCAAGTTCCGGTCGCAGAGAGACCAGATGCACGTCGGAAGCTGACAAACTCTCAGCCAGTTTCTCGCGCGGTTGATAAGGTTCAAATCTGACCGACGTCAGATTTAAGTTTTCGACTTCGCGCTTGAATGTTTCGAACAGTGCACCCCCGCCGATGAACAACCAAACGATCGGTTTCTCGCCATTGGACGTGTGTTCCAGGTCCTTTATAGCGACCAATAGTGTTTCATATTCGTGCGCGCGCCCGAGGTTTCCCGAGTAACCGACCACGAAATTTCCCGACAAGCCCCATGACTTTCGCAAGGAATTGTTTTCCGGTGCAACAGGGTTCAAAACCTTACCGTCCGCCCAATTGGGTATGACGCAAATCTGAGATTGAGCGACGCCGATCGCGGTCAAAAGGTCTGCCATGCGATCGCCGATGACGACATTCATGCTCGCGCGCCGCAGCGAGCGATTGCGGAGCCGGCGCAATAGCGCAAATCCCATGCGCGAGATGGCGTTGCTTCCAACCCCAAGCGCCTCGGCAACTTCAGGAAAAACATCTTGCAGCCAATTAACAGCTTGCGCTCCGCGAAAGCGAGATATCGGGTTCGCGATAACGGATAACATTGGAGGATCTGTTTTTGAGATAACAACGGCCCCTCTGTCCGCCAATCGAAACAATGCCCACGCAGCCGTGACGTAAAAGCTCACGTAGTCGATGCTTCTTCCAAGCAGATTTTGGCGGCCGAAACGCGATGTCCAGACACGCCGAATTTGCACGCCAGATACCATTTCAGCTGCAGACAAAACGACGCCTGGCGCATCGTACCTTTGGCGCGAAGTAATGACCGTAACTCGCGCCCCTTTGGCGGCAAGATCAAACGCCAAGTCCGACAGCATCTGGCTCGTCGCCGAATGATCGGGATAGAAGAAGCGGTTGAGCAAAATTAGGTTCAAGGCGAGGCCACCAGCCTCTTGATGACGCGTGCAGGGTTTCCCGCAACGACCGTCCATGGTTCGACATCTCGTGTAACGACAGACGCTGCGCCGATGACGGCCCCCTCGCCGATTGTAACGCCTCGTAACACCGAAGCAGAATAACCAATCCAAACATCATTACCAATCCGGACGGGTGAAGACACGATCCCCGGATTGGTACGGGGATGCCCCTTCGTCACAATGCTCTTTGTTTGCTGGAATCTCGCTTCCGCATCGAATGGATGCGAATTGGTGTCATGAATATTGACATTGTGCGATACTAGTACTCGATCTCCAATAATGACCTCGGCAGCCGACCAAATAGATGATCCTCTACCCAAATAAAACCAGTCCCCAATTCTGATTTCCCCGTCATGCGCGAAAACTTGAAGGTGCCCTGCAATGATTGAATTTTGACCGATGGTGATGGCAGATCTGTTGCCCCGAATATTGTCAATTCGGCCAGATCTTGTCAGTCTTGTTCCGGAACCAAGGATCGCGACTTCGCGCGCAGCTTGGCTTTGGATATAAGCGTCAATCTTTTCGATAACACGTGTAACTGAGGTAAAAGGTTTCATTTTTATGACCTGCCTCGCCAACGCATAATCGCGCTGTTCACGGTTTGCATGAGACTTTCAGCATGTTCAACAAGCCGGGCGTTTTGATCTGCCAGCAGCTCGGCAACAGGTTTGCGTGCAACATGTTGAGGGAGAGCACTATCGATCAATGCCTTGGCTAAGGAGGAAGGTGAATTCGGATCGAAGAAGTGGGCGTGTGGTGCCTGCTCTCGGTGTATCAGAATATCTGACAGAAGGAGAGGAGCGCCCAAAGCTTTGGCTTCCTCGATTGGTGTCGACCAACCCTCGAATAATGATGGATTTATCAGGGCACGGCAAGTTGCCGCCAGACCAAGCACGTCGTCGTATGGGATTAAACCGAGATATCTGAAACTCGATTCCACGCCAGCAGCATGCACGTCTCGCATCAGCCGATCAAAATGTTCGGGGTTGCGCGGGTCTTTATTGAGGCCTGTCAATATTACGGGGGGCAATTCGGCGAGGGAATTCGCGGCTCTAAGCTCGGCCAACGCAGCCACTATGCACGAATGATTTTTATGCCGCCAAAACTGGTTCGGCAAATAGAAGAACCGTTCCGGTAGTTCGTATTTTTGGCGCAACTGGGCAGCGCGTCCGATCTGCGCCGGAATATTTAGATCGATCGCGAAACGTACCACATGACCGCGCCCCCGCGAGCCAGGATAAAAGTTCTCCATATCATCTCGTGCAGTTTGGCTTGATACCATCAGCGTCCGATTGCTGTAGATTTGCGCACGAAAACCTATTTCGCGGCGCCACCGACTCAGTTGCGAGAACATGCCAGGCATATGCCTGTGCTGAAAATCGGGTATCCAGGAGATCACCGGCAAGCCAAACCTGAGCCCGTAAAAACTGGCCACTTCAAATACTGCGTCAACACCGGCCTTTTTGAGATGGCGCTCTAAGCGAAAATCACGTCCATGTGTCAAGGAGCGCGCGAGGCTTGTACTGCGTTGTGCGTCTGAAAAATCCTCGTCCACGATAAGCTTGCCATTCGTGAGCTCTGCGAGCTCAGCGCCATATTTTTCGATGTCCTGTGGCGATAGGAAAACTGTCGGAGCGATCTTGTCGTTGAGACGCGAACCGATGACGCGCAATGTATTCTTCAGATAGACGTAGCCGCCCGTCCACGACCCTCGGCCGATAAGAGGGAAGGCTACGCTGATCAAAGTGCGATTTCCTTTGAGAGGCGTTTTTGAATCCACGTCAATGTTTCAGCTAATCCATCTTCGAGGGGGGTGCCGGCCTGCAATCCGGTTGCACGCGACAGATCGATATTCCCGGTCAAATGCAGCGGATCTCCCGTCCGGATTAAACCGGAGAATTCTGGCGACGGTGCACCGAAGGCTTTGGAAACGAGACCTGCGATAGCAGTTATGCTGGTCGCGCGGCCAGTGCATCCGTTTAGGACCGGGACGCTGGCTTCGGCCTGCTCTACAACGTCTAGCAGCATATTTGCCGCGTCATCAATGTAGATGAAATCCCTTGTTTCTTTCCCCGATCCGCCGAGCACAATGCCAGCATCACCACGATGGATCCTACTTGCCAAATCCCAAATCAATTGTTTTTGCAGTCCGGGACCGTAGACAGAGAACAATCTCAAGATCGCGACGTTCAGTGAAAAGTCCCGTGCGTAAGACCGGCACAACATTTCGACGACGGCTTTATGGGTGCCGTAGGGCGATGTCGGATTGAGCGGCGCGTTTTCGGAAATCGGGTAATGATGCCCATCCCCATAAACCGCAGCACTCGACGCTATCACGAGACGCGCGAGAGGCGCGTCGGTTCTCAACCACAGCAGCAATCGCTGCGAACCCTCGACCGTGCGGCGAAAATCCTCGCCCGGGTGACTGATCGATGGGCCGACTAATGATCCGCCAGCTAGATGGACGACGCTATCAGGTGAACCAAATTGCGTTGCGAGCGCTGTTAAATTATCGCTATTGACGTCGCCGTTTATCCAACCCTCGATGGAGGGTAGGCCGCCGTCATCCAGCCAGGCGCCGTGTCCTAGTCCGCATACTCTGTGGCCACGACCTTGAGCGAATGCGACGACCCGGCGTCCGATCGCGCCGCGGGCTCCGGTAACAAAAATCAACGCCACGCCATTATTCCTTGCGGCAAACGAAGCTCACGAGCCGACCAGGACGGCGATCGAGAGTTGATAAGATCCACAATGCCGATCTCATAACGGGTAAAGGCCTCAAGGCAGCTGCGGACAGTCGGCGAAGCGGACCCATTCGCCGAGCAATTTCCTCCCGCAACGTGTCGATCGTATAGGGTGCGTAATTGATGACCGATTGCAGGGATCCAATTTCGCGCTCTATCCTCAGCCCGGCGCCCATAAGCGCGGCGCGATAGGCTTTTAGCGTGAACGCATTTTCGCCACCATACTGCGAATGCAAGGGATGACTATCGAGAAACGGCTGCAGTTGGCGCGGCCCTGATATCACATGGTCTCTTGCAGCGATGAGGCGACCGCCAGGCCTCAGCACACGTGCAATTTCCTGACAAAAATTATCAAGGTCCCGGGCGTGATGCAGGACCTGACGTGCGATGACGAGAGACGCAACGCCATTTCCAACCGGCAACTGCTCGCCGTATCCCGGCCGAACATCGATTTCCACCTGGGTCTCGCGAGCCAGCCGTTTGATGGCACCTGCTCCGACCAGCTCAGAAGGATCTGGCTCGATCGCAACCGTCCCCCACCCGTTGCGAGCGAGCGCATATGAGACGATGCCATTGCCGGCCCCGACATCGACCGCAAGCCCGTTGGCAGGTCCGATCAAGTGATTTATGGCTCGCCATTCGCCGCTCTGGGCGTAGCGCTCGGCAGCTCGCTTTAACGGCAGGTCGAAATAGCATGCCTCGACGAGGTCCTGTTGTGAAGGATCTCCAATCAAACAACGGACGGCGTCTTCCCAGGTCATAGCGGAATAATGCAACTGAGTTGCGGCTGTCGGGTCAAGTCAAGTTCATGAAATGAGTCCATTGCCGCTCTTTCGAAAAAAAGTTAGCGATCATCCTGTTGCCTGCTTCAGCGACGAGTGTGGTCTCCGCAATGTTTTCGAGCATTTCGTGTAGTACCGTCAAAACGTCGACACTATCGCGATAGACTTTGAAATCGATTTCGGGCTCCATCCCTTCGGGATAGACACCGTCATCACTTAGCATTGCGCAACCGGCACCCATAGCCTCCCAGCATCGCATGTTGCCACGTTCACGACCCACCAAATTAATAGCGCCGTTGCCATTGAGGACGATCTTCGCACTTGAGAGCCGCTCGTATAACTGTCGACCAAAGACGGGAGGCCCACTGACATGCCGGACATTGTGGGTACGTCGGTAAGCCCTTAGTGGCCCGAAAAGACCCGCTGGAGTTTCCGCTAGCGTTGTCAATCGCGAGTGATCAAGCCGGAACTCGATTCTATAGCGATGGCGAAGCTGGGCCACAACGTCAAGAATTGTTGCTCGCTCGACGTGGTGACGTGAGAATCCACCAACAAACAGCACGTCAACCGGCCGGTCTCGATTGGCGGCATAAGAGTCTAATTCCGGATCGTGGGCCGGCGAAAAATAATCGCTACGCCATCCCATCTGCCTGAATTTAGAAATGAATGAAGGAAAATTGCAAAGTATCGAATCGTATGCACCAAAATCGGCGGGACCAGACGGAGCGGCACGCCAAGCAACTTTTCGTTTTACGCAACCTGGCAGCTTCGCAACGAATCTGCTCGGATACCGAATAGGGTCGAGATTGTAAAAAACTTCAGTTTTATGGTGTTCAATCTGCCCTAGCAAAATTTGCTCGAGGGTCATTCGCGAGTTCAGCCCTTGCTGATTGGCCCAGGCGCGTTGCAACCGCTCGTCGTCGCCATTTGTAAAGAACGCACTGTCGTCACACATCAATACCGGTTGTAGAATGTGAGGAGCACCATATCGATCCTCGAGAAAAATCCGCCGAATATCTTCAAATGAACTGACATCGTTTGAAATACCCTTAAACCGCGAGGCATAACTTCGGGAAATCCCGGAATTTTGGAATAGGCGCACGATAGATGTCCGTAGCTTGGATTAATGCAGAGTGGTTTCGCCATCCCGAATATCGACGAGTGTGGTGTGTCTGCCGTTCATCGCGATTGGAACTGCTTTGCCACCACACGTGACGGTCGTCGTCGATTTCTCATCGTCGCCCTGCCATGGAACTTTGCCGCCAAACAAGGACATTTTGTGGTCAAGACAAACACCCGCGCTGCGAATTATCAAGAGATATCGGATCGCCCAATTGCATGATGCTTGGACCCCATGGCGCGTCGCTCCGCCTTCGTCTGCAAGCCTGCTCACAGCCGACACTCCGAATATAAAATGACCAGCAGAAACACCAAAAGACCGCCGCCGCCGAGTAACGAGCTGAAAAACGACCCATTACATACGGTAAGAATAAAAGGCATTGAAGCGAGGCACGCCAAGCGTACGCTCGAGTTCGAGAGCTGCGAATTTACTGCGGCTAAGAACAAACCAATAATTGCCCCAATGAAAGGAATGCCAACAATTCCGAGTGCCGCTATACCATCTGTAGCCCAAAAGCTTGCGTTTGCGTTTAAATCGGTAAATCCATATCCCCATTCTCCGATCACAAACCCTAATTGCCTAGTATACGGATATGTCAGGAAAAAAGATATTAGGTTTATATGTGAATAGTATGTGAGCGGATTAGCTGAAAAGAACTCTGCGTAGATTCCCGTGATCGTTCCAGCAGTACCATAGGTGCGCATAAAAATAATTGAAGCGATTTGCCAGTCCCACCCCTCTGCAACGGTGGAGAGCCCGCCTAACAGCAGCAGTGGCACGGCGCAAGAACCCAAAACGAGATGTCCAATATTCGCGCTTGGCCAAGTGGATCTGCGGAACACCCAAAAATGGAACACAGGCAAGAAAATGATCGAGAGCAACACACTTTTGAAAGCCAAAGCTCCGTACACCAAAACTTGCCCAGCAATGCCAAGGAAAATCAACACCTTTCTACGCTCGACCAAACCTAGTGCCATTAAGAATGGGTTCAAAGCTCCCGACAACATCCCGCTCGCATAGCCAACCAAGGTACCGTTAGCTGCTTCGGATGCTAATTTCCTCTGATCGTAGACACTGTAGAAATCTACTAAACGAATATTCTCGGAAAATACGAGTACGAACGCAATGTTCAAGACACAATAAGCAGCGACGACCATGAAGATAAAATCACGGCGTTGAAATCGCGCGTTGAATCTAGTTATTGGAACACGTGCCAGTGTCCGCATTAAGTGCAATGAGGTGGTAAGCGCTAAAATAAACGTGATGACGTCTACGTGCGGTAGGTCCTGCAACGGTACAAACAACATCGTTGGGACGTAGAGAAAATAAAAGATCACCCAGAGGAAGAAATCCGAAAATAATACGATCTCTGGAGACAACATTGCTGACGAAATTAAAACTAACGCAAAGGATATCCACAACTTCGAGAATCCATCATTATTTCGCGTAAATCCGAAATAACCGAACTTATCTGAAAGCCACGTTAGATAAACGTACACCAGTAAACTACAAAAAACTGCCGAAATCACGACTTGTGGAGTTCGGGAGAACTCAGGCCTTATCGGATCTTCTGAGTATCGTAGTAATTTATTTCGCTTTCGATTAGGTTCGGATTTCATGACCTGCGCCTTTGCGCCCCGCGATCAGGGCGCCCCAGCCGCTCAACTTCGATAGCCCGATTGGGAGTGATTTCAGATGACGAACCACCATAACGATGGATGGACGAAGCGCGCGGTAGTGCAGTGTTCGCATCGCGTTGCAAGTCTATTGCTCCTAACTTTAGCATTGATGGGCTCGGCCTTTGGGACGCCGTTAGAAATCTCGTCGGACAAATCTTGCTGGTATGGGCTAACTAATTACTTAGGGTCAGGTGTTCCTTCGTTGCCTACCGCCACACTGCTGCGATCATCTGAGACCCGAGAGCATCCGTCCCCTGTCAGTACGCCGATACGGCACGGCGTTCCATTCGACGATGAACCGATACTTTTCGGCTACGCGCCGCAGTTCTATCCCAAGACACCGGTTTCAACACCCCTTGAGACGCTAGTTATTCTCACAGACGATTTCGAACTACAGTATTTGATGCCGAATGGAGCCTGGCAGAGCAAAGACCTGAAACCTAGTTTTCTTGATGCACTTAAGGCATCAGGATTGACCTCAAAATCTTCAACGATAGAAGAAATATCAGCTTTTCATGCTACTAAACGCCGACCATCACAACTTTCCTTTGATAAAAGTTGCGGTATGTATGTTCTGTTAGAGGGGCAACGTGACACTTCAATTGGTCAGCTCGTATTGCTATTTTCTACTGACGGCGGTCACTTTTGGACAGCTAGCAAAATTGCGACGATTAACACGGTAGTGGAGACTGCGGATCTCGAATACCCCAGCGGTACCACTTCCGTTCTCGACGGACCTCCCACCCTAATAGTGTACCATATAGGCCAAAGTCCTTGTGAAGCAGGGATGCATATCAGTCGGTGTGAATATCCGACCCGACTAATCGTACTCGCAAGGAACGGCAATGACTTGATTGCTCAACCTGCGCTGAACATCTCTGACCACACTGTCTCGGCTGCTGCGCATTCCGGCGGTTCCCATCGGGCCATCACTGACGGCGACATCGTTCATCTCGTTTACCCGGGCTCAAGATTTCCAGAATATATCCCGTTACCCACTAACAAGGCCGGGCGGCTGGCCGGAACTCCCGCATATTATTCATCGTATAATAAAATCACCCGTCGATGGACCGTCAAAGATTTGTATCTGGGTTATACGACCACGTCACACGGAGACATCTTAGACAACCATAACCAAGTGTTCCTTTCTCTAGATGAAATGGGGTATCTCCATTTTATTCAGGGAGGTCACCATGCGCCGTTTCATTATAAGCGAAGCAGAACACCTCATACTTTGGAGGACGGCTTTGCTATCGACGAGTACATTTCTAGCTCGAGAGGCCGTGGTTACAGTTACCCATCACTGGATATCGATCATGGCGGTAACGTCCATGTTGTGGCTCGGTGGGCGGACGAAAGATATCGCTTTAATCTCGTTCATCTTATCCGCACTCCCACTATCGGATGGGCGAAATTCGCCGATGTTAGCGGGGGGTTTATCGAGCCACATGAGCGCCTAATAGTTCCAGCGCATATCAATTATAACATCTGGTATCATCATACGCGCCTGGATACTTCCAGTAATTTGTGGGTGAACTATAGCTTTAACCCCGACATCATGACTGCAAATGAGTTTTCCAAGTATCAGGATCGTTATGGAGAGGTCGACATCAAGCCAACAGGTTGTCGTGGCGAAGGTGCTACTCAGGTTTGCAATTATCTTGCAATGCCCCCTAGATCGCCGGGACTACTCAAAATGAGGGCACTTGACGGAAAGTGGACTCTTGCCACAACTCAGGATTTTTTCCTGAAGTGTCTATTTGCTGCGTCCTGCCCATAATCTCCCGATCAATTGCCCAGGCGCAGCGCGGCGATGGTGCGCAGCGCCATTTCACGTCCCGACCGGGTGAAAAATGATGCACACACGATCAACGCCGATACGCTAGCCGTAATCAACGCATAGTCGACAAGCAAGCGAACCCAGTTGTCCGTTTCGCCTATGCCCGCGAACCGAGCTGTCGCAGACGCTGCGATAGCGATGCTAACAGGCAGAACAAGAGGCTGCATCAACTCGGCGTGTGGCAAATGCGGGAAATAGTATTTCTTCGAGACATGCAACACCGCGAAAATCCTCAGTACGCTCGCGACGAGCATGCCAGCGCCAGCGGCGCGTGGTCCATAACTCGACAGCAGAATAACCGAGAAGACGACGGTTGCTATCGAGTATCCAATACTGACCCAAGCGGCAGGTTTGTTCCGTCCAATGCCCATGGCATATTGCATAAACACGTTGGTCGTTATGCCCAGCATCCCGCACAACACGAGCGTGCGAAGTAAAAATCCGCTTTCTGCGCCGACTTCCGGGCCGACCCATAACCTCAATAACGATCCCGATAATGGCAGCAGGGGCGCCATAATACTGACGCCCATCGTAGCAACAAGCCAGCAACCGGTTAAATAGTGCCGAGCTTGCTCCGTCCGAGCATGGCTCGAAATCCGCCCGAAGTGGGGAAAAAGTACCTCGCTTCCTTTGGCAGACGCAGTGTAGGCAGCCTCAGCCAACCGCCCGGCGACGTTATATTGACCAACAAACGCAACCGGTGCCAACGCACCGAGCAAATAGCGATCGATCTGATTGGCAGCCGTGCCAAAAAATTGCGTCGCGCCTTGCCATTTTGAAAATGTCAGAAGTTGGCGGATCTCATCGCTCCTCGTTGCGAGCGCGATGGACCTCCAATGCAGGTCTGTGCGCAAAACATAGATCCAAGTCGCGCAGGTCAGAAAAATTCCAGTTGCGATACTCGCAAGATAGCCCTCAGCGTTGGGGTATGCCGCTGCAATGCACGCCGTTGAAGTCATGTCGAAGACGGCCGCAAGTGCTGAAATACTTGCCAAAGTAGCAAACGACTGGCGCGCGACACAGATACTCTGAAAAATTAAGACTTGCTGTCTCAGAAACATGGATCCAGCACAAATCAGAAATGCTGGCCGCAATATTTCGACCGTCAATGTTCCACCAGTTATGGTCGTTCCGACCCAAGGCCCGGCATATTCTAACGCGACCCAAGCTGCCAAACTTGCACAGAAACAAAGTCGCACCGAAGCGTCCGTTATGCGCCGCGCAGCGTCGCAGTCACCAGCTCCTAATCGAGCGGATTTGTGACTGACCAGCGCTTGGCCGAGGACGGTCCCAACGAGCATCATCGGAGCGCAGATGGCCATGACCAGACCAGCTTTGCCAAATTCCGAAATGCCAATCCATCGCACTGCTAAAGGAACCGTCACGATATTCGAAATCAGCGTGCAGCCGAAAGCAGCGACGTTCCATCGCATATTACTGTAGAGTTGGCGCACTACCGAGGGAGTGCTTGTTGTGATGCCGTTGTGCAAGTTGCTTTGGCTCGAAACTGAAAGCTACGTAAACAACGATATGTCTACCGCAAGCTACCGCACATCGGGTGAAAGTGCCCGATGTACCAACTTTGCAGTCTTGCAGCGCCGGGCGTCACAGACTTCGTAACGCCTAGCCATGTTCAAAGCGGCACTGCGGACTTTAACGCAGCATTTTGAGCGCGCCGAAAATCTGCGGCCAGTCTGCGGCTAATTAAATTAGATCAAGCAGCTCATGCCACGACGTTGATGTTGGTAGTCCCCACACTGCCGGATTATAGTTGGAACGGTGCGTTCATGTAAATCCCAGTGGCGCGCAATTGCCTTCTAAGTGTGGCCGATCACCTGCGTAGCAACATTTTCTCCACACAAGACAACGGTACCAATTTCGTAGAAAAATTTTCAGACAAAAGACTAACGAAAAAATTTCGACGTGGCAGACGGCCAATGCTGCTTTGGCGGCTGCGGCAAAGAAGCGACGGCCGTTGCTTCCGCCCGACCCGTCAAGCCAGGATAGATCAACATGCCTGCCGAAAACTCTGTCGGTTGATCGATCGGAAGGAGCGGGCGCAGACTGGCGAAAGACGTTTCGCTCGCAAGTATGTTGTAGAATTGGCTCATTTCATCGAGCACGTCACCGGGGATGTCGTGCAATGGATCCGCCTCGAAGGGCCGATCAGCGAGCTCTTCGATATGACCGTGATCCCAGGCGTGCGCAAACCAACGGCGACCGGCTTCCTCACCGATGACATTCACTCCATGATCACCATCGAAACGCCGTGATTAAAAAATCGTGGACGGTATAGGGATTGAACATACGATCCCACAACTGCCATAGCGATTGGGCGGCGGGCAGGTTGGTCATGTCAGCTTTCTGAGTTGGCGGACGGTCGGTTGTCAGGCGGCGCAAATGTTTGACACTAAGCAGACCTCAAAACCTAATCCAGATAAAGAATAGCGGACCAAGTAGCCAATTGACCGCTGCAGATCAAGATCCAGGAACTTCGAGGATCAATTAGGCCTGTGTGAACCGAGCCGCGGCGCGGGCGATGGCACCGAGTTTGGCTTCGGCAATTGACGCTGAACAAATTGGATTGTCAGCAAAGGTCGCGAACCCGCAATCGGGGTGGAGCAGAACACGATCTGCTCCGAACAAATTTATTGCTTCCGCAATTTTTGCCGCGATAGCGTCTTCGCACTCGGCGTCAATTCGTTTCTGGTTGACGACACCGACGCCGATGCGGGCGTCATCTGGTAAGTTCCGCAACACTTCCATTTCACCTGCGCGCGGCGTGCACATTTCCAACAAGTAGGCGCCGACATTCATGGCTTTCAGTGTGCCAATCAGGGGCAGGTAGCTTCCCGCCAGCGCAACGCTCTCATCGGGCGTCCAATTGCCCCGGCACATATGCACACCAACGCGTTCGCGCGGGAACCCAGCCACCACCGCATTCATGAGATCGCGTGCAAAACCAAGTTCGTGTTCGGGTCCAAACGATTCCGATAAGGCACCGCACATAAAGCTGCGCTTACTCTTAGAACCGCCAAAAACGACTTCCGAGAGTACCGGCTCGTCGAACTGCACCAGCGTTGCGCCCCACTCAAGGAGATCGGCCAGTTCTTCACGCAGCACGCGTACAATATCTTCGGCCAAATGTTCGCGGGTTTGGCAGGTGCGCTCTGACAGGCACTCGAGCCACATGGTGCGGGTCAGCAGATAGGGGCCTGGAAGGGCGACCTTGATGGCCTTATCCGTCACGCTGCGCGCAAACTGGAGTTCGTGAGCCGCAAGCGGTCGCTTGCGCTGAATAGGGCCGAATACAGCCGGATGACGGACATCTGCCGCTGGCACATCCAGCGCGCGCAGTTCACGTTCGAAATCTTCTGGATCATCGACCAGTGGCAACAGATCGGTCAACGGGATCAACTGGCAGTTCTCTAGCCGCGTTGCGACGAAGCTCGCGTAGCTGTCGCGGCGTTGTTCGCCGTCGGTGATCACGCTGGCACCAGCGCGTTCCTGTGCGGCGATGGCAAGGCGGACAGCATCGTCGGCAGTCTCTTGAAACGTCGCCTCGTCGAGCCGTCCCTCGATATGGGCATGCATCGCGTCGATCGTCCAGCGCGGGCGCGGCCAACTGCCAATGCTTGTCACAGCGAGCGGCGGCAGTGCTTTGAACGCAATCGGTTGGCGAGGGCGCGGCAACGGCTGAACTTTAGATGCCGGTGCACGCGTCGCCGGAGCAGAGGCACGCGCTGGCTGCTGGCCACGCTCCTCGAGCTTGCCCTTACACACCAGAAAGCTGCGCTGCTTACCATCTTTGATGAAGCTGACGAGCTCGTTGCCAGTCATGCGGCACCACGCTGGCAGGTCTTCGTCAACGGATATTTCAGTCGAGAGGATGCCGAGTAATCAGCCACGAGGCAAAGGATCGATGTGTTTTCGGATCAGAAGCAGAAGCCCGTTGCCACAATCGAGATCGCCGCCATCGAAACTGACGTCAGGCACAGTTGGTAGAGCGGGTGAAGCCGTCATCTCGCGTCACCTCTATGGAAGGCTGGTTGCTGGAACGCGTGGCAATACTCAAAAACTGATACTCGGCGCGCCCTCGCCCATAAATTCGACGAGCTTGGCACCGCCAACGATGACTGCGCCCGGCACTAGCTTGGTCTCGTCAAGTTTGCGCTTTTTGAAGCACGGCGAGCAGACATAAATTTCGCCGCCAGCGTTGACGAAATTCGTCATTAAATCTTTCAAAGCCATGAAGCCCTCTTCATGGATGTCGTCGGCATAACCGGCTTGTGCCAACCGAACACCTTCCGTTGACAGGAAGACCATGCTTTTCTTGTCGGAGGCCACAGCCGCATTGGCGACTACAAAGGCGACGGTCGCGCGATCGGGGTCGTCCTTGGCACGGGTGAGGTTGATCACAAATTTTCCAGGCATGTCGTTTCTCCGCTGCTGACCCTTTAGCTCCAGTCCATCTTCGATTGTATCCAATAGCGCGATCTCGCTAAATCGCTTTCAACGAGCCTGTTGCCGGTGACGCGGCACCATGCTGGAATATCCTGTGGCGCGCCCAAATCCAAAGCAACCAACAACAGGGTCTTGCCCGGCATCGCGCGCATTCGGTTTCGCAATTCAAGCAACAGGGGGCCACAGCCAAGTGAGCCGGCATCCCAAGTTTCGTCGGTTGCGATCGGTTCGTTCACACCGCGATTTCCTTGGCTTTGATTGTGTATTTGACGCTGTCGGGATCTAGGCAATCGAGAAGGCCGGCCGCCGTTTCGACCTGCGGATACATGAGGAAGGGAAGTTTAGGCCCGTTGGAGCCAGGCAATGCGACGTCATGGGCGAAATTGTAGGCCAGCCAATTGCCTTCCCAGCCGCCAAGCAACGTCTTGCGAGCGACTGCGACCTTCTCGTCCGATGCCGCGAGGTTACCCGGTGGCTCCTCCAGCACAACTTTGCGCACGTCGGCGGGATCGACGGGGACCCAGCCATATCCAGAAATAAACACCTCAGCCCTGCAGTGCTGAGCCTTCGTCACAACCTCGGTTGCCGGCCCTAGGCTCTTGAAGCCGAACTTGGAGGGCCCAAGCCGCAGGCCGTAAACATCGCGCGCCGCCAAGCCACTTGCACGCGCAAGGCCCACGTACAGTGCATTCAAATCCGCGCACTTGCCGGAGAGGTCGCCGGACTTCAACATGAAGGTGATGTCGCCCAGGCCGCAGCCACGGGTTTTGGGATTGCGGAACGTGTTATCGACGACCCAATCATAGAGTGCGCGGGCTTTAGCGAGATCGGTGGTGGCGCCCTTGGTGATTTTCTCGGCCGCTTCTTTTACCGGGCCATCGATTGGAATAAGTTCGCTACCTTCCGTATAAATTTTGCGCTCCGCGGCGCTCAAGGGTTTGACTTGGCCGGGCGCCAAGAGATCGACAAAGCGGTCGCGTGTTTGGAAGCGACTGGTCACCTCAACCACAGGGGAAGATGTTGCCTCTGACCAGACAACGTGCAGCATCTTGGCACCATATTTTTCGTCAGCCACAACGTTGGCTTTGGCGCCGTCCGCGATCCATGTGCTGGCGCCTGAGCGCATCCACTCCGTCTCGTCGACGGCGGGAAGCGGCAGCCAGGCTTGTACCAGACCCTCTGCCTTTGCGACCTCGATGCGCATGACGGTTTCAAACGTGCGCCAAGTGCCGGGGCGCGGCGCAAAGACGGTTTCGGCCCGCGAAAGTCGCGGCAAAACTGCGGATGCAGCCACGACCGCCGCAGATTTTATGACCAATCGGCGCTTGACGGACATCCCTAAATCTCCCTCGGCTTTTCCGTTTTTTCAGCCACTTATCCGCGGCTCTTGTTGCTCAATTGAATTGCGCGCAAATTTTCTAGCACTCCCGTTCTCGTAATTCGACTCAAATTTCTAACCGTCTTGTGCTTACTGGCTCGGCTCGGCACACTCGGGCTTGATAGCCGCTCCGATTTCTTGGGGCGCAGCAAAAATCAAATACGCACGATCGCCTTGCTGCCCGCCAGGAACAAGCACCGGCTTTCCGGGCGGCGGTCCCTGTTTGCTGCCATCGGTTTTGAAACGCAGATTATTTTCCCAAAACTTTATCGCCGTACCGTTCTCCATTTTGAGCGTGTAGGTGTCGCGGCAGAACGTGACGGCTGCGACGCGCGTCGCTGGACCCGAAGATTTGAGATCGAGAGTTTTGTCGAACGGCTTTGGAATATCATCGCGGGCGGCAGCGCCGACCGTTTGCGTCGCCACCAAGTACGCCACGATATCGGCGCGGGCCTGTTCGTCATCGACCAGCATTGGCATGGCGTTGCCGGGGATCATCGCTTGCGGATTGCTGAGCCAGGTCGAGAGTGTCTGCTCGTTCCATTCGATAGCGCTTTTTGGCAAGGCCTTAGAATAGCGTTCAAAGCCTTCAACCGATCCAGCCTTCCGGCCAATGATCCCTGAAAGACTTGGGCCACTCATCTGCCGTCCAGGAGCCACCGAATGACAGGGCGCGCAAAGATTGAGAAATGTTCTGACGCCCTTGACCGGATCACCCTCGGCGTGGGCCAAGGCCGAACCAGCGGCTAAGAGGGCCATACCCAGTGGTGCGCTTCTTAGACGGTCAGCCGCGTGTTTTTTCATCTGCGATACTCTCCCAACACTCTCGTGAAATCGGGGACGTTGACGCCACGGGTGAAATGTCTTGAGGCCATGGATCATGAGTTGAGTTTCCCTTCAACCGCAATGTAGCCAGCAACTTTTTGTTGATCGGCAGCGGCGATGACCCCGACGATCGCCGCTTCAGGCACGCTGGCGTCCCGCAAAGCTTCTAAACAAGCTTGCGCCGACGCGGCGGGAACGCCGGCAAGCAAACCGCCTGACGTTTGCGGATCAAACAACACCGCCAGCGTTTCAGGAGGCAAAGCCGCCAAACCGGGCCCCGCTACGCGGGCGTTTTCGGGCAGCAAAGTCGATGCGATGCCTCGGTGCGCCAGGGCCGCAACAGTTGGATATAAGGGAAACCTGTCGAGATAGAGCGTTGCCGCCGTGCGGGATTGTTGGAGCATCTCGCTCAAATGTCCCGCGAACCCGAAACCAGTGACATCGGTCATGGCGGTCGCGCCGTGTTCAATCAGAATTTCTGCAACCCTGCGATTGGATTGGCGCATTGAGGTCAGTGCCGCTTCAATGGCCCCGGCGCAAGCAAGACCACGCATGTGAGCCGCAAACAAAATACCTGTGCCGAGTGGCCGGGTGAGGATTAAACTGTCACCGGCATTCAAGCCATTTTTACGGCGTAAATTTTGCCGCGCAACATTTCCGGAAATGGCGAAGCCAACGGACAGTTCCGCACCTTCACTCGAATGACCGCCAATGACATCGACCCCTTGGCGGTCGAACGCCGCCTTGGTGCCTGCCAGCATCTGAAATAGATCATTCTCGACGATGCGTGGCTTGGCATGCGGCAGCACCGCAATGACCTGCGCATGCGTCGGCGCACCCCCCATCGCGAAAATATCGTTCATGGCGTGATTGGCGGCAATCTCACCGAACACGTAAGGGTCGGGCCAAAACGACTTGAAAAAATCTATCGTTTCGAGGCGCAATGTATCGGAGCCATCGTCGATGACGGCGGCGTCGTCGCGTGGCGGTCGGGTGGCGCGGGCAGAGGAAGCCGTAAGACCATCAAGTCTGTCGAGCGCCGCAGACAGCGTGACGGGACCGACCTTGGCGGCGCACCCTCCGCAGCGCATGGCGCTATCATCAGCCTCACCGTCGCCAGCACCGGACATAGCTGGCAGCACGTTGAATTTGTCCATGAAGGTGCGGTCGATGCGGTCCTTCCAGCGCCACGCCCAGCCCCCTGCCGCAGCGAACGATCCGCGCGATGCGATGGCGCGCTTATCGCCCAAGGAAACCAGCGTCAGAAACCTCTGTTGCGGGACAAACGGTTTGGCAGCCTCGCCGAGTGCGCGCCGCCGCAAATTGTCTGCGACAGCCGGGCCTTGCCGGACGGCAAACACGCCGGATTTTTCGCGCGGGAATTCCGCGACGCTGGCACAATCGCCGACCGCAAATACGTCGTCGTCGTCAAGCAGCTGCAGTGTCGAACGCGTTGCCAGAAAGGCAGCAAAGTCTCGCGGCAAGTCCGTTTGAGAGAACCAAGCGGGCGCCGCGGCTTTTGTTGATATTAGCACGGCATCGGCTGCTACCGATCGCCCGCTCGCAAGGTCTACCGATCGCGCGGTGATCGCCTTCGCCAAATCATCCTCGACAACGTCGATGCCAGCCTCCGACAACGCCGCTTTTGCCAGCGCGCGGGCGCGGTCGGCGTGCCTGGGGAGCACAGTGCTTCCAGCAATCAACGTAAACGCGAATGCATCTGGTTTGAGCCCAGCTTGCGAGGCGAGATTTCGTAGCCGATGCCGTGCCGCGAGCACAAGTTCGACGCCGGCCGCCCCGCCGCCAACAACGACTATATGGCGCGACCCATCTTTTGACGACACCCGCGCTTCGAGCGCTTGCCATTTCGGTGCAAACAGCGAGACCGGTTTGACGGCGAGAGCGTGCTCTGCGGCCCCCGCGATTGGTTCAAGCAGTGGCGTAATGCCAACATCGATTGAGAGCAGATCATAACTGAGAGGCGGGCGGCCTTCAATCAGCACGCGCTTGTTGGCGCGATCGATTCCGCACATCGCGCCGTGAATAATGCGAGCGCCCGCATACTGAGCCAGGCGCACGAGATCGATGTGACACTCTTCAAGGGAATAATGACCCGCGACAAAGCCTGGTAGCATGCCGGAATAAGGTGCCGCTAATTCTTTGGCGATAAGCGTCAACCGCACGCCCGGCTGCGGGTTCATGCCAAACGCTTTCAGCACGAAGACATGGGCGTGGCCGCCGCCAACCAGCACGATGTCTTTCGAGATAGGCACCGCCTGCATTGGTCACGTTCCATGGCCGTTACGAGCGGCTTCGATAAAAATTGGCGGAAGAGAGTAGGAGTCGAACCTACCAGACGCCGCTTGCGGCCCCACCCGGATTTGAAGTCCGGCCGCCCCACCGGGGACGATTCTCCTCCAATTTACGAACGTCCGGAAGTGGCGGTACTAACTTCCACGCGTAAACTCGCTCATGCGGCGCGACCCGCCGTGTCAATTTTCAAGTGTGACAGTTGATCGATAAATCCGCGCTCATCGTCCAGCGTTCTCATATCCAGGATCAACGTATCGTTGGCAATGCGGCCAATGACAGGGATCGGCAAGGCCCGCAACGCCCGCGAAAGCTCTGTCAGATGGCGACCCGACTCCCTCTTGTTGGACGCCGCGATGGCGATGCCGCTGCTTGATATCGATTCAAGTGGCAGCGCGCCAGACCCTATTTGGCTGGCGCAATCGCAAACGCTTGCAACATATGCGGTGCCGAGTGCGGATTGCGCCGGCGCGAGCAACCGCTCTGATTTTTCGCGCAATTCAGCGGGCATTGCCGTCAGCATTGCGAGCGTCGGCAAACGCTTCGTCAAACTGTCGGGATCACGATAAAGCCGCAACGTCGCTTCAAGTGCTGCAAGCCGGACTTTATCAAGCCGCATGGCTCGCTTCATCGGATTTTTAGCGCAAGCGCGCACTAGGTCTTTGCGCCCGACAATAAATCCCGCTTGTGGGCCACCGAGCAGCTTGTCGCCGGAAAACGTCACCAGATCGGCACCGTCTTTGACAGCATCTTGCACGGTGCGCTCGTGGCGCAATCCGTATCGGGCGATATCGATCAGTGTTCCCGAGCCCAAGTCATCGACAAACGGCACGGCTTTCGATTTGGCCAATGCCGCAAGCTCGCGCGGCTCAACCTCTTTGGTAAAGCCCTGGATCAGGTAATTCGAGGTGTGGACTTTCATCACACAGCCGGTTGCCGCGCTTATCGCGCCTTCGTAATCGCGCAGATGGGTGCGGTTGGTCGTGCCAATTTCGACAAGGCGCGTTCCAGCCCGCGCCATAATATCGGGCATCCGGAAAGCGCCGCCAATCTCGATCAGCTCGCCGCGCGACACGACGGCCTCTTTGCCAGCAGCCAGCGTGTTGAGCACCAAAATAACGGCGGCAGCATTGTTATTGACGACAATGGCATCTTCCGCGCCGGTCAGCTCGCAAACCAGTCCACGCACGGCGTCATCGCGCTCGCCACGGCCGCCGGTTTCGAGATCAAATTCAAGCGCAGCTGGATGGCGCATTGCCTCAACTGCGGCGGCAATGGCTTCTTCCGCCAAAAGAGCGCGTCCAAGATTGGTATGCAAAACGGTGCCGGTGAGATTGAAGACCCGGCGCAGGTTACGGGTTTCTGAGGCTTCCAACCGGTTCATAACTTGAGCCGCAATGGTGTCTCCGGCCAGCGCCAAACCGGTACCGCCAAGGGCCCGCACCCGCAAGCCTGCAAGCGTGTCCCGCACGGCGGCGACGGTCGCTGTCCGGCCAAAACGGGCGGCTGCCACAGCGCAAATCTCATCGCGCAGCACTTCGTCAACCGAAGGTAGCCGGATACGCAGTGCTGAGGCCGGATCAGTCACGGGGTGGGGTGCATCCATATGAACACTTTTTCGAGAGGGTAAGCGGGAGAAGGATTGCGCGCAAGGCAATTGCGTCCTACAACGGCTTCTTGGTTGTCCGTGGGGGACGCCGCCCGTATACTATCAATCGGATACCGGCCTGATGTTTGGCTGGAGCCCGTGCGGAGACCCCTCAATGAGCACGTCTGCTTTTTTGGTACAACAAAGCCTGCGATTTATCAGTGTCGCTTTCGCGCTGACTGTTTTCGCGCCCGCCGCCAGCGCGGCCTCAGGCCCCTGGCAGAGCACCGATTTCGTCGAAGCCCGGCTGGTCTCGGCTATTGATGGCGTGGGCCAACTTGATGCCATCCCGCTTGGCGTCGAACTTCGCCTCAAAGACAAATGGAAAACCTATTGGCGCTCGCCGGGCGACGCTGGACTACCGCCTGTTCTGGATTGGGCTGGCTCCAACAATCTGAAATCGGCAACTCTGTCTTATCCCCGCCCACACCGCTTCGAACTTTTAAAGCAGACCACATTTGGCTACAAAGAGCACGTCGTGTTCCCGCTCCGGGCGGCTCTGACAACGCCGGGCCAGCCGCTCGATCTCAAAGCTAAACTCGACGTGTTGGTATGTGCGGACATCTGCGTACCGCAATCTCTCGACCTCGCAATGGCGATTCCTTCGGGCGCCGCGGTGCCAGGTGAAGATGCGCAGCTGCTCAACCAGTTTCAAACTCAGGTGCCAAGTCTTGGCGACCTCGCCGGTTTGCAAATTATCAGCGCGACGGCACGCGGCACGGACAACAGCCCAACGCTTGAGATCACAGCCGAAGCTGCCGAACCCTTCACAGACGCCGACGTTTTTGCAGAACTCGAACCACCCGTCGCCTTGGGCGCCCCCAGCGTGCAACTCTCCAATGGTGGCCGCCGTGCAGTCTTCACGCTTAAACCAAACGCGGCCCTGCCCGTTGGTGCGAGCCTCGCTGGGCGGCCCGTAACTCTGACCCTCATCGATGGCGATCATGCGATTGAGCGCACGGCCAAAGTCGCGGCGGGTGCGCCAATATCAATTCTGTCATGGCTGGCAGCGAATGCCGCGATGTTCGGTTTCGCCCTCATTGGCGGCCTGATTTTGAATCTCATGCCGTGCGTTTTGCCGGTGTTATCGCTGAAGTTGATGTCTGTGGTGAAGCACGGTCACGCGCCGCCAGCGCAAGTGCGCGCCAACTTTCTGGCGACAGCAGCCGGGATCGTATTCTCACTAATGTTGCTGGCTGGCATATTGATCGCGCTCAAATCGGCAGGCCTCGCGGTAGGCTGGGGCACGCAGTTTCAGCAACCCGTCTTCATCGCGGCCATGGCGGTGATCGTGACACTGTTTGCCTGCAACATGTGGGGCTTGTTCGAAATCATCCTGCCGTCATCGGTCAGCAATTTAGCCGGTACGGCGGGCGGCGACGGCGATGGCGTGCTTGGCAGCTTCATCATCGGTGTGTTTGCGACGTTGCTGGCCACGCCCTGCTCGGCGCCGTTTGTCGGCACGGCTGTCGGTTTCGCTCTCTCGGGAGGTACGGCGCAAATTCTCACCATCTTCTTCGCGCTCGGGCTCGGGCTCGCCTTACCGTATCTGGCGGTCGCAGCGTTCCCTTCGTTGGCCCGCCTAATGCCAAAGCCTGGCATGTGGATGGTCCGCTTGCGGCAAGTTTTGAGCTTGGCTCTCGCGGGTACGGTCGTTTGGTTGTTATCAATTCTGCCTGAGCAAATTGGCTTTGCCGGCACGCTCGCTGTGGCCGCGCTGTTGTTGGCTTTGGTCGCCGTGCTGGCGCTTGGCGAAAAGTTGCAAAACCTGCCCCCAGCAGCTGGCCGGGCTGCTGCTGGCCTTTTAGCTATTGGAGCCATCGCGCTTCCCCTGTTCCTCAATCACCCCGCAAAAACTGGGGTAGAAACCGCTGCGGATCATGGCGCCGTACAATGGGCCACTTTTGATCGCGATCAGATCAAGAGCCTTATTTCACAAGGCAAGACGGTGTTTGTCGATGTGACGGCTGAGTGGTGCGTGGTGTGCAAATCCAACAAGAAGCTGGTGATCAATACCGCTGACGTCAGCCAACGCCTGGTCGCGGCGACGATCCCGATGCGCGCGGATTGGACATCGCCTGACCCGAAAATCTCGGCGTTTCTGGCATCATTCGGCCGTTACGGCATTCCGCTCAACGTCGTGTTCGGACCCGGCGCGCCGGGCGGTGTCTTATTGCCCGAACTTTTGACGAAAGATGCCGTGTTCAAGGCTATCGAACAAGCCTCAGGCAAGGCTGCATCGCTCGATCCCTTAGCCAAGCGGGATTTCAAATTGACGGCCATGACCAAAACTTCCCAGGAAGGAAAATAGCTTTGATGTTCTCTAGATCCGCACTGAAACGTATGTTGGTGGTGTCTGGCGCATTGGTGGCAGCAGCAGCCTCGTTTGCTGTGCTCGCGCCAGTCGCGAACTATAACGCCCCCGCGTATGCCGAGGACGCGAAGTCGGCGGCGACGGCCTCCACGCCCGCTTCCGCCGACGCCGTTTGGGCGGCGAGCTTCAAAGACTTGACCGGCACGCCGCAATCGCTCTCGATTTACAAGGGTAAAACGGCCCTCGTCTACTTCTGGGCGACGTGGTGCGAATCCTGCCAAAAAGAAGGCCCGGCCTTCCAGGCGCTGTATGAAAAATTCAAGGACAAGAATTTCGTCGTGGTTGGCATTGCCGTCGATAACGCTGACAAAGTCCGCGAGTTTATCAAAGCTCACGGCATGGCGTTCCCAATGGTCTACGGCGGCAGCGACGCCATCAAGCTTAGCAAAGATATCGGAAATTCTCTCGGCGCTGTGCCGTTCATGGTCCTCATCGATCGTGATGGCAAAATCGTTGAGAAGATCACAGGTGACGCGCCAGACGGGAAAATAGAGAAGCTCATTGCTCCTCTGCTCGGCTGACGTCCACGAAGCTCGCTTTTTAAAGAGCGGGTGTAACTAGGAGGAAGTATGAAACTGAAATCAAGGACCGGTGGCGGTCTGCCAGGGTTGGGGGGTAGCGTTAAAGCTATTGCCTTTGCCGCGGCACTCGCCTGCTCGCCCTCATTGGCAATTGCCGAATGGGACAAGAGCAACACGGTGACGGTGGTTGACACCTCACCCGTGAACTGGCTTTCGGTGACCTGGAATACCATGGAAGAGCTTGTCCGCGTGGACAGCAAAGGCAACCTGGTACCTGGGCTCGCTGAGAGTTGGAAATGGATTGACGACAAAACCGTGGAATTCAAACTCCGCAAGGACGTGAAATTCCAGGACGGCGAAGCCTTCAACGCGAAGGTGTTCCGTAAGTCGTTCGACCAAGTGCAAAAATGGGACAACCCGCATCCGCCGGGTGGTTTCTTGAACTTCGACAAAGCGACCAAGCTCGACGTTGTCGACGACTACACCGTGCGCTTCACATTCCCGAAGCCGGACGGCGCCGCAATGATGAAATTCCGTGGCATGCACGTTGGCTCGTCCGCGTTCTGGGATAAGCTAGGGTTCGTTGACGCGGAAAAAAAGAACGCTGAAGGCCATTGGTGAGTGATCGATGCCGCCGGTCCGTGGGGGACTGGTCCATTCGTACTCAAAAGTGGCGTTTCGACGCTCGCAAAGCGCTCTCCAGAAGTTATCATGGAGCCGAATGCTGACTATTGGAACAAAGATCGCCTTCCAAAAGCCCGCATCCTCTTTGACAACATCATGGGCAGAGATGACGCCCTCGCCTCGGTCGCTGCCGGTGATGGCAAGGTCGATGTCGTGAGTAATCTCACGGTCGATGAAGCCAAAGCCTTCAAAAGCGATAAGGCCAAAATCGTCGCCAACAACTCGAAGACGCTTCTCGCTGCTGTCGTCAACCAGAAAAAGGGTGGCGCGCTCGCCGACGTCGGCGTTCGCAAAGCTCTGGCCATGGCCATCGACAAAGCAGCGGTCGTGAAGGACGGGCTTGGCGGCTACGGCTCCGTGCTCACCGGCATGATCCAGCCGGGCCGTGTTGGTGCCAACGCGGGTTTGAAGGCGGTTGCCTTCGATCCTGATGCGGCCAAAGCCGTGCTGGCAAAAGCTGGCGTCACGAAGCTGACGATCAAGGGCGGCTCGCCTGCGGTTGTTGCCTCGATGGTGGCAAGCCTCGCCAAGGCTGGCGTTACAGCAACAGCTGCCGACGCCAAGGCCGAAGATTGGGACTTAAACCTGATCGAGCACTTCGACTGGTCGCCGGCCTTTGCTGCCGGCGTCGTCTTCCGCGAGTTCTTCGCGACCGGTGGCGGCTTCCTTGCCTCCGATCCGAAGACGTTTGACGCCCTGTACTCCAAAGCAGTCGCAAACCCTGACCCTGCTGCGCAGGCCAAGGTGATGGCTGAAATGGAGCAGTGGGTGGCTGATACGGTGCCAGCGATCGCGATCGCATCACCCAACCAGCTCTATGCCGTTTCGAACCGGGTCAACTTCACGCCGTATGAATCGTGGATGTTGGAACTGGCCGAGACGAGCGTCGCGAAGTAAGCGCAGGCATCAGTCATGAATGGAAGAGGGCCCCACAATGGGGCCTTCTTTTTGTCGGGCCCAAGCAAAAGTTCATCCGCTTGCCCTGTCCGCTATCCTCAATCATGATGCGGTAAAAAAGGACATCGCATGATCGTCGGCACGGCAGGGCATATCGACCACGGCAAGACGTCGCTTTTGAAGGCTTTGACCGGTACGGATGCCGACCGGCTGCCTGAGGAAAAGGCGCGCGGTATCACCGTCGATCTCGGCTTTGCCTATCAGCATTTCGGCGACCGGCAATCGATCAGTTTTCTCGACGTGCCAGGGCATGAGAAACTCATCCACAACATGCTGGCGGGCGCGCTTGGCATCGACTTTGTGATCCTTGTGGTGGCGGCAGACGATGGCGTCATGCCGCAAACGCGCGAGCACTTGGCCGTCATTGATCTGCTTGGCCTCAAACGCGGCGTGGTGGCGCTGACCAAGACCGATCGCGTGGCGCCCGCGCGCATTGTCGAAGCCCAAGCAGAAGTCCAACAGGTGCTTGCCGGAACCACGCTGGAAGGCGCACCGGTTTTTCCGCTCTCGGCGGTGACGAGCGAGGGCGTCGCGGCCTTGGGCCAGCATCTGGCAGATGCTGCGAGCAGGACGGCACAGCGTAAGAGCCACGGACATTTTCGCTTGGCCGTTGACCGGTGTTTTACGCTGTCGGGCATTGGTCTCGTCGTAACCGGCACTGTCTATTCGGGCGAAGTGCGTGTTGGCGACACGCTGCTGCATTCGCCCGCTGGAACCGAGGTGCGGGTGCGCGGCATCCGGGCCGAGAACCGTGAAGCTGACAGCGCCCAAGCGGGGCAACGTTGCGCCCTAAACTTGACCGGGCGCAAAATCGAGAAGGACCAGATCGAGCGCGGCGATTGGATTTTGCAGACAGAAGCTCACGCGCCAACGTCCCGGCTGGACGTCCGTCTCAGCGTACTTGCCAGTGAATCCAGACCACTGAAACACTGGACGCCTGTCCATGTGCACATTGCCGCGGCCGAGCGAACCGGGCGGATCGGCTTATTGCAAGACGGAGCCATTGCACCGGGCGAAACTGCGCTCGCCCAGATTATTCTGGACGCCCCCGTCGGCGCTCTCTTCGGCGACCGCTTTGTTATTCGCGATCAATCGGCACTGCGGACAATGGCCGGCGGCACGATCATCGATCCATTTCCGCCGCAGCGTGGTGCCCGGACGCCGGAGCGGCTGCGTTTGCTCTCGGCGATGGACGAGGCGGACCCAACAACCGCCTTAACCGCGCTCCTCAATGCATCGACGAACGGTACAGATCTAAATCATTTTTGCCGGGCCCGCAATCTAACCGTTAAGGAGACCGGGCCCCTCTATGCCGCCGCCGGTGTCGTGGAAGTCGCCAGCGGTCCCGCCAAGTTTGGACTATCGGCGGTCAGTTGGGACAAGCTACAATCGGAAGTTCTCGAACACCTCGCTGAGTACCAGCGGAGCCATCAAGACAGCCCTGGCGCCACCGCGCACGAGCTGATGCGGCTGTTAAAAGACCCCCGCCGCCGCATCATCGCGCGCGAAGCCGTGGCCCGGCTGGCGACATCAGGCGCGCTTCGGCGCTACGGCCAGCTCCTGCATCTTCCTGGCCACGAGGTGAAGCTGAACGATGGCGAAGAGGCGCTGTGGCTGCAAATCGAAGAAGCCCTGAGCCAAGCCGGCTTCGATCAACCGCGCGTCACGCGGCTGGCCGAAATTTTAGAATTGCAGGTGGATGCGCTGCAGCCGGTGTTGGAAAAGCTCGGCCGCGTTGGCCGTTTGCGGCGGATCTCGAAAGCCTACTTCATGTTGCCAGACATCGTCGCTAAACTTGCAGACGAAGCTAAAACCTCAGCAGACACGCACTTGGAAAAATTGCTCACCGTCGGCAAATTCCGCGAAGCCACCAACGTCAGCCGCCACATGGTCATGCCGCTGATGGAATTCTTCGACAAAACCGGCTACACGCGCCGCATCAAAGACGGCCGCCAAATCCGAGCCGACTGGACGGGTTAAGAATGGTGGTGCTTGCCTCCATCGGTCATGTAAGTGACAGGTCTTTGTCGTCATTTTGAATAAAGTCTGCCCGAGAGCAGATCAGCATCCCTGCACGATTTTGATCATGTTTTCAGAAAATGGTGGGCGGTATAGGGTGTCAACGCCGGAGTAAAAACCGGCCACTGTGGCGGAGTAAAACTAGGCCAGTTAGCACGATGGATGTTGAAGCAAGAACGGCCCCCTCGAGGGGGCCGTTCTTGCTTCATGGCATCATTTTCGTGAGCTTGGCGGCGGCTATTGTGCCGGTGTGATCTCGCCGGTGGTGGGATCGATTGTTTCGTTGCCGGGTGTGTCTGCGCCCGTGCCCTTGCTGCCTTTGCGCCGACGACTAGTGGAGTGCTTTAGGCGGAA
>JANLPU010000059.1:0-25286 GCA_031367425.1 Hyphomicrobium sp.
ACGCGCGGGCCGAGCAAGCGGGGATAAGATTTTTTCGGCGCGCGAGGTTTGGTACATTCTGCGTGCCTTACGCACCTGTAGGTCGGGTGTGTTCACGCCCGCAATACCGGAGCGTGAGGTTAGAGGCCCGGAGCATCGCGATGGTAATGCGAGTGGAGCACGATGCAGATTGCTCAGCTCTAGCTGACGAGCTTTGAAAGTTCGGTTTCGATGGCTTTACCCATTTCCGTGGTGCCGACTTGCTGCAGGCCAGGCTGCATGATGTCGCCGGTGCGCAAGCCCTTGGTCAGAACGCCGGCAATCGCTTGGTCGATCAGATCGGCTTCGGCGCTCATATCGCAAGAATAGCGCAAAGCCATCGCGAACGACGCGATCGTCGCAATCGGATTGGCCAAGCCTTTGCCAGCGATATCGGGTGCCGATCCGTGCACGGGCTCATAAAGCGCTTTGCGTCGGCCGGTCTTGGCGTCGGGCGTGCCGAGCGACGCCGACGGCAACATGCCGAGCGACCCCGTCATCATGGCGGCCGCATCCGACAGCACATCGCCGAACAGATTGTCGGTCACGATGACGTCGAACTGCTTGGGGCAGCGTATAAGCTGCATGGCGCAGTTATCAGCCAGAATGTGCTCGAGTTTTACGTCCGGCGCGTAGGACTTGTGAACTTCGGTCACGACTTGATGCCACAGCACCCCCGTCTTCATGACGTTGCGCTTCTCGGCCGAATGAACTTTGTTGTCGCGTTTGCGCGCCAGATCGAAAGCGACCTTGGCGATGCGCTCGATCTCGCGCGAGGTGTAAATCTGGGTGTCGACAGCGCGCCGTTCGCCGTTCTCTAACGTGACGATCTCCTTGGGCTCGCCGAAATAAACGCCGCCCGTCAGCTCGCGCACGATCATGATATCGAGGCCTTCGACCAGCTCGCGCTTCAAGCTTGAGGCATCGGCGAGTGCGGGATAACAAATCGCTGGCCGCAAATTGGCGAAGAGATCGAGATCTTTTCGCAGGCGCAACAGACCGGCTTCCGGCCGGTGCGCGTAAGGCACCTTGTCCCACTTTGGGCCGCCGACCGCGCCGAAGATGATCGCGTCGGCCTTGTGCGCTTTGGCCATCGCGGCGTCGGTGATCGAAACGCCGTGCGCATCGAACGCCGAGCCGCCGACCAAATCGTGATCGACAGTGAACTGATTTTTGCCCTTGCGGGCATTGAAGAAAGCAATGATCCGTTCGACTTCGGCCATCGTCTCCATGCCGATACCATCGCCTGGGAGAAGAAGAAGGGAATAGGTTGTCATGACATCTCCGGTAAAGCGGCCAAATGTGCCCGTCAAAATAAAGCCGGGCCAAACAAAAGCGCGGTCAAATCAAGCGCGCGTAGTGCTAGCCTCAGAACGGCCCGGCGACAAGCGCCCGGGCGTTAGTGGCGGGGTGCGCGGGCACTTTGGCGCATCGGTTGGATCGGCTAAAGTAAGGCTAACGTAAATGGTCAGCGGCGGGCCGCAGGAACCAGCAGGCATCTTGAGGTTGGTGATGGCGATACGAAGTGTTCGAACGTTCGTCTGCAAAGCCTCGCTAATGGGCCTGGCGCTGGCCGCTGCCCAGAGTCCGCCGGCTCGTGCCGCAGATCCCATTCAGCTCTCGCTGCCGCTCGTTTGCGAGCCGCACAAAGACTGCTTTATCCAGAACTACTTTGATGATGAGCAAGGCTCAGGCGTGCACGACTACTTATGCGGCGGCACCAGCTATGACACGCACGACGGCATCGATTTCCGGTTGATATCGGCGGCAGCGACCAAAGCCAATGTCGCAGTTGTCGCTTCAGCCGACGGGGTCGTCAAAGGCCTGCGCGATGGCGTGCCAGACATTTTCAAGCGCGACAATAATGCCGCCGCAGTTAAGGGGCGCGAATGCGGCAACGGCGTCGTGCTCGATCATGGTAACGGCTGGGAAACGCAATACTGCCACATGAAAATGGGCACCGTTGTCGTCGCCAGCGGCCAAGCCGTGAAACGCGGCGACAGGCTCGGGTCTGTTGGCTTTTCAGGCCAAGCCGACTTTGCCCACGTTCACCTGACCGTGCGCCACAACGGCCGGGCCATCGATCCGTTTTGGGCGAACGCTGCGCCCGGCGCCGACGCTTGCCACCGCGAAGGGGCGACAGACACGCTATGGCAGCCGTCCGTGGTTGCAAGCTTTCCTTATCGCACGGGCGAGATCATCGGCTCTGGCTTTTCAGCCGAACCACTCGACTTAAATACTCTCGAGCATGACCACACAGCGGTCACGTTACCCAATGGCAGCTCGCCGGTGATCAGGTTCTACGGCCGCTTCATCAATCTTTTGGCCGGCGATCGCATCCGCATCACCGTCGCCGGTCCCGGCGGCAGTTTGATTGAAAGTTTAGCTGAACCGTTGACGCACACCAAAGCAACGTATCTTGGCTTTGCTGGCGTCAAGCGAAAGACTGAGATGTGGACGGCGGGGCGCTACGAGGGCCGCGTCGAGATCGTTCGCGACGGCGCAGTTGCGGCCTCTTCGAGCGCGGCGGTCGATATTGTTGGTGATGAGAAGAAGTAAGCGAGCGCGATCCTGTCACAACGAGCAGAATTGGCGGGAGTGAGCCGACCGCGAACATCTTACCTCCCGATTGATCGCGTACGATTTGCGAATCGTCGCGAATTTTTGACGCCAGCTCTTAAACATTCCGGAGAATAGACCCCAATGGATTTTTCAACAGCCGCTCGAACTGGGCTCGCCGCACTGGTGGCCTTCTTCGCCTCATCAACGCTAAGCTTCGCCGACAGCGGCTACGTCAACCTCACGATCTACAAGGCGGGCTGGGTCATTGGTGGCTCTGCGGGAACCGGCGTCCTCGACTTCCACGGCAGAACGTACCCCTTGTCGACCGGCGGGATCGATTGGGGCCTCGTGTTCGGCGGTTCAAAAACCGTTCTGCATGGCCGGGTTACTCATATCAGTCAGCCGTCGGATATCGCTGGCATCTATGGCGCGGCGGGCGCGGGACTTGCTATCGGCACCGGCGCGCGAGCGATCATTTTGACCAACCAGAAAGGCGCTGTGTTGGAGCTAAGCGGCAAACAGGTCGGGCTGCTTGCGAACGTCGATCTGAGCGGGCTTGCCATCACGCTGAAATAAAACGGCGTGGCCTGTCCAGATCCCCCGATGCCCGCAATAAAAACGCAAGGTCCGTTGTACTAAAAATGAAATGTGCACTGTGAATTGCGGGACACTTCGCAACAGATCGCGGGGAAGGCGCTGAGCACCTCCCCCGCGATCGTCCCTCGACGGCAATTTTCTACTCCGTGGTCGGCGTTCACTTCATCAACCGAAACGCGCGACCAATGGAATGAGCGGAATGGGAGTTATCCAGATTGACGTAGAGAATTTAAATGATAGCGACGTCTGGAGTAGCTGACTTAACTGGGTGGCCGGCGCCTTCGCCACGAACGTCCCCTGGTTCACCAGCGCCACGACGGGCAACGGTGAAGCTTTCGTCTTGCGCCTTCACCGGATGGCCTACGCCTTCGCCACGGATGTGACCCTTCGGATCATCAGCGCCACGGCCACGGCGGGCAACGGTGAAGCTTTCGTCTTGCGCCTTAACCGGATGGCCGGCACCTTCGCCACGAACGTCCCCTGGTTCACCAGCGCCACGGCGCGCAAAAATGTCTAAAGCGGCCGATGACGTATCGGATGTCACGGGCGACGCGTAGCTGGCAGAGATCGGCAAAAAGGCTGCGGAGGCGAAGCCGACCGCTGTGAGGATGAAAATTTTGCGCATTGGACAACTCCCTTTATCTCGCTGAGCTTCACACCGAAGCTGAACGTGACCTTAACGGGGAGCCTCTGACGCCAATCGTGCATGCGCCGTCAGCGGAATATCAGATAGAGGTGTTTTTGGCGATAGATGCAGGGTGGGATGCTTTTCCAAAGCTCGATGGAATCGCGGAAAACATCAGCCCGATGGTATCTGTCAGAAATTAAAACGGACACCACTGCCTATTTTGAAGCGCGTGTAGTTCTCGCCCGAGACTTCTTCGGTCACCCACCTGGCGATGCCAGACACAAAAATTTCATAAGATTTGTTCGGCTCGTAGGTCAAAGACATCGTGGTCGAATACTTATTATAGCGGAAGTCGTCACCGACCGCTTCGACGCGGTCGTAGTATCCCGCAGCGTTGATGCGCCATAGCGGATCGATCCGATACTCCGCGGTCAATGCCACCGACCGAACGTCGTCAGCAAGACCGAAAGACGTTGTGGGCTCCCGCAAGAAGCGTTCGATAACAAGTGTCGCCTTGAAGGCCTGCGTGGGCTGCCAGTGGGCGTTAATGTCGACAAAGCCGCGCGTGAATGTCGATATCGCTTTGTCATCGAAATCGCGGTGATTGACGCGCCCGCCCACATCAAGGCGCAGTGTCTTGTCAAATTCAAAGCGCAGACCGGCAATGGCAAACTGGTCGCGCGCACTGCGATCGATCGAGGCGCCCGAGGCTTGATTAAAGTAATCCAGGCCACCGAAGTTATAAATCATGAACGGCTGCAACATCGCCTTCGTCATGGCGATGGCTGACACGCGCCCGTCGGTTCGCGAGTAATCAAAGGCCGCGCCTCTAGAGACGTCGAAATCGTCTTGGATCTGTTTGAGGCCCCGAACGTCCTCGCCCAGATTGTGCTCAATGTGCGAACGCGTCTCGAGTCGGACGCGGTAGTCGTCGCCGGTCACCGCATACTCGCCGTACGAGTGCACGACTTCCAACTTATCCAGCGCAACGAAATCTCTGAGATAGTACGTCCCCAGACTTAATTTCTGCCCTTGACCGACGACAAGCGAGCCGTTGATCGTGGCCTTCGCATCCCAGCGGTTTGAATCGTCGAGATCGTTGAACTGAATGTCGCGCCCTTTGAGCGTGAAGTCGTAAGTTTCGGTGGCCGTTGTTGAAGTGACTTTGAAGCTACCCTCGACCCTTTCGAAGGGCGATCCCGCCTGTCTGAAAAGACTGTCCGGGTTTGAATCGTAGCCGCCTTCGCCTTCGATGTAGGTGTTGTACTTGACCGTTGTTCCTGGAACGGAGATTTCCTCTGCACACGCGATGATCGGCGCGCCGACGCAAAGCGTAACAGCGCCCAGCAGTGCCCCCAGGGCTGGCGATGTTACGCGGCGCGGATTGTTATTTGAGTCCCTACAGCCGCTCACAAACTTACATCCCGTGACCAGGGCTCCGAAGACCGGAATACGCAGAATCAACTACCCAATTAATGCGCAAACTAGCATCTAAGAGAGAGGGTTCAAAAACTCTAATGATGTGTAAGACAGCAGATTAATCGCTGCGCTGTAAATCGGCCACGGCGCGGCGTGTGCTGGACAATTCCCGACGTGTTGCCCGTGCGATGCTGCGGCTCAGGCGGCCGAAAGCCGACGGCTCAAACTCTATTTGATCATATAAGCTATTTGCGTGTGTCGAAGCGATCGTTGTCATCGTTCGTTCCAGCTTTGCCACCGGTCGTGGCCGACGATGGCTTCTTCTCGTCACCCGAGCTTGATCCGGACGAACCGTTCGCGTTTTTGGAACCTCCGCCGCCGGATGAGCCGCCGTTATTGCCGCCACCGCCGCTTGAGCTGCCACCGCCGTTGCTGCTGCCGCCGCCAGTTGAGCTGCCACCACCGGATGAGCCACCGCCACCACTGCCGCTGTGATCATCGCGAACTTCGTCTTCGCCACGGAATCGGCGAAACGCCAGCTGTCCATCATCATCGGTCGGCCAGGACCGAGCGCAAACTTCATTCGTGGCCACAGCGGCGTACACCGCAGCGACAGCGACTGATCGAGCGAAACTGCGGCGTGAGATCAGGGGCGACAAGACACTACCTCAAACAGGATCGACATGCTGCCCAATGCTTAACACAAGCATTCTGACAGCAAGCTGATAACACCCCGTTGCCGCACTCCCGTTGCCGCAATAAAGGTCCGAATAACTGTGTTTTCGGGTTGCCTAGAATCGGTCGAGCGCATCTCTCGGGCCTGAACCACTGCGCTGGCCACTGGTGGTCACTGTCAAACCGCGATCTGAGCCCGAGCCTGATGCTGAGCCGCCGCCTGAACCCGAAGAAACGCCGCGGTCGAACCCGTCACGCCCACTACCGCTACTACCGCTGCTGGTGCCGCTACCGCTACCAGAATTGCTGCCGCTGGTGCTGCCGCCGGAACCGCTGCCACTGCCGCCGTCACTACCGCCATGACGGGTATTTTGATCAATCGTGCCGCCGGAACCTGATCCCGAGCTACCGCCACTGGTTCCACCACCACCGGGAACTTTGGCAGCAAACCCTGGCGATACAACGCCCTGCGCACACAGGGCGGCGACAGCAAAGGTAGCCGCTAGGGTAAAGTTTCGCCTGGTTAAATGGGCCTTTGTCATGAGATCGAGTTCACCAAGTTAGACAACATTTCGAGCTAACAACCTGAGATGTCCGTCAGGATTTACCGTCACGAATCTAAGTTAAGCCACCTTGAGGAAATTTCGAGGGGTAATGTAGCTAGAACACGCTAGTTCGTTCGCGTTAATGCAGCTTATCGGTTGTTAGTTGCAAATCAGAAACAGATTACAGTTGCGGCATCTAGCGGTATGACTTGATCGGCGCCTCGCCAATAGTAGCCAAAAAAGCCCCCAGTTTTACGACACACCTTTAATTTGCACTCAATCTTATAGCGCACCACCGAGTGGACCAAATGCGGGCACTGATCGTCGAAGACGAAGCCAAGATTGCCGAAGATATGGCGTTGAGCCTGACAGCGGCCGGCTTTGCGGTCAACGTGTGCGGTGACGGCAATCAAGCTTGGTTTTTGGGTGACACGGAAGATTTCGACGTCGTGGTCCTCGATCTCGGCCTGCCTCGGCTCGACGGTTTGACCGTTCTGCGGCGTTGGCGCGAACACGGCCGCGATATGCCGGTTATCGTTTTGACGGCGCGAGAGGGCTGGAGCGCGCGCGTCGAAGGCATCAATTACGGCGCCGATGACTACCTAACCAAGCCGTTCCAGATGGAAGAGTTGATCGCGCGCATCCGCGCCGTCGTTCGCCGCACGCTCGGTCATTCCGGACCACAACTGAAGTCCGGTGCAATTTCGCTCGATACCAGTCAGATGCGCATCTCAATCGACGGCCGGGTTATTCCGCTGACGCCCCTCGAATACCGGTTGATCAACTACCTTCTGCATCACAAGGGCCGCATCGTTCCCGGCGGCGAACTGCGTGATCACCTTTACGGCAGCGACGATAATCGCGAAGCCAACGCCGTCGAAGCCTTGATCTTGCGCGTTCGCCGCAAGCTCGGCAGTGACACGATCGAGACGCGCCGCGGTCTGGGCTACCGTATCAAGGAATAAATGGCGTGACGCCAAAATCACTGCGTTTGCGATTGTTGTTGGCTTGGGCCGTGTTCATCTTGCTGTTGCTGTTAGCGGCCAGCGTTGGACTTCGTCTCCTGTTCGAACGCAGCATCATGCGGCGCACGCAGGGCGAACTGTCAGCCGACTTAAGACAAATCAAGCGCAGCATGGAAATCGCCAGCGATGGAACTGTTCGCATTGTTCGAAAGCCAACCGATCCGCAGTTCGATATCGCCCTGGGCGGCCGTTACTGGCAAGTCAGGGAGGCCAATGCCATCCTGGCGCGATCGCCATCTCTGAAAGACGAGCAGCTCAATGTCCCCGCGCTCGACAGCAAAGACGTTACCGATCGCCCCATATGGTTTTCGGGCCCCGAACGCCAGCGGCTGTTCGCAATCTCGCAGGATGTCGTCTTATCCGGCAGCGCGGGCGACACGCGGCGGTTGCGGATCACGACGGCCGTCGATGCGCGCGAAATAGAAGAAGACACGGCCAAGTTTTCGTCTGATCTGTATACGAGCCTTGCCACTCTGGCGGCTTTGTTGTTTGCGGGCGCTTACGCCCACGTGACGATTGGTTTGCGCCAGCTGGAGGATCTGAGATCGCGTTTGGCGTCGGTTCGGCAAGGCCGCGCGAACCAAATCGAAGGCGTGTTTCCAAGCGAAATCATGCCGCTTGTCACGGAGACCAACGAGCTGCTCGCGGCGCAACACTTAGCACTTAGCGCGGCGCGCCAGCGAGCCGCCGATTTGGCGCACGGTTTGAACACGCCGCTCGCCGTGATGAATGCCAAGAACCGGCAGTTGCGCCGCGACGGTCAGGGCGAAATTGCCGACGAGATCGACAGCCAAATCGAAAAGATGCGCCGGCACGTTGAGCGCGAACTCGCCCGCGCCCGCGCCCGTGGTGGCAGCCGCATCGATCATGTTCAAATCGACGTTGTAGCTCTGCTCGAGCCGCTGATCTCAGCACTTCAGGTGCTGCCCCGCGGGCAAATGCTGGATTGGACCATTGAAATGCCAGCCAGATGCGCGGCATTCGTCGATGCCGACGATTTCAATAACATAATCGGCAATCTGCTTGAGAATGCCGAAAAATTCGCCAAGGGACGCATCGATGTGACCGCAGCGCGCAACGGTAGCGGCTGCCAGATTTGCATCGAGGACGACGGACAGGGCATCGACGAGGCCGAAATTCCACGCATGTTATTGCGTGGCGAGAGGGCTGATACGACGGCCGCGAGCGGAACAGGATTAGGCCTTGCGATCGTTGGCGATCTCGTCGAACTTTATGGCGGGCGGCTGAGCCTGTCGCGCAGTGCACTGGGCGGATTGCGGGCGGAAGTTTTGCTTCCCGACCGCCCGAGTTAATTTGTTTCCCTGGCCGCAGCTGGTCAGCGTCGCGCGCGCGCCGACACGCTCCAGCGCATCATAGTGAGCCTGTTGTCGCGCTCAAGCTTCATCGACTTTTTCAATCATGCAGCCATTTATGCGCCAATTCCCGTCGATCTCGATCATCTCATATCGCACGATGACCGAGCCTTTCTCGCCTTCGATCAAAACGCGCTGCATGACCGAACCCGAGCTTTTATCGATATTGAGAAACTTGTGTCCGATGGATCGGTAAATTTGTGGAAAGCCCAGCTGAACCATCGACATGAAAGCAGCAGAATTGCCAAACATCATCTGAATGTCCGGAGAGGCGATAGCATACGCAGCGGTTGCGTCGTCTTTTTTGATGGCGTCGAGCTGGCGGGTGACGACCTCGCGAATTGCCGCTTCCCTTGCCTCCTCAGCCGATGCGGCCGGTGCCACATTTAGAATCAGTAGCGCGAGTAGAGCGAACAGGGTCTTCATCGAAGGTCCTCGCTATTGACGGTCTGCAGCAGTCTGAAGGCATGTTGGATGGGCTTAAGTTCAAGCTGCGCCAAGCTTCTTCGTTCCCACACCGTCAAAATGGCAGCGGGAATGCGAGCGTGAAGCCGCCGAACGTGGCGAGCGCGCCGAGCACGCCTAGAATTGCGCTGCCGATCAAAACGGCGCCGCCGCCGGAGACAATCGCGACTGACGCCAGCACGATGGCGATCTGCAGCAGGGCCTGGCCGTAATCGAAATAAGGATCGCGCCGCATCGCCTTGTCGCGCTCGACTTCAAGTGCCTTGCCCTTGGCGAACAGCTCATCGAGCCCTTCGTTTTTCTCAACGTCCGACGTCAACTTTTTATCCTGCGCCTTGTACTCGGCGATCTTGGCAGTCAAATGCTTGCGCGCCTCTTCCGGCATCGCGGGCGCAGTCTCCAACAGCAATTCCAGTTGATCGGTCTGCAGCCGAAGCGATTGCCGACGCGCGTTCTTGGCTTGGAAAAAGCCCCACGTATTGGACGCCTCGATATTCTTGAGCGTTGAGTCCTTGGTGGCGTTGCCGCCGCCCAAACCGCACAGCGCCAGCATCACCGCCAGCACACCGATGTAAACGCCGATCCACTTGTCGCGGTCGCCACGATTTTTATTCTCGGCGTCGCGCCCGAGATCATCCCACGTCATGGCACTTTTTCTCTCTACTATCAGGTGGCCAAACAAATCAGTTTTCGATGAACTTCTCAGCATTGAGAGGGAAAACTAAGGATACAGAGCGAGCTCTTTAGCCCTGAACGGGACTTCAGGTAAGGGTTTGACATATAAGTGAATTCTGCATTAGTGAGCAACTCTCGCTGTGCCAGCGTTCTCGCAGCAGAAATAGCTCGTAGAGTCAAGCGGATTCTGGTATGGAATTCCATATGGAGTTTGATCGGAAAAAATTTAGAGACCTCGTTCTCTATGTAATCTGGAGGTCAGGCGACTCGCCTGACTTTGGAGCTATAAAACTCAACAAGGTTTTATGGTTCTCGGATGCACGTTCTTACGAGGCAACGGGAAAGCCTATTACAGGCGAAGTGTATACTCGGCAGAAGTATGGGCCCGTTCCTCGTCACATTGACGAGGTGCTCGAAGAGCTTTCACGTGATGGCGTCATCAGCTCACGCAGCGAGCCGTATTTCAATTTTATGGTCCGACGATTGCAAGCACACCAACCGCCCGATATTTCGGCGTTCGCTCCGAGAGAAATGAACATGGTTGATTGGTGGATCAAACATATTGACGAGGAGCATTCAGCGGTATCGATTAGCGAAAAATCTCACGACTATGGTTGGAAGCTGGCAGCTTTGGGTGAGGTCCTACCTTACAAAGCTATTTTAGCTAAGCGAATTCGGCCCCCACGTGAAGGACATGAGCTTGAATGGGCTCGTACGGCAGCAAGAGAACTGTCCTCAAAGTAAATGTTGGCAATCGTAGAGAGCGCCGAAGTTATGGGCGCGGTCGATGAGGCCGCGCAGCGTTGGTCTAGATTCCATGAGGCGTGGGAGATGCTTGTCTGGGTCCTTTCACGAGATCCGACGGTTGGTCAACCTTTGACAGAAACGGGCAATATCAGAGCGTTCGTTTTTGACGGTTCGTGGGCCCATGACATGCCTACGATAGATTTGGTTTACGAAATTACAGCCATCCAAGTCGTCTAACAAAGGGTTCGTTTCAGGGATGCCCAGACCTCCGCAGGAACAGCGTAAGTCCACCAAAAGGGCGGGTCAAATAGGTGGTAAATCTGCTGTTTTGTAATATCGACAGTCACTTTTTCTCCCGAGACCATTTCAAATAATGCGATCGACGGGCGGCGCGGCGGCTGAGCGCGGCGGCACCAGATCTTTGCGGTCGATGGAGCGGCCGTCAGCGCCAAGGCGAAACATGATCGGCGCACCGGTTGACAATTCGCGTTGCAAAATTTCGTCGCCCGACAAGCCTTCCAAAATCATGATCAGCGCGCGCAACGAATTGCCGTGCGCGGCGACGATGACGTTCTTGCCTTGCGCCATGTGCGGCCAGATGACGTTTTCATAATAGGGCCGGACGCGCGCCAGCGTATCTTTCAAGCTTTCGCCGCCCGGCGGGGCAACATCGAAAGAGCGGCGCCAAATCAAGACTTGCTTTTCGCCCCAGCGCTGGCGCGCTTCGTCTTTATTGAGACCGGACAGCTCGCCGTAATCGCGCTCGTTTAGCGCGGCGTCCACGACGATTGAAATGTCCGAATGCTTCATCTCGGACAGGATGATATCGAGGGTGCGCTGCGCGCGCTTCAATGCGCTCGTGAACGCGATATCGAACTTCATGCCCTGCTCTTTCAAGAGCCGCCCGGCGATGCGGGCTTCGATCAAGCCCTTCTCGGTCAAGTCTGGGTTACGCCAGCCGGTGAACAAGTTCAGCCGGTTCCACTCGCTTTCGCCGTGGCGCACGAGAACCAAAACATTGTCGGTAAGCGCGTCTGTCATGAAGGCTCGAAAGGCTCCAAATAAAATCCGCTTTAGGTCAGATAGCCAACACGTCGGTCATCGCATAGAGGCCCGGTGCGCGGCCTTTTCCCCACAAGGCGGCTTTCACCGCGCCGCGAGCGAAAATGCTGCGGTCTTGGGCCTTGTGGGTGAGCTCGACGCGCTCGCCATCGCCCGCAAAGATCACCGTGTGATCGCCGACGACGCTGCCGCCGCGCAACGTCGCAAAGCCAATATCGCCGGATTTACGCGCGCCCGTATGGCCATCGCGGACGCGCACGGATTTATCGGCGAGCGCCGCGCCACGACCCCGGGCGGCGGCTTGGCCCAGCATCAGTGCCGTGCCGGACGGCGCGTCGACCTTGTGGCGATGATGCATTTCGACGATTTCGATGTCGTAGTCCTCGCCCAATACGGCGGCGACTTTAGCGGTCAGCACAGCCAGCATGTTGACGCCTAGGCTCATGTTGCCCGACTTGATGATGATCGCCTTTGCGGCAGCTTCGTGCACGGCGCGCTCGCACTCGGCATCAAATCCGGTCGTGCCGATGACGTGCACGATGCCGGCTTTCGCGGCCAAGGTTGCGAACGCGGCAGTGGCGCGCGGTGAGGTGAAATCGATGATCGCATCTGATACGCCGATCACTGCGGCCGCATCGCTGACGACCTGCACGCCGAGACGTTCGAGGCCCGCGAGTTCGCCAACATCGCGGCCCAGCGCTGGCGACCCAGCCGCTTCCGTCGCCCCCGATACGGTGCAGCCGGGGCTCGCCGCAATCGCGCGCACCAATTCCTGGCCCATGCGGCCAGCCGCGCCCATCACAGCAATTCTCATCTTCGCTCCAAGTTCAGTGCCGGAGAAACCGGTGCCGGGGTATAGCAGCCACCGGCCTTCCCAGAAAGATGCCGGATGGATCCTCGGAAATAAATCCGAGGATGACAGCGGTGGGTGGGTACCAGATGCGTCAAGCCAGACGTGGCTCCGCCAATCGCCAGGAGATAAAGCTCACGAACCCTTGGCGCGCTCGATCGCGGCTAAAATCAAGCTACGCGCCTCGTCAACGTGGCCCCAATGATCGATCTTGACCCACTTGCCGGGTTCGAGATCTTTGTAATGGGCAAAGAAGTGTTCGATTTGCTCGATCGTGATCTGCGGCAGATCGGTATATGTTTTCACCGTGTCGTAGCGCTTGGTGAGCTTTGAGCTTGGCACCGCGATGATCTTTTCATCGCCACCGCCATCGTCTTCCATCACCAAAACACCAACCGGGCGGCAGTTGATAAATGCGCCTGGAATAATCGCGCGCGTGTTGCAGACCAAAACGTCGATCGGGTCGCCGTCGCTCGATAAGGTGTGGGGTACGAAGCCGTAATTACCCGGATAGCGCATCGGCGTGTAGAGGAACCGGTCGACGAAGAGCGCGCCGGACGCTTTGTGCATCTCGTATTTGATCGGCTCGCCACCGACGGGCACTTCGATGATGACGTTGATATCGTCGGGGGGGTGCTGGCCGCTGGTGATCGCGTCGAGACGCATGGTTTCTCCTCGTGTTACGCCTCGGCGCTCACAACGACCTAAGCGCGAACTCATTTGGCTGATAGCGGAAGGTTGCGTGACTAGTTAATCGGGAAACGCGGTGAAGCTCAGGTCCAGCCGTAACCGATCTTGGGAAGTTTCAAACTCCCAAAACGTTCCGTCGACCGCAACACCGCGCGGCCACCGCGGCGCCGGTAGAAATCGCCAGCCATGGTGTTATCGGCCAGCGCCCACACGATCAGACCGCGCAAGCCGCGCAGATCGAGTTGGTAGCGGCAGGCTTCGAACAGATGCTCGCCCAAGCCTAAGCCTTGGTAAACCGGGCAAAGGTAGATCTCGAAAATCTCGCCGCGGTAGCGTCCGACACCTTGGCGCGCGGCACCGCATGTGGCGTACCCAGCCAAAACGTCGGCCACTTCCAAGACCAGCAGATGCCCTTCGGATTTAATGGCGCGGCGCCACCAGGCATCGCTGCGTCGGCCAATGAGGCATTCCAAGTGGCTATCGGGGATGATGCCGAGATAAGTGTGGCGCCAGCATTCGGCAAACACCTGGGCCAACCGTTCGCTGTCCGAAGCTTTCGCCCGGCGGACTACGATTTCTGAGCCAGCTCTGATCATGGGGCTACTATAGCGCCAAGTTTGGCGCTGTGGAGGGGGATATCTCGTTATGGCAAAAACAAAAAAATGCGCCGGCTGCGAAGGCCGACGCATTTTAATATTGCAAGCAATCACCGCCCGGCCAAGCCGAACGCTGAAAACTTAAGTTGGCTTAGCCAACCTTCTTCATTTGATCGAACGACTTAGAAGTTGCCGATCCAACGGTTTCGAAGGTCTGCTTGGCAACTTTGCTCGACAGCTCGAACAGCTCTTTCGACTGGGCGCCGACGAGAGCGAAGTGCTGCTGGAAGTAGTTAGCCTGCAGACGAGCGATTTCTGGGAAGGTTTTAGCCTTTGCCATCTGCTGGGCAGCGTCGAATGCAGCTTCGGTGTTGGCGATCGTGTTGGCGAGGATTTTTTCGCCGATCGACTTGGCGCCAGCCTGAGCTGTCAGCACAACGTCTTCCATAACCTTGGCATTGTCTTTGGTCGCGACGTTGATTTTGTTATAAGCATCGCGGCTCTTGGCAACGGCGTCTTCGGCGAATGCCGACATATTTTCTGGGATCTTGGCGTCTTTGCCGGCCGTGAACATGTCCTGAGCTTGACGCGTGAAATCTTGAACCTGGCGTGTGAAAGCATCGGTCGTCATTGGGAAGCTCCTCGTAGGGGTTGAAGTCGGTGCGCAGCATGGATGCTTTTAATTCGCAAGGGTTATATAGGGCAACTCGTTGTGCAGTGCAACAACCAAATGTGCTGTGCATCAAAGAAATTTTATTAACCCCGTTTTGGCCAGAAAACGTTGAAGTATTGCTGGGTATGGCGTTCACGCATCCGTGAAGAGAACGTCTTGCATCTCGCAGTTGCGAACAACGTTCAGCCGGGAGATTTAAGGGTTTAACCGTGCAAATGCATCACGGTAGCCCAGCGCCGCCACATCGAACAAAACGTCGGCTGGAACGAGCTTGCGGGCCAGCGCCAAACCTTCCAGCGTCCGGCAGCGCGACAATGCGACGTAGGTTTGCCCGTGCGCAAACGTGCCGCGGCCGAGGTCGACGTAAACTTTGTCGAGCGTCAGCCCTTGCGCCTTGTGGACGGTCAAAGCCCAGGCCAGCCGCAGCGGGAACTGCTTGAACGTACCAGCGACCGTTTCGACGATCTTTTCGGCGGTTTGGTCGAACGCATAGCGACGGTGCTCCCAGGAGGCCTGCTCAACCTCGTATTCGCGCCCAGCAATCTCAATCCAAACCTGTTTTTCGGTGAGGCGAGCGATCCGTGCGACAGAGCCGTTGACCCAGCGCTTATCGGCGTCGTTGCGCAATAACATGACCTTGGCGCCAACCTTGAGGTCGAGCGAACCCTCGGCCGGCTGGGCGCTTTCGTTAAAATCTCCGATGACGCTGGCGGCATAGCGCTGAGCTTTGCCCGGCAAGGCTTCGAGGTAAGCCAAATTGATGCGCCGGGCGGCAGCGTTTGTGGGCGTTAGAATGACGTAGGGTTCGCCTTCGGCCAGCGTCCTGATCGGGTGCACGCGAGTATTTAAAAGCTCCAGATCACCCTCATTGACGTCGCCGTCGCGAATGCGGTTAAGCACCGTCACGAGATCGGCATCGCTTTGGCGGAAAACGTGTTCGAGTTCGAGCCGCGCGGTGCCCGGTGCTTCCTGCAAGCTGGCGACCGAGAAGAAGAACGGACCGTTGTGCTCTTCGTGCAGGTGCGACCTGACTTCGGCCTCTTGCACGACCGGTGGCAGCTGATGCAAGTCGCCGAACATCAACAGCCGGACGCCGCCAAAGGCATCGCGTGGGCGCCCACGGTTGATGCGCAGAGAGCGGTCGATGGCCCACATCAGATCCGATCGCACCATCGAAACCTCGTCGATGACGAGAAAAGCCAGCTTGCGCATGACGCGACCGTTGCGGCTGCGTTTGATGTCGTCGGGTCCGATCAGGCGCGGGGGGAAGCCGAAAAATGAATGAATAGTCTGGCCGCCAACATTGATCGCGGCAAGCCCAGTGGGGGCGAGCACGACCATTTCATCAGCCAGCAGGCCTTTGAGGCTGCGCAGAAGCGTTGATTTACCGGTGCCAGCGCGCCCCGTTACAAACAGATGCCCCGTCGAATGGCGAATAAAATCGAGCCCGCTGGAAAATTCTTCCGTTGGCGTGATGCCGTCTGGCCATGTGGTCAAACCGGCAAATTCGCGCGCACTCTGCGGCGGCGTACGGTCCTGCAACGATTTCATCTCTCGCAAAGTGACGCCAGTTGAGCTGGCCCAAAGCCGTGACCTCAAGTTTAGTCTCATAGCCCCTACGGTACAAACCTTGTGATCTCGCCTGTCACTTTCGTCATATGCGATAATCAGATGTTCATAAACGTCGTTTATTTTCCTAACTGACAGAAGTCGAGTGCTCTCCTGCACATAACGGATGTTGAACAGCGTGGCCTTTTTGCGAGAAGGGCCACGCTTTTTCTTTTTGGGCTGAAGGGAGTTTGCAGGCGTACCGCTAGCGCTGATCGCGGCGCATCAGGCCGCGCATTGCAGCGATATCGGCCTCGGTTGTACCGGCCGGAAGCGGGAGAACTTTGTGATCGGTTAAGACAATAACGGGCACGGGCGTTTCATAGCCGTCATCGTCATACCGGTTCTCGATCCGCACTGAGGCGATATCTGAGAACAATATCTCGCTTCTTGTGGTCGCAAAGAGCCCCGCGCGTTCTGCGATAACGACGCGTCGGCGTTTTTGGAAGGTCACCTTGGTAATGTCTCCAGGCGCAAAAACGCTATAAATATAGGCGGCCGTCGCAATCGCAAAAATCAAGAACAGATAAACATGCAGAATGACGCTAGCGCTGGCGAGCGCACGCGGATCGACAAGCGAAAGTACGATGACCGGCGCTGCAAGTCCAAGCAACACGGGCACCAAAGCGTGCCGCCCGGCGTAATTGGATTCCGTTTCGACGCCGAATTCTTCGCTGGACGGCTCTTCCGCGACCATGGTCTGCATCGGTAATCTCGGTTTTTGGAGATGGATTTTCTTCCAATAACCGAGAATATACCGTGGTCGGATTTACAAATCGTCAACTAAGCGTCATGGCCGCGAGAAAAGTCCGGCCACTGAGCGTCGCCGCGCTGCAACGTTGGGCTGCCCCCCGGATGACCCAGCTTTAGGCGGCGCCTGCTTCCCGATCAGCCTCGCGCTTGCGCTCTTGTCTCTTGCGCTCGTTGGGATCAAGCCAACGCTTGCGTAGCCTGATCGATTCCGGCGTGATTTCCACGAGCTCGTCGTCGGTGATGTAGCTCATGGCTTTCTCAAGCGTCAGGCGCATCGGCGGCGTCAGGATCAAGGCTTCGTCCTTGCCCGAAGCGCGCACGTTGGTCAGCTTCTTGCCCTGCACGACGTTGATGACGAGATCGTTGTCGCGCGTGTGTTCGCCCACGATCATGCCCTCATAGACGCGCGCCTGCGGCCCGATCATGAACGACCCGCGGTCCTGCAGAGCGAACAGCGAATAAGCCGTCGCCTCGCCCATGCCATTGGAAATGAGCACACCGGTGCGCCGCCCCTGGATCTCGCCTTTAAAAGGCGCATAGGCATGAAATAACCGGTTCATCACGGCCGTGCCGCGCGTATCTGACAGCAACTCCGACTGATAGCCTAAGAGCCCGCGCGTCGGCACGAGAAAGACCATACGCGTGCGCCCGCCGCCCGATGGGCGCATTTCCATGAGATCGCCACGGCGCTCTGACAGTTTCTGCACCACAACGCCCGTGTGAGCGTCATCGACGTCGATGATCGTCTCCTCAATCGGCTCGAGCTTTTGATTGGTGGCTTCGTCGGTTTTGATCACGACGCGCGGCCGCGAAACCGTCATCTCGAAACCTTCGCGCCGCATATTTTCAATGAGAATTGCCAGCTGCAACTCGCCGCGGCCGGACACCGAGAAGCTGTCGCTGTCTTCGCTTTCCATGACCTTGATCGCGATGTTGCGCTCGCCTTCGCGCAGCAACCGGTCGCGAATGACGCGGCTCTGGACCTTACTACCTTCTTGGCCCGCGAACGGTCCATCGTTGATGCGAAACAGCATCGACAGGGTCGGCGGATCGACGGGTTGAGCCTGGATCGGCGTCTCTACAGCTGGATCGCATAATGTGTCGGCAACGGTTGCCTCGCTCATGCCCGCGACCGCGACGATCTCGCCAGCGTGCGCCTCTTCGACCGGAACGCGCTCCAGGCCGCGGAACGCTAAGACCTTCGAGACGCGGAAATTTTCGACCAGCGTGCCATCGTGGCGGATGGCTTTGATCATCATATTAGGCTTCATGACGCCCGACGAGATACGGCCAGTTAAAATGCGCCCCAAGAACGGGTCGGCTTCCAGCGTCGTCGCCAGCATCGTCATCGGACCGTCATCGACGGCGGGTGGTGGAACGTGCGCCAGAACGAGATCGAACAGCGGCGCCAGATCTTTCTGTGGACCCTCGGGGGCATTCGCCATCCAGCCGTTGCGGCCGGAGCCATAAAGGACAGGGAAGTCAAGCTGCTCGTCGGTGGCGTCAAGGTTGGCGAAGAGATCGAAAATCTCGTTCAAAACGTCGAGATGACGCTCGTCCGGGCGGTCGATCTTGTTGATTGCCACGATGGGACGGAGGCCGCGCTTCAGGGCCTTGGAGACCACGAATTTCGTTTGCGGCAGGGGGCCTTCGGAGGCGTCCACAAGCACGACGACGCCATCGACCATATTCAAGATGCGCTCGACCTCGCCACCGAAATCGGCGTGTCCTGGCGTGTCGACGATGTTGATGCGGACGTCTTTCCAGACAACGCTCGTACACTTGGCCAAAATGGTGATGCCGCGCTCGCGTTCCAAATCGTTGCTGTCCATCGCCCGTTCGGCGACCTTTTGATTTTCGCGGAATGCGCCCGACTGCTTCAAAATCTCATCGACAAGTGTCGTTTTGCCATGGTCGACGTGCGCGATAATCGCGATGTTCCGAAGCTTCATTGTTCGCCTGAAAGTTGGGGCGCGTGCGTTGTGCAGCGCGAAATCTGCCCGCGACGTAGCATACCCCGGACCCCGCCGCTAGGCGCTTTGCCGCCGCGCAAGGCTGAGATTTCTCAATTGCCGCCGCCTCTAGCACGGAAATTGCGACCATGCCGCAAGATGACAACAACGCCGGAGCGCCCGTTCCAAACCGGCACAAACCTTCAAAGGCCGTCGCGCAATGTTTGAACGCAACAGAATTGACAATTCCCTGCAACAGGCCGCCGTGCCGGCCGAACTGACGTTGACCGACGGCAGTGTCCTCAAAGGTAAATTCGTCATTGCGGCGTCCCGCTCGATCTATGAAGTCCTGAACGGCGACACCCAATTTGTGGAATTTGAGTGCCATCAGGGCCTGCGGTCGCTGATCGCCAAGGCGTCAGTCAAAAACGTTAAGCTTGTAACGCTGGGCTCGACGGCGGGGCTCGCCAACCGAATGCGGGAACCCGATGCCTTCGATCCGCACGTCATTTTAGGTGTGGCGCGCGGGGCGCCCTGGGACAGCGTGCGTAACGCTTACATGAAGCTTTCTAAGTCCTATCATCCGGATCGCTACGCTGGTGTCGATCTGCCAGACGAAGTCAGCGACTACCTGCTGGTCATGAGCCGACGCATCAATGCGGCTTATGGGGCCCTCGAAGAGCCGCAACAGGAGATGAAACGCGCGGCGATCGAGAAGCCCAAGCCCATCTACGTCTCGCCTCAGCGGTTTTGAGCCGGCACACTTTTTGGTTCCCCACTAAAGCCCGCGGCGCCGTCTTTTTCGCGCGAGCGCAGTTCGTTGAGCATGGCATCGATGTCTGGGCGCGGTTTGGGATCGCGTTCAAGCTTCTGGCGCTGACGGTCCTGCACAATGAGCGCTGACACATCGGCACCTGGAATTTTCAAGCGGTGGGCGCTGGAAATCAGCAGCGGGTGCGAGGGTTGCTCCAGGTCCAACTCTTCGAGAAACGTTTCGCGCAGCGCGTAGAAAGCCTGCAGGATGGCATCGCGCACGAGATTTTTTTGGGCTTCGCTGGGAGGAACGGCGGCGCGCGGATCGAGCGTCTGCAGCGCCCGGCGCATGTCGTGCAGCGGAGCATAAGGATAGAGCCCGATCAGCCCCTCGGTCTCGCCAGCATTGCGATAGACGATGCGCATTGTGTCGATCGTCTCGCTGATCCGCCCGAAGGCCGACAGATAATCATCGGTCGACTGATAAGGCTTGTTGCAAAACAAAAGCAACGCCGATTTGGTGCGCACGATATTGCGCCATTCCTCTTCCAGGCTCTCGACGAACTTCGAACGTTTTTGGAATACGTTGGTGAGATAGGCAGCGCCGCCCGTCGCCATCAGCAACGACATGTCCCGCAACCACTCATAGGCGTTCTTGGCCAGCCCCTCGACCGGCGAGCCTTTGAGGCCCGGAACGTGCTCGGCGAACTTGGCCACAAGTGAAATCGCCAGCGTCAACGCCAGAAGCAGGTAGAGGCCACGAAGCGTGCGGTTGACGGACGTGCGGGTCATGTTGTTTGAAAACTACTCTAAAGGTGGGCGAATTCGAGCCGATGTTATAGCCCAACCCTGGTGCAACATCGTGGCTCCACTACGACACATAATTGCCGTTAGCGAACCGGATTTTTTTAACGAACGCTACTTGCCTCGCCCCCAGCCGCCAACGCTTTGCAGCGCCAGCCAATTGGATTGGAACAAGAAAAAAGCCAAGAACAATTGCCAGAAATTGTTCGGAAACGATAGCAGCGCGAGCCAGGCGGCGATCAGAAATCCAAGGGCCGAGACGATCCGGATTGACCATTTCGAACCAAACAACCGACTTAACCACGTATCCAGCGTTCGGCCGCCATCAAGTGGAAAGGCCGGCAGAAGGTTGAACAAAGCGAGCCAAAAATTGGCCGAGCTCAGCGCGGCCAGTGCCATCGCGAGCCGTCCAGACGCTGCGACCGCAGGCTGCCCGGCCAGCGCACTAAAGCCAACCCACAGCAACAAATTGACCGCTGGCCCGGCCAAAAACACAACCGTGCGAATGGGGACAGAAGCGGGTAGCGAACGTTCAAAGTGCGCCGCGCCGCCAAGTGCCGTCAGCTCAATGTGCGAGACGGAAATTTTGAACATGCGCGCCGCCAGCGCGTGGCCAAGCTCATGCAACAGGATCGACAGCATCAAGCCGGCGATGATGATGACGCCGGCCGACATCAACTGCGTGTCGCCGCTAGTGAAATACGGATAGCAAAACAGCAACAGGACAAGCACGAACATCCCGTCCAGATAAATCGGGATGCCCGCGATACGGCCAAGCTGGATGTGGTTCATGGGCTCGCTTGCTGGTTTTAATGTACGGGCGGACAGTTGCCGCCTGCATCATAGCAAATCACTTGACGCTTGCCATACCTCTCGCTTTTGAGTGGCGCGAGGATCCAAGCGATATTACGTTTTGCTTCGGTCGCGCTTAGCCAGCGTGCGCAAACGCAAGGCGTTGAGCTTGATGAAGCCTTGGGCATCTTTCTGGTCGTAGGCGCCCTTGTCGTCCTCGAAGGTCACAAGCGTTGGCGAATAGAGTGACTTGGTGCTCTCGCGGCCAACCAGGATCACATTGCCCTTATAGAGCTCGAGCGTCACTTCGCCCTCGACGTGGTCTTGCGATTTGTCGATCAGCGCCTGCAGCATCTCGCGTTCCGGCGAGAACCAGAAGCCGTTGTAAATCAGCTCGGCGTAGCGTGGCATGATATCGTCTTTGAGATGCATCGCGCCGCGGTCGAGCGTGATGCTTTCGATTGCACGGTGGGCGGCGAGCAAAATCGTGCCGCCCGGCGTTTCATAAACACCGCGCGACTTCATGCCGACGAAACGGTTTTCAACGAGATCGAGCCGGCCGATGCCGTTATCGCGGCCAAGATCGTTGAGCGCTTTGAGAAGGGTTGCAGGCGACAGCTTTTTGCCATCGATCGAGATCGCGTCGCCCTTGGCAAAACCTATTCTGATCGTCGTCACTTTATCGGGCGCGGCCATCGGCGAAATGGTGCGCTGATAGACCATCTCCGGCGCTTTTTTTGCCGGATCTTCTAAAACTTTGCCCTCGGACGAGGAATGCAAAAGATTGGCATCGACCGAGAACGGCGCATCGCCCTCTTTATCTTTGGCAACCGGGATTTGATGTTCGCGGGCAAACTGCAACAGCTCTTCGCGGCCCTTGAAATTCCACTCCCGCCACGGCGCGATGATTTTAATGCCAGGCTCTAGAGCATAATAGCCAAGCTCGAAGCGGACTTGGTCGTTGCCCTTGCCCGTTGCGCCGTGACAGACGGCGTCAGCGCCCACCTTGCGGGCAATCTCGATTTGCTTTTTGGCGATCAGCGGCCGCGCAATCGATGTGCCCAACAGATAGACACCCTCGTAAACCGCATTGGCGCGAAACATCGGGAAGACGTAATCGCGCACGAATTCCTCGCGCACGTCTTCGATGAAAATGTTGTGTTCCTTGATCCCGAGCAGCACGGCCTTCTTGCGTGCGGGTTCAAGCTCCTCGCCTTGCCCTAGGTCTGCGGTGAAGGTCACGACCTCGGCGCCATAGGTTTCTTGCAGCCATTTGAGAATGATCGAAGTGTCGAGCCCGCCCGAATAGGCCAGCACGACTTTGTTGATTTTTTTCTTGTCAGTCATGGCGGTTGCGTCCTGATTAAAAAGGCTTTTTGGGGCGCGGCACTCTTATCAGGATCGCGCGCTCATGCAAGGTATTCGGCAATTGGGCGGCCGATCATGGCACCGGATTTGGCGCCTTCGGCGCGTCCGGTGTCGGCAGCGATTAGCCGCCGCGATCCAAGATCAACGCCTTGAGGGCCAGAATGACGGCCAGCGTTAAACCGCATGATATCACCACGTCCGATAAAAAGTGGGCGCCAAAGGCGACGCGATTGAGCGAAATGAGGACGGTCCAAATCACGGTCGCGGCGACAATCGCGCGTCGCCAAGCGGCGGGCGCTACGAACGCGAATGCCATCAAAACTATGGCGGTCGAGGCCTCGCCCGACACGAACGAGCAGTTCGCATGACACCCACCCCACGGCCACCACGCTGGCGTAAACGGTGCACTGCCGCCGAAGACATCTGTCGAAATTGGCCTGACGCGACCCCAATAGGATTTCAAAACCAAGTTGACGAGCAACCCCGGCCCAAGCGCCATGCAGGCGCTCAAGAACAGTAGCCCGCGATCGGAGAGCTGAGCTAACGGCTGCTGCTTCCACAAGCGCCGGCCAGCCAGCACGACGAGCGCCGCGACCACGATGCCCGGGACGACGCGGCCGAGGGATCGCAAGCCGAGCAGCCAACTATCATGGGTTAACGGGAAGCCCTGGCCCGGCGCGTAAAACAGACCCGACGCCCACAGGTCGATTTGCGGAAACAAGATAGCGATCATCGAGATGGCGGCGGTTACCAGCATGGCCATTATCAGCGGCAGGTAATATCCAGCATCGGTGTGGCCCGATGCTCGCGTCTTGATCCGATCAGACTTGTTGTCGGCCAAGGCCGCTATTCTCCCCAAAACTGCTCCGGGTGCTGGCTAATGCCCACCCCCGCGCCGCTTGTCACCAGCGTTTTACTTCAGATTGCGGGCGCGCCCAAAACAGCAATGAACAGAATTTCATCACTTTGCCCTGATTTGGACCGAAATTATCGTGATATGATTCGAATCGAAACCTCTGGAGGGAGGAACAGCCATGAACATCGACATTCGCATGGGCGCACGCGCCCTTATTACTACAGTCGCCTGCAGTTTTCTGAGCATGTCAGCTTTGGCTGAACCGGCCGCGACAACAGCACCTGCTGCGGCACCCGCCGCCAAAGTAGCGCCCGCTGTCGCCCCAGCAGTTAAAGTCATGCCCAAAGCCACCGCTCCGGCAGCGGCCGCCGCTACTGCGCCGGCTGCCACCGCCAAGGCGCCCGTGAAGAAAGCAATCGTATCGCCATGCCAAGGTCTCGATGAGACCAAGTGCAAAGGAAATACGGTTTGCGGTTGGATCGTGCCTAAGGATGCCAACGACAAAACCGGCAAAGTGCAGCCTGCATACTGCCGCAAAACGGCTGGCGTCGCCGCTAAGAAACCGGCTGCTCCAAAAGCTGCCGCAGCTGCTGTGAAGACAGCGCCTGCATCGGCTCCGCAGGTGACCACGACAACCGCACCGGCAAAACCGGCTATGGTCAAACCTGCTCCGCAGGTGACCACGACGACCGGCGCAGCAACGGCTAAAGCGCCAGCACCTGCGCAATAACAGCTGTATTCGCGATTACAAGAAAGCCGCGTTTCCCTGAGGGAAACGCGGCTTTTTTTAAGTGCGCCGTTCGTGCACAATTCAGGCAGCCGCGGGAACTTCAGACGGCCTGTACCACGGCAGGAAATCGAATAACGTCATGGCACCCAATGGGCCCGAGCGCCGTGCATTCGGCGTTGCGCCATTGGCGGTTTCGCCACCGAAGAAAGCAAAAATCAGCGAGGCCTGTTCGCGGGCGCAATCGACTGCGTCCATCGTCGCCATGCCCGCATCAGCGGCCGGCGAGGCCACCGCATGCGGCACGCCAGCTGAAATCATCATCGCGGTCATCGGCCACTTGTACATTGTCCAAGTAAATGGCTGCCACGCCGCCGATGGCCAGAAACTTCTGATCATGTCCGCGCCCGCGAAGCTATTGGCTGCCACTTGTTGCAAGCCGCTGGCCGCGTCGAGCGCCTGGCTCCAAGTATGCTGGCCCCAGGGATTTTGACCCCAAGGATTTTGTGCGCTGTCAGATGGAAAGCTCGGCCAAGACGGCAGGCCCGGATAAACCGCAGCCGGCCAAGCGAACGCTGTTGGCGTCGAGGGGGCTGTTGTGGCGGCAGCCTGCGGAAAGAATGCGGACCACCAATCGAATGCGCCGAACGCATTCAGCGGCGTCGCTGCCGCAGTTTGCTCAGCTGGGCGGTCATCAAGCGCGCTTAGCGCCTTCTGTTGGACTTCCGATGCGGCGCCAACCGCCATCGATGCCATTCCAAAAAATGCGTCGCTCATACTTTTGGCGAAACGCAACTGCAGATCGAAATCCCACACTTTTGTAAAAATCCCTTAATACAACGCCGCTGCGGCAAACGCCGCCAAAGCCCATCCAATCAACATTCAAGCTCAATAACACTTATCTATGACTTAAATCTCGTAAGCGCCAGGAAGACTAGGCAGTGTACTCAAATAATTATAGCGCGCTGATGCGAACAGTGATTCAAGGTTCGAAACAATCGGAGCTTGGATCATGCGCTACGATCTCACCGACTTTGAGTGGAGCGTTATCGAACCGTTGCTGCCCAAGGGCA
>JANLPU010000006.1:0-7241 GCA_031367425.1 Hyphomicrobium sp.
CCCCTCACCCCAACCCTCTCCCCAAGGGGAGAGGGGGAGGCCAGATCACCCCAAGCCTCTCCCGTCCAAGAGAAGCTTGGCTCCGCCAAGGAGGGAAGAGGGGGCGGCTAGCTCACAGGAATGCAATGATGCGCTCTAAAACTAAGCTCGTGCTGCTGCCGGGTCTCGACGGGACGGGGCTGTTTTTCGCGCGCCTTGAGACTTGTCTTCAGTCGCGCGTTCCGGTGCACGTGGTCAGCTACGCCGCGCGGGCAAAAATGACGTTGGACGATTACGTCGACGAGGCGGCGCACGCGCTGGGCGCAGAGCCGGTAGTGCTGTTGGGTGAATCTTTCTCAGGCCCCGTCGCGATCAAACTGGCGGTAAAATTTCCTGGCCGCGTCAAGGGGCTCATTCTGGCGGCAACATATCTGAAGAACCCGTGGCCGCGCTGGATGATCCGGCGCGCCGCCGTGACGCCGCCGCAAGCTGTGCCGCGCGGCTGGATCGACGCGGTGTTGATCGGCCCCGATCATGATCGCGAATTGGCAGCCCAGATCGCTCGCGTCATGGCCGGTTTTAGCGACGAAGTGCGTACGGCTCGGCTCGAATTGGTCGCCACCACCGACGTCAGGGCAGACTTTCAACGGCTGCAATGCCCGATCCTGGCCCTGCACGGGAGAAGCGACTGGCTGGTGCCGAGATTTGCGCTACAAAGAGCGCTCAAAGCCAAATCCGGCGCGCGCCTGAAGGTGCTCGGCGGGCCGCATATGCTTTTGCAAAAGAGCGCGGCCGAGGCGGCAAACGAAATCGAAGCGTTTTACAACAGCATTGAAGGTTTGAAATGATCTTGAACGGCAAGCCGTCGCGGACGATCTGGCTCAGAGGCGATGCCTGGTCGGTCGAGATCATCGATCAAACGGCATTGCCGCACCGGCTCGCGACGGTCGTTTTGAAAACCGTCGACGATGCTGCTTATGCGATCGAGGCCATGCTCGTGCGCGGCGCGCCGCTGATCGGTGTGACGGCGGCCTACGGTGTAGCGCTGGCGATGCGGGCAGACGCCAAGGATGCAGCGCTCGATCAGGCGATCACTTTTCTCGCGGCGCAACGCCCGACCGCGATAAATTTGCGTTGGGCGCTGGAGGAAATGCGCCGCGTGCTCGTGCCCTTGCAGCCAGTAGCCCGCGTCGAGGCGGCTTACGGCCACGCGGCTCGGATCGCCGACGAGGACGTCGAGATGTGCCGCCAGATCGGCGTTCACGGCCTGGACATCATCAAGCGCATTGCCAAAGCTAAAGGCGGCGAGCCGGTCAACATCCTCACCCACTGCAACGCCGGGTGGCTTGCGTGCGTCGACTGGGGCACGGCGACATCGCCGATCTATCACGCGCACGATGCGGGCATTCCTATTCATGTCTGGGTTGACGAAACGCGGCCGCGCAATCAAGGCGCCTCGCTGACAGCGTTCGAATTAAAGCAGCACGGCGTGCCGCATACTCTCATTGTCGACAACGCCGGTGGGCACTTCATGCAGCACAAACAGGTTGATCTCGTGATGGTCGGCTCGGACCGTACGACCGCGACCGGCGATGTCGCCAATAAAATCGGCACGTATCTGAAAGCGCTCGCCGCGCATGACAACAACGTACCGTTTTATGTCGCGCTGCCGTCTTCGACCATCGATTGGTCTTTGGACGCGGGCCATAAAATCCCCATCGAGGAGCGCTCGCCCGAGGAAGTTTTACATCTGACGGGGCGGCTGCCGGATGGAAAAATCGGCACCATTGCATTGACGGCTGCGGGAACGCCAGCGCGCAATCCAGCCTTCGATGTGACGCCTGCAAGGCTCGTCACCGGCCTCATCACCGAGCGCGGTGTGTGTGCGGCATCGCGCGATGGCCTGCTGAAGCTTTATCCAGAGCGGCGCAGTGGTGGCGCGGCTGTGGCATGAGCAAGGAGCCAAGTGAAAAATCATTGCGGCGCGCTGTGCTAGATACCGCGTTGGAAATGAGCCGACGCGGGTTATCGCCCGGACGCTCCGGCAATGTGTCGGCGCGCTTTGGTTCCGGCATGCTGATCACGCCGTCTGGCATGGCTTACGATGCGCTGCAACCGTCCGATATTGTGTTCGTCGATGGCGACGGCGCCGTACTTGGCGAGCAGCGCCAGCCCTCGAGCGAATGGCGCTTTCATTTGTTCGCCTATGACGCGCGGCCCGACCGTCATGCGATCGTGCACACGCACTCGATGCACGCGACGGTTCTGGCGTGCGTGAAAAAACCGATCCCGGCATTCCATTACATGGTGGCAGCGGTCGGTGGCAAAGATATTCCCGTCGTGCCTTATGCAACGTTCGGCACAGACGAGCTTGGGGGCCATGTCGCCAAAGGTTTGAAAGAACGCGACGCTGTTTTGATGGCGAGCCACGGTCAAATCGCGATTGGCGAAACGCTCAGCTCAGCGCTCGAACTGGCATTCGAAGTCGAGACGCTCGCCGAGCAGTATTACAAAGTGCTGCTGCTGGGCGCAGCTAAGCTCGTGCCCGACATTCTCTCCGATGAAGCCATGGCCGAGATGGTCGAGAAATTCAAAACCTACGGCCAGAAAGCGCAGGATTGAACGGTTGCACGCTCGAGCTGGCCCGCGCTGCAGCTCACTCGGAAATATAAACACCCCATGGCATTTCGCCGACGTTGATGTCGATGGTTTTCTCGAGCTTGGCTGTGTCGATCACGGACACGCTGTTAGACCGGCCGTTGGCGACGTAAAGTTTTTTGCCGTCCGGCGTGATCGCCATGTTCCACGGCCGTTTGCCGACCGGAATAGTCTTTGACACCTTGTTAGTCGCGACGTCGATCACGCTCACCGTGCCATCGCCGCCGTTGGATACGTAAACCGCTCTGCCGTCTGGATTAACGGTGACGCCGTTTGATCGCAAACCCGCGGGAATGGTTGCCACCACTTCGCGCTTCGCCATATCGATGACGTAGACTTGGTCGGCCAATTCGCACGCGACGTAAACGAACTTGCCGTCCGGCGTGAAGCCGATGCCGCGCGGACGCTTGCCGACCTTGATCGTGCCGACCTGCTTGCGGCCATCGACGTCGATAACGTCGACGACGTCGGCCTCCTCGGCGCTGACGTAGACCCATTTGCTGTCGCGGCTGAACACGGCGTGCTCGGGGTTCTTGCCTTGCGTTTTGACTTCGAATTCCGTCTTGCCTGTCGCCGGGTCGATAAAGTGGATCGAGTTGTCTTCTTCGACGGCGGCTGCCAGCCATTTGCCGTCTGGCGAGCGGTAGACGCCTTCAGGGCTTTCGCCGAGCGCGATTTGGCCGGTAATTTTTTTGGTCGCGACATCGATCACCTGCAGGGCTTTGGCCGGCTGGTCGCTCGTGTAAATCGTCTTTCCGTCTTTGGAGACCGTGAGCCCGCGCGGCTTTTTGCCGGCTGGTACTTCGGCAACTTGAGTATCGGTCGCCGTGTCGATGATCGACACCGTGCCCGATTTCTCGTTGGCTGCATAAGCGAACGGTTCGGCCTGCGCTGCCAGCGATGAAATCGAAAATAATACAGCGAACAAAGCCGGTGACGTTGCAACGAAGTTCATTATTCTTCTCCTGGCGGGAAAGACATACGAAAGCGGTTTTGCGCGCACGATTGATGAGACGAACTCGCAGGATATAGACCGAATTTATGGGGGCGTTGAGGCCGCATCACGTAAACTGGACTTAAGTACTGGTGCGAGCGTCGCGCTACATCTTGTTGATGCGGTCGAGAACGAGCTCAAAGGCGTCGGGGCCGACGCTGAATTCGCCGCGATAAGGGTTATCAAGGGCTGCGATCAAAAAGATTAATAGCCCGATCAGCGCTGAATAAAGCCCGGTGAGAAATAGATGCCGGCGCACGCTATCGACGCTGAACAGCCACGTCAGAATGATGCTGGCGGCCGCGCCGAAGATCAAAACGTACCAGATCGTGCCCGGCAGCCCGCTCGTCGTGCTCAAAACGCGCAAGCGGCGCAATTCTGACAGCCGGTTGTACTGCCGCAATGCTTCTTGGTGGATGGCCATCTGCCCTTGCGTCTGCGGCTCGAACGGGAACATCGACTTCTGCAGAGCGGTCATGAGTTCCGTGCCGCCCTTGGGCGTCATGCCTTTGCGCTGCATCGGCCAAGCAACGTCGATGACGTTGCGGGTATAATCTTTGAGCTTGCTCTGCATTTCGGTGCGCGGCGGATCGGGATATGCCGAGATATCGCGGTAGAGCGATTCGATTGCGGCGGCTTCGAGCGTCGATTTGTTGTCGGCGTCTGAAAAAGTTTGCCACACGCCGACCGAGATGAGCCCGAGCGTAATACCGTAGAACCCGACGATGGCGCCGAAGTAAAATCCGACGACGTCATTGGTTTCGATCACGTGGCGGCGGATGCGGCCCATGAGCCAGCGCGTTAGCAGCAAGCCTATCGTGCCAAAGCCGACGAAGTCGCCAACGGTCAGCAACGCGAATTGCAAATTGCTGATGTCGTAGGCCCAGTACATCATGCCCGATGATCCCCCGGCGCGTGGTTGCCCGTTTGTCTGGGCACAGTGCGAATTGAGTGGAGCACGTCAAGCGGTAAGGTCGAGACGGCCGTGGAGACAGCGCTACGGAATTGGTCGTCTACGGCAGGGGGGTTATTCCCATATCCGTCATCCCGTGCGCGGCGCAGCGCGACGTGAGCGGTGCACCGCAGACACGGGATCTTTCTCGGCATGTGAAGATTCCGGATCAGCGCCGCAGCAATGCAGAATTGCCGCGTCGCATCCGGATGACGGGTGGAAGAGCAGACCATGCGGGGTTCGCACGGCTTGCTCCGCTCACCCGAACCTCGCGCCGCTGCGTCCATAGCGCCAGATGAATTCGGGCCGAGGCGTATGCTATTGTTGCCAGTATGAATGCAGCCTTCCTCCGCCCTCACACCATTCCCCTGATCGTCGCCACGGCGCTGTTCATGACAAACCTGGACGCGACCGTGCTCGCCACGTCGCTGCCGACGATCGCGGCGGATCTCCATCTCAACCCAATCCATCTGAAGCTCGCGTTGACGAGCTATCTGCTGGCGCTCGCCGTATTCATACCAGCATCGGGATGGGTCGCTGATCGCTACGGCTCCAAGAACGTCTTTCGCGCCGCGATGGCCGTGTTCGCGCTTGGATCGATCGCTTGCGGATTGTCAGCATCGCTGGCGACGCTGGTCGCCGCGCGCGTGCTGCAAGGCATCGGCGGCGCGATGATGCTGCCGGTTGGACGCTTGATTGTGTTGCGCACGCTGCCCAAGTCAGAAGTCATCAGCGCCATCGCCTGGCTGACGATACCAGCGCTGCTTGGGCCGGTGCTCGGACCACTGCTCGGCGGCTTCATCACCACGTACTTCAATTGGCGCTGGATCTTCTGGATCAATATCCCGGTCGCCGCTATCGGCATATGGCTCATCGGGCGCTTCATCCCCGATGTGCGCGATGCGCCCGACGAGCGCTTCGACCTCACCGGCTTTCTGCTCGCCGGGCCTGGCTTGTCGATGTTCCTGACAGGCGCGACTTTGATGGGGCTCGACCTCGTCTCTGAGCAAGTGGTGGCCGCGTTGTGCATCGGTGGCGCGCTGCTGATGACGCTTTACGTACTCCACGCGCGCACAACGTCCTCGCCGCTACTGGATTTGAACTTGCTGGCGATCCCGACATTCAGGGCCGGATTTATCGGCGGCTTCCTGTTTCGGATCGGCATCGGAGCGGCGCCCTTTCTCATCCCGTTGCTGCTGCAGACAGGTTTTGGCCTCAATGCGTTTCAATCAGGATTGCTGACGTTCGCGACGGGATTTGGCGCGATGTTCATGAAGACCCAGGCTGCAACAATTCTGCGGCGCTTCGGCTATCGGCGCGTGCTGATTTTCAACGCTCTGATTGCAGCGGTGTTCTCAGCATTGCCGGCGTTATTCACGGCGGCCACGCCACAGCTGTTGATAGCGGCGTTGTTCCTGACGGGGGGCCTATCGCGCTCGCTTCAGTTCACCAGCGTCAACACCGTCACCTATGCCGATATCCCGCCGGAACGCTTGGCCAAAGCGACGAGCTTCGCAGCGGTGGGCCAAGAGCTATCTGGCGCTGTCGGCGTCTCGGTCGCAGCGCTCGGGCTTGAGATGTTGACACGCGTCGATGGCCTTGAGGTGACGGCGGTCGCGCACTTCGGGCCAGTTTTTATTCTCATCGCCGTGATCTCGGCGCTGTCGACGTTGTTCTATGTGAAGTTGCCCGAAGATGCTGGCGCATCATTGCTCAACGTGCCGGGCGTTGTCCGCAAAACCGCCGCGAAGGAAACATCCGAAGCCGCGGAAGGGCACATTTAATCGTAAATAGCTGGTGGTCTGTTGAGTTCTCGGTAGCAGCTTTAACCGGCAGTTGGCCAGAAATGATGACTGCGTCGCTCACAACGTGCAATAGGCACAACAATGGAATTTCTATTGGGAAAGCAGAAAGAAAAAATATCGGCGACCGCTGACCCATTATTCTCGGCGCTCGGCGGCTACTTCAAACCGGCCAGAGGATGTATCCATTGGCGTTCCGCTCAACAACAACCCCCTGAGCTGCCAAGTGGTTTTCGAGCGATTGATAGCTGCCTGGAACAATGCCATCCCAATTGCTAGTAAAGATAGGCGAGACCGAACGAACTCCGGACGAGCGCGCGGAAGAACTACAATCGACAGGCGTACCCTTTGCTTTTGAACTCCAGTGGTTTGGGCAGTTTGAAGATATGGCGGCCGTGGAGCTCAAATTACACAAATGTTTTCACAAGCAACGTGTGAGCAAATGGCGTGAATTTTTCAAGATAGATGTCGAAATTGTCGTGACGTGCGCCCTGGCACTAAATCCGGTTTTGATTGGAGGAAGAGAAGAAATAAACGGGCTGGCGGAACGGAGGCGCGCGGAGGAGCTGCAGCGGTTAAAAGAAAGACAAGCAAAACTCGAGAATGAACGACTAAAGAAGATAAACCGACTATTCTATTTAGTGATCTACCCCGACGACGCCCCAGGTCCTAGTTATGGTGGGATGCCCGCTCATATTGGTGGCCACCATGCCACGCTAGGTCACAGACTCATTAAACCCCATCCAGATTCGGATTGCAGCCAGCTTCACCGAAGCGAGGAAGTTGGCGTCGTGCTTGTCGTAGCGGGTTGCAATGGCGCGGTAGTGCTTGATCCGATTGAAGAACCGCTCGACCT
>JANLPU010000008.1:0-97902 GCA_031367425.1 Hyphomicrobium sp.
AGGTCGAGCGGTTCTTCAATCGGATCAAGCACTACCGCGCCATTGCAACCCGCTACGACAAGCACGACGCCAACTTCCTCGCTTCGGTGAAGCTGGCTGCAATCCGAATCTGGATGGGGTTTAATGAGTCTGTGACCTAGCCCTCTCCCCAAGGGGAGAGGGGATTGGCAGGGATGAGAGGAGATGTTGTTACTACTGCCTACTTTTGACCTTCGCGCCATCTGCCGCCATACCTGCCGTCGACCCGCTGGCGCTCGGCGACTCAATGCCATGGCGAGTGCGTACGCACGCGGCTCGCCATTCGTTCTTCGTCATGTGCACAGCTTCCTCCCACAGCGCCATGCACGTATCGATGCCGTTCGCCGCGCCCGTCACTCTATCCTTCTTGCCGTCGCCCCTGCGACCGCCGCCGGATTTCACGAGTTGCTGTTGGCTGTTCGCAGCATTGCCATTGACGGTCGGATTGTTGGCAGGGTTGCTCGAACTATTGGGATCGGCGCTTGGGGTCGCGGTGGTTGCAGGTTTTGCTGGTGGATTGGCCGTATTGCGCGGCGATCCGTTTGCAATGCCGGGCTGCGCGATCCCCGTCGATCCGGCTCCCGCAGTGCCGACGCCCGTGCCCGCTGCGCCAGTCGAAGGTCCGCTCGTCCCGGCTCCCGTGCTTTTTGAGGCGGTTCCACCACCTTTTGATACGCCACCCGCGGCGCCGCCGCCAGCTGAGCCGCCGCCACCGCCGCCAGAAGATTGCGCCAACGCCAAATCTCCGACAGCGAGCACCGCGCTGCAAAGAACGGCTGATGCCGCTAATCGTGCGTTGCCAGGGATCATGAACGCGAACCTCTCAGAACCAAGCCGACACGGAAACGATCCGCCGACTTATCAGCCCCTTTGAACCCGCGCGCTGCAGCCTTGGTTCCGTCTTGCGCTATTCGGCGGCTTCGCGGCCGAACTGCAAATCGGCCAAACGGCCGTAAACGCCACCGCGCCGCGACAACTCGGCGTGCGTGCCTTGCTCGACGATGCGGCCTTCATCGATGACGAGAATGCGATTGGCCTTTTGAACCGTCGCGAGACGGTGGGCGATGACGAGGGTCGTGCGGCCCTTGGTCAAACTTTCCAAGGCGCGTTGCACCGCGCTTTCGCTTTCAGCATCGAGCGCGCTTGTCGCTTCATCGAGCAACAAGATTGGCGCATTGCGTAGAATGGCGCGCGCAATGGCAATGCGCTGACGCTGTCCGCCCGACAACATCACACCGCGCTCGCCCAGTTTGGTGTCGTAGCCCTCTGGCAATTGTTTGATAAACTCATCAGCCTGAGCCGCGATCGCGGCCCGGCGCACATCGTCCAGCGTTGCACCCGGCGTGCCGTAGCGGATATTTTCAGCGGCTGTGTCGGCAAACAGCGCAACGTCCTGCGGCACGACCGCGATGCGGCCGCGCACCTTATCGAGATCGGCTTGCGCGATGTTGACGCCATCGATGCGAATTGTTCCTGCCGTTGGATCGTAAAATCGCAATAACAAACTGAAGATGGTGCTTTTGCCTGCGCCCGAAGGGCCAACGAGCGCCACCGTCTCGCCGGCTGAAATGTTGAATGAGACATCGTCGAGCGCGCGCGCGGCAGGTCTGTTGGGATAGCAGAACATCACATTTTCAAAAGCGATCGTCCCCAGCGCCGGCTCCGGCAATAGCGTTGGATTTTGCGGCGATTTAATTTCTGGCACCACTTCGAGGATTTCGGTGATCCGTTCGGCAGCGCCGGCCGCTTGGCTCATCTCACCCCAAACCTCGGCCAACTCTGCGAGCGCGCCGGAGGCAAACAACGCGTACAGCACGAATTGTCCCAACCGGCCCCCGGTGAGGTTGCCCGCGATCACTGATGCCGAGCCGTACCACAACACGCTGGTAACGCTGGCCACGATGAGAAAGATCGTCAGGCCGGTCAGGCCGGCACGCGCTTTCATGCGTTGGCGCGCGGCCAGAAATGAGCGCTCGACGGCATCGGTAAAGCGGCGCGCGACGGCTGATTCAAAACCAAATGCCTGCATGGTACGGTGGGCCGATAAATTTTCCGCCGCATAGGCAGACGCCTCGGCGAGCGAATCTTGCGCGCGCCGCGAAAGCGTGCGCACCACCCGACCGTACGCCATCAGCGGCAGAACAATGACGGGGATAGCGATCAGCACAAGCGCCGATAGCTGCGGGCTTGTCACGAACATCATCACGAGCGCGCCAAGCAGCATGATCGCGTTGCGAGCAGCTTGGCTAAGCGCGGTTCCAGCTGCTGCTTTCATCTGCGTTGTATCGGCGGTGAGCCGACTCATCATTTCTCCGGAGTGGCTCTTTTCGAAGAACGACGGCCCAAGCTTAGCCAGATGCGCGAACGTATTGGCTCGCAGATCGGCGACAACGCGCTCGCCGAGCCAGTTGACGCAATAAAAACGCGACGCACTCGCCAGGGCCAGCACAAGGCCTATGCCGATGAGCGTCAGGAAGTAACTATTGATGAGGTCGCCGTCTTTGGTGCCAAAGCCATGATCGATCATCCGTCGGACAGCGATCGGAACCGACAGCATCGCAGCGGCGGACAACACGAGCGCCAACGCGGCAGCGGCCAACATTCCCTTGTGCGCCAGAACGTAAGGCTGGAGAGCGACGAGCGGGCGCAGCGACCGGCCTTTTTTTTCGTCGCTGTCACCGTTTGTGGTGATCTCGCTATTGTTGCGGCGCTTAGATGATCTGCTCATATGACGTCGTAATGTCCAAAGTTAAGCGTCGCGCCAAGTCGTCGATGCGACCGGCCGGCTCGACAATTCTAAAACCCACTGAGATCCAGACCTACATGACGCAAATAGGGTGTGTTGATGGCGTTGATGGTCTCGGCGCGCGGGACAATGCCCGAGCGCTTCGGCGCGCTCAAGAGCAATGATTTGTTTGCCTGGCATCATGTCGGGTGACATTGGGCCGCAATTATCATGGCTTAAGGGGGTTTGCCGGGCTTGTGCGCCTGTGGCTTCTCCGATAGTAAGAAGTCGAAATTCGATCCTTTGCGACGCGCTCGGCGGACCTCCAATGTCGGAGTTTCGCGTTGGCCGCGTTTTTAGCTGCTCTTAAGGGACTGACTATGAAGAAGAATAACGACATTCATCCCGACTATCATCAGATCAAAGTCGTGATGACGGATGGCACGCAGTTCATGACCTATTCCACATACGGGAAAGAGGGCGACACGCTCACGCTCGATATCGACCCAACGAGCCACCCAGCCTGGACCGGCGGCGACGCCAAGCTCACCGACCGCGGTGGCCGTCTGTCGCGCTTCAAGAAGAAGTTCGAAGGCATTTTCTAATCGCCCCGAGCTGGCCACTCGCCCTGGGTTTCCCCCCGTTGGCGACGAGTTCTGTTCTGCGACTTTTCTGAATTCAGATTCTGTCAGAATCAAAAAAGGCCCGGGATGTTCCGGGCCTTTTTCATGTTCCGTTTTGGTGCGGACGTGGCCGCCCGTCCCAAATGAAATCAGCTGAGCTTGCCCGCGAACGCGCGCTCTAACATTGTCATCTGTTGCGCGACAGGATTGGTCGTGCGCTCGGCTGGTTGCATATCGGGGTCGCGGCCGGTGCTCATCGCGCGATCAAGTTGGATGATGCGGTCGTGCAAAGCAAAGCTTTCCTCGATCAAGTCGCGAAGACCGCTGGGAAGCTCAGCAAAACCTTTAACATGTGACGGCCGACCGAACGCTTGAAGCTTGACGCGGCGGCGCTTTTTTTGCGCTTCCTCATCGGTGATCTCACCTTCCTTCAAAGCGCGGCGGATTAAAAGCCAAGAGGCCAAATCCAAAAGCCGCGTCGTCAGGCGCATGCTTTCGGTCGCGTACAGAACGCCCACGCCGCCGGTCAGGCCCTTGGCCTCCTTGCGACCGTGACCGTCAAGATACGAAGCCGTGCGCTCAACGAGCGCCATGCCTGCCTTGAAGATGTGATCGAATTGTTCAGACGACTGAAACCGCTCACCGAATGATACGGTCGTTGCGCTGCTCGAAAGCGCGCTATCTAGGCGTGATCCGTTACTCATGACCCTCAACGATACAAACGCTTACCCACAAAAAACCAATACCACGTTTCGACTGTAGGGCACCATAGTTAACAACAAGGCCCAAAACGGGGCAGTCTGCGGCTCTCCTGTGGACAAAGCAAAAAAAGAGCCGCGTCCAAAAAGGAGCGGCTCGAAAGACGACAGGGAGGCGTCAAACAGAGTGACAAGGCGTCACTCTTGGATCCAGATGGCTGGATGACGGGATAATGCGCGGGTAACCTTAAGCAAACGTAAATCGGATGGAGTTTGCGCGGCGTCCGGCGTAAACTTTTACGAGCCCTGCAGCGCGGCCAAACGATCAACCCTTGTTAACGCTTGCAATCAGGATTTGAAAAGTTTCGAAGCTGCCTCTTCGTGTGCACGCTTGCGCGTTAACTCCTGACGAATGCGCAAAATTTCCCGCTCAAATTCGACGATGCGCTGCTCCAGTTCGGAGACGGACAGAGTTGAGAGATTATCACCGATGGTCGTCACGGGTTTTGGTTTGGCGTCGTCCCAGTCCATGTGCTTGATCCTCACTGTTGGCTTTTCTAATAAATTGAAATCGCGAGAGCGCCAAACATGCAGAGCCTTCCTTCGACGATGATGGCCGTTCAAATTGTCGGCAAAGGCGGGCCCGACGTCTTGGTTCCAGCTCACAATCTGGCGGTTCCCGTGCCCGTGCGCGGACAAATATTGATTAAAGTCGCAGCGTGCGGTGTCAATCGCCCAGACGTCATGCAGCGCATGGGCGTCTACCCAGCGCCGAAGGGGCATAGCGAAATCCCCGGACTTGAAGTGTCCGGCCACGTGGCCAACGTTGGCGAGGAGGCGAGCCGGTTTGCAATCGGCCAACCCGTGATGGCGCTCGTCAACGGCGGCGGCTACGCGCAGTACTGCATTGCCGAGGCCGGATCGGTGCTGGTCGTTCCTAAGACTCTATCGCTGATCGAGGCCGCCGCACTTCCTGAAACGTTCTTCACCGTCTGGCATAACGTGTTCGAACGCGGTGCCCTGAAAGCGGGCGAATGGTTTCTGGTCCACGGCGGCACCAGCGGCATCGGCGTGACAGCGATCCAGCTCGCCAAGGCGCGCGGCGCGCACGTCATCGCGACGGCAGGATCGGCTGACAAGTGCGCGGCCTGCCTGAAGCTCGGCGCCGATCACGCCATCGACTACAAACACGACGACTTCGCGCAAGCGGTGAAAGCGATCACGCAAGGCCGGGGCGTCGACGTTATTCTCGACATGGTCGGCGGCGATTACATCGACCGAAATATCCGCTCGCTCGCCGACGATGGACGCCTGGTAAACATCGCCTACCAAAAGGGCTCGAGCGCGACGATCGATTTTATGCGCGTCATGCTGAAGCGCCTGACGTTGACGGGATCGACACTTCGGGTGCGCACCAACGAAACAAAAGCTGCCATCGCTTCACATGTCGCCGCCAACGCCTTGCCGCTTATCGAAAGCGGCGCAGTTCGCATTCTCGTCGATAAAACCTATCCGCTGGAACGCGCCAGCGAAGCACACACGCACATGGAATCGAGCCAGCACATTGGCAAAATCGTGTTGACGGTGTCGTAAACGAGAGCGGCAGTGCTGCTACCAGGCGAGCATCGTCATCACCGCCACCGGCCGCACAGTGCTATCGGGAAACAACCGCTGTGCCGCGTCGCTCAACGCTTCGCCGGGGTTGACGCTGACGCCGCTGGCCACGAACACCGAGCGGATGCCAGCCCGTGCCGCGCCCAAGATATCCGTCTTAGCGCCGTCGCCGATGGCCAGCATGCGCGCGCGGGAAACGGCCACGCCGGTCAGTTGCGCTGCGATCACTTCCGCCGCATCGTAGATCGGCGCAAACGGTTTGCCGGCGTACTCAACGGTCCCGCCCAGTTGGCCATAAAGTTCAGCCAACGCGCCTGCGCAATAAATGAGCTTGCCGCCGCGTTCGGCCGTGATGTCGGGATTGACGCAAATCATTGCGAGCTTGCGCCCGGCATAGCCCATCAACCGCTCGGAATAGTCTTCCGGCGCCTCGCGCTCGTCATCGAAGAGGCCGGTGCAGATGATGGCAACCGCGTCTTCTGCTGAGACCCGATGTACGCCCGTGCCTTCAAACACCGCCAAATCGCGATCTGGTCCCAGATGAAAAATGCCTCGGGCGGCGTATCTCGCGATTAGTTTGCGCGAGATATCGCCTGACGTGATGATCGCGTCATAAGCGTCACGTTCGACGCCGACATCGCGCAACTGGCGCGCAACGCCGTCAGCGGGCCTGGGTGAGTTCGAGACGAGGATCACGCGCCCGCCGCCGATGCGGAATGTCCGGCAAGCCTCGCCGGCTGCTTGGAACGCGCCGACACCGTTGTGCAGCACGCCCCAGATATCGACGAGCCACACATCGGCGCTCGGACCCAAAGTCGAAATCGAAGGCAATTCAGGAATAGGGGTTTCCAACGCGTGTCACTTCCCCTCGTAACGCTTAGCGCAAACTCTAAGGCTTAAGCGGCAAGCCTCGTTCGTGCCGCTTCGAGCCTTGAGCGCTATAAACGCCTTTAGCCCAGCTTGTCACGCGGCCGCCGTGCGGCCTCCTGCTGCATCGAGATTGATCGTCCGCGCGCCACCGAACAGCTGGCCTTGGCCGAACACAACGCCAGAGCCGAACACGCGCGCGCGCAGAGCCTCATCGTCGATCGCGTCTGCCACGAGCGTCATGCCCGAGCCCGCCAGGTGTCGGCAGATGTCGCTGGCCGAGACCGAGCCCGACGCCAGCGGCAAGCCTTCGAGGAAGGCGAGCGCAGGCAATTTCACGAACGCAAAGCCGTGCCGTCCTAAAGCTTCGAAGTCCATGTCCAGATGGCGGATCTTGTCGATGGCAAAGCGGAACCCGAAGGTGTGCATATCGCCCAGCGCCTGCCACGCAGCTTGGCCGAAGGTTGCAACATCGGCTTGCGGGAACGTCAGCACGATTTGCGCCGACATCGTCTGGCGCTCTTCATAGAGCCGCGCGAACGTTTCGAGAAAGCGGCCGTCCGTCATCGAGCCGCCGGCGACCGGCGACAACACCGATCCTGGCTTTTTCAAGGCCTCGAGCCGACTGGCGAACGACGTGCTACGCGCTAGCCGCGCGCTATCGAATAAGCCGACGAGATCGCTGCCCGCAAGCTCCAGAACTTCGTCAGCGTTGTCGATATGAGCGCCCGTCACAGTGCGCAGACGCACGGACACTTCGTAATGGCGCACAGCTTGGTCCTGCAGCCCGACGATCGGCGAGAACATGACATCCATGCTGCCGGCTTGGATCGCTTGGGCAATCGCTGCAATGCGCGGATCGAGGGGGGGTGCCAGTGCCGGTGGAGCGGCAACCGGCGCGGCCGTCGAAGGCGGCTGCGGCAGTTCAAGCGAGGGCATCTCGAAATGGCCGCGCTCGTAGGCGTTCGTCTCGGCATCTGGAATGGAAATCGCGATCCGTTCCGCAGTGGCCGGGATAAGAAAATCCGCCGATGCAAACATGCCCGGTTGCGGTGCTGGCGCCGCTTTGACTGTCGGAGCTGGCAAAGGTGCTGCCGCGTTAGCGGCGGCCGCGCTATCCCGCATGCGCGCCGGTGGCAGCGTTGCAGCAGCGGCTGGCGCTGACCGGTCACGCATTGTCTGCGACGTTGCGCGTAGCGCACCGACCGACTGATCGAGCGCCGATGGCAAAAAGCCCGGCGCATCCGAGCCGCCCTTACCGCGCGATGCTTCAGCAGCGTTGACCTCGGCCGCCAAGGCTTTGATTTTGCGCTGCACGACTTCGAGTTCCCGATCAATGGTGGAGACCGGTGGGAATGCGGGCGCATAGCTTTCGCTGTCGGGCTCATCGAGCGAGACGTGAACATCGCTGGCGACCTTCGGACGGAATGCCCAGGCGTCGCGCATCGGGTCGGTCGCACTTGTCGACGTGCCGGGCCACAACGAAGATTCGGTCTGAGGCGGTGGCGGCGGAATATGTGCGGCTGGAGCTTTGGCGGTCGCACGCGGACCGGTCGCCCCCTTAGCTGTGTCTGTGGGCGCGATCTCTGGATTGACAAGCTTGCTTTTGGGCGCGGACTTTGGCGCTTCCCAGCGCGCATCCGGCTCAAGCTTCAAAGGCGCATGGTTGGCGGCTAATTCCGGCGGCAACGGCCTCTCGCCGCGCGCCGTGCCACCGCGCACGCCGTTGCGCGGCACGCCACTGGTCGGTTCGCCCAGAGCCGTCTCCCCGCGAACACCGCGAATGTGTGTTGTAATACCCTTGAGCTGCGCGACCTCGCTTTCGAGCCGATGCACTTCGGTCTTGAGCTTGTCGACCTGATCCGATCTTGCCGCGCTATGGTGGGTCATCATCAGAGCGGCCCACAAAGCGGCAGCGCAAAACACTGCAGAGATGATGGACCAGCCGAATTGGACATTGAGCCCGGCCCCGACCGCGATCGAGACAATTGCGATCATGGCGATGACCAAACGGTCGCGCGACTTGCCTATACTGGCCACGGGTTTGGCTGGCATTGAAGCGGATCGCGGCGCTGGCGCAGCTAGATCTGCGTGCTTAGCAGCAAAATCTGCTGGCCCTGCGGCCTCGGGTGAGTGTGTGACGACGGCAATATCTGATTTCATTGTTTTACGCAGCTCGCCCAAGAATCGATTCGGTTTGGGTTGAGCTTCCAACCGCTCAAGGCACAACGCAATGCACCTCATCGAGCTGTCACCAGAAATCGCCTTCAAGCCTATCCTCGACCAGACTTTAAGCGAGCATTGCCAGCACCTTCGTGATGCGGCTGGCGATTTCTTCGAAGTCATCTAGGCCCGCAATCAGAGGCGGAGCGATGACAAGTGTGTCGCCGACGACACGAACATAGAGGTCGTTGTCGTGGAAGGCGCGTTCGATAACTTCAAAACCGCGCGCGCCCGGCGCATCTGGCCGCGGTTTAAGGTCGATGCCGCACATCAAGCCAATGGTGCGGATATCCACTACGTGCGGCGCCTGCTTCAGTCCCATCATGATTTCCGCGAACATCGGCTCGCGGGCGGCGGCGCGCTCAAACAACGCTTCGTCGCGATAAATGTCGAGCGCGGCACAGCCCGCCGCCACGCTGAGCGGGTGGCCCGAATAGGTGAAGCCGTGGAACAATTCGATTTGGTGTTCGGGACCGCGCATGAACGCGTCGTAGATCCCTTTACGAACGATGGTACCGGAAAGTGGAGCGGCGCCGTTAGTGGCGCCTTTGGCGAACGTAATGATATCCGGCACGATGCCGTAGCGTTGCGCCGCAAAGGCAAATCCGAGCCGTCCAAAGCCGGTGATCACTTCGTCGAAGATCAGCAAAATGGCATTGTCAGCCGTGATTTTCCTGAGGCGCTCGAGATAGCCCTTCGGCGGCGGCAGACACCCAGTTGAGCCCGCAACCGGCTCGACGACGACGGCGGCAATGGTTTCTGCGCCGTGCAATCCGATCAGCCGTTGCAGATCGTCCGCGAGATCCGCCCCCCATGCAGGCTCGCCGATCGAGAATGCCTGCTTGTCGCGATTGTAGGTCGATGGCAGATGGTCGATGCCCGCCACGAGCGCGCCGAACTGGCGCCGGTTGTTGCTCATGCCACCGACAGCAGTACCGCCAAGCCCGACGCCATGATAGCCGCGCTCGCGTCCAATCAGCCGTGTGCGGTTGCCCTCGCCGCGCGCGATATGAAATCCAAGCGCCACCTTCAATGCGGTCTCGACGGCTTCGCTGCCGGAACTCGCCAGCAAAACATGGTCGAGGTCGCCGGGCGCGAGTACGGCGACCCTGCTGGCAAATTCGAACACCTGTGGATGAGCGTGCTGAAAGGGCGGTGCAAAATCTAACGTATCGGCCGCTTTTTTGATCGCCTCGGCGATTTCGCGTCGGCCATGCCCGGCGTTGACACAATAAAGTCCCGACGTCGCGTCGAGAATTTTGCGGCCATCGGGCGTCTCATAATGGAGGCCGGAAGCGCGCGCCAGCAAGCGGGGTCGAGCATAAAACGCTCGATTGGCCGTGAACGGCAGCCAGTACGCATTACTGTTTACACGCGTTGTATCCGAGCCCACGTTCGTTCAGCCTTTTTGTTCCTTGGGGACAAGAAAATATCGGCTCTCGCCGGCAAGCGGTCTGCAACCCCTTCCAGGGCCAGAACTTTTACATTCCTGTTAATGCCCCGTTGGCCAGCGCGCCGCAATAGGGACACGGGCTGGCCCGAACCCGACCCGAATCCAACCGCTGTTTAGGTCTCGTTAGCCGAATCGGCGTGCTAATGTGTCGGCTGGGTTAGACAGATATCCCGGCGGCAGATGCGGTTTAGGGGGAAGCAACTCGATGTATATGAGTGTTGTGAATTCAACGCCGGAAACTGAGCTGCTCCGTGAACTAGCCGGGTCGCGCGTACTCATTACTGGCCTTGCCGCCAACCAAGGCGTCGATCTTGCGCGCGCTTTTGCCGACATCAAGGCCCGACTGGTTGTCCAGACCAACGACATGGGCTCTGAAGTGACGGAGCTGGTGGCGCTGCTATCGCAAAGTGCTGCCGAAATTAAACTCTATACCGATCCCTTATCGTCGCGCGATGGCGCGTTACGCTTTGCGCAGACCGCAGTCCAGGCTTACGGCGGGCTGGACGCAGTGATTAATCTCTCGTCCATTTCTAGGGCCGAAGCCGTCGGCGTCAGTTCCGAACGCGACGTCGAAGATTTGATCGCGTCGAAACTTTCACCATTGACCGAACTCACCCGGGTTGCCGCCAACCGCATGCGCGTTGTGCTGACCGAAGGCATGATCTTGAACGTGCTCACGATGCCCGCACCTGAGAATGGCCGCGAAGCCGCCGTCGCTGGATTGGCGCGCACAGCGTTGGCTGCCATGACGCGCGGCGAAGCCCAAGCCTGGGCTGATCAGGCCGTCCGCATCAACGCGATTGGGCCGCGCACGGCGACATCACAAGGCACCGGAGCCTGCCTGACCAACGAGCCCGATATTGCCGCTTTGGCGCTCTATCTCGCATCGCGGCGGGGCAAAACACTGTCAGGTCACGTCTTTGACAGTGAAGGCGCTGCCTCGCGCCGCTGCTAGCGCCGCGAGGAGCTTGCGCGACCAAAGTTCTGTTTTTGGCCGTGTCCGACATTACGTTCCGTCACATCATTGATGCGTTCTCAAACGGCCCTGGATACTTTCCGGGTCGTTTTTCATTTTGGCTCTAAATGGCCGGACCACTCTATTATTTGGATTTCGGCGAAACACCTTCATCTCGGCGGCACCAGAGTTATTTGAAAAAGAACGAAATTCACTCGAAATCGGCCAATTCGACAATCTCGGTTAATTCCCTGGAAAACTCTACAGGATAATCATGTCATCGCTCGAAACAAACGAATAACGAATATCAACCTGCCGGTAATCATTGTGAAGAGAAGACTACACCACGTTCTTGTCGCCGACGACGATCCCGTCTACCGCGACGTCGCAAGCGCGGCTTTGGAGCAAGCAGGTTTCAAAGTCACTGCCGTGAGCGATGGCGGCGAGGCAATTGCCGCCCTCAAGAGCTCGCTTTTCGACATCGCGATTGTCGATCTGACGATGCCCGTCGCGGACGGCGTGACAGTGATTGAGAGCGGCCGCGCTGACGGACCCAACATTCACACACCCATAATTGTGATCACCGGTCACGACGACGCAAGCGCGGTCGACGGCGCCTATAAGGCCGGCGCGACCTCCTTCCTCACCAAACCACTTAATTGGTTGTTATTCACTCCGCACGTCGAATTCGTATTGCGCTCTGGTCAAGTCGAAGCTGAATTGCGCGCGGCCAATGCGGCAGCCGCGTTTCTGAGCGATCTCAAGAGCCAGATGATGTCGGCGCTCGCGCGCGAATTCCAGGCGCCCATCAAAACCATTTTCGGTTTCTCAGAACTCATTCGCAAACAAGTCTATGGCCCATTGATGCCACAGATGTACGGCGAACTGGCCATCGACATGGGACTTGGCGCGCAACAATTGAACGCGTCCCTTCTGAAACTGATGGATTTCGGCAAAACGCTGACGAAGCAGCTCGAAATGAAAGCCGAGCCGATCTCGATTGCCGATCTCGTCAACCAATCATTGTCGGCACTCAGTGCCAAAGCTGAGCGGCGCGGCGTTGTTCTCAAAACGCAAGTCAATATCCCGGAAGGCGCGACCGTCAACGGCGACCCCGGGCTGTTGAGCCAAGCCGTCCGCAGCTTGATGGATAACGCTATTCGTTTGTCGCCGCGCGGCGCTGTCGTTGAAATCAACGCCGGCCTTGCAGGCGACGGTGCATTCGGCGTTTGGACGACGGACCACGGCCCGCCGATCCCTGCCGAACTCGTTGCCGAATTCAATACCTCCGCCACCAACCGGCCATCCGTCATGGCGCAATCTGAAAGCCGCGACGTCGGCATCAAGATCGCCAAGATTTTAACCGAAGCGCATCAGGGCCGTCTCGAAATCAGATCGGACCCTGTAGGTGGCAATCTCGTCAGGCTCGAAATTCCAAAGGAGCGTTGCGTCGCGCCGAGCGCAACGCTTCAGCCGACGCCGGCCAGCGTCGAACGTTTAGCCGCGATCGGCAACGAGCTGGCGCAAGACCTCCGCGTCCGCACCGCTCGCGCGCCATCGCGTGCCGAACCGCAGCCGCGCGACACTCCACTCATGCCACCCCTCAGTTTTGGGAAAAACAGCAGATGATTTCGGCTATGTTCCAGAGTTTGCATCAGACCGCCAAATTAGCAGACCCTGTTCCCGACAATCTGGCGTGTAAAGTTCAGCGCCTCAAGGTCGGCATGCTCTACGATCAACTGGCCCAAGGGCTCGTTGCTACAATGATCAATGCGGCACTGCTGACATACATCATATCGTCCGTCGTCGAGCCCGTAACGGCTTGGGCTTGGTTCGCGCTCGCGACGGCCAGTTGTGCCGCGCGCTTTGTCATGCTGCAGCTGTTCAAACGCCAGGATCGCGCGACATTTGATGCGCCTGAATGGTCGGCCAAATTCACAGGCGGCGCCATTGCGACGGCGGCGTGCTGGGGTTTGGCCGGCGTCTTGCTATTTCCCTCACAGAGTTATCAGCATCAAGCTTTCATCGGCTTCGTGCTTGCCGGCATGGCCGCTGGCGCTTCGGGCTCGATGGTCGCTGATGACAAGACGTTTCGCTATTACGCGACGATAGCGATAGCGCCTTACATGTTCAGACTATTAGTGGCGGGCAGCCCGATAAACTTCGCCATGGCCGCGATGTGCGCTGCATTCATTGCGGCGTTATCGATGTCGGCACGCAAGAACACCCGGTCCGCGACAGATGCGTTGACCCTTCGCTTTGAAAACTTCGAGCTCGTAGAAAAGCTAGAAACGAATGCAACCGAATTGCTATCGGTCAACCAAGCGCTCAAGCTTGACAATGTCGAACGGCAAAAAACCGAATGTGAACTGCTGAAAGCCAACGACGACGCGAAAGCCGCCTCGCGCGCCAAGTCGCAGTTCCTCGCCAACATGAGCCATGAAATCCGCACGCCTATGAACGGCGTTTTCGGTATGACCGACCTGTTGAGCCGCACGGAGCTGGACGATCGGCAACGCAAGCTGGTCAAAACGATCAACGAGTCGGCGAAATCCTTGCTGACCATTATCAACGACATCCTCGATCTGTCGCGTATCGAGGCTGGCAAGCTCAATCTCGATAGCCACGAGTTCAGCTTGAAGGAAACGATCGAGCGCTCGGCCGACATGTTTGCCGGCCAAGCCGATGGCCGGGGACTTGAGCTTTCCGTATTCATCGCCAAGGACGTTCCGTCCTACGTCAAGGGCGATAGCGGCCGCTTGAAGCAAGTTATTCTCAATCTTGTCGGCAACGCTTTGAAATTCACCAAGTACGGCGAAGTCGGAATTTCCGTCACCCACATCGCGACTGCCGACAGTGTCTCGCGCGTCAGATTTGAAATCCGCGATACCGGCATCGGCATCGACGCTGCCCTGCAAGAGAAATTATTCCAGCCTTTTATCCAGGCTGAAACGTCCATCAGCCGCCGCTTCGGGGGAACTGGACTCGGGTTATCGATCGCCCGTCATCTTGTCGATTTGATGGGTGGCACGATGAATCTGCAAAGCACACTGGGCAAAGGAACACGGATCTCGTTCGAACTTCCCCTCGAACACGGCGAAGCAACGGGCGCGAACGAAGACAGCGATTTGACCGTATTGGAAGGCGCGCGCTTGCTGGTCGTCGACGATCGCGAAACGAACCAGATCATTATCAAAAATTACCTCGAAGGCGCTGGCGCTGAGATCACGACCGCGGCATCCGCTGCTGAAGGCTGGCCGATGCTGATCAGAGCGGCGGCAACGAACAAGCCGTTCCACGCTATCGTCGTTGATATGATGATGCCTGTCGAAAATGGCTTGCAACTCGCGCAGCGTATCCGCGACGAGCCAACACTGAATTCGCTCAAAACTATTTTGGCGACCTCACTCAATTGGCAAGGCGATCTGGCGGCGATCCGCTCGGCCGGTATCGAAGCCGTCTTGACCAAACCGCTGCGGCGCCACGAACTTACCGACGCCGTCGCTCGCGCTATTGCCGCCGTCCGCCATCCCGGCTGGCGTCTGGAGGTTCAACAAAACCGCCAAAGCCGACCTGATGTGCCGCGCCGCAACTTCAACGCGCGCGTACTGCTCGCCGAGGACAATCCGGTCAACGTCGAAGTCGCTAAGGAATTCTTGAGCGGCCTGGGCTGTTCGGTGCACGTCGCCGTCAACGGCTTGGAAGCCGTGGCATTCGCCCGCGCCGGCGTCTACGACGTTGTTCTGATGGACTGCCAAATGCCGGTCATGGATGGGCTCACCGCCACACGGCGCATTCGGGTGTTAGAATTCGAGCAGCGCTTAGCCCGTCGGCCGATCATCGCGGTGACCGCCAACGCTTTCGCGGAAGACCGCATCTTGTGCGTGGAATCCGGCATGGATGACTATCTGTGCAAACCCTACTCCGAAGACCAACTCGAGCAAGTGCTGTTGAAATGGCTATCGCCACCAGACGCGCGGTTCGCTATTCCGGCCGATATCGCATCGGATGCGTTACCCCAGATCGTGCCAAGAACGTCGGTCCTCGATCCAGCTGTCACGGGACCCTTGCGGGAAAAGCGGCCTGACCTTCTTGTCCGCCTGGTCAAAACGTACCTGTCCTACGCGCCAACTGCGTTGGAGGAAGTGCAAGTCGCGATGGCGAACGAAGACTTCGCGTCGATCGGGCGCCTCGCCCACAGCCTCAAATCGTCGAGTGCCAATCTGGGGGCGGCCGCACTTTCAGCAACCTGCCGACAGCTTGAGCTTGCCGCGAACGAAAAGCGCAAGTCCGTGGTCAGCTCACTCGTTCAAACGCTGCGCGCTGATTTCGCGAACGTCAAAAGTGCGCTGGATGAAATCTCAAGCGAATTGGACGCCGACCAGCTCGCCAAAAAGACAGCCACTTGAAGCTGGAGCGTTCATAGCGCCGTAAGACAGAAATTGCCTTTGGGCGCGAAAAGAAAGATGATCGGCCAGCGCCACCCATGGCGCTGGAACTACTCATGGACATCCGCCAACTGCAATATCTGGTGGCGCTGGCGCGCGAGAAACATTTCACGCGTGCCGCAACCGCTTGCAACGTCACGCAGCCGACGCTGTCTGGACGCATTAGGCAGCTTGAACTCGAACTGGGCGTCCCCATCGTCGAGCGCGGTCAGCGCTATCAAGGACTAACGGCCGAGGGCGAGCGCATACTCAAATGGGCGCAGCTCATTCTCAATAATTGGCAAGGCTTGCAGCACGAGCTGGCTCAGCTGTCCTCGCGCGATAGCGGTCTCACCGGCCGGCTCGTGCTTGGCGGCATTCCATCAGCGCTGCCGATGATTCCGTTTCTCACCCGCCAGCTCACGCAAGCTCATCCCCATATCGACTTCACCGTCATGTCGATGAGCTCTGAAGAAATCTTGCGCGGACTTGAGGATTTTTCCATCGACGTCGGCATCACGTATCTCGACAACGAGCCGATCAAGGGGCTGTTGGCGTCGCCGCTGTACGAAGAGCGCTATTGTCTGTTCGTCACGAAGACGCATGCGTTGGCCGAACGCACCTCCGTCACCTGGAAAGAAGCCGCCGCACAGCCATTGTGCCTGCTGACGTCCAACATGCAGAACCGGCGGATCATCGATCGCGCTTTTCTCACCGCCGACTGCCATCCTCAACCGCGGCTCGAGACCAACTCGGTGATCAATCTGTGCGCCAACGTTCGGCTGATGGGGCTCGCCAGCATCATGCCGCAATATATTATCGACATTCTGGGGTCCGATAGCGGGATCGAAGCGATCCCACTGCTTGAGCCGTCCGTATCCCATAGCGTCGGTCTCGTCGTACTAGACCGCGATCCGCTCGCCCCGCTTATTCGGGCGATCCGGGCGGCAGCCACGGCATTCATGCAGCACACCGGCCTGAATGCCGCAGTCCAGCACGTCTAAACTCCTAAAAGCGCCGCAGATTGTGCGTTGCAACATAGTTGCGGTCTATAGTGATATCGGTGATAACAATTTGAATGCGACTCAAGGTTGGCAGACAGTATTGTCGCATCTTCTGCCGACGTTCGCTCACCTAGGGGCCCTAAGTGGGCTATGGACTTATCGAATGGCTAAAGTGTCAAAATCATCCAAGAATGAGTTGCCGGTCAACCCGGAGCTAGGCCCTCACGAGGTCAAAGCAAAATCCGTGTGCGCGGCGCACGGCAATAAGCCCGATGAGTTGATCGAGATCTTTCACGACCTCCAGGCCGAGTTCGGATTTATTGCTGATGATGTTTTGCCGGTCGTCGCCAACGCGCTGAACCTATCGCGCGCTGAAGTCTATGGCTGCCTCACCTTCTACCACGAATTCCGCCGCGAGAAGCCGGGCCGCCACGTCATCAAAGTGTGCCGCGCCGAAGCCTGCCAAGCGATGGGGACCGACAAACTCTGCGAGCACGTTGAAAAGCATCTCGGCACGACATTCGGGGCTACTTCGGCCGATGGCAACTATTCGCTCGAGGCCGTCTATTGCCTTGGCAACTGCGCACTGTCGCCAGCCATTCTCATCGGCAACCAGCTGCACGGCAAGGTCGATGCAAAGCGCTTCGACGATATTGTTGCCAAGCTTGGCAAGGAGAGCGCGCGATGATCAAAGTTTTCGTTCCCTGCGATGCTGCAGCCCTATCGGTCGGCGCCGACGATGTTGCGGGTGCAATCGCGGCTGAGGCAAAAAAGCAAAAGCTCGATGTCAAAATCGTCCGCAACGGATCGCGCGGCATGCTCTATCTTGAGCCGCTCGTCGAAGTCGCAACGGCCAAGGGCCGCGTCGCTTACGGCCCGGTGACGGCAGCCGACGTGCCCGAGCTTTTCAAGGCCGGATTCCTCAATGCCGGCAAGCATAAGCTCGGCCACGGCCTCACGGAAGAAATTCCATACTTCAAAAAACAAGAGCGCCTGACGTTTGCCCGTTGCGGCATCACCGATCCGCTGTCGATCGAAGATTATCGCGCGCATGGCGGTTTCGACGGCCTGAAAAAAGCGCTCGCGATGATCCCGTTGAACATCGTCACCGAGGTCACGAACTCCGGCTTGCGTGGTCGCGGTGGCGCGGGCTTTCCAACCGGCATCAAGTGGAAGACGGTCCACGACATAAAAGCCGAGCAGAAATACATTGCCTGCAACGCCGATGAAGGCGACAGCGGCACCTTCGCCGATCGCATGTTGATGGAAGGCGATCCATTCTGCCTGATCGAAGGCATGACAATCGCGGCCATCGCTGGCGGCGCCAATGCCGGCTATATTTACATCCGCTCTGAATATCCCCACGCCGTCAAAATGATGCGCGACGCGATCGCGGTCGCACGCAAAGCCAACTGGCTTGGGTCCAAAATTCAAGGCTCGAACTATAACTTTGAACTCTACGTCCGCATGGGCGCCGGCGCTTATATCTGCGGCGAAGAAACCTCGATGCTCGAAAGCCTCGAAGGCAAGCGCGGCATCGTGCGCTACAAGCCGCCGATCCCAGCCATCGAAGGCTTGTTTGGTAAGCCGACCATCATCAACAACGTGATGAGCTTTGCCGCCGTGCCGATCATCATCGCCAAGGGCGGCGAGTTCTACAAAAATTACGGCGTCGGCCGGTCGCGCGGCACGCTGGCCTTCCAGCTCGCCGGCAACATCAAGCAAGGTGGACTGGTCGAGAAAGCGTTCGGCGTGACGACCCGCCAGTTGATCGACGATTGGGGTGGCGGCACCGCGACGGGTCGCCCCGTTCGCGCGGTCCAGGTTGGAGGCCCGCTCGGCGCTTACCTGCCGCAATCCAAGCTCGACGTGGCGATGGACTACGAAGAATTTATCAAGATCGACGCGATGGTCGGCCACGGCGGCCTTGTCGTATTCGACGACAGTGTCGATATGGCAAAACAGGCGCGGTTCGCGATGGAATTCTGCGCCATTGAAAGTTGCGGTAAGTGCACGCCCTGCCGCATCGGGGCTGTTCGCGGCGTCGAAGTCATCGACAAGATTGTCGCTGGCGACAACCGGGCCGCGAACATGGAACTACTTGAAGATTTGTGCGTGACCATGACCGACGGGTCGCTGTGCGCGATGGGCGGATTGACGCCGATGCCGGTTATGAGTGCCGTAAAGAACTTCCCCGACGATTTCCAGCGCGCCCCCGCCCAGACAAAAATGGCTCACGCCGCTGAATGACTAGTTGAACCCTTTTTCGCTTCTCGCGAGGACGCCATGAACACCCACGTCAAGCCGATGACTCTCATCAAAGAGACCGATTACGGCACGCCGCATATGACGTCGACCACGATGGTCACGCTCGAAATTGACGGCCGCGCGATCACGGTGCCAGAGGGCACATCGATCATGAACGCGGCGATGCAGCTCGGTGTTCAGATCCCCAAGCTGTGCGCCACCGACAATATGAAGGCTTTCGGCTCGTGCCGCTTGTGCTTGTGCGAGATCGAAGGCCGGCGCGGCACACCGGCTTCGTGCACTACGCCCGTTGCGCCCGGCATCAAAGTCACGACCCAAAACCAGCGCCTTGCGAAACTGCGCAAGGGCGTCATGGAACTTTACATCTCAGACCATCCGCTCGACTGCTTGACGTGCGCGGCCAACGGCGATTGCGAATTGCAGGACATGGCCGGCGCGGTTGGCTTGCGCGACGTGCGTTACGGTTACGATGGCGAAAACCACGTGTTCGCCAAGAACCATGACGGTTCGGTCAACGACAGCTTCAAAGCCAAAGACACGTCGAACCCCTACTTCACGTTCGATCCGTCAAAGTGCATCGTCTGCTCGCGCTGCGTGCGGGCCTGCGAAGAAGTGCAAGGCACCTTCGCGCTGACGATCGACGGCCGCGGCTTTGCCTCGCACGTCTCGGCTAGCATGGACGAAAATTTCCTCGCTTCCGAATGCGTCTCTTGCGGTGCCTGCGTTCAAGCCTGCCCCACTGCCACGTTGATCGACAAATCGATCATCGACATGGGCCAGCCAGAACATTCCGTCGTCACGACGTGCGCTTATTGCGGCGTCGGCTGCTCGTTTAAAGCCGAAATGCAGGGCGAAACTGTTGTGCGCATGATGCCGTTCAAAGACGGCGGTGCCAATGAAGGCCACTCGTGCGTCAAGGGCCGCTTCGCTTGGGGCTATGCCACGCACAAAGAGCGCGTTTTGACGCCGATGCTGCGCGAGAAGATCACCGATCCTTGGCAGGCCGTGTCTTGGGACGAAGCGATCAATTTTGCCGCCGGTCGCTTCAAAGCGACACAAGCCAAATACGGCAAAGGATCGATCGGCGGCATAACGTCGTCGCGCACCACCAACGAAGAAGTCTACGTTGTGCAGCGCATGATCCGCGCGGCGTTCAACACCAACAACATCGATACCTGCGCCCGTGTATGCCATTCGCCGACCGGCTACGGTTTGAAACAGACATTCGGCGAAAGTGCGGGCACGCAAGATTTCAAGAGCGTCGACAAGTCGGACGTTATCCTCGTCATCGGCGCCAACCCGACGGACGGCCACCCGGTGTTCGCCTCGCGCATGAAGAAGCGTTTGCGGGAAGGCGCCAAACTCATCGTCGTCGATCCGCGCCGCATCGATCTGGTGCGCTCGCCACACGTTGAGGCCGACTACCACTTGGCGCTGCAGCCATCGACCAACGTCGCGATGATGAACGCGATCGGGCACGTCATCGCCACTGAAAACCTCATCGACCGCAAGTTCGTGGCCCGCCGCTGCGAGAAGACCGACTTCTTTCGCTGGGAAGAATTCATCAAGCAGCCCCAGCATTCGCCCGAGGCGCTCGAACATATCACCGGCGTTCCGGCACAAAAAGTCCGCGAGGCTGCCCGGCTGTTTGCGACCGGCGGCAACGGCGCGATCTATTACGGTCTCGGCGTCACCGAGCATAGCCAAGGCTCGACGATGGTCATGGCGATGGCCAATCTCGCGATGGCAACCGGCAACATCGGCCGCGAAGGCGTCGGCGTAAATCCTCTGCGCGGACAAAACAACGTGCAAGGTGCGTGCGACATGGGCTCGTTCCCGCACGAGCTGCCAGGATATCGCCACGTCTCCAATAACGAGGCGCGCGCGGTGTTCGAAAAAGAATGGGGCGTCAAACTCGATAGCGAACCGGGCTTGCGCATTCCCAATATGTTCGATGCGGCGGGCGATGGCTCGTTCCGCGGTATCTTCATTCAGGGCGAAGACATCGCGCAATCCGACCCCAACACCCACCACGTCGAGCATGCACTGACGTCGATGGACATCGTCGTCGTGCAAGACTTGTTCTTGAACGAGACGGCAGCGTTCGCTCACGTTTTCTTACCCGGCACGTCGTTCCTGGAAAAAGACGGCACCTTCACCAATGCCGAGCGCCGCATCAATCGCGTCCGCAAAGTCATGCGCGAAAAGCAAGGTATGCCGGAATGGGAGGTCGTCTCGCGCATCGCCACCGCGATGGGCTATCCGATGCATTACAATTCGGCGTCCGAGATCATGGATGAGATTGCGCGCGTCACGCCGACCTTCGAAGGTGTATCCTTCGCGCGCATCGACGAGCTGGGATCTATCCAGTGGCCGTGCAACGAGGAGCACCCCGACGGCACGCCGACGATGCACACCGAAGAGTTCACGCGCGGCAAAGGCCGCTTCATGCTGACCGAATTCGTCGCCACCAGCGAGCGGACAAACCGCAACTTCCCGCTGATCCTGACGACGGGCCGCATTCTGGCGCACTACAATGTCGGCGCTCAAACCCGCCGCACGGCCAACGTCGCCTGGCATCCCGAAGACATCCTGGAAATCCATCCCAGCGACGCGGAAGTGCGCGGCATCAAGGGCGGACAAATGGTATCGCTGGCGAGCCGCGTTGGCGCGACGAGCCTCAAAGCTAAAGTGTCGGACCGGATGCCGCCAGGCGTCGTCTACACGACGTTCCATCACCCCGTGACGGGTGCCAACGTGATCACTACCGAGAACTCCGATTGGGCGACCAACTGCCCAGAGTTCAAGGTGACCGCGGTGCAGGTAACGGTCTCCAATCATCCGTCCGAATGGCAGGAGGAATGGGGCGTGCGCGAAATCGAAAACAAGCGCATCGGCAAGGAAAAGAAGCTAGAACCGGCCGAATAACGCGGGATCGGCGGCAAGACAATTGGCGGCGACCTATGAACGCGATGACGGCGGCAGCTTTACCGAAAAGCGGCGCGGATGCGACCTGCTCGCGCGCGGCCTCTGGTGAAGCTTTGGTGCTTGGTCAGCGCCCTAGCGCCGTCACGTGGGCCTTACCCGAAGAAGTACCGGTCGCTTTGCAATTCAACTCCTCGCCCTTCACGGTGATGATGGCGACGCCGGCGAACCTGCAAGATTTCGCCATCGGAATAGCGATTGCCGAGGGCATCGTAAAGTCCGCGCGCGATATCAATGCCGTGCTCGTTCTGCCTGTCGAAAACGGCATCGCCGTCGATATCGCGGTCGATGAAAAATTGCTCGATACCGGCAAACTCGGCCGCCGCTCGATCGAGGGCCGCACTGGCTGCGGGCTGTGCGGTGTTGAAGATATCGCAGCCGCCGTCAAACCATTGCAGCCTGTGCACGCGCATACGGCGCCGACGGCTGAAGCTATCCTGAAGGCAGCCAAAGCGTTGCCCGCATTGCAGCCGATGAACTTACACAATCGCACCGTTCACGCTGCAGCCTGGGTCGACTTCAACGGCAACATCATTCTGGTGCGCGAGGATGTCGGCCGTCACAACGCGCTCGACAAATTGATCGGCGCGCTGGCGCGAGTTGAAATGGATGTCTCGTCCGGCTTCGTTCTGATGACCAGCCGGTGCAGCTACGAGCTGGTGCAGAAGTGCGCCTTTGCCGGCATCGGCGCGATCGCGACCGTATCGGCGCCGACCGCACTCGCCCTCGATCTTGCCCGCGCATCCAAAGTTTACCTGGCGGCGCTCGGCGCTGGTGGGGTCGTCGTGTTCAATTCTTGATTTTTATTCCCCGGAGCGAACTGACAATGGAAAACGCCGACCTCATCCGCATGGCCAATCAGATTACAGCGTTTTTTACGCCTTACCCCAAAGCCGAGGCACTCGACGGCATCGCCAAACACATCCATGCGTTCTGGGATCCGCGGATGCGCAATCAGCTCAAAACCTATTTCGATGCTGGCGGGAAAGGCTTGGAGCCAATGTTCTTAGAAGCGGCCGCCATTTACTTTGCCGGCCCCAAATCGCCGACCTCTAAAGCAGCACTCGCAAAGCCCGTCAAAGTCAACTGAACCAGAAGCATTCCAGCCCTGCGCTTATACCAGTAAAATTTTGGCCCGTTTCGTACTTTCGTCGCGCCACAAACCGTTCCTTTTTTCCCCGAGCCGGGGCATATTCAACCTCTCGATTTGTCGCCCCCAAGAGGTTCGCCCCCCATGCCATCAAATTCTGACAAAAACGAACTCGATAATGAGGCTGCAGAGGCACGCGAATGGGACGAGGCGATTTCGTCTCTTATCGCTTTCGAAGGCGTCGAGCGCGCCGACGCGGTACTGGCCCGCACGGTCGATACCGCGCGCCGCCACGGCGCGAGATTGCCGTTTGCCGCCAACACGGCTTACATCAATACGATCGCGCCGGCCGACGAACCAACCCACCCCGGCAACCGCGAAATCGAGCACAAACTAAAATCCGCCGTGCGCTGGAACGCGATGGCGATCGTGCTGAAGGCCAATAAGACGTCGTCTGAACTTGGCGGTCATTTGGCGAGCTTTCAATCCGCCGCAACGCTCTACGACACCGGCTTCATGCATTTCTGGCACGCGCCGCACGAGGGCCACGGCGGCGATCTCATCTTCGTGCAAGGCCATTCCTCACCCGGCATTTACGCGCGCGCTTTCATGGAAGGACGTTTGACAGAAGAACAACTGCTCAACTTCCGCCAGGAAACCGACGGCAAGGGTTTGTCGTCTTACCCTCATCCCTGGCTGATGCCGGAGTTTTGGCAATTCCCGACCGTGTCAATGGGCCTAGGGCCGCTGATGGCAATCTATCAAGCGCGCTTCTTGAAATACCTACACGACCGCGGTTTGGCAGATACGTCGAAGCGCAAAGTTTGGGTGTTCTGCGGCGACGGCGAGATGGACGAGCCGGAAAGTTTAGGCGCTGCCGCATTGGCTGGCCGCGAAAAACTCGACAACCTCGTGTTCGTCATCAACTGCAATCTGCAGCGCCTTGATGGACCGGTGCGCGGCAACGGCAAAATTATCCAGGAGCTGGAAGGCAATCTGCGCGGCGCGGGCTGGAATGTCATCAAGTGCATCTGGGGTTCGAACTGGGACGAGCTGCTGGCGCGCGACGGTAGCGGCCGCCTGCGCCAGCTCATGGAAGAGTGCAATGACGGCCAATATCAGAACTTCAAGGCCAAGGACGGCGCCTACATCCGCAAAAACTTCTTCGGCAAATATCCCGAAACCGCAAGCCTTGTTGCCACTTGGTCAGATGAGAAGATCTGGTCGTTGACGCGGGGCGGCCATGACCCGCGCAAGGTTTACGCAGCCTACGCCTCTGCTGTCGCCCACACCGGCCAGCCAACCGTTATCCTCGCCAAAACCGTCAAGGGCTACGGCATGGGCACCGCCGGCGAAGGCCAGATGATCGCGCATCAGCAAAAGAAGATGGGTACTGAAGATCTCAAGCGCTTCCGCGACCGTTTCGGTATCCAGTTGTCAGATGAGCAGGTGAGCGAACTGCCGTTCATCAAATTCGCCGATGGGACGCCCGAACAAGATTACCTGATGTCGAAGCGCACAGCTCTCGGGGGATCCCTGCCGCAACGGCGCATGAAGACCAGCTTCGAACTCGAAGTGCCGCAGCTTTCGTTCTTCGAGGCGCAGCTAAAGGGTTCGGAGGGGCGAGAAATTTCAACGACGATGGCGTTCGTACAGATGCTCACCAAGCTGATGCGCGACAAAAGCCTTGGCCGCCACGTCGTGCCGATCGTGCCCGACGAAAGCCGCACCTTCGGTATGGAAGGCATGTTCCGAACCTTCGGCATCTACAGCCAAGTCGGCCAGCTTTATCAGCCCGAAGATAGCGAACAGCTGATGTTCTACAAGGAAGACAAGAACGGCCAAATTCTCGAGGAAGGCATCAACGAAGCCGGCGCCATGGCATCTTGGATCGCCGCTGCCACGTCTTACTCGTCTTCGAACGTGCCGATGATACCGTTCTTCATCTACTATTCAATGTTCGGGTTCCAACGCATCGGCGATCTCGCATGGGCGGCCGGCGACATTCGATCGCGCGGCTTCCTGATCGGCGGCACGTCAGGACGCACGACCCTCAACGGCGAGGGCTTGCAACATCAGGATGGTCACAGCCACATTCTGTCGTCGACCGTTCCCAATTGTCTGTCCTACGATCCGACGTTCGGCTACGAGGTCGCCGTCATTGTCCAGCGCGGCCTCGAACGGATGTACCGGGATCAGGATGACGTGTTCTATTACATCACGACCTTGAACGAGAATTATCCGCACCCGCCGATGCCGACCGGTGCCGAAGACGGCATCATCAAGGGCATGTACCTGCTCAAAGGCGCCGATCCCAAAAAAAAGGGGCCGCGCGTGCAGCTCATGGGTTGCGGATCAATCTTGCGCGAGGTCATGGCAGCGGCTGAGCTTTTAGAAAAAGATTTCGGCGTCGCAGCCGACATCTGGAGCGTCACGAGCTTTACCGAGTTGCGCCGCGAAGCGCTTGACGTCGAGCGCTGGAACCTTCTCCATCCAAGCGAAAAGGCGCGCGTCCCCTACATCACACAATGCCTGGCCTCGCGTGGCGAAGGTCCCGTGATCGTTTCGACAGACTACATGAAGCTGTTCGCCGACCAAGTGCGCGGGTTCGTGAAGAACGCGTTCCACGTTTTGGGGACGGACGGTTTTGGCCGGTCCGACTATCGGAGCAAATTACGCACGCACTTCGAGGTCGACCGGCACTTCGTAACGCTGGCCGCTTTGAAAGCGCTTGCTGACGAGAATCGTATTCCCTCGACCAAAGCCGAAGAAGCCATCAAGAAGTACGCGATCAATCCGGATAAGCCAAATCCCGCCCGCGCATAAAAACGTAGAATAAAAAAGGTTCGCAAAGGTCTTCCCATGTCGATGATCGAAGTTAAAGTTCCAGATATCGGTGACTACAAAGACGTGGCCATCATCGAAGTGCACGTGAAGGTCGGCGATACGATCAAGCCCGACGACCCTTTGATCACGCTGGAAAGCGACAAAGCGGCGATGGAAGTGCCAGCCACGCACGGGGGAAAAGTTGCCGACGTGATGGTCAAGGTCGGCGACAAAGTGAGCGCTGGATCGTTCATTCTGAAAATGGCGCCCAGCGACGGCGCGGCTAAACCCGGCGCCTCAACCTTGCCCACTGCCGCCGCGCCCAAGCCCGCGTCGCCGACAAAGATTGAAGCTGCCGCCGCCACGCAACCGGCGGCTTCCCCCGAAGGCAACGCGGCCCGGGCCCAGCAGATGAAAGGGCCGATCCCGCCGCCGCCGGTCGTCGAATATGCAGGGGTTTACGCATCCCCAAGTGTCCGGCGCTTGGCACGAGAACTCGATATCGATCTGACATCGCTCAAAGGCTCGGGCGACAAAGGCCGCGTGACCAAAGATGACGTCAAACAGGCGATCAGCGGCACTGCTTCCGGCAGCACCAGAAATACCGGCATTCCGGAAATTCCCGCGCAAGATTTTGCGAAGTTCGGTGTCATCGAGGTCAAACCGCTGTCGCGCATGAAGAAGCTGTCAGGGCCGCATCTTCACCGCGCTTGGCTGAACATTCCTCACGTCACGCACACCGACGAAGCCGACATCACAGAACTCGAAAAATACCGCAAGACGCTTGATGCGGCCGCCAAGGCCAAGAATTTCCGCGTCACGCTTCTGGTATTTTTGATGAAAGCTTCTGTCGTCGCGCTGAAGGATTTCCCTGAATTTAATTCATCGTTGTCGCCGGGCAAAGACAGTTTGATCTTCAAAAAATATTATAACATCGGCGTCGCGGTCGACACGCCCGACGGGCTCGTTGTGCCGGTCATCAAAGACGTCGATCGCAAGGGCGTATTCGAATTGAGCCAGGAACTCGCGCTGATGTCGGCCAAGATGCGCGACGGCAAAATCGCGCCAGCCGACATCCAAGGTGGAACATTCTCGATCTCCAGCCTCGGCGGTATCGGTGGCACATCGTTCACCCCGATCGTGAATGCGCCAGAGGTCGCCATTCTTGGCGTCGTGCGCTCTGCAATCAAACCCAAGTGGGACGGAACCGCGTTCGAGCCTAGGCTGATGGTCCCCCTTTGCCTCTCCTACGACCACCGGGTCATTGACGGCGCGCTCGCGGCCCGCTTTACCCGTCGCCTCGCGGACGTCTTAGAAGACGTGCGCCAGCTCGTTTTGTGATCCCCTGCTAAATGAAAGAGCCAGCTCATGAGCACGCAAGACATTCGCGTTCCAGATATCGGCGATTTCAAAGACGTTCCAATTGTCGAGGTCCACATATCGGCGGGTACCACGGTCAAAGCTGAAGATCCGCTGATTACTTTGGAGAGCGATAAGGCCGTGATGGAAATCCCATCGCCGCAGGCCGGGCGCATCGTTGAGGTGCTCGTCAAGTCGGGCGACAAAGTCAGCAAGGGAACGCTGCTCGCGCGGATCGAAATCGTCGGCGCGCAGGCATCTGCTATCGCCGCACATCCAGGCAAAACGGAAGCCGCGCCACCCGCGAAAGCGCCATTCGCAACGACTACTGCTGGCGCGTTTACCGGCCAGGCCGACGTAACTTGCGACCTCATGGTTCTGGGCGCCGGGCCGGGCGGCTATTCCGCAGCCTTCCGCGCCGCAGATCTCGGCCTCAACACAGTCCTGATCGAGCGCAGCGCGACCCTCGGCGGCGTTTGCCTCAATGTCGGCTGCATTCCTTCCAAAGCTTTGTTGCACACGGCAGCGATCATCGATGAAGCGGCCGCGCTCAGTGCGCACGGCATCAAATTCGGTAAGCCAGAAATCGATCTCGACGCTCTTCGCGCGCACAAAGACAAGGTTGTATCCAAGCTCACGACGGGGCTGGCCGGCATGGCGAAGGCCCGCAAAGTTACCGTTGTTAAAGGTACGGGGAAATTTATCGATCCCAACCACATCGAAGTGGCGCTCGGCGATGGCGCGCGCCAAGTGGTGAAGTTCAATCACGCCATTATCGCCGCGGGCTCGGAGGCCGTGAACCTTCCGTTCATCCCGCACGACCCGCGCATCGTCGATTCAACCGGCGCGCTCGAACTGAGGCAAATCCCCAAGCGGATGCTCGTCATCGGCGGCGGCATCATCGGTCTGGAAATGGCGACCGTTTATTCGACACTGGGCACGCGCCTCGAAGTGGTCGAAATGCTCGATGGCTTGATGCCCGGCGCCGACCGGGATCTCGTCAAGGTATGGGAAAAGAAGAACGCGCCCCGCTTCGACAAAGTCATGCTGAAAACCAAAACCGTCGGCGTGGAGGCCAAGGCTGATGGCATTCACGTGACCTTCGAGGGTGCCGCAGCGCCAGCGACCCCGCAAGTCTACGACATGGTTCTGGTCGCGGTCGGACGTTCGCCCAACGGGCGGCTCATCGCTGCCGATCGAGCCGGCGTCGCGGTCAGCGATCGCGGCTTTATCACCGTCGACAAGCAGTTGCGCACCAACGTTCCCCACATTTTCGCCATCGGCGACATCGTTGGCCAACCGATGCTTGCACATAAAGCCGTGCACGAGGGCCACGTCGCAGCGGAAGTCGCCGCGGGCCGCAAAAGCGTGTTCGACGCGCGCCAGATTCCATCCGTCGCCTATACCGATCCGGAAATCGCCTGGGCTGGCAAAACCGAAGATCAACTCAAAGCCGAAGGCGCCAAATACGGTCGCGCGGTTTTCCCGTGGGCGGCATCCGGGCGCGCCATCGCCAACGGCCGCGACGAAGGTTTCACCAAACTGCTGTTTGATGAGGAAACGCACGTCATTATCGGCGGCGGTATCGTGGGCACCCACGCCGGCGATTTAATCGGCGAAGTTTGCTTGGCAATCGAAATGGGTGCGGACGCCGCCGACATCGGCCACACCATTCACCCGCATCCGACGCTCGGCGAGAGCATCGGCATGGCGGCCGAAGTATACGAGGGCGTGTGCACCGATCTGCCGCCCGTCAAAAAACCAGCGCAAGTCGCGGCGGAGTAAGTCTCACGAGGCTTTCATCTGGCGATGCTGGGCAATGTTGCCGCCGATCATCGTCTTGACCTCGGCGGTAATCGCTTCGGCATCCAATCCGTGCAGGCGGTAGAGGTCGGCAATCGTGCCGGTTTCGCCGAATGCCTCGACGCCATGCGCGGCAAGGCGGTGACCATGCACGCTTCCAAGCCATGCGAGTGCGGCCGGGTGGCCGTCGATTACTGAGACGATGGCGCAGTCGCGGTGCAGGGGCTCTAACAGCGTCTCGATCTGGGCTGGTCCCGACGCTTGATCGTTGCGGCGCTGGCGTTGCGCCGCCGTCCATCCGGCATGAAGCCGCCCGGCCGACGTTACCGCCAGCACGGCGACACCGATGCCTTGAGCGCCAAGATCGCGGGCCGCCGCGCGCGCTTCCGGCGCGACGGTGCCAGCATACGCAATCATCGCGCGCGTATCCGCCGTGGGCGGCTCGATCCAATATCCGCCAGCGATGATCGCTTGTTTCAAATCCTCTGTCATCTCGCGCGCGGGCTGATCGATGGTACGCGTTGACAAGCGCAGGTACACCGAACCGCCGTGGCTGTCCGCACTCATCGCCGTTCCCGCCGTTGACCCATCGCCCGCGTCGCGTTGCATATAGTCGAGACCCCACGCCATGATGGCGGCCAACTCATCGGCGTAAGCGGGCTCGAATGACGCAAGGCCGGGCTGAGACATGCCGATCAGGGGCGTCTTGATCGATTGATGCGCGCCGCCCTCGGGCGACAGCGACACACCCGCCGGCGTGCCAGCAATCATGAAGCGCGCATCCTGATAGCAAGCGTAATTCAAAGCATCGAGACCGCGCTCGACGAACGGATCGTAAACCGTGCCGATCGGCAACAAGCGTTCGCCGTTGAGCGCATGCGACAAGCCGAGAGCTGCCAACAAAAGGAACAAATTCATCTCGGCAATGCCAAGCTCGAAGTGCTGGCCCTTGGCGCTGAAATCCCACGTGAAGCTCGAGGCAATTTTTTCCTGCCGGAAAATGTCTGCCACGTCCTGGCGCGCAAACAGCCCGCGCCGGTTGACCCACGAGCCGAGGTTGGTCGACACCGTGACGTCCGGGGAAGCGGTGACAATTCTTGCCGCCAGCTCGGACGTGTCGCGCGCCAGAGCATTGAGGATCAGCCCGAAGCTCTGCTGCGTCGACATTTGCGACAGGCGCGGACATTCTAGAACGCTAGGCACTGCTATTTTTGCAGCCGTACGCCGCCGCGACGGACCGCGCTGAAACGGCACGTTGCCCAAATACGTCTCGATATCGCTGGGCTCGAACGGCAGCCCTTCAAACTTATCCCACTCGTGGCCCTCGCGCACGTTGTGCCGCGCACGCAACGCCGCCATTTGTGCAGCCGACATCAGACCGGCGTGATTGTCCTTATGGCCTTGAAACGGCAACCCTATGCCCTTGACCGTATACGCAATGAAGCAGGTTGGTCGGTCGTGATCGATACTATCGAACGCGTCAACCAGGCTCGCCATATCGTGACCGCCCAGGTTCGACATCAGCGCCAGCAGCGCTTCATCCGACCGCTTATCGATGAGCTGCAGGGTGGCGCCATCGCGCACCAAATCCGCCGTCAACCGGCGGCGGAAGGCAGCGCCACCTTGGAAGCACAAAGCGGAATAGAGTTGATTGGGACATTCGTCGATCCAGCGCCTTAGCGCTTCGCCGCCAGGCTCGGCAAACGCCGCCTTCATCAGCGAGCCGTACTTCACGATGACCGTATCCCAGCCGAAGTTTCGGAACATCACTTCGAACTTTTGCCACAAATCTTCGCGCACGACTGCATCGAGGCTCTGGCGATTGTAGTCGATGATCCACCAGGTGTTGCGCACACCCTGCTTCCACCCCTCGATCAACGCCTCATGAATATTGCCTTCATCAAGCTCTGCGTCTCCGACCACGGAGATCATGCGGCCCAGTGCGTGATTGTCGCCCCAGCCATGGGCTTCGACGTAGTCTTGCGCGAGTGAGGCAAAAACCGTCTGCGCGACGCCTAAGCCGACCGACCCCGTCGAAAAATCAACGTCGTCGGTGTCCTTAGTGCGCGAGGGATAAGATTGCGCGCCTTTCAACCCGCGAAAATTTTGCAGCTTCTCGAGGGTCTGCTTGCCAAACAGATATTGAATGGCATGGAACACCGGCGAGGCGTGCGGCTTCACCGCGACACGATCTTGGCGTCGCAGCACATGGAAATAAAGCGCGCTGAGAATGGTTGCCGATGACGCCGACGATGCCTGGTGCCCGCCCACCTTCAGGCCGTCCGTGTTCGATCTCAAATGGTTAGCGTTGTGGATCATCCACGTCGACAGCCAAAGAACTTTCTTCTCGAGCGCACTTAGAATTTCCAAATCTCGCGGCGGAATGGGCATCTTCGTCCCTCGCTCATAAAATCATGTTTAAAAAATTAGCCGTTACCGATGACGACGACGGCGCGGCCATCGCGCAGCACGCGCCCGGGCGCTGTATCCTGACGGCGCTCGGTATGCTCGCCGCGATCCTGCCGCCGCTGCAACGCGCCAGCGCGGGCCGAGCGCGCCCGTTCGGCCTTGTCGGGATTGCGCCGGATATCGGCTTCGGTCACCAACGCGTCGTGGACGAAGTTCTCCCAATTGCCAAGCACCGTGAAACGCTGGCGTTCGAAATCGTGCTCGATGCCAACGGGCGGCGTCGGCGATGTCGAACACTGCGCGAGCAACGTTTCGTATCCGGCCTCTTTAACCCGCAACTGATAGGGCGCTTCCGAACCGGGCACGCGCACGGTCTTGCCGGCTGTGACGAGATTGTCGGGTTCGAAATCATTTGGAAAAAGCACGGTCGCTTTGCCGGCCGGATCGATGCTGACAATAGTCAGGAAACAATCGCTGTCGGCTTCCGCGTTGACGGAGATGAGATCGCCCGGCATCGGCCGCGCTTTGTCGACCCACACATTGAGACGCACCGCACCGATGCTATCGCTGGCAACGCCGGGCAAGTCCTTGGCCAAATCTTTAGCCAAATCTTTAAGGAGCGTTTTTGGATTTCCTTGCGAACCAGCCGCATCGTCGGGGCCGCTCAACAAAGTCAGCAAACGGTCAAGATCGGGGCGCGCCAGAACGCCATGCTGCAGGCGACGCGCCAGCGGTGCGGCGGTGGCAGGTGCCGCCATCAACGCTTTTTGGAAGGAGGCGAGGTCGAGACCCTGCTGCGCGGCCGTGGTCAGAGCGTCGGCCTTGGCCAGATACCGGCTCGCCAAAGCGTTGATCGGCTCGATGCCGCCGATCAGAAGATCGGGGTCGATTGAGGCCGCCTTCAAGGCATTGCGATAGCGATCCTGATCGCCATCCCAAAGCCCGAGCGTCTCGGTATCGTTGGCATAGAGCGCCAAAGCCTGATCCTTGACGTCCTTAGAGGCTGTAAATTTTTCGCTGAGTGCAAAGTTGCGAAAGTCGTCGCGCACGGGCTTCAAGCCATGAGAGTGGCAGCCAAAACAATTGGCACCGGCTCGCGTCGCATCGTGAAAGGCGCCTTCATCGCCACCAGCCAGCGGCTTTTCCAAGCCGGGTAAGAGCCGGTCGATCCGATTGCCAGCCGCATCGAACAGCGCAAAGCCTAGAAAGCCATTGGGCAGAACGAACGCGACGCGAACAGCATCCGGCTTAAACGGTGTCTTGACGAGGCTCGACGCCTTGGGCCCAAGCGGGCGTTCAAACAAATCCTGTTCACCCGTGTTAGAGGCGAAGTCATACGTCAGCCACATCGCTCCCCGGCCACCGGCGTGGCGCTCTACGAGGCGATTACCGCGCGTAATCTGGCTGTTGCGAACGAGCATGCGGCGCGCGCGGGCTGCTTTGATATTCTGCTCGATATCGATGCCGTTGATCTTGGCAAGTTCGGCAAGTTTCGATGGAATGCCAAGCAGAGCATAGTAGAGCGGGGGCTTGGACGCAGCATCAGCAAACCAGTCTGCCCGCAAAACTGGAACGTCTGTTGCAGTTGCCGTTCTCAACGCCTCAGGCGCGATACTATGCAAGCCCCTAGGATAAATGCGCTGCAAGATGTCCCAATGACCCGAAACCCAGCCGAGATCTGACAACTTGAAACTCAATACGGCGCCCGCAGGTCCTAGCACCGCCACGGGTGCGGGATCGTTCGACCACGACAGACTGTTCAGGACCTTGGTGATCGCTTGGCGGTAGCCTTCGAGATCAGCATCGCTGGCGCACAAATTATAAAGGTTGGCGAGCGAGATAAACCTGAGATCGCGCGCATCCTCTTTCTCTTCCGTAACCGCTGCGAGCGCCAGCTCGTCGATATCGGCGGCAGTCATGATCTTGCGATCTGTGCACCCTTGCGCCGTTGGCGGCAAATCTTTGATCCAGGTTCGCAGCGCTTCGATGTCGTCTGGCTCTGGCTCGCCAAGCTGGGGCAGGCCAGCATAAATCTCTAGCGGCGCGTGGCGCGAAACGATCACCTCGTAAAGCCGCGAAGCATCCGGCAGGCCCGGCTTGATCAACAGCGGATCGCTCGCCACGGCACCGATGGCCAGAATATTGGCAATCGTTCCAGACGTCAGCGGGGTCTCCGTCTTGCCAGCCTGATGGCAGCGCGCGCAATGCGCCTCAAGCAGTGTGTAGACCTTGGCCGCGCGCGGATCGTCTGGACGCGGAGGTATCTTGGCGGTGGCTTCTGTTTTCAACGGCAAGGCGGCCGCAGCGCTATCTGGCACGGCTAGTGGCGGGGATGACGATGGAGATGAGGACGGGGACGACGATGGGGCGGCCTGTTGGGGCACAGCTTCGGGCGTCGGCACGGCAGCGGGTGCAGTTTGTGGCGGCGCGGCCGCGTCGTTGCGGGCAGCGGCCGCAGCGGCCGGTTGCGCCGTCTTCGGCGTCTGGCTCAAAGCCCTCTGCGGCGTCAAAACAGTGGCACTTGGCAACACTGCGAGCGCGAAAATTAAAGCGACGATACGGTAATTCAACTTTCCCGACACCCCGGTAATGGCCACCTAACGACGACGTCAAGCCAGCTAATTCTACGCCGCCAATTTGGCCAAATTCATGTACGGCAGACAAGCGAGACAGGCTATCTTATCCGCCGCCATGGCAAACGCCTAGGAGCGTTAGATAGCTATCCTCCTGCCTGCCAGAAACCCACTGAATATGGGTGTCTTCAGGTTTGCTCGGCAGCCGCCAGTGCCCGGCGTGTTTCGTCGTTGAAGAACCCGTGCGCGAAGCCTTTGTAAAGTCCCTTTTGGGCGAGCTCGCGTTGCAACTGCCGCCGCGTCGCAAACGTCCAGGATCGCGCCACGATCTCAATGTGGCGGCCATCCTTGTTGGCATAGCGCAGGGCTGCCAAAATTTGTGCAGCGGCACGTTTGCTGTCGCGTGCGACGCTGCGGCCCTCGTCATAAAGGTTGGCCAGTTCAAGGGCTGCGCCGGCGTGGCCTCTGTCTGAAGCCGTTTGCAAAAGTTTGACAGCGTTGGCGAGATTGGACGCCGCGCCTTCGCCCCGCATCTCCATTAGTGCAAGGTTGAACAGCGCCCGCCCGTGGCCCTTAGCGGCCGCCAACTGATACAGTCGGCGCGCTTCAGTTGCGTTGCGAGCGACACCTTTGCCTTGAGCATAGAGGTAGCCAAGCGAGGTCTGCCCCGATGGGTCGCCAGCATCTGACGCCAGCCGGTATAGCCGCAAAGCTTCGACGAGATCCGGCCGGGTGCCCTCGCCAAATTCGTACATCGTTCCCAACGCCGCCATGGCAGCTGGGTGATCCTTGTCGGCTGCCAGCCCATACCAGCGCGCTGCTTCCTTGAGGTCTCTTGCGAGGCCGCGGCCTTTGTCTAACGCGCGCGCATAGGCAAACATTGCGGCTGGCAGACCTTGAGTGGCGGCTTGGCCATAGAGCTGGGCTGCGGCCGCAAGATCCGTTTTGGAATTCGACTGCGCTTCGAGCTTGACGGCTTTTTCGTAGAGGCCCGCCGCCTCGACGCTGACGCCGTCGCGATCAAGCCCGCCCGTCATGATCCAACTCCAAGGCGTCTGGGCACGCATGGCTTCGAGTTTGGCGACCTTAACGGCGGCGAGTTCGGCAAATAGCCCATCGGGGAAATGCGCGATGTGATCCTTGAACGCCTGTGGATCGAGGCTGCTTTTTATTTTTTCCCAGGCATCCAGTTCCGACAGTTTGGCTTCGCTCAACGGATCGCTCCCGATGCGGCGCGAACTCGATTCCGGCTCGGACATCTTCGGCTTGAAATAGAACTCGCCGACCAGCGATGAATGCTCCCACGGCGTTTGCTTGCCGTCGGTCACTTCCAGAACACGGCGGCGTGCATTGCGAAAAACGTCTTCCAGCGTTAGCCCCGCCTGCGGAATGGCTAAGGCCAAGGCGGCACTGTAGGGACTGTTGTCGCCCTCGCCATCGCGCGCCACCTCGCCTGGAGCTGTGGCGTAGCCGATGATTGTTCCCGCGGGCGCGACAACTGGGGCCAACCCGCCGTTGGATAACCCGCGTGATATCGTTGCAAACGGATTGTCCCGACAAGCGTCGAGCACGACGATGTTCATGCGCGCTGGCGACCGCGCCATCGATTTCAGCACATCACTGAGAGACAGCGCGTTGAGCGCCACCTCGTTCATGCTCTTGATGTCGGCGCCAACGGGAATGAGATAATTTTCGCCGTCGGCTTGAACGCCATGGCCGGCGTAATAGAACAGCGCGACGGTATCTGGCGTTTGCAAACGTCGGCCGAATGCGGTGACCGCGTTGCGCATGTCGGCGGCACCGCCGTCAAGCACGCTAATCACTTCAAACCCGACGGAGTCTAGCGTGCGCGCCATCAGCTCAGCGTCGTGGCGCGGATTGCGCAGTGGGTTGCCGGCATATCGGGCGTTGCCGACGACGAGCGCGACCCGCAGCTCCGCCATCGCCACGGTTGGCACCACGGCGACTATCAGAAACGCCCCGGCACACAGCCCGGTGCCCCTCGTCCACCACCGCATGCCAAAGCGGGCCGCCATCAGCCGTCCTTTAAAACCGTTGCCATCGCGGCCCGACTTTTAAGAATATCCAGCGCGCCTGCTAGACTTTTTTAGCCTTCATCCCCGGCTTTCGATGGCCTGCTAACCGAAATTGTCGATTGTCGCGGAAAGTGCGTCGCAACAGCGTAAAAAGCATCATGCGAACAGGCGGCGAAATTCTCATCGAACAGCTGGCGCGCCAAGGCGTCGCCCATATTTTTACAGTGCCGGGCGAAAGCTTTCTGCCCGTGCTCGATGCCTTGCATGGCCACGACAGCGTATCGCCGGTGACCTGTCGCAACGAGGCAGGGGCTGCCATGATGGCGGAAGCCACGGGCAAACTGCTCGGACGCCCGGGCGTGGCGCTCGTGACGCGCGGACCGGGCGCCGCCAACGCGCTGCCTGGCGTCTACATCGCGAGCCAAGATCGCAGCCCAATGGTGTTGCTGATCGGATTGCCAACGCGCGGTCTCGCCGATTTGCCGGCATTCCAAGCCATCGACGTTGAGGGTATATTCGGCACGCTGGCAAAGTGGGTGACGATCGTGGCCCACGCCGATGACATCGCAAGCGCCGTTCGACGGGCCTTCAAAATTGCCAGCGCCGGCAGACCTGGACCCGTCGTGATCGGGTTACCGGAGGATATTCTTTCGCAACAATCGGCGGCCGTCAGCATCGCTCCAGCGGCGATCGAAAGTCTCGAACCAAATGCTGCCAACCTGGCTACGTTGAGCGATTTACTGGCAAGCGCAAAGCGCCCGCTTGTTCTCGCCGGTGGTGCTGTCTGGAGCGCGGAAGCGGCAGCATCGCTGGCAGAATTTGCTAAACGCTTCGATGTGCCGGTCGCGACGTCTTTCCGGCGGCAAGACCACTTCGACAATCGCCATCCCTGTTATGCGGGCCACGCTGGCTTCAACATGGACAAAGTATTGAGCGCGGCTCTCGGCGATAGCGATCTCGTCATTGTGCTGGGAGATGCGTTGGGTGACGTGACGAGCCAGACCTTCAAGCTCTTGACAGGCGAACCGCGGGGCCAAAAAATAATCCATATCGCGCCCGATCCAGCCGATGCCGACGGCCCATTTAAGGCGACGCTCGATATCATCGCCTCACCGATCAGCGCGGCGCTGGCGTTAGCACAATTGCAGCCTGCGAGGATAAATCCAGCTTGGGCCGATTGGCGCAAGACTTCGAATGCCGCCTACCTCACATCATTGCGGCCGCTTTCGACGCCCGGTGCCGTACAGCTCGAAGCTGTGATCACCACGCTATCTGAAGTTCTCCCCAAAGATGCGATCGTCACCAATGGTGCTGGCAATTACGCAGCCTTTCTTCATCGGTATTTCGTCTACAAATCTTACCCGAGCCAGCTTGCGCCGCTCTCTGGCTCGATGGGCTATGGCCTTCCAGCCGCGATCGCCGCCAAATTTGCTTGTCCGCAGCGCACCGTCGTCGCGCTTGCCGGTGATGGCTGTTTCCAGATGACCGCGCAAGAATTGCAAACCGCCGTGCAGTTTGAACTGAATATCGTCATCATCATCGCCAACAACCGCTCGCTCGGCACGATCCGGATGCACCAGGAACAGCGCTATCCCGGACGCATCGTTGCAACGAGCCTCGTCAATCCCGATTTCGCGGCGACTGCAATCTCAGCTGGCGCGACGGGGGAACGCGTCACGACAACGAGCGGCTTTCAGCCTGCCCTGAAGCGCGCCTTGGCGGGGCGGGGGCCGGCCGTGATCGAGTTGTGCCTTGATACTGATGCGATATCGCCCTCCTCCACGATCGCGTCCATTCGCGCCAACTCGATATCTACAGATGCGAATTAACGTCCGGAATTAATAGATGTAAATAATCCATTAAATTCATAACTGGCCAATTATCCATATCGCCATCTTAATCTCGACTAACAAGTCGTTATGGGTTAGAACTTCCTTACTTGAGGCGAATACAGCGGGCGCAAAATCTCATGGATCTTGAAGCTGCAAATATCGCGAATGCCGACATCGGTCGGTTTACGCGCATCGGAATGGCAAGCTGCTTTGCGCTTGCTGGCCTGATGCTCCTGGCATCGCTGACCATGGCGCAAGATCCGCACCAATCTCAACCTCTATCTGCTCCCGCCGACCGCTCCTCTCTCTGACTTTAACTTTTGTGTACTCTCAACTTCCTCCGCAAATCGCCTCCCAACGTCGACCCTTCCAACGGGCCCCAAGCTTCGCCAAGCTTTGGGGCCCGTTTCCGTTGTGGTACGTGCTTGTCGGATAAATACCGGGCAGCAAGATAAAATGCCGAACAATATTCGCACGAAATAGAAATCCGGCATTGCCAACATATATATAGCGAGCCGGAATTTGTAATTAGACTGCCCTTTTATTGCTCGGCTCAACAGCCGCGCATATTACTGCGGAGTGCCTAGTCTGTAATTTATTAATTTGATATTGGGCACGTGACCGTCAGCGATCTCGCCCGGCTGTAACAAAACTTTTCAGCGTGCGCCGCCCAGCGCATCATCGCGCGTGACGACGGTATAACCGGCCGCCCGCAAGGCCACTTTGACGCTTTCAAGATGCGCGCGGTCTCGCGTTTCAACGACGACGTTAAGCTCCGTGCCTTTGGCTGGAACGTCTGTAAAAACGCGCTGATGATAAACTTCAACGACATTGGCGCCCGCGTCTCCAATGACGCCGGCGACCCGGGCCAGAGTACCAGGGCGATCTGGAATATCGATGGCAAGGCGCGACAAGCGGCCCTCGCGCGCCAGATCCCGCGTCAACACGCTCGCCAGCAACCGCGTGTCGATATTGCCGCCGCATAGGACGAGGCCGACGCAGCGCCCGGCGTAACGCAGCGGGTCACAAAGGACGGCCGCCAAACCGGCAGCGCCTGCACCCTCGACGACCGTCTTCTCGATGGTGATCAACAGCGTGACGGCGCGTTCGAGATCCGTCTCCGAGACGAGCACGATGTCATCAACCAGCTGGCGCACGAACTGGCGCGTCAACACCCCAGGTTTCGTCACCGCGATACCTTCAGCCAGCGTGTCGCCGCCAACGGGCAAAGTGGTGCCGTGGAAGACATTGTACATGGAGGGGTATAGTGCGGCCTCAACGCCGATAATGCGAATGCCTGGCTTGATGGCCTTGGCTGCGACCGCCATGCCAGAGATCAAACCACCGCCGCCGATGGGAATGACAAGCGTATCGAGACCCGGCACTTGGGCCAGCATTTCAAGCGCGATCGTACCTTGTCCTGCAATCACGAGAGGATCGTCAAAGGGATGGATGAATGTCATCCCTAAGCGCGTGCCGTGATCGAGCGCGAAGGCGGCCGCTTCCTCGAAAGACGATCCGCTTAAGATGACGGTGGCCCCAAGGCGTCGGGTGTTCTCTACTTTCACTGTCGGCGTTGCCGCCGGCATCACGATCGTCGCTGGAATCTTGAGCCTGCCCGCGTGATAGGCAACGCCTTGCGCATGATTGCCAGCCGACATCGCAATCACGCCCGCCGCCCGCTCTTTCGATGACAGCGCCGCCAGCTTATTAAGGGCGCCGCGTTCTTTGTAAGATGCCGTGAATTGCAAGTTTTCAAACTTCAGCCATATGTCAGCATCCGTCATCGATGACAATGTGCGGCTCGGGTCGAAATCGGTATTTAGAACGGCACCCTCGACCACTTTGGCGGCCGCATTGACGCTGGCCAAAGTTACCGGCAACGGCGCGGCTGATTTTTGCTTGAGGTCAGACATGCCTTAAGTGATCCAATGGTTTTATTGCGAACGATGCCGGTCATATCACAACCGCCGCTGATTGGCGTCGCGCTGCTGCACGTCAGGCTGCCTGAGCCCTGAGCACTGCGCCGCAGCGCGCGGCCCTTCCATTTTTGCGCTGGCAGCGTCATGGTCGTGGCCCTGGTGCCGATGTAGAACGCGCGTCAACAATTCTATAGGAGAAACTGAATGGCCAAAGTGGCATGGCTCGGTTTAGGCGTCATGGGTTATCCGATGGCTGCCCACGTTTTCAAGCGCGGCGGCCACGAGGTCGTGGTCTATAATCGCACCGCCGCCAAGGCCGACGCTTGGGCTGCCGCTCAAGGCGCCGGGGCCACAACCGCCGCATCGCCAGCGGACGCTGCGCGCGACGCCGACTTTGTGTTCTCATGCGTCGGCAACGACGACGATTTGCGCGCCGTGACAGCGGGACCAGACGGCGCGTTCTCGACCATGAAACTCGGCGCGATCTTTGTCGACAACACGACAACCTCGGCCGACGTCGCACGCGAACTGTCAGCGCTTGCGGCCACAAAATCGCTCGCCTTCATCGATGCGCCGGTGTCAGGCGGGCAGGCGGGCGCTGAAGGTGGAACGCTCACTGTGATGGCGGGGGGCGATGAAGCCGCATTTGAAAAGGCCAAACCCGTGATCGCAAGCTTCGCCAAAATGGTCACGCGCATCGGACCCTCGGGTGCCGGGCAGCTGACCAAGATGGCCAATCAAATCGCGATTGCAGGCCTTGTTCAAGGACTGTCGGAAGCGATCCATTTTGCCGAGCAGGCGGGGCTCGATATCGAGACGGTGATCAACACCATCTCGAAAGGCGCGGCCCAATCGTGGCAGATGGAAAACCGCTGGAAAACCATGCACGCGCGCAAATTCGATTTTGGCTTTGCCGTCGATTGGATGCGCAAAGATTTAGGGATTTGCCTGACCGAAGCCAAGCGCAACGGCGCCGACCTGCCAGTCGCTTCAGTGGTCAACGATTTCTATGGCGAGATCCAGGCGCAAGGCGGCAATCGCTGGGACACATCGAGTTTGATCTCGCGATTGGGCGCGCGGGGGGCAAAAGCGTAAAAGCAAAGCCGCCCGGTATCACGTCGCGCCGGGTATCACGTGGAGTCGGATATCACGTGGAGGTCGGATAATCACGTTGAGTCTGGGCGTTCTGCCCTGCTGTTCTCCGCCACAAGTACAAACTGCAGCGGCAGCGCCGTGGTGTATTTCATCTGCTCCATCGCGAATGCCGACGACACCTTGGCGATTTCGATGCGCGCGATCAGCTTTTTATAAAACACATCGAAGGCGGCAATGTCTGGCACTGCGACGCGCAGCAGGTAATCGACCTCACCCGACATCCGGTAAAATTCGACGACCTCTGGAAAATCGGCGACGGCGTGACGGAACTTCTCAAGCCAGGCGAGCGAATGCTGGTCGGTCTTGATGGACACGAAAACAGTGACGCCAGCGTTGACCTTCATCGGATCAAGAACGGCAACGCGCCGCTTGACGACGCCGGCCTCTTCCAACTTCTGAACCCGGCGCCAACACGGCGTGGTGGATAGACCGACTTCTTTGCCGATTTCAGCAACCGGCCTGGTGCAATCCTCCTGCAAAATTCGCAGGATTTTTACGTCCATTTCGTCGAGCACGGGCCAGCCCTCCCGTTAGGAAATCGGTTTCTCTTTAGGAGTACGAAAGGAATAATAATTTCTATTTTGGCAAAGTCAAACGGAAAATTGGTATTTTTTTCTCTTTAATCGCCATCGGCTCTTGTTCAATCGCCTTATCAACGTCATTTGTAGCGTTCTACTTTACCGCTTTTTCAGCGTTTTGGACACCCTTCAATAATGCCAAAGATCTCGCAAGTTACTCCTGGCTTTAGCGTCGCTGGAACATTGACCGCGGAAGATTTCAAACAGTTGGCGCACCTCGGCTTTAATACCGTAATCAGCTTTCTGCCTGATCGCGAAGCCGCCAGCCTCAGCGCTGAACGCGGCCGCCGAGCGGCGGCTGATGCGGGGTTGAACTACATCAACATTCCCAGTTCTAAGCATGAGATTTTCACCGATGTCGTCGTGTCTGCTACAGCATCCGCGTTAAAGAGCGCCGAGGGACCTGTACTCGGCCATTGCGTTTCAGGCCAGCGCGCACTTATCATTTGGGCCGCAACTCAAGCCCGCCAAAGATCTGTCGGCGCAGTTTTGCAGCAACTCAAATCAGCCGGCTTTGATTTGGATTTTCTGCGCGATGATTTGGAAGCGCAGGCCGATCGCGCCAGCTGGAACAGCGCTCTGAAATCGCCCACAATGCCAGCCGCCTCAGAGACGTTGTCGGCGCAGACCTAAGACAAAGCAAACAACCATCATCCAGCTATCTGCGACGCGCTACGGCGTTCGAGCGCGGCTCTAACATCGGCACGGAGTTCCGGCAGCAGTTCATGAGCAAACCAATGGTTCTTTCGGAGCCAAGCGTTGTTGCGCCATGAAGGATGGGGAAGCGGCCAAAATCGAACGCCACGTCGGCGATTTGCCGAGCGCCCAATGGCCCGCCAATTGGCGACTGTCGCGCTCAAGTTTGTCCCGTACTCGTCTTTCAAGTGCCAGCGTTGCGAATATCCACCGACAAGCAAAATCAATTTCAAAGCTGGAAGCTCTGCCAGCAGCCGCTCGCGCCAAAGCGGCGCGCATTCGGGCCGTGGCGGACGATCGGCACCTTTGGCGTCGTAGCCGGGAAAACAAAATCCCATCGGCACGATGGCAACGCGGCTGCCATCATAGAACTCTTCGTCTGTGACGCCCATCCATTGCCGCAACCGAACGCCCGAGGGATCGGTAAACGGCACGCCTGATGCGTGAACACGGGCGCCAGGGGCCTGACCAAAAACCCCGATCGTTGCCGTCGCGCCGACACTGAACACGGGCCTGGGTTCGTGCGAGAGGCGCTGCTTTTGGGGCTCATCCCGGCAGATGCGGCACGCTCTGATGTCGCGGCTGATGGCATCGAGGCCCTTACTCATACGCTATTCCTCTGCATTCGCTGGCGCCAATCCAGCACGACGCGCTCAAGCTTGCGCGCTCGGCCGAGCTGACATGTCTCCTCTCCATCTGGTTATATTGCGCAGCGAATGCGAGACCTCGAGCTTCGTCGGCTTCATAAATTCGATGGCAACAAACGCGGTAATATCGGCGATCGAATAGCTCTCCCCGGCAACGAAGGGTTTGTTCGCCAGCTGCTTGTCGAGCCGGGCAAGCTCGTCTTCGACCTTGAGCCGGTTTGCTTCGCCCCAAACTTGCAATTGCGGCACTTCCAAGTGGCTCATCCGCGGATGAAGGTGACGGAAGACGTGGGCCACACTTTGGAACAGACCCAGTTCGATACGGCGCTGCCACATCTCGACATTTGCCCGGCCGAACGCATCCTCACCCATCAGAGCTGGATGAGGGCTTAACTCTTCGAAATAGCGACAGATCGCGACCGTCTCGGACAAAACCCGGCCGTCATCTAAGACCAGAACTGGCACGCGCTGCCACGGATTGAGCTTTGTGAAGTCCGCGCTTTTGAGTGCCCCATCCATGAGATCCAACTCTTCAAAGCGCATCTCGATCGCTTTTTCAGCCAGGAAAATTCGCACCCGCCGTGGATTTGGAGCGCGCGCTGTTTGGATGATGTGCACGGCTTGGCCCCTTCGCCTAAAGTCCGATACCGCGCTGGTGACGCCAATCCTGCGGCCGCTCGAACTGTGAATTCCAAATACCCAAACGGGCCTGTTTGGCTTGTGCCTCTTCGCTGCGATAGCCGCCGAAGGAGACGGCAAAACCAGACGCCACCATCGCTCGATTGAGGTCGCGCGACCCAGCGCTGCAATAGGCCAAGACACGCCCGTGCTTATCTCTTTCCAATCCCCGGCAGGTGACCGGAGCGCCGCCTATGAGACGCTGTAATTCGTCGCGCGCGGCATCTCCGCAAGCCCAATCGGAGCCGTCACGTCGGCAATTCTGCCGCCCCTCGGGCGCGTCGATATCCTTGAGCCGCACCTCATCGCTACCGATGAACAAGCTGTCGCCATCGACAAGACGCGCGGACCCTGAAATTTGCTCAGGCACCGGAGCGCCAGGGTTTTGCCGATTTAGATGACGCGGCCCGAGGTAGGCGATGATCAAGGCCGCTAAAATGCTCAAGACGAACCGCGCCGTCCGCAGGTTTGGCCGCTTCGTAGAATATTGCATCTAAAACTCTCCGGCCTGAAAAGCTCGAGTTAAACGTTACGTTAGCGAATTAGGACGAGGTTAGGAATTCTGCTTCGCGGTTTTGGCCATATTGGATAGCGGCTCACGCAATGGACGACAACGACGATCATGAAGAACGTCCAGAACGGCGCTCGCGGCCGCGCGAGAAGCCGAAGAAAACTGACGATCTTAAGGTCTTCCGCGACCGGCTCACGCAAGGAACCACCTTAAAGCCCGAGTTCGAATACGAACTTCTGGTGATGTTTGCCCGCAACGAAATCAGCGCGCCTTTTGCGATGCCCGCGCTTTGCTTCATTTTTTATGTCGCTTCGATGTTTTGGGCGTCCTTCGGTGAAGCCACGCTGTGGATCTTGATTGTCGCGCTGGCCAAGATCTTCATGCACGAACGCTGCCGCCTGCTTTTGTCGCTGCCACGCGCCGACGTCGATATCGTCCACTGGCGCCGCCACTTTTTCCAGCTCGAACTTTTGAACGGCGTCGCGCTCGCAGCCTTCGCCCTGATCGGGTTTGGCAAGAACCACTCCGGGCCCATCGAGGCGACGTTCTCGTCGCACGTTTTCATCTTTGCAACGCTGATGGTGGTGCTTGCAATCCGCATGACCTTTGCATCGACGTTGCGCGGGGTCTTCCTTGCCGGCACCGTTCCCATGACGATCGCTGTCGCCGGTCGGCTCGTTCTCCTGAATGACCCGTTCTATTGTGCGCTGGCTCTGATGGCTTTGGGCATTCACGTATTCTTCGTCTACCTCGCTGGCGGCCTGCATACCACGGCATTGGCGATGATCGAGTATCGCGCCGAAATGCACAGTCTCATTGCCCAATTGGAAGAAACGAAAGCCATCTCCGATGAAGCGCGCCGCCGCGCTGAGGCGGCCAACAAAGCCAAATCGCGCTTTCTGGCGACCATGAGCCATGAGTTGCGCACGCCGCTCAACGCCATCATGGGATTTTCCGAAGTGATGGAAAAGCAGCTTCTGGGGCCGATCGGTAACGAGACCTATCGCGAGTACGCCAACAACATTCACTCCAGCGGCAGTCATCTGCTCAACATCATCAACGAGATCCTCGATCTGTCGCGCATCGAAGCCGGCCGTTATGATTTGCACGAGGAAACGATCCGCCTCACCGACATCGCTGAAGATTGCCAGCGTCTGTTGAAAATTAGGGCTGATGCCAAGGGTCTCGTAATCATCGAGGATTTCGCGCCAGAGTTGGCGCAAGTGTGGGCAGACCCGCGCGCAATGCGCCAGATCTGCCTCAACCTGATGTCGAACGCTTTGAAGTTTACGCCCAAAGGCGGCCGCATCACTTTAATCGTCGCGCCAAGCGAAGATGGCGGGCAATCGCTGACCGTGAAGGATACCGGACCTGGTATCCCGAAAGATGAAATCCCGCGGGTCCTGCAGGCCTTCGGCCAGGGCTCTCTTGCCCATGAGACAGCCGAGGGCGGTACAGGCTTAGGCCTGCCGATCGTACAGAATCTTATCCAACTCCACGGCGGCGCTTTCTCTTTAAAATCGGAATTGCGCAAGGGCACCGAGGTCACCGTGACGCTGCCTAAGCAGCGCGTGCTCAGCAACATGGCGCCGCTTCAGCCATTGGGACACGAACGCCACAAGGGCGCCGAAATCCTACCGCGCTCGCCGCGTCAGCCGCGCTTGAAAGCCGCCTCGCCATATGGCCGCGCGCTGCCCTACTCTGCCTCGTCAGCGGGTTAGTTACGGTCTTTGCCGCGCGAGCGGCATTGTCTTGACGACGAAAGCGTCTTATGGAGCGCACATGATAAGAGACCAGCGCAAAGTCCGGCCGCCTGCGAAAATCGAGAGCCCATGCGTCGATATTTGCGTCATCGATCAGGCATCGCGGCTGTGCACAGGATGCGGACGCACGATCGACGAAATTTCCGCATGGGCCTCAATGACCAGCGCCGAGCGCCAAGCCATCATGGCGGACTTGCCGAGCCGGCTCAAAAAAACGTGAGGACTTTAAAGCCATGATGGGCATCCTGGCATTACTGATTGCGGGACTTGCCGCCCTCTTTTTATTGTTCGAAACGCACCCCGGCGGGCTCGAGAACTTGCCTGCTATGCCGATTGCAGCCGGCGTTCTGACCGTTCTGGCCCTGGTCTATCTGTCGACCGCGAAATCGAGCACTGTTGGTTTTTCAAAGTCCGGACAGCTCATAGCCGCGGCGGTAGGCATAAGCGTGCTGGCAGCTGCTGGATATTACCTAAGTGCGTCCCAACAGCTCTCCAAAGCGGTCCACGCGATCACGCAATCTGATGGCGCAAATATGCTGGCAGATACCAAAGACGGGCCCCGCGCCGTTCGTTTGCGCAAACGCGACAGCGGGCAATTCGTCGCCCGCGCCGCCATCAACGGAACGGCCGTGGATCTGGTTGTAGATAACGGAGCCTCTGCCGTCGTGCTGCGCTACGCAGATGCCGAACGCGTCGGCATCGATACCTCGGCGTTGACATTCACGACGCCGCTGGGCACGGGCAACGGCGCCGCGTTTGCAGCGCCTGTTCACTTGCGGTCCGTTACCATCGGCTCGATCCGCGTCGATGGCGTCGAAGCCCTTGTGGCCAAGCCTGGAACCGTTAACGAAAGCTTGCTCGGTATGAGTTTCTTAAGACGTTTGCGATCTTATGACATGGCCGGAGATTTTCTAACCCTCCGACAATAAGCGCCGCCCGACCGCGGGCTATTCAACGATTGCTTTGTCAAAGGCCGACCATGACGGTTTCGTCGGGCACTAGAACGTTGTTCTCCACGCTATTTGTGTTTGGCGCAGTTGCGGCAACTGCCGCTTACGGTCTCCAGCACCGCGCTCAGCTCAATCGCCTGATGGCCGAGATCACGTCGAAGGCGGCTGGCCGGCTTGCCGAACGCCAAGCCGCGAGTGTCGATAACGACACTGACGCGACGGCCAGCCACGACAGCGCCGAAGTCGAATTGCGCGCGAGCCCATCCGGACACTTTGAAACAGAGGTCGAAATCAACGGACGCTCGCTTGACGTCATGGTCGACACCGGTGCGACGGTCGTATGCCTCACCTACGAAGACGCCGAGCGGGCGGGAATTTATCTCAAGTCCAGCGATTTCACCCATCAAACCTCGACGGCCAACGGCACGGCGAAAATCGCACCAATTGAAATTCACAAAATTTCCGTCGGCGGCATCACGGTCCACAATGTCCGCGGCTGCGTCTCAGAGCGCGGCAAATTGGAAAAGACACTGCTTGGAATGTCATTTCTGAGTCGCCTTTCGCGCGTCGAGATGCGCTCCAAGTCTCTGGTGCTACACGAGTAAGCGCCACGCCCCGGCCACCTTCTCAAGATTCAAGGCACGGGAACACTTCTCCGTCGAAGGCCGTTCCCTGCCGTTCGCCCATTCGCTATGACAACGCATCACAACACAGGGGCTATTTCACAATGATTCCCAAACCGCGCGCGGATCTGAAACCGAACACCGCAGACTTTGAGCGTTTGGCGCTCGTCAAGCCGACCGGCTTTCGCGAATACGATGCGCGCTGGCTATTTCCTGAAGAAATCAATCTCATGGGCCTCAACGCGGTCGGCCTAGGGTTGGCGACATTATTCGCGCGCCGCAACGTGCCCAAACGCATCGTCGTCGGCCACGACTACCGGTCTTATTCGGGCCAGGTCAAACAAGCTTTGATGACGGGCTTGCTCGCGGGCGGCTGTGAAGTGCACGACATTGGCTTGGCGCTATCGCCGATGGCCTACTTCGCCCAGTTCGAGCTTGACGTCGAAGGCGTCGCGATGGTCACCGCGAGCCACAACGACAATGGCTGGACCGGCATCAAGATGGGGTTGTCGCGGCCACTGACGTTTGGGCCAGACGACATGCTGCAACTGAAGGATATCGTTCTCAACGGGACGTATGAGACGAAATCTGGCGGCCGTTACGTGTTCGTGCCCGATCTGGCTGAGCGCTATATCGCGTCACTCACCGATCGCCCCAAGCTCAAGCGCAAGCTTAAAGTGGTGGCCGCCTGCGGTAATGGCACGGCTGGCGAATTCGCGACCCGCGTGCTCGAAGCCGTTGGCTGCGAAGTCGTGCCCCTGCACACCGATCTCGATTACAACTTCCCCCATCACAACCCCAACCCCGAAGACATGAAGATGTTGACGGCGGTGTCGGCAAAAGTTTTAGAAACGCGCGCCGATGTTGGTCTGGCCTTTGACGGCGACGGCGACCGTTGCGGCGTGGTCGCCAACGACGGCCACGAGATCTTCGCAGACAAGGTCGGCGTGATGCTGGCGCGCGATCTTTCAGCACTCCACAAAAACGCGACGTTCGTCGTCGATGTGAAATCGACCGGGCTGTTCACGACCGATCCGGTGTTGATCGCCAACGGCGCCAAGACGACCTATTGGAAAACCGGCCACAGCTATATCAAACGCTTCAATTTCGAGCACAAGACGCTCGTAGGTTTTGAAAAGTCCGGCCACTTCTTTTTCAACACGCCGCTCGGGCGCGGTTACGACGACGGTCTCGTTGCAGCACTCGCGGTCTGCGACATGCTTGATCGCGCGCCATCTAAGACCATGGTCGATCTGCGCGATGCTTTGCCCAAGACCTGGGGCTCGCCAACGATGTCGCCGCACTGTGGCGACGAAGTTAAGTACGGCGTCGTCGATAAAGTCATCGAGCATTACACGCGCCTGCACGCGACGGGGGCCAAAGTTGCTGGCCAAAAAATTCGCGAACTCATCACCGTCAACGGCGTGCGCGTCATGCTGGAAGACGGCACGTGGGGATTAATCCGCGCGTCCTCGAACAAGCCGGAACTTGTCGTGGTGGTTGAGAGCCCGACCTCTGAAGCGAACATGAAAGCGATCTTCAAAGATCTCGATCAGCAGCTTTCGCGCCATCCCGAGGTCGGTGAATACAATCAAAAGATCGCGGTTTAGATGGATTTTATCCCTGGCGGCTGGATCACTCCGGCCTTGGTGATGCTTCTTGCCATAGGCATACTCATTGCTTGGCGCCAGCGCTCGTGGTGCGCCCTCGTAACCATCTCGGTGCTTGGTGTCGTCGCACTGCCTTTATCGTTCCGATTGATACCATTTGAGGGGCCGCTCGCCGACCTCTTGAGTCTCCTCGCATTGCTGGTCCCAGGCTTTATTGTCTGTCTCACTCTTGCGGTCGCCGCTTACTTTTATGCTCCCCGGAAACTCGCATCGAACGGGTTCATTTCCACACTCGCTATCATCGGATTGCTCAACTGCGGTCACCTTGGGTACCTCTCTTGGCAATTTGCAAAGATCAACAGCTGGTCAAAATCGCTTATCCAACCGCTTTGCCCAATGAAACAAGCCGATGCAGCGTCCAAGTTTCAATGTGATCCTGCCTGAAGCGGATGTGGTTAGCCGCCAAATGCTGTTGTCGGATAACGTTACAATCAAACATCGGAACTTAGGGCTAACTACCGCGAAATAGCGCCGCCTGCCTTCTTTATCTGGCGACTCGCATGTACGATGTCGCGCACAGAATACATGAGACCGCCGTACCCGCCGCCTGCAGATTGCCGCCAGCTTCTCGAGCCTACTTCCAGCCTTTTCTACCTGCGCGCGATGTGAATTCGCAGCACCCCGTTTGCAAAATACGATGAATAAGGACTTTTCAAAATGGCGATTAGAAAAGGCTCAAGCTTCGCAGACAAAAAAAATATTCGGCACCAACGCGGCTGACCAGCTGTTCGGTCTCGGCGGCAATGATTTGTTATTCGGCAAAGGCGGCAAAGACGTTTTGTATGGCGGCGCTGGTAACGACACGCTTGACGGCGGCATGGGCGCCGACAAGTTGGCCGGCGGCGCTGGCATCGACACTGCCGATTATTCCCATGCAGGCGGCATCGTGGGTGTCGATCTCGCACTAGACAATTCACAGGCTTCAGACCAGGCTTCCTCGGCGATACATTTTCAAGTATCGAAAATGTCATTGCAACAGACTTCTCCGACCACGTCGTCGGCACAAACCTGGCCAATGTACTGAGCGGCGGCGGAGGCAATGATTTCCTCGCAGGCTTGGGCGGCGCCGATACTCTCAACGGCGGCGACGGAGACGACGTGCTCGCGCCGGGCAACGATGCGACTGTCGATCACGTCAACGGGGGTGATGGAGCCGATGTCGTGAATTATCACGACATCGGTACGGGCGTGATCGTGGATCTGATTGCGGGAACAACGGGCGGCGGCGCCGCCGCCGACGTTCTGACTTCGATAGAGTGGGTTTTTGGCTCGACTCATGACGACGTCTTGACCGTCGGTAAATCAGGCTGGGCGTTCGGTGATGACGGCAACGACACTCTCTCGGGAAGCCCGACGGGCTTACCAACGAGCGAGGCTTTGATCGGAGGCAAGGGCAACGATAAATTCGTGCTGCATGTGAATGGAGGTAACGACCTCATTTTCGATTTCACACCGGGTCAAGACAAACTGGTGGTCGCGGCGGCCGAGTTCAACAACGTCACCTTTAACGGTAGCGGCTTTCCGCTTTTTAGTAACAACATCGTCCACAACGTCACCAACGGCGTGCTGTCAACGACCGCTGGAACGAATTCCCAATTCATCTTCGACGAATCGACTGCCACGCTCTACTTTGACACCGATGGCAGCGGCAATATTGGCCCCATTGCAATCGCGACTCTATTCAGCATGCACAATTTGCCACTTACCAACGGCTCGCTGTTTTCGCCCGGCGACTTCTTGATCGTCTAATTTTAGCAACCGGGCCGCTCGCACGCGGTCCGGATTTTCAACCCAACAAGCTCCACAAGAACCGCGCCACGACGCAGGCGAGAAATACGGCGAACGCGATCTCGAGCTTGCGTTTGGATAGCCCGTGAGCCGTGCGCACGCCCCATGGCACGGCGATGATGCTGGTCGGGATGACGACGAGCGCGGCAGCCACATTGACATAACCGATCGAATACGGCGGCCGTCCGGGCACGCCGACGCCCGCCCACATAAACCCGAGCGCCCCGGGGATCGAAATCACCGGGCCAAAGCCAGATGACGTTGCGACCGCCTGCAAGATCGGCATGCCATAAAGCGTCAACAGCGCGACGATGAACATGCCGCCACCGATGCTCATCAGCGCCGAGACGACCCCGATCAGCAAAGCTGTCAACTCAATACCCCTACTAGAGGGGAGTTTATTTGCGAGCATCCAATCCTCGCGCCCAAAGGCCATCTTGAGCGCGATGAGGCTGCCGGCGATCACCCACACCCATTTCAAAGCGACCGCGCTCGCGCCCCGCGCCGTCAGCACCCCGAGCACGACGCCAGCGCCGACCCAGGGTGCAAGACGCCGCCAAATATCCATGTCGACCGCGCCGCGCTTATAATGTCCCTGGAATGATCGCAGCGCTGTCGGCACGATGACGGCGAGCGACGTGCCCAGCACCATGTGCATCCGCACGCTCTCGTCGACCTTTAAAAACGTGAAGAGTTCGTACAGCACCGGCACGAGAATAGCGCCGCCGCCGACGCCCAACAGGCCTGCGAGAAAACCAGTGAGCAAGCCGGCGGACGAGAGCGCGAGCGCCAAGAAAATCAGGTCGCTCAAACCATATGCGCTGGCCATCGGGGATTCCTATTCGGCAGCAAAGCTAACGGAACTAGCAACGCCCTCGGCGCAATCGCGCGCGCATTCAAGCACTGAAATATCAGCTCCCGGCTTGACGGCACCTTCCGATAGTATCCGCCGAAACAGTTTTCCGCGCGGCCGCGCGTGATAAAGCCCGAGCACGTGGCGGGTGATGTTCGACAGCTTGCCACCTCGGGCGATGTGTTGGGCAGCGTAAGGCATCAGCGCGGTCAAAGCGTCGCCACGCGTCGGGCCGACGCCCGAGGCACGGAAGAATTTGTTGTCGATCTCAGCCAGGATGTAGGGCGTGTGGTAGGCGGCCCGGCCCAACATCACACCGTCGACATGGGCCAGATGATCGGCTGCCGCCTCGAGCGTCTCGATGCCGCCGTTGATGACGATCTCAAGTTCGGGCCGACCTTGCTTCAAGCGGTAGACGCGGTTGTAATCTAGCGGCGGGATCTCGCGGTTCTCCTTCGGCGACAGTCCGCTCAGCCAAGCTTTGCGCGCGTGGACGACAAAGGTTGTGCAGCCGGCATCCGCGACCGTGTCGATGAAGCGTTGGAAATCGGCTTCGCTATCTTGGTCGTCGATGCCGATGCGGCACTTGACGGTGACCGGAATTTTGACGGCCGCGCGCATCGCCGCAACGCAAGCCGCTACGAGAGCGGGCTCGGCCATCAGGCACGCGCCAAAGCGGCCCTCTTGCACGCGATCGGACGGACAGCCGACGTTGAGATTGATCTCATCGTAGCCGAAGGCTTCGCCGATCACAGCCGCTTCAGCGAGTTTGACCGTATCTGAGCCACCCAGTTGTAATGCAACCGGGTGCTCTATAGCCGAGAATCCGACGAGCCGTTCACGGTCGCCGCGGATCACAGCGTCCGCCGTCACCATCTCGGTATAGAGCAGCGCATGGCGCGTCAGCCCGCGATGGAAGACGCGGCAATGCCGGTCGGTCCAATCCATCATGGGGGCGACGCAGAATTTGTGGTTGAGCTGTTTCATCGGCTCGTTTTTCTGACAACGGTTCTGTCGTTTACACCATTGCGCGCCGTTGCACAGCTCAAGCCTCGTGCGACGTGTTGGGATAATTTTTACCAAGTGCGCGGCGAGCCACCTCTCCGGCCGCAGCCTGTCTCGGCAGGAACAGCGCAATCGCTCCCTCTCCATCATGATCCTCTCATGGACGAATGGTTCGTCCACCCCGGGGCCCAGTGCCCAACGAGAGGCGACACCATGTATGGCAAAATCAGATCGTACCGGCGCGACATCGGCGTCGGCATCATAGCCGCGGAAAACGGCCGCTCGTATCGTTTCAGACGCGGCGATGTCGTCAACACATCGTTCGATTTGCCAGGGCAGGACGTCGACTTCCTCCTCCAATCGCTCAACCCAAAAGACATCATCGTGCTTGCCGGTTCGCCATGGAGCGCGTTCGCCGCGCCGAAAAATTCATAATTTGTTCATTCGGAGTTGCGCTTATGACCTGTTTTGAGATGACCGACGTAGCCCCCGTGCGCGCCTGCGATCTTTATTTGCCGATGCGTAAGGCGATCGAAAATGGCCAGGGGTTGGCGCTTCTGACCGGGCTCAGCGAAGATGGTATCCGCGCGCTTGAAGAAGATGTGTGGGCGGCATTTCCCAACGATGGGCTGACCAGGTTGGCAGTCGCCATGCGCTTTCGCGCACTGCTCGATGTCTGCGCCGGCCGGCGCTTGCAAGAGCAATTCAAACGCCAGGGCTTCAAATTTATTGCCCGCGCGGTGCACGAGGCTTCATCTCAGCGGCTCAACACGCGCTTTGGATTTTGCCCGCAAAAGTTTGTCCGCGCGCTCGCGCCACGTCCGGTCGCACAACATATTTTTGAAGGTGTCGCTGTGCGCCAGCGCGCGGCCTAACGCCGAGCTTGTTCCGCGTGGAACTGCAGCCTTGCAGCTTCTAGCCGAAACTCAAATCTAGCAACAGTTCTGTTTCCAGGGGATAGGCGATGACGATCAATCACGGTTTTAAAATCAAGGGCGGCAAGGTCGGCATTTTGCTCTTGCACCGGTTGTGCGGCACGCCGGTCGAGATGCGCTTCGTCGCCGCCGGACTGGCGCGCCAAGGCTATACCGTCCATTGCCCGCAACTGGCCGGTCACTGCGCCAGCCAAGCCGATATCAAAGCCTCAAGCTGGAGCGATTGGTATCGCAGCGCCGATGTTGCGCTTGAAGAACTCAGTGCAGACTGTGACACGGTCATCGTCGGCGGCCTTTCAACCGGCGCCGTTCTCGCCCTTATGCTGGCCGCCAAAAATCCAACCAAGGTTCAAGCCACGGCTCTGCTGGCGCCGACACTTTGGCTCAACGGCTGGATGATCCCGTGGTATGCGCGCCTGTTTGCGCTGGTGCGTTTCAAGTGGCTGGCCAACCTGTTTTCATTCGCCCATCACGCGCCCTACGGCATCAAGGACGCGCGCATTCGCGATTTCATCGAGCGGTCGCGCGCCGCCAACCGGCACGGTGAAACTGGCCACGCCGTGACGCCCGGCGTTCTTATTCTCGAACACCGCCGCTTGGTAAGCGCGGTGCGCCCGCTGGTGCCGTATATCCGCCAGCCATCGTTGATCGTGCACCCGCTTGAAGACGATTACGCCGGCATGAGCAACGCCACGTACCTGCGCTCAAGGTTGTCTGGGCCGGTCGAACTGGTGGTGTTGGACGACTGCTATCACATCGTCACCGTCGACCGGCAGCGCCATCTTGTCGTCGAGGCGATTGACAAATTTGCAAGGCTGCTCACCGGCGCTGTCCCGCTGCTTCCTGCTGCCACGCAAACGCGCGCCGTCGCCTGACCGGCAAAATTTAAAAACTAATCCCTGTTCCGCTTGGAACAGCGCCTTCGCCTCGTTGCCCGCAATATCCCTCTGTCGCCGGTTCATCCGGCCTTCGTTGAACGCTTTAATCTCTCGGGAGATGACCATGACAACCCTCAAAACACTGGCACTTGCCGCCGCATTGCTGACGACGACATCGCTCTGCTCGGCACAGGCCGGCGGGCTCCGGGTCGGATTTGGCTTCCCTCTCGGCTCGTTCACCGTCCATCCGAATTTGAGCTCGGGGCCCGGCGGCACAGCGCGCGGCCGCGACAACTATGAGCACTGCGAGCACCCCAAAAGCGCTGCCCGAAGCCATAGCGGCGATGATGATGCGCCCGCACGGCGCCCCAAACGCGCTCCAAAAGTTGAGGTGGCCGAGGACGAGCCAGCACCTAAAAAAATTCATCGTCAGGCCAAAGCCGAACCGGCTCAGGAGAGCCCGCCTGCCCGCATTGTCAAAGTTAAAGCCGATGACAAGCCGGTTGAAATCAAGACGGCCAACGTTGAAACCAAGAGCGTCGTCAGCCACGCCGCGCCGATCATTTATATTCCAGAAACGCCTGTGTACGTGCCTCAACTTTCCGGCACACAGTCGACGCCTGCCCCGATCAAGACCGCTTCGCTCGGACCTGTAGACCTCAGATCCGCAGAGCCCACCAGCGCCGTCGTGCCCGTTGCCGAGCCATTGAAGACGACAGAAGTCAGTCATGCTGCAGAAGAGGCAAAGCCTGCCAAAGCGGAAACCAAGGCTGAATCGAAAAAATCGACCGCGACCAGCGAAGTCAAAAAGCTGTGCCGGAAATTTTCAGCCGCCGTCGCCGCCCTCATCGATGTGCCGTGCGGTGATTGAGACTTAGAGCTTTCGCACCCAGGGGTGAGGCAATCGAATTCGCCAGCCTGTACCCCTGGGAACTGCGGCGAGCCGCGCGCGACGCCAGAGTCATCCCAACACGTCAAGGAGGACGCCATCATGGAACTCGCAATCAACAGCCCCGCCCACGCCGCATCGCGCGCCACCACCGCCGCTGCCCCGCGTAAGACCAAAAGCAAAGTTCCGATGGTCGTCAAACTCGCCTATCGCAACTTGTTTCACGATCGCGTGTCGTTTTTCGTGACCATCATCGGCATCGTGTTCTCGGTCGTGCTGGTCGCGATCCAATGCGGCATTTATATCGGCTCGGAAAACAAGATCGCCGCTGTCATCGATCAAGCACCAGCCGACCTGTGGGTCGTACCTATGGCGACCAAGAGCTTCGATGATCCCTCGCTACTTTCTGGCCGCGAACGCCACATGATTTTGTCGACGCCCGGCGTCGAGGCCGTCGAAGATATGGTCGTCTCGTTTGCCCGCTGGCGCAAACCCAACGGCGGCACCACGGCCATTCTACTGGTCGGAACAGCGTCGGACAGTGCTTATCCCCTGCCGTGGAATATCACCGAGGGAAGTCGGCAAGCGCTTGAACGCAACGATAGCGTCGCGATCGATAAAAGCTACTTTCCAGACCTCGGTATCGAGGCTGTTGGCGATCAGGCCGAAATCAACGGCGTGACGAGCGAAGTCGCAGCAGCGACACGGCGCATCCGCTCGTTCACGACCCTGCCGTATGTATTCACCTCAATCGAAAACGCCCGCCGGCTCACCGGGGCTAATCAAGATCAGGCAACCTATGAGCGCGTCACGCTGGCAACCGGCGCCGATGCCCAAGCCGTGCGCAGCGAGATCGAAGCGCGGCTGCCCGATGCCGAAGTCTTGACGCAAGAGCAGTTTCGCCGACGCAGCCTCGCCTACTGGCTGTTTCAAACCGGCGCTGGCGCGGCCTTGATTGCCGGCGCTGTCTTAGGTCTCATCGTCGGCGTCGTCATCGTTGCCCAGACGCTTTATTCAAGCACCAAGGATCACATCAACGAGTTCGCGACGTTGCGCGCGCTTGGTGCTGGCTCGGGCTACATCGTGCGCGTCATCCTGATGCAAGCCGTGCTCTCAGGCTTCATCGGTTACGCCGCCGGCATCACGCTAGCCTTAGGCGTGATCAAAGCCGCGCAAGACACGAAGTTGACTGTCGTCATGACGCCGGAACTGGCAGCCGCGCTATTCGCCATAACGATCGGCATGTGCATCTTCGCGGCGATCAGCGCCATCGTCAAAGTCGTTCGCATCGATCCAGCCGTGGTCTTCAGCCGCTAACTCCAGCCACCTTTTTCAAACCTATCAAACAGGACATTTTCAAAATGGAAAACGTTAGCAAAGTCATCCTCGAAGCGCGCGGCATCTACAAAGTTCTGGGCCAAGCGCCGAACGAATGCCAAGTTTTAAAAGACGTCGATCTATCTCTGAACACCGGCGAGCTGACGCTGCTCATGGGACCTTCGGGCTCTGGCAAAACGACGCTGCTCTCGATCCTCGGCTGCATTCTGACGCCGACACAAGGGCATCTCACGCTTGCCGGACATTCGACCAAAGGCTTGAAAGCCGAAGGCTTGGCAAACTTGCGCCGCCGCCACGTCGGCTTCGTGTTCCAGTCCTACAATCTGGTACCGACATTGACAGCAATCGAGAACGTCATGCTGGCGCTCGATCTTCGCGATTGCAAAGGTGGCGATGCCTACGACCTGGCGGCTGAAGCCTTGCTGGCCGTCGGTCTTGGCCATCGGATGCATGCCAACCCATCGAAATTATCCGGCGGCGAAAAGCAACGCGTTGCCATTGCACGCGCTTTGGCCGGCTCGCCGTCTGTCATTTTGGCCGACGAACCAACCGCCGCACTTGACAGTCAAAACGGAATGGCGGTCATGGAACTTCTGGCGCAGGTCGCCCAAGACACCAAACGCGCCGTCCTTGCCGTCACCCACGACCACCGCACGCTACAATATGCTGACCGGATCGTGCGCATCGAAGACGGGCGGATCTCAAGTTCTGAACGCCCGAAGCAGCGCGTCACAAACGCGTCGGAACACAATGCAGCGATGGCGGCTCACTGAGTTTCGGGCCGCATCAAGGCCAGATTGCCCTGCCTACGCCTCAATTGGACTTTCGAAGTTACGTACTTATTCGTGGAGAAATGTCATGCAGCGTTCCGTTCATCTCATCGCACCCCTGGTCTGCGGCGCCGCGTTGCTTGTTGCCTCGAACGCGCACGCAGCCTCTGATCCGACCGGCGTCTGGTTCAACGACACGGGCCGCGGCGCGATCGAAATCAAGCCGTGCGGCAAAGCTCTGTGCGGACATGTCGTGTGGGTAAAAGATCAGGGCGACGCAAAGGGCTGCGGTAAGCAGATCATCGGCGAGGCCGAAAAAGTCGAAGGCGGCATTTGGGACAACGGCTGGATTTACAGCCCTGAACAAAAAAAGCGCTTCGACGTCGAGCTGAAGGTCGTCGATGGCAAGTTGCGCGTCATGGGTTACATGGGCACGAAGCTGTTTTCCAAAACCATGTACTGGACAAAAGCCCCTTCCGATCTCGCGCGCTGCGATCAAGTGCAAGCGGCGGTCAAGCCCGCGCCGACCACCACAGCAAAAGTCGCCGAGCAAAGAGTGCCTGAGCTTAAGATATCGTATCCCAAAATATCCGAGCCCAAAATATCCGAGCCGAAAATCGCGGCGATCGAAAGCAACGAGGCCGATGCACCTGTTTCTTCAGCGCAATCGCGGGAAGTAAAGCCTGGCCCGCCCGACATTGCGTCCGCTCCTACTCTGCCAACAGCCGCGCCCTCTATCGCGCATCAGGCTCCCGACGTCGCTCAGCAAGCGAAAATCAACAGCGTGAAGACCGCTGCGCCGGAGACGCCATCGCCAGAAACAGAAACGGCTCCTCCGGCGCCAACTTCATCGAAGCCTGCTGCCAGCACCCAAGTTGAGACGGAAGAACCTGCCAAAAAATCAAAGCAGAAAATACGCCTCGGCAATCTCGATCTCGACAAGTTGAAACTCGGCGACCTGAAGCTCGACAAGATCGTCAAGCGGTCGGCGTCAGGCGATTGCAAGATCGATCTGCCGTTCGTCAAGGTCCGCTTTAAATGTGAGGATTAAATAGGAGCGCTTCAACCGGGGCAAAGCTGCCGTAAGCCAGCGCTAGTGATGATGATGCTCGTGCTCGTCCTTGCCACCGGCGGCGGCACCTTCGCCCATGCCACCAACAGCGAACTCGACGACGACTTTGCCGGCTTTCTCAAAGACGAGCGTTCCGGGCATGTAGGTCTCGGCGGTCAGCGCTGTGCTCAAGCCGGTGAACATGATGTGCGACGCTGATGGCTTGAACTCAATTGTCTCGCCGGGTCCGATCACGACACCGTCGGCAAGTGGGCGCATTTTGGCGATGCCATCTTCAACGATCGTGGTGTGCAGTTCGCCTTTCTCGGCGCCTGTCATCGATGCTCCGATGAGCTTGTCGGCTTCTTTGCCGGTATTTTGGATTTTGACGTATCCAGCCGTCAGCGTGCTGCCCTTCGGCGTTGCCCTGACCCACGGGTGGGTGATTGCCAAATCCTTCGCGATGATATCGTGGGCTTGCGCGATGTTCGCGCTGCAGCACCAGATGAGCGACAACGCTGCTATCCATTTAAGACGCATTTGAATTTCCTTTTGCGAGCGGCAGCCAAGAGCAATCTAACAGCAACGGTTTCGTTTTCGGGTGTCGAAGGGTGGGCGAAACGCCACACAGCTGCAAGCTTTTTTGCATGCCCCTCCCGACTGCAGCGGAGGACGGGCGGATCGTCTTGACAACTCTCTGAGGATCATTGTCGGGTAGCCCAACAATCACCGCAACTATTCGCTCCAAGTGGGCGACAGCGAAGCGGGCAAGACAACCGCCTCGGCGGCACCGGAGATCATTGATGCGCCTTTGGGTTCTAAAATCGTTGGCCCTCGTAGCCTTACTTGTCGGCGGCTATGCGCAAGCCAACGCTGCGGCCGACCCCGCTTTGGAAGGCTTCTGGCGCGATAGCGATGGCGAGGTGATCCTCGAAGTGCTGCCGTGCGCGGCAGCGCGTTGCGCCAAAGTCGTGTGGTTAAAATCTCCATTAGGGCCCGATGCCCTGCCCTTGCTCGATCACAAGAACTCCGATCCGAAACTGGCGGTAAGGCCCGTGTGCGGCATGGACGTGATCACCGGCATGGAAAAACAGAGCGACGGCAGTTGGGGCGGCGGAACGGTCTATGTTCCAGACCTCGGCATGAGCTTCAGCGGCAAAGCGCTCATCCAATCGCCGACCGAGGTTAAGGTAACGGGGTATGTCGGCATTCCGCTGTTTGGAGCGTCGGAGGTTTGGACAAAAGTTGCAGCGCCGACCGACCGTTGCGACGCTAGGCCGCGCAAACCGGTCGCGGTGCCCAGCGCACCGCCGCCACGCTGACATCAAGCGCCTTCAGCTTCGGGGACATTCAACTTCGAGGCCATTCAGCGTCTCGGACCGTGCGCGTCGATGGCATCGACGGACCCCGCTGAGCCGCTCGGCGGCGGAGACAGCGCTGAGCGAAAAATCACGGCTAGAATTGTTGCACCCGCCCGCGCCGCGCCGCTCAACGTACCGGAAATTTTCGAAACACCAATGCGGGCCCGGTAGCTGACGGGTACTTCGCACATCGCGAGTTTGGCGCGCGCCGCCTTGATCTGCATTTCAACCGTCCAACCGAACGCCATGTCGCGCATAGCAAGATTGCGCAGTGCGTCGGCATCGATGGCGCGGAACGGCCCCAGGTCGGTAAAGCGCGCGCCAAACAGCAGGGCGATCAGATGGCACGCCAGCCAGTTGCCCGCTCTTTGTTGGGGGGATAGAGCGCCAGCTTCCCGCTGCCCCAGCACGCGCGAGCCGATGACAAATTGCGCCTGACCAGCCAAGATCGGGTCGACCAGCAGCGCGAGCTCACGGCCATCGTCGCTATAATCGCCGTCAATGAAAACGATGATGTCGGCTGAGCGCTGCAACGCTGCGATGCCGGCCTGACATGCCGCGCCGTAGCCGCGCACCGGCTCGATCACAACGATGGCGCCAGCCGCTGCAGCGACCGATCGTGTCGCATCGGTCGAGCCATTGTCGGCGACGACGATGCGATCAACCCAGCCCGGGATGTCGGCCAGCACCCGGCCGATGGCTAATTCCTCGTTCAACGCTGGAATGACGACGCCGATGGTTCGCCCCTGCCGCATGATTACACCTCAGCGCTCAGCACAGGGCGCGCGGTCAACCGCGACCAGCGTGCTGAAATAAACACAACGGCCAGAGGCGGCAGCCAGATCATCCACACCACGACATTTTTGAAAACATCGAGCTGCTCGCGCGCTGCAAAATAGAAGTAAAGATAAAACAGCGGAATGGTCGCGGTGATGGCGATCAGGCCGGGCTCTGGCCGCAACACCACGAGGGGCAGAAGCCAAAGCGTGTACCAGGGATAAACGGCGGGGGCAAAAACGATCAAGGCGACAACCGCGATTAATGCGCGGTGCACGAGATCATCGAAACTATCGGTGGCGCGCCACGACAGCATCAGCGCTATCGTCAGAACGAAACAGGCTGCCAGCGCGCGCGACAGCCGCGCGACAACCACTTCGTTCGTGAAGCTCAGCAATTGCGCGGCGGTGCTCACTGCAGCATCGAGGACTGCGAAGACCGGAGCGTTGACCCGCCAATTCGAAGCATACGCGACAAGGCCTGCACGATCATCGAGGCCAACGGCTATCATCGGCGCGATTGCGAGCGCCAACAGCGCGCCGAAAATTGCCAGCGATAAAACGAGTTGGCGCGGCTGGCCCACCAGTGGCCGGATGATTAGCGGTAGTAACAGCGCGGGCCATAGTTTGATGCCAGCGGCAATTCCAAGCGCGCCCGCGGCCCATGCCGGGCGGCGGGCGTGGGCCAACAGAAGGGCACCCACAAGACAAGGAAATATCAGCGGCTCTAGGTGGCTCGAATTGAAGAGTTCTTTAAGAACGACCGGGTTCCACCAATAAAGTGCAACCCACAATCTTGCACGCGACAGCCGGTCTAATCCGGCAATCAGAAGAAAGAACGTCACGACGTCGCAAACTATGAGGACCGATCGCCACGCGTTCAAGCTGTAGGGCTTGACGAGGTGAGCCAGCGCAAACGCGGCTTGCGCGACGGGCGGATAAATCGTGCTGACGTCGGGATGATTGACACGCTCCAAGACGGGACCTGCCGAGCGGCCGAGCTGTAAGATTGGCGCTGGTGCCCGCCCGGCCAAGACTTCCCCCGGCACCACGCCGTAGGGCGATATTGCGTGAGCTGTCAGCGCACCGTCCCAGAGGTAGCGTTGATAATCGTCTTCGAGTGCAGGCTCGCTGGCAAGAAGGATGAGCCGCGCTACAAGGCCGAATATAAAAATGCTACCGACGAGAATGCGCGTCTGGCTGGGGGCCAGTTGAGATGACGTCGCGATCAGCGCCGGCACGGCGACACAGAAGGCCGCACCGGCGACGCACAACAAGATGACGAGCGTGACGACCGGCATGTCTAAGACATCGGCGGCATAACCGAAGTGTCCAGAAAGCCAGGTCAGTATCGCGGCAAAAGCGACGACGACGAACGCTGTGCAGCCCCACCAAGCAAACACACGCTTGTCGTGGCCGCCAGACATTGCGCTCTCATTCAACACGGCAAAGTCTTTGAACTTACGATCCGCGCGGCGTCACGCATTTGCCTTTGGCGTCGCTATAGACTTTGCCCTCTGGGCATTTCTTGGTGTCAGCCATTACGGCCGACCCGAAAGCTGCAACGGCGACAAACGCCATCAATCCTGTCAACGCGAATTTCATAAGATTTCTCCTGTAGGTCCTTCAGACCCTAGATTTCTAATCGGCAATTTCTGCCCGCTACGTATTCGCGGGCGTTCAGCAGTATGTTACAGCATCCAAGAGCGCGCGCGACGGGCTTGTTTGCCGTAACTAACAGGTCTGGCGGCGCCATCTTCGCCGTGGAGCGGGACGAGATTGATGCATCTTATTCAAATTTTGTTGCCTTTGACCGACAACGACGGTCATCACCTACCGGCAGACTTGTACGAAAAAGTCGCCCATGATCTGACCCATCATTTCGGCGGCGTCACCGCCTACACGCGCGCGCCCGCAGACGGCAGATGGAGAGAAGGCGGGCTTGACGTCAGCTCAGACAAAGTCGTCGTCTTTGAAGTCATGGTGTCCTCAATTGAGGAGACTTGGTGGCGCGATTATCGCCAGTCTCTTGAAACAGCCTTCCGTCAGAAACAAGTCATCGTGCGGGCGCAGAGTATGCGGCTGCTATGACGCAAAGCATCAGGCGCTTTGCCCCAGCGGCGGCGCGCAATCGGCAACCGATACTCGAAGTTTTGCAGCGCTACCTGCCAACCTCAGGCTTGGTGCTCGAAGTCGCCAGCGGCACCGGCGAGCACTGCGCATATTTCGCGCCCCGCTGTAGCTCCGAACTCACATTTCAGCCCAGCGATCCCGATGCCGAGGCGCGCGCAAGTATCGATGCCTGGATCGCTGGCGACAACTTGGGCAACGTCCGCCCCGCGCTCGATCTCGACGCCGGCAACGAGATTTGGCCGATCAGCCGGGCCGACGCCGTTTTATGCATCAACATGATCCACATCTCGCCGTGGACAGCGACCGTCGGTCTCATGGCCGGGGCTCGGCGCATTTTGCCCGCTGGGGGCACACTGTTGCTCTATGGGCCTTTTCGCCGGGACGGTGCACACACCGCTGAGAGCAACGCCGCGTTCGATCGCGATTTGCGCCAGCGCAATCCCCTTTGGGGCGTGCGCGATATCGAAGCGGTAACGAGCCTTGCTCAACACAACAGCTTCGAAGCATTCGGCCTCGAGCAGATGCCGGCGAATAATCTCTCGGTCATTTTCCGCAAACTCTAGCGCCGCCCGTTGCTATCGGTTTTCGCGATACGTTGAGGCGAGGCCCGCTCCGGCGCGATATTTCGGCACCGGCGTTGTGCTCTATCCGTAGACTGAAGTTACACCGGATGGGCCTCATTTCATCAAAGTTGCGTCACTTTAGTTGCTTAGACAATCTCCTTTCCGAGACAGTCATTTTACGTCCAATGGTTCGAGGCCAGTTATGCAGCAATTGATCCTTTCGGACGCTCAGTCCGCCGATACAATGGCAACGCAATCCACACCTGTCGAACAACTCGTGTGGATGGGAACGGCTTACGGCCGCCGCGCGGCAACTAAAACAAAATCCGAAACCGTTCGACTGGAGACTGCTGACACCAGTTTGGCCTTCAGAGCCTCGGTGACTAAGACGAGCCATAGGCTCGCCGTCAGAACCGCTTATGCTATGCGCGCGCTCGGGCAGGCGACAAGCACCTACCAGCATCGCAATTATCAGACAGCCGCGCTGGCCTTATTGGCCGTGTGTGCCGCGCTCGCGGCCGCAGCGATCGTCCAGAGCTTTGTTCCAGACAACGACGCGCAGCAAACGTTTACTGCTAGTGTACCCGCCAGCGATACGACGGCCGCGCCGCGCAGCGATTTGGCCCAGACCGCAGTCACGACCGATCAGGGTCCGACCGCGACGGTCGCGCAGTCTGAACCAGCGCCCGCAATCGATCCTGCCTCGCCCGCACTTGCGGTGACGCCCGCGCCAGAATTAGTCGCCGCCAAAGCAGCGCTGGAACGCTCAAACGAAGCAGCTGATGCGGCAGCGGCGCAATCGAAATCAGCAATCGAGAGCGAGCGCACTGCTCGGCTGCAAGCTGAAGAAAAAGCCACGCTACTGTCATCCGAGATGGCGCTTCACAAGACCAGGCGGGAGAACGCTGAGGCAAGCGCTGCCGATATAAGAGCCCTCCTCGAAACCGAACGCAAAGCGCGCGCCGAAGCCGAGTTGGCCGCGCGCACGGCGCAGGACGAACTCATGCGCAAGGTCGCCTCGCAGGCACCCGACTCCGAGCCGCAAGAGGCGAGGGTTGCTATGGCGACGCCAGAGCCTGTGCGCGAACCGATAACACCTGTGTCGCGGCCTGAACCTCGCGACGATCGGCACAGCGCGCCCCCGCCGTCGCCGCCCTCTGCGAACATATCTTCTAATTCCACACTCATGACGCAGGCTCTGAGAGAGGGCCAAAACTTATTGGCCAAGGGCGAACTCACGGCGGCGCGCAAGCAATTCGAAAAAGCAGCGGTGGCCGGGCTACCTGAAGGCGCGCTCGCGCTCGGCGAGACGTTTGATCCCGTCGCCCTCAGCAAAGCTGGCTTCCAGCAAGGCGGCAATGCCGCGCGCGCGCGCGAATGGTACCGGCGCGCTCACGAGCTGGCGCGCAACCCGCCCAAACCGCACCGGCAAGCCCACCGCATCGAGCCTCAAACGCAGTCTAATCTGCAAATTCCACGCTTAGAATAGTGAGACCAAAACAAATGCAGCGATGTCCAGCCTTTCTCGTTCGCACACGCGCCAGAGCGTCAATTCTTTGTGCGGGGCTTGTCGCCGCCGGGCTGGCCGGGTGTGTCTGCAGCGATGCCGAGTTGGACGCATTTTTCGCCGAGCCCGAATATTCCGCCCAAAACGACGAAGATTGTCAGGTCGGAGATCTGGCGCACCTTTCCAAAACGTCGGCGCACTTAGCCGGTCGGGCCGACCCGCAAATGTTGGAGCTGGCGCGGCTCGAAGTTGAAAAGGACTGCTATCGAAACGCGGCGATCCGGGCACGCCAGCGTCTCAGCGCTTTGGAAACGGGACGCGACCGTTGATGTCTATTTAGACAGGAAGGGCGGTAGAATTAAACTTCGTTCAATGAGCGTATTCCAAATGCTTTCGCTCGCTAACCGTGTGGAATCGAAAGTTCCAAGTCGATTGTCCGCCCACAGGAGATATGTTATGTAGAAAACAGCTTTGTCATTTTATTTTTAGGATTTCGGAGCCTTGGATTTAGCTCCAACCACTCTGAGAACTTGGCGCGAAGAATACGCGCGACAGATGATTAGGCTCGATTTCGAGCCAATTCCAGACACTCGTTTCATCGTTGCAATGCAACCCGTCGTGCCCGGTATGCGCATGTTGCGAAGTACGTTCAGTCCGGGGTTTACACTCCGCGATGACGATCTCATCAAGGATGGCGACGATTCCATTGGAATTGTGATTTCGCGCTCTAACCGTATCGATGTCTTTAAAAGCCGTGATTTTCAACTAGGGCATGGCGACGCCGCGATGCTGCGCGTCAGCGAACCTGGGCGGCTTGGATCGGTCGAAAACTTCCAATACGTGGCGTTGATGGTGCCGGCTATCGAATTGAAGCATAGGGCCGTTGAATCCGAATCTGAGCGATTTCTCTCACGGAAGTCCGAGGGTCTGCAATTGCTGCGGACCTATATTTCGGCGTTGGAAAAACAGCGGTTTTCCGGATCGCAACCCGCGATCGATGCGATCGAGCGCCATATGTATGATCTCGTCGCGCTGGCCTGCAACACTCAAACGACGATCGGTGAAAGCCAATTGAGCGCTGTCGCCACGGCTCGCTTACTCAGAGCCATGGAACACATCGCACTTCATTATGCCGATCCCGCGCTTACACTCGAAGCGGCCGCCCACGCGCAAGGGATTTCGCCACGATATTTACAGCGGCTGTTTGAAACTTCGAGGGTGACCTTCAACGAGCGCGTCACCGAACTGCGCTTGCAACGCGCCCGGTCATTGCTCGGCGGAGCTATGGAAACCGCGACATCCATTGCGGATATTGCGTTAAAAGCAGGGTTTTCCGATATTTCGCACTTCAACCGAATTTTCAAACGCCGGTTTGGCGCGCCACCGTCAGCGTTTCGTTCGACGGCGCACGGATTCGACGGCACTGATTGATTTCGGCACCGGGGCTATCTGGGTTTCGCGTTGGGCGTGACGGGCACGGGCTTAGCGTCAACGAACGTGCCCTCCCAATCGCGCCAACCGTCGCTGCCCTCGGAAAACCAGTAGAGCGCTGTATACCCAAAGCTCGCCGCGCGCTTGACGGCGTTCCAACTCATCCAGCAGTCGGCTTGGCAATAGACAATCACGGGCGCTGCTAAATTGGCTTTGGTGAGGCGCGCAAGGTTGTCGCGAAAATACGATTCCATCACGGGCGATAACTCACCCTTGCCGACATCGGGCAACCAGATCGAGCCTGGAATATCCTGGCGCGGTTTGGTGAGCCGCCATTGGCCGGTGGCGGGGTCGAGGCCCGCGCCGTCAGATGGTAAGACATCGATCAGGATCGCTGAGCGGTTCTTAACAAGATCGGCGACCTCTGCCGCCGAAATCGCCGTGCCGCCGGGAACGTGAGCCGGCACGGGCGATCGAAAGCGCGCGATCCGATATCCGGTTGCGGCGTCAAACTCGGGCTCGTCCGCCGAGGCTGAAATCGCCGTGGATGCCAGCGCCACCGCGATCATCGTCGCGCGGGTGCAATTCAGCCAGCCAAGGTTCAGCAATGACAAACGGACCACCTGATCGAAAACCGCCAAGCCTGCCGAAGCGTAAACTTCGGAGGGGGCGAAGACGCCACAGCTACACTTCTAATTCCGGCCACGTCATAGAACTAAAGAGCAATTCCGGTGCTTCGAACCCATGCCTAGTGTGCCGCGCAACAACAGCGATAGTCGCCTGGGACGGAAACGGAGCACTTGATGACGATGACGATGACGCGCCTTTTTTGCGCCGCAGCTATCGCTGCAGGCGTAGCTCTCGTGCCTATAACAAGTGTTTTCGCACACGGCGATGTGACGCCGCAACCGATCGATACCGGCGGTTTGGCTCCACTAGGCAAAGAATGGCGCAAGCAAAACCCATACACGGGCAACGCTAAAGCGATCGAGATCGGCGCGTCCGGATACAATCAGAACTGCGCCCGCTGCCATGGTTTGCAGGTGATCTCCGGCGGCATGGCGCCCGACCTTCGTTATCTGGAGAAAGGGCCAACGGGCGACGAGTGGTTCCTGTCGCGCATCCGCAACGGTGCCAAGAAGCAAGATGGTACGACGACCATGCCGGCGTTCGAACGAACCTTTAAGCAAGAAGCGATGTGGGCCATCCGCGCTTATCTTGAATCCGTGCACGTGGATCAGTGACATGAGCGATCGTAAATTCACTCGCGCAACTGCTGCCGTCGTCGTCGTTGGCTTGTCGTCACTCCTTGCCGCGCAGCAAAGCTCAGCGCGCCCGCTGGAAGACGTTGTGGCGGCAAAATCCCTGCGCGTCATTGCGTATCTCGATAACGCGCCGTTTTCCTGGGAGGCCGATGGCAAGTCAAAAGGGATCGACGTCGATATTGCACGCGCTATCGCTCGTGAAATCGGCGTTGAGGCCGACGTCATTTTACGCATGCCCGGCGAAAACGAAGACGACGATCTGCGCGGCAACGTTTGGCGCGGGCCGCTGACCGGCGGCGGCGTTGGCGACGTGATGATGCACGTGCCAGTCGATCCCGACTTTGCCGAGCGCAACAAGAAAGCGGTAATCGGCGCGGCGTATTTTCAAGAGCGCGTGGCCGTCGCTATTCACCCGGAACTGACGGGCGATAAACCGACGTTCGACATCTTTAAAGATCAGAAGATTAGCGTTCAGATCGGCACCGTCTCGGATTACTTCTTAATGACCTATCTCGATGGGGCGCTGATCGAGAAAATTGCCCACCACGTCAAACCGCAAGTCGGTGCCACAGAGTTCATCACGAAGGACACGGCCGCCTGGATGGGCGTGCGTTCGGCCATCGAGGCCCTGCTGCACGACAAGGGCGAAAAGGCCGTATTCGTCGAGCCGCCGATGGAGGGCATTTACCGCTCCAACTGGATCGTCGGCATGGCTTGGAAAGACGACAGTGCGGATTTAGGTAGCGCCATCCAAACCGCGATTGATAAAATCGGCAAGTCTGGCGAACTGGAGCGCATTTTCGCGTCATATGGGGTAAGCTTCACGCCGCCGCCACAGCCCTAAGTGAAAAGGAACGCCCGCATGCTCCGACGGATTCTGCTAGCGGCGTTCTTAACCTTGAGCGCGGCCACAGCTGACGCGGCTGAACTTCCCTCTGATCCGCTACATTCGTCGATGTGGACGACACTGGCTGAACGCTATTTTGCCGGCGCACAGGTCGAGTTCGATGACAGGGTGAAAATCATCGTTCCGTCGATTACCGAAAATCAAGCGCAGGTGCCCGTCACCGCCGACGCGCGCGCTGTGCCTGAAGTCGTCAAAATGATCGTGTTTGCCGATCTCAGTCCGATCCAGCACGTGTTGACGTTGACGCCCGCGAAAGCCGCGCCTTACGTATCTTTCCGCATGAAGGTCGAGCAGGCAACGCCGGTGCGCGCTGCAGCTTTGACGTCTGACGGCGTCTGGCATGTCGGCGGCGTTTATCTTGACGCCTCGGGCGGTGGTTGCTCAGCTAACGCGATGGCGCGCGGCGATGCCGACTGGACGGAAACGCGCGGGCAAACGCAAGCCAAACTCTGGCGCGAAGTCGACGGTATGACGCGCGCACGGCTTCGCGTTCGCCATCCGATGGATACCGGGCTGGCCAAAGACAACACGCCAGCTTACTACATCGAACGGATGGACATGCGAGGCGCGACCGGTGAGCCGCTGGCCACGATAGAGATGTTCGAGCCCGTCTCGGAAGATCCAACGCTGACGCTATTGCTCCGATTGCCCGCGACAGACGCGACGCTTGAATTGGAAGGTCGCGACAATAACGGTGGGATTTACAAATCCAGCATCCCTGCGCCCGGTCGCCATAGCAGTCTTGCCGCTTTTCAGGCAACCGGCAACGCATGACGCTGTCACGCCGCGACACGCTCAAATTTTTGCCGGCCGCCTTTGCGACCTCATCGATTTTGTCGGCGATGCACGCCGCTGCGGCACCGCTGACCTATACTCTGAAACCTGAAAAACTCACCGAAGGTATTTGGGTGCTACGCGGCGCTCAAGAGGCCATCTCGATGGAGAATGGCGGCGCCATCGCCAACGTCTCCATTCTCGATACGTCAGCCGGCGCCGTCATCGTCGATACAGGCCCATCGCACCGCTTTGGCGAAGCGCTGGCCGCGCTTGCTAATGAGCTAACGGGCAAGCCCATATCGCGCGTTTACAACACGCATTTCCATCCCGATCACGTCATGGGAAATCAGGGCTTCGACGCTGAGAAGATCGCCGCGCCGCAAGGCGTCGTCGATGGCCTCAAGGCTCTTGGCAATGCCTTCGCCGACAATATGTATCACGCTGCCGGCGATTGGATGCGCGGCACGGAAGTCGTTCTGCCCGGCACTATTCTGACGTCCGAACCGGAAGACTTTGGCGACCGTCGGATCAAGCCGCTTGCCATGCGCGGCCACACCGGATCGGACTTGGTGCTGTTTGACGAAACCTCAGGCTTTATGTTCACCGGCGATCTCGTTTTTCTCGACCGCGCGCCGACAACGCCGCACGCCGACATCGAGCGCTGGCGGCAGGCGCTCGCTAATCTTGGCGGCATTCCGTTTGAACGCTTGATCCCCGGGCACGGGCCGGCTGAAGAAAGCGTGCGCGGCATCGAGCAGACGCGGCAGTGGCTGGAAGCTGTCGAGCAAATCATCCGCGACGCGTTCGAGAAAGGTCTCGACATCACGGAAGCCATTGCCTTGGCCTTGCCCGATTGGACGGCAAAAATTGCGCTCGCCCGTTATGAGTTCGAACGCACCGTGATGCACCTTTATCCCAAGCTCGAAGCCGCACGCTGGCCGCGTGTCGACAGCAAGGGTTGAGGACACAATTTGTCCCATATTTCGGGCCCAAATCGGTGCCATTGCACTTTAGACGCATACACTAATTGTCAATAAGCTTGTTCCAGCCGCAGCTATAGGGTGCGCGCCAGCCAGGCTTCCAAAGCGCATCAAAAGCGCGCAGAATTTCCAAGGGAAGCAGGCGGGAAACGCAACATATGGAGCCTCAATGAAGACCTGGAAATGGTTCGCGACCGCGAGCGCACTGGCGCTTTCGGTTGGCGCATCGACACCCTCGTTTGCTGACGTGTCGATTCAAGATGTCGTCAACGACGCCAAGACGACGAATGACGTTGTTACTGCGGGCCTCGGCGGCCAAGGTCAGCGCTACAGCCCGCTGAAAGCCGTCAACAAAGACACCGTTGGCTCGCTCTCTCCTGCTTGGGCGATGTCGCTCGGCGGCGAAAAGATGCGCGGCCAGGAATCCCAGGCGCTCGTTAAAGACGGCGTCATGTACATCACCGGCTCGTACAGCCGCGCTTACGCCATCGACATTAAAACCGGCCACGAAATCTGGGAATACGATCACCGTTTGCCTGAAGGCATTCTGCCATGCTGCGACGTCGTCAATCGTGGCGGCGCGCTGATCGGCAACAGCTTCGTGTTCGGCACGCTCGACGCGAAGCTCGTTTCACTCGACCAGAAGACCGGCAAGGTCAACTGGACGAAAGAGATCGACGACTTCAAAGGCGGTTACTCGTTCTCGGCATCGCCGCTGATCGTGCCATCGAAAACGCACGGCGCGTTGATCGTCACCGGCGTTTCGGGCGGCGAATTCGGCATCGTTGGCCGCGTTGAAGCCCGCAAAGCAGACACCGGCGATATCGTCTGGTCGCGCCCAACCATCGAAGGCCACGTTGGCACACTCAACGGCAAGCCATCGACGATGACCGGCAAAGCTGGCGAAACCTGGAAGGGCGACCTGTGGAAAACCGGCGGCGGCGCAACCTGGCTCGGCGGCACCTACGATTCCGAAACCAACCAAATCTTCATCGGAACGGGTAACCCGGCTCCGTGGAACAGCCACATGCGTCCTGGCGACAATCACTGGTCATGCTCGCGCATCGCCATTGATCCGGAAACCGGCGACATCAAGTGGGGCTATCAGACGACGCCGAACGACGGCTGGGACTACGATGGCGTCAACGAACTCATCTCGTTCGACATGAACGGCACGAAGGCCGCCGCCACCGCCGACCGTAACGGTTTCTTCTACGTTCTCGATCGCACCAACGGTAAGTTCATCTCGGGCACGCCGTTCGTCGAAAAGATCACCTGGGCCAAGGAAATCGGCAAAGACGGACGTCCGGTATTCGACGCGACAAACCGTCCTGGCGACCCCAAGAAATCGGGCGGCGACGGCAAGAAAGGTTCTGAAGTCTACGCTGTTCCGAGCTTTCTCGGCGGCAAGAACCAGCAGCCGATGGCCTACAGCCCAGACACCAAACTGTTCTATGTGCCAGCTAACGAATGGGGCATGGATATTCACAACGAGCCTGTGACCTACAAAAAGGGTGCGGCTTATCTCGGCGCCGGCTTCACAATCAAGCCGACGTTTACCGACCACATCGGTTCGCTCAAGGCTATCGACCCGACATCGGGCAAGATCGTCTGGCAGAACAACAACAAAGCTCCGCTCTGGGGCGGCGTACTGACGACGGGCGGCGGCTTGGTGTTCTACGGAACGCCAGAAGGCGACCTGAAAGCCGTTGACGACGCAACCGGCAAGGAGCTCTGGAGCTTCAACACGGGTTCGGGCATCGTCGCTCCGCCAATCACTTGGGACCAAGACGGCGAACAGTACGTCTCGGTCATCTCGGGCTGGGGCGGCGCGGTTCCTCTTTGGGGCGGCGAAGTTGCCAAGACCATCGCCAACCTCAATCAGGGCGGCATGGTTTGGACTTTTAAGCTGCCAAAGAAAATGGCCGCTAACTGAGCCACTCGCTCCTTAGACGACATTCTGTAACTCGACGGGGTACGCCAATCAGGCTTACCCCGTTTTTTTGTTAGGTGCCGTCAAAACACGCCAGAGATAGCGGCAGCAATAGCTTGTCATACCGATTAATTCATAGCACACTTTTGACATCACTTGGCGGGGGATATAGGGCAGTGATGAAGGCGCTGATTTTTTTATGCGTTCTGCTCGCAGTCCCCTTGTTGGGTCTCATTACATCGTATGGCATCGTTGTCAGCGTCGAGGCCAACCTCTCCAAAGGCGGTGCCCCAGTGTCGGTTGCCGAAGTGTGCGCGAATACTACCTTGCGCGCCAACCGCGACGTCGGCGCATTCTGCAATCAAGCAGATGAACTATTCCACATCTCAGATGCCAGCATCGCAAGCGGATTAGCAGCTTTGGCACTTCCGATTTTATATTGGTTATCTTCGATTTTACTCGGCTCAAGCCGAATTGGACTTGCTTGGTTCTTTCCTTTGATCGTCAGGCTCTCGCTCATAGCACTCGCAGTCATAATAGCAGTCCAGGCCGGGATACTTGTCGGATCTGTCTACGTTGCCGAGGCTTACTTTGTCGGGCGAATCCATGGCGGTTTGTTGATTTTGATAGGACTAGGCGCTGTAGCTGTTTCGCTTCGTCTAATGTGGACTGCATTCACTCTGGGAAGACCCAAGGAGACTTTAATCGATGGCGTAATTGCAGAGAGAGACGCTCACCCAAAGTTGCACGAAATCGTAAAGATCATTGCAAAAAAACTGAAGGCACGCCAACCCGACAATATTGTCATCGGCCTCGAACCTACCTTCTTTGCCACAAGTGCGAAAATTCGTCTTCCTAATCGTCCTCGGCCACTTACGGGCGAAACCCTGTTCATTTCCCTCCCGTTAAGTCGTCTTTTCACAATTGACGAATTTGTGTCCGTCATTGGCCACGAGCTTGGGCACTTTCGGGGAAGCGATACGGCCTACAGCCTGAAGTTTGCCCCTGTTTACGCCGGGCTATCAGACGCGCTCAATAAAACTGCGGGGCAAGCAGGAAACCACGAGCACGGCGCTCACGACCTGATGAAGTTGCCAGCTGTGGCACTGCTCTCATTCATGCTTGAAATGTTCTCACGAAATGAAAGCGCCATCAGTCGCAAGCGAGAGTATGCAGCCGACAGGGCTGCAACAGAGGTCGCGCCTCCCGACGCTTTGGCATCGGCACTCATCAAAACGGCCGCATATGCTCCATTTTGGAATACTCTCCTCGGTCTATCGCGAGATCGCGTTGTGAATAATGAGCTGTTTCAAAACCTCAGCACCGCCTTCTTCGACCTTTGCCGCTTTGATTTGGATCTTCAGAAGCTTTCAGAACGCATTGATGATTTTCTTTGTATCCGGATTGTCCATCCGACTGACAGCCATCCACCAATCGGGGATAGAATTAGAAATTTGGGGGTTTCCCTGCCGATCACTAACGTTCAAGCGCTGCTCGGGATACCGTCCACCCCTGCGTCTCTTAGTTTCGGCAACTTAGAAGTCATAGAAAAAACTCTAACACTCCGTCGCCACAAGACGTTGGCGGCGCTCGGCGTCTATCAAATGCCGAAAGAGAACGAACCGAACGATCAAGAAGCATTTTGGGGCACTGTGACGAGCTGCGTATATTCACTTGGCGCCGCAATTGCAAATACCGACAACGGGCTTTCTAAGCATCGAGCGGTTGCAGCATCAGCCGCTTCATTCCTTTCTAACTTTGGTATGCCTTTCGAGAAGTTTGCCGTAATCCCTCGGAATCCATCCTTACGAATGAGGCAATTGACCTGTTGCGGACCCTTCTCAATGAAAATGGCCGCCTGGCCGTGGCCGGGTGGCTGCACGCAATGCTGGTGGCCGACCCTCAACCATCCGTGAACAGCAGCAAAGCATACCATTGGATAGAGACACAACTTTTAGCTTAGCAAGCGTGCAGCAATCGCCCCCCAGTGCTCAACTAGCTAATCTGCCTCGACGTGGAGGGAAGTGTCACCTAACGTTTTTAATGATGGATTTGTGCGGATTTCAGCACTGCCCACAATCAGGTCCGAGCAACGTCGACATTGGCGATGGCACGATCGCATTCAATAATAAAAGGGCGCGCATCTTAGCACGCGGTTAAACCGGAACGGCCAGCTGTGAAGACACGCATTCTCGGCCGCCAACTTGAAAAAGCGTAAACGCTCTGAAAACACTTGGTGAGCCCGGTTGGTATCGAACCAACGACCCTCTGATTAAAAGTCAGATGCTCTACCACTGAGCTACAGGCCCCCGCGCACGGGTTACTCGGGATTGCATTGTCTTGCAAGTGCCTCGGCGATTTTTGCCCAGAGGCCTTTGGACGCGTTGGCAAAACGTCTCGTTCAGGAGCTGTTGGCCGCGACACAACATGCGACGCATGTGGTCTAAGCACACTACGGGCAGACAAGTTGCGTTATAAGCCGCAACGTCGGCGTGATCGGCCCAACCGGCGGAGCTTCTAAGCATGGACGAGACGGTTTTGCGGACGCCAAGCGCCGCCTCGTCCGACCGCATCAGGGCCATCGCACTGATGTGCGCCGCCGTGACGTTGTTCTCCTGCCTCGACAGCACCGCCAAGTACCTCGTTTCTCACTCTGACATTCCGACCGCCCAAGTTGTATGGCTACGCTTTGTCGGGCAATTTTTATTAATGGCCGCGATTTTGGGTCCGTGGAACCTGCCGGCCCTGCTGCGGACGAGCAAACTGCGCTTGCAAATCGCCCGGTCGTTTCTGATGGCCGCGACCACAACGTGCAATTTCATTGCCGTGCGTTATTTGCGGCTCGACCAAACCGTGTCGATTGCGTTCCTGGCGCCCCTTGTTGTGGCGGCACTGGCCGGGCCTTATCTTGGCGAATGGGTCGGGTGGCGGCGAATGCTCGCAATCGTGACGGGCTTCATCGGCATTCTGATCGTGGTGCGGCCGGGATTTGCTGAAGTCCACCCGGCGTTCCTCGTATCGTTCGCCGCGATGCTCGCCTACGCGCTGTTCATGCTCTTGACGCGCAAGCTATCGGTCTTCGATCCGCCGCTCGTCACGCTGTTTTACGCGCTGTTGATCGGCACGATTGGCGGCGCGCCGATTGCCTTGGCGCAATGGGTATGGCCACAAAGCTCCATGCAATGGCTTTTGCTTTTAAGTCTTGGCGCGTTCGGCGGCTTTGGTCATTTCTTGCTGATCCACGCGTACCGTCTGGCACCGGCATCGAGCGTGACGCCATTCCTTTATTTCCAGCTCCTCAGCATGGTCGGACTTGGCTATTTGATATTCGGCGACGTGCCCGATCATTGGACGATGGCTGGATCGGCGGTCGTGATCGCGTCGGGGCTCTACCTCGTGCACCGCGAACGCGTGACGCGCGGCTTGAGCTGAAAGTGCGTCAAGGCGCAATCGGCCGACCGTCATCGAAGCTGTTGCCGCTCCATATGTTTCCCAGCGCGTGATCGCGATCCCAATAGGTCACGGAACCGAAGTGACCGCTTTTGTGGGAAAATTCGCGGCCGAAGATGGTGCCTTTGACGGCGACGTGCGACGCGCCTTTGCCGCCGTGACCGTTGTTCTTGGCGCCGCCGTAAAGCGTCCAACCGCCACCGGCCACGTACGAATCGGTTATCGTGACGCCATCACCCAAAACATAAATGCAGCTCGTCTGCGGGTTGGCGTTTTTGATCTTGGCCCGTGCAATCTGCACGTCTGCTGCGGTTTCGGCGAGCTGTATGCCGTCGTTATGGGAGCCCTGGAACGTTGCCAAATCATCGATCAACGTTTCCGAAATGTTGACGTGTTGCCCGCTGACGTCGATGCCGTCGCCGGTGTGCGAAAGGTGGCTCCGGAATACCGTGGCGTTGTCGCCGCGTAACTGCAAAGCGCTTGGCGTTGCTTTGCTGGTACCGTCCGCGCTTTGATCGACTAGCGCGCCACCAGCGTCCGACCACAAAAGGTAAACTGGACCGGCTTGCGGCCGGATTAAAATTGTCCACGGGGCGTCCGGTGCGACGCGCACCGACACACCGCGCATGACCAACGGCTGGCTGATGGCAATGTCGAGTGGACGCGTAAAGGCCACGCCTTCGATCAGCAGGTGAGGACCTTTGACTTCATAGCCGTCATAGATCGCGGTCTGCGCGACCGCGCGCGCGAACGCGTAAGTTCGGCCGTCTTTGATCTCGCCGCCGTCTGCTGGTTGCAAGTCGCGATAACCGGCAGCGGCAGGGCCGGTGTTGGCGGCCTCGATCTCGCGCCCATGTTTGATGGGAGCCGCGAGCACCGCGCCAGCACACATCAGCGTGACAAAAACTGAAATGGCACATCTCACGGTCCGCGTCATGGTGCAACTCATGGTGCGCGCGATGCTAAGCGCGGCTTGACCTCTTCAACCCACGACGCAAACCGCCCCTCAGAAATTGCGAGCCGCATCGCCGCCATCAGGTCTTGATAGAAAGCCGTGTTGACCCACGACAGCAGCATGGCACCCAACATCTCGCCCGATTTAACGAGGTGATGAATATAGGCGCGGGAATAATCGCGCGTCGCCGGGCAAGCGCTCAACGCATCGATGGGCGACATATCTTCGGCGTGCCGGGCGTTGCGCAAATTGAGCGCGCCATTCCAGGTGAACGCATAACCGTGACGGCCATTGCGCGTCGGCATCACGCAATCGAACATATCGATGCCGCGCGCCACACTTTCGATGAGATCCAATGGCGTGCCCACGCCCATGAGATAGCGCGGCTTGTGCTCTGGCAGGCTCGGCAGCGTCGCTTCAAGCGTTTGCAGCATAACCTCGTGGCCTTCGCCGACCGCCAAACCGCCGACGGCATAGCCGGGGAAATCCATTGCAACCAGTGTCTGCGCCGAAAGGCGGCGCAAGTCCGCATCGATGCCGCCTTGTACAATCGCAAACAGGGCCTGGGAGCGCGTCGCGCCGCCGCCCGTCACTTGGGCATCGAAAGCGCGTTTGGAGCGCTCCGCCCAGCGCAGCGACAACTGCATGGCACGCTCAACCTCACGGCGTTCGGCTGGCAATTGAATGCACTCATCGAACTGCATCTGGATATCGGCGCCAAGCAAACATTGAATTTCAATCGAACGCTCCGGCGTCAGCATGTGGCGCGAACCATCGAGATGCGATTGGAACTGCGCGCCCTCCTCCGTGATCTTGCGGATCTTCGACAAGCTCATCACTTGGAAGCCGCCCGAGTCCGTCAGGATCGGCCCGTCCCAGCGCATGAACGTGTGCAGTCCGCCCAGCTTGGCGACGCGCTCGGCACCTGGACGCAACATCAGATGATAGGTGTTGCCCAGCAGAATATCGGCGCCGGTTGATTTAACCTGATCGGGGTACAGCGCCTTGACGGTCCCGACCGTGCCGACGGGCATGAACGCGGGCGTGCGAATAACGCCGCGTGCCGTCACGATCTGTCCCAAGCGCGCAAGCCCATCCTGCGCCAACAGGTTGAAGGCGAAATCGGACACGGTCTTTTGCATGGCGCTATCTTGCATGGCGCTGTGTGACAGAAGCGACGCGCTCAGGAAAGAGCAAGCTGGCGTCGCCGTAGGAGTAGAAGCGATAACCACTCGCGATCGCGTGCGCGTAGGCTGTCTTCATGGTCTCCAAGCCCGAAAATGCCGATACCAGCATAAACAGGGTCGAGCGCGGCAGATGAAAGTTCGTCATCAAAGCATCTGCGGCTTTGAAACGATAGCCGGGCTCGATGAAAATCGCCGTTTCGCCAGACCACGGACGGATCTCACCAGTATCGGCGGCAGCACTTTCCAATAGTCGCAGCGATGTCGTGCCGACAGCGACGATCCGGCCGCCTTTACCGCGCGCCTCGTTCAAGGCCGCCGCAGTTCCAGCATCGATCTCGCCCCATTCGGCGTGCATTTTGTGGTCGGCGGTGTCGTCCGCTTTGACGGGGAGAAATGTTCCCCCGCCAACGTGCAGCGTCACAAAATGCGTGCTGACGCCGCGCGCGGCGAGCGCCGTCATCAGCTCAGGCGTGAAATGCAAGCCGGCCGTCGGCGCGGCAACGGCACCCTCCTGCTTTGCGAACATGGTTTGGTAGGATTTGTGGTCTGCCTCATCAGGCGCGCGACGAAGTGCAATATAGGGCGGCAACGGCATGTCGCCAGCCGAAGCAATCGCCGCGTCAAGATCGGCACCTGCCAGATCAAAGGCGAGTTCAACGACACCTGCTTCCCCCTTGGCTAAGACCGTGGCGTCGAGCGCCCCCAGTAGGCACATCGACCCGGACGTTCCGAGCTGAACCCGGTCGCCGACGTCCAGCCGCTTGGCAGGCCGCGCCAACACGCGCCACCGGCTGGCGTCCAGGCGGAATAGCAAATTGAGCGAGATCTTGGCGCCGACACCGTTGCGCAGCCGTGAGCCACGCAGCGCGGCCGCGATAACGCGCGTAGTGTTGAAGACCAGCGCATCGCCTGGCTGCAGGAGCGAGGGCAGGTCCGCAACGCCGCGGTCTTCAAGCGCGGTCGGGTCAGAGCCCACCCCCGGCCGCACCACGAGCATCCGGGCGGCATCACGAGGAGACACCGGCCGCAAAGCAATGCAGCTTTCATCGAGGGCGAAATCAAAAAGATCCGTGCGCAAGCTTGGGGGCCGATCCTGAGGGGAGCTAGAAGACTGCGGACTAGCACCAGGTCGGCCGTTCGGGCAACCGCATTTCGGAGATACCGGCGCGAAAGGGCCTTGCAGCCGACCCAGAACAATTGCAGCTTAGAGTCTAGTCCTGATTCCGTCAGGAGCCGATTGCAGACGTGTTCCACTACTTTGAACCCTGGAGGGTCACATGGCCAAAGAACAGAGAACGACAAAGGAAAAGCGTAAGCCAAAGAAAGCGGCCGGCGATAAGGCAAAGCCAGCCGGCAAAAAGTAGCGCCTTGGCGCGCAGCTTGCGTTTAGCCTTGCTGACAGAATTCCAGGCCGGAGGCGATCGTTCGTCCCCGGCCTTTTTTATTGCATTGATGGAACTTCGCTGTGCCCCAGTGCGCTTGGCAACGGGCACAGAAACGTGAGACGAATGGTCTGAGCATGCGGTGTCGGCCCGCTCGAAGTCAGCGCTGGAGGCAAACATGAGCCTGCTGATCGTTATCGGAGCCTTGGCGCTGCTAATGATCGCCGCCTATCGCGGCTTTAGCGTCATCCTCTTTGCGCCGATCGCTGCCATGCTGGCTGTTCTCTTAACCGACCCTGGCGCGGTGCCGACCGTGTTCTCCGGCCTCTTCATGGAGAAGATGGTTGGCTTCATCAAAAACTACTTCCCCGTATTTCTGTTGGGTGCCATTTTTGGCAAACTCATCGAGCTATCGGGCTTTTCGCAATCAATCGTCGCCGCCGTCATCGGGCTCGCTGGCCGCGAACGCGCCATGCTGGCGATCGTGCTGGTCGCAGCTATTCTGACCTACGGCGGCGTCTCGCTGTTCGTCGTTGTGTTCGCCGTCTATCCGTTTGCGGCCGAAATGTTCCGCCTGGGAAATATTCCAAAGCGGCTCATACCTGGGACAATCGCGCTCGGCGCGTTTACCTTTACGATGGACAGCCTTCCCGGCACGCCGCAAATCCAAAACATCATCCCGACGACGTTCTTCAAAACAGACGCCTGGGCAGCACCGATTCTGGGAACGATCGGCGGCGTCTTCATACTGACAACCGGATTGGCTTATTTGGAATGGCGCCGCCGTGCGGCATTGGCCGCGGGCGAAGGCTATGGCGAGGGCCATTCCCAAGAACCGGTCGTCGCGGAACCCGGCGCGCTCGTGCACCCTGGCCTCGCGATATTGCCGCTCATTGTCGTGGGTGTTGCTAACAAGGTCTTGGCCGGGATCATTTCAGCAAGCTACGGCACGGAAACCGAAGCCGTGCTAATCCCGGGTGGCAAACCGATCGCGGCAGACGTTGGCGCTTTGAAAGCGATCTGGTCCGTCGAGGGTGCGCTGATCCTGGGCATCTTGACGGTTTTGCTATTGGCGTGGAGCCGCGTGTTCCGGCAATTCGCCGAGGGCACGAAAGCGGCCATCAGCGGCGCGCTGCTGGCGTCCATCAACACCGCATCCGAATATGGCTTTGGCGCCGTCATCGCCGCATTGCCAGGGTTCGTGGCCGTATCGGACGCGCTGAAAAACATTCCAGATCCGCTCGCCAACGCCGCCATCACGGTGACGACGCTGGCTGGCATCACCGGATCGGCCTCTGGCGGGCTTGGCATAGCCCTCGCCGCCATGTCCGACAAGTTCATCGCAGCCGCCAACGCCGCGCACATCCCGCTGGAAGTGATGCACCGCGTATCGGCGATGGCCAGCGGCGGTATGGATACGCTGCCGCATAACGGCGCCGTCATCACGCTGCTGGCTGTGACGGGCCTGACCCATCGTCAATCTTACAAAGATATTTTCGTTATTACCTGCATCAAGACGGCAGCCGTGTTCGTGGTGATCGCCGTTTATTACCTGACCGGGCTCGTCTGAAGTACCTTAGCGGCGGCTAAGTGTGCCAGCGATCCCAAGGCCAGCAACGACCAGCCAGCTCAAGATCAACGAGCTGCCGCCGATCGGGGCGGCGTAGGGAAAGATGTGCGACCCAGCCAAGGTGTGGAGCGCGATATCGCCAGAAAATAACGCCACCGCCACCAGCATGAACATTCCGGCGCGATGGAACCCTCGTGACGGCAGTGTGGCGAGCACCAGCACGGCCACGGCATGGATCATCAGGATCGTAGATGCCGTCACCAGCGCCGGGCTATCGACACGGTGAGCGGCGGCAGCGCCCAGCGCCACGCCCGCAGCGCCCGCTAAGCCAGCGCCCGTAATGAGCAGCGCGCCCGCACGATGTCCCGCAGGCGCTCGCAAATCTTGATTGGTGCTGCTCACGCGACGTCCGCCGCAACCCGCACGGAAATCATTTTATCCGGGCTTTTTGGCGGCTCGCCGCGCGCCAGCTTATCGACGTTGTCCATGCCATCGATCACTTTACCCCAGGCGGTATATTGGCCATCAAGAAAAGATGCATCGTCAAAGCAGATAAAAAACTGGCTGTTAGCTGAGTTCGGCATCGACGAGCGCGCCATCGAGCAAACGCCGCGCACGTGCTTTTCTTTGTTGAATTCAGCGGGCAGATTTGGATGTTTCGACTGGCCCGTGCCCCGGCCCTGCGGACAGCCCGTCTGCGCCATGAAGCCTTCGATGACGCGATGAAACGCAATGCCGTCGTAAAAGTTTTCACGCGCCAGTTGCTTGATGCGTTCGACGTGCTTGGGCGCCAGATCGGGCCGCAGCGCGATGACAACCTTGCCCTTGCTCGTTTCTATGATCAGCGTGTTTTCGGGATCTTTGATGTCGGTCATTCGAGATTTTCCTCTTAGATAAAATGACGGCGGCTCACCCGCGACATCGTCACGGGCAAGCCGCAGTGCATTAGCGTTTATTGAACCGAGACTTTGCCCATCGTATCTGGACCGCTGACGGTGCCCGAGCCCGGCGCGCCGCGCTTGACCTTGTCGATCACGTCCATGCCTTCGACGACTTGGCCCCACACTGTGTATTGGCCGTTGAGACCTGAGCAACCGGTGTCGGTAAAGCAAATGAAGAACTGGCTGTTGGCGGTGTTGGGATCGCTGGTGCGAGCGGCCCCGACGGTGCCGCGCTTGAACGGCTCTTTGGAAAATTCAGCTTTCAGATTTGGCAACTGCGAACCGCCAGCGCCGGTGCCGCTCGGGTCGCCGGTCTGGGCCATGAAACCGTCCATGACGCGGTGCCACTTTAGGCCATCATAGAAACCTTTGGCCGCGAGTTCCTTGGCGCGCGCAACGTGCAATGGTGCAAGATCTGGCCGCAACTTGATGACGACTTTGCCGCCCTTCATATCGATGACCATCTTGTCGCCGGCAGCGACCGCGGCCGGCGCTGGCTTGGCAGCAACAGCTGGTTTCGTGTCTTCCGCGACGGCGGCACCTGATAACAAAAGCGCGACCGCCGCGAGGCTCGATAGGATTCGCATTCGGTATTCCCTCAAGGTTTATGGCTCGTCTTAGCAAGGGCGGCTGCCCGTATCTGTTCCGGCTGCCGGACGCGCGGCGCAGTCTCGCCGCCCTTATGGCGATTTGACGGCCAGCTCGCAACCCCGCTTGCAATCTGAAGCGCCGCTACAATTTGAGGAGTATCAGCGGCTAAGTGGCGATCCCGGGGCCAAGCGCTTCGGATAGCCGCAGGGCCTCATTCCAAATTATACTGCGTTCGCCGCGTCCCAAACCGCCCGCGCTCAAATATTCGGCGCCGAACGCGATCGCCAGATGAGCGAGTAGCCCGCCGTTGTCCTCGCTGTCTTGGCCACGCGTGACGATCTTGAAACCGGCCAACCGCGCGGCGCGCACCGCTTCGCGCATTTCCGTTAGAGTTGCATGATCCGACAACCGCAGTTCGATGGCATTGAACGCTCCTAGCTTGGCACACGCCTCGATGCGAGGTGGCGATGAAATCAGGACTTCACTCCCTGTCACGTTCACTTGTGCGCCCGCCGCAGCTGTCAGATGCGCGATGCCCGCCAGATCATCTTCCGCGAGCGGATCTACGAGCGAAATGATGGGATAGCGGCTCAAGCGCCGTAGGCTTCTCTCGATCATGCCGGCTGTCGTGATCACCACGCCTTCCCGGCCGATGAGATAGCGCCCGCCCCGCCCGAACCGTTGAGCGGCGATGTCGAGACCGAGTGCGATGTCTTCACCGGGGTGAAATCCAGCCCGCTCGATAGCGCGCACGGCGAGGTCCAGCCCTTCGTCGGCGCTGTCGAAGTTTGCGATCAGGCTGCCGGTCACGCCGGTTGATCCGCCCGCTGTCTTGTCGCCCAGCAGCGAAGCTGCGGCCCGCGTGACTTCGCAAGCCCATTCGAGCGCGGTTGCAAAATCGTCGGCACCTGGGAACAGCAATGTCAGGCTGCTAAGTTCGCTACCCTCGTGCGCGAGGCTGCCTTGAACTCCGCTCAAAAGCTCGACGGTAGGCCTTAGGGCTGGCGCTTGCCCGTCGCCGCCGATATGGCGCCAAAGGGGAAGTTGCGCTGCCTGCGCACCCGCTTTTGCAACCGCGATCGACATGGCCAGGATAGCGTTGCAACCGTACGGTCCGGGGTGCGCAATCAAGCGGCGGTCGATGGCTGATTGATCTTGCGCATCAAGCCCATCGATGAGCGCACCGATTTCCTCGTTGATCGCGGCGACGGCCTTTGAAACATCGAGCCCCGCGAACGCTGCGCCGCCATCGTAGAGCGGCTTGGGGCCAGCGGGATGCCAGCGCATCGGAGACGGCGCTATGGCGCGCGCAACGGTTCCGCCCTCAAGCCTGATTTCGGCCTCGATGGCTGGCCGTCCGCGGCTATCCCAGACGCGCCGCCCAATCACGCGCTTGATCCTGGCCATGTCTCAAATCCCGCCGGTTGGAAACCGAAACACTTGGCGCGTACTCAAGCTTTCTTGCCCGGCTTAGCCTGCAATTTTTTCAAGACGGCTGGCGACACGAACGCCGACGCGTCGCCGCCCATTTGCGCGATCGCGCGCACGAGGTTGGCCGCGATGTGGCGGACCTTAGGTGAAGCAGACACGTAGACCGTTTGGATATCTGGCGCCATTTCGCCGTTCATACCCGCCATCTGCATTTCGTAGTCAAAGTCGGTACCGTCGCGTAAGCCGCGCAGGATGATCGTGCAGCCGTGCTTTTTAGCGGCGGCGACGGCTAAGCCAGAGAACGTTACGACTTCGATTTTGCAACCGGTCAGTTTGCTGATCGGCTCTACTTCGACTTCGAGCATGGCGACGCGTTCGGCATCCGAAAACATCGGCGCCTTGCCAGGGTTGACCCCGATGCCGATGACGAGCTTGTCGACGACGTGCGCGGCACGCCGGATCACATCCGTGTGCCCGAGCGTCACGGGATCGAACGAGCCTGAATAAAAGCCGGTGCGGGTCATGAGCGACGTGTGAGCCTCTGTTTAGTGTGCACTCACCCAGGCACTCTGGGTACACATGACACATAGACTAAAATCGATGGCCGCAACTAGCCGCCAAGACGTTTCTGGGCGCGTTCGCGGCCAATCATGGGCAGCAGCACTTTAAGCTCGGGCCCGGATTCCTGACCGGTCAGCGCCAGCCGCAGCGGATGAAACAGCGCCTTGCCTTTAGCACCGGTCGCACTTTTGATGGCGTTGGTCCACTGCCCCCAGGTCTCCTGATCCCACGGCTCTGGCGGCAGTAGCCCACGCGCGGCCTGCGCGAATTCGGCATTCTCCATGACCGGCGTAATGTCGCCGGCGACGACCGGCCACCACGTGGCGGCATCGCTGAGGATCACGAGATTGCCGCGCACCGCGTGCCAGAACTTTTCGCCACCGCCGATGCCTTTCGCTGTCAGCTGCGACGCCACGTCTTCGAACGGCAGCTTGTGCAGCAGCTTGGCGTTCAAGCCTTTAAGCTCGTCGAGATCGAAGCGGCCAGGTGCCGTCGAGATTTTGCTCAAGTCGAAAAGTTCGGCGAGCTCGGCCGTCGTGCGATGCGGCTCGATCGCGTCAGAGGTGCCAACGAGCGCTGCGTGGCTGAGCACGGCCATGGGTTCGAGCCCCGCTGAGCGGAAGCTTGCAACCGACAGCGCGCCCAACCGTTTCGACAGCGCCTGACCGTCAGCGCCAATCAACAAACTGTGGTGGCCGAATGCCGGCGGCGTGAACCCCAGTGCTTCGAACAAAGCGAGCTGCACGCCTGTGTTGGTCACGTGGTCTTCGCCGCGAATGATGTGCGAAATCGCAAAGTCGGTGTCGTCGACGACGCTGGTGAAGGTGTAGAGAAACGACCCGTCGGCGCGGATGACGACGGGATCAGACAATGACCCAAGGTCCACGGTCTGATCGCCCCGCACGAGATCGTTCCACGAAATAATCGTCGGCTGCGGATTGAGCCCCTGCTCGGGCGTCGTATTGGGCAGCCGGAAGCGCCAATGCGGCTTGCGCCCCTCGCCTTCCAACTTGGCGATGTCTGCTGGCTCAAGCTTCAGGCTCGATCGATCATAGAGCGGCGGCCGCTGCATCGCCAGCTGACGCTTGCGGCGGCGGCCTAATTCATCCTCGGTTTCAAAGCAGGGATAGAGCAGCCCCGCAGCTCTAAGCGTGTCAGCCGCTGCCTCGTACCGGTCCGTCCGCGCCGACTGTTTCTCTTCGCGGTCCCAGGTGAGCCCCAGCCAATTGAGATCGTCGCGGATGCCTTGCGCGTATTCCTCGCGCGACCGCTCGCGGTCGGTATCGTCCATGCGCAGGATGAACATTCCGCCAAGCTTCTTCGCGCACAGCCAGTTGAGCGTCGCGGTGCGCACGTTGCCGATGTGAATCCGGCCTGTCGGGCTCGGCGCGAAACGGACGATCGGGGTCATAAAGGGCTCGCTCTTGGGTGAAGCGGCGCACCCTAGCGCGAACGCGGCCAAAGACAAGCCTGCCGGGTTGCTCAGGCAGCTCTGGCGCGCGAAGCCTGCAGCATCAGCGCCAAAGCTTCGATGTCGGGGCGGTCTGAACTCGTGAATACGATGCGCTCGCCGCCGGTCAGCGTCACGACTAGTTCGTAGAGCTTCACCGTTTGAAGGCTCCAGTATTCGCCAAGGCTCATCATCCCAAGAAACGCCAGAAACGAGCTTCCGAGTAAGAACCGGGCGCGCCAGCCGACCTCGAAAACGAGATAAGCGAGCGCGGTTGCAAAGCAGACGAAAGCAATGGCGCCCATCAGCACGCCTTGCTCGTTGCGGTCGCGGATTTCTTCCAGCGCAATTTGCTCGACATCGGCAACCCTGAACCGGCGCTGTCCCAGGCGCGCGATCTCAGAGCCCGGGCCTGACGCACCAGCCTCGATGGCCCACATGGCCGGGCGTTTTGGAAGTACGGATGCTTTGCCCACGGTCGGTCCTCATGCGTTAACTGCACGTTGACAGACAGGTCTTTGCAATTGCCTAACGCGGGCCGGTCCGGCGCGGCTCGCGGTGCTCCCGGCCTGCTAGATGCTTGCCCGCGTGCGGCATGCGCCGCATCAGCCCCCTCTTGGCCCTGAATCTTGCGCTAGGTTGTGGACATTCCGTCATAGCGGTTTTCCGTACTTGAATTTTCTGCGCACTCTGCATTCTGTGCCGATTCGTCTGACGTGGCACCAGGACTGTATCCTGGGCGCGACCTTGAAAATACGTCAAAACTTTAAGGGAAGAAGTCCGAATGGACAATGATCAGCCAGCGACTTCTGAGCAAATTTTTCAAGCTGTCCTCAGTCAGACGGGACTGACTGATGGGCTGAAATTTCTGCATGAAGCTCATCGGCTAGAATTAGATCGCGCAAAGCTAGAGACGGAAAAAGCGAAGCTCCAAAGTGAAGCCGCGCGGCCAAGCTTCGATGCTGTGATCAGGTTCGCCGAACTCGCTATAAGGTCCCTTTTGCTTTTGTCCGGAGGCGCAGCTGTCGCTCTACTGTCGTTCGCTGGCAATCGCGGGGCGACAGGCAAAGAAAGTCTCGACGCATACGCATGGGCGGTGATGCTTTTCGGAGGTTCCGCATCCGGTTCGGTCTTGACCGCCGGTCTATCATACTTAGGTCAATCTTGTTTTACTGCAGACCACGACAAGTTGGGAACATTGCTGCGATGGATCGCTATCATCACATGGTTGGGGAGCCTCTCGGCATTTGGTGTCGGCGTAAAGGCCGCGTCGAATGCAGTGTCGCTTTCTCGGTATACGTTTAACACACCCGGCGAAGTCGGGACGGCAAATCCAACGAACCTCTCTGGAAAAAAGTAGGCCTCAGCAACAACAGACACCAGATTGGGGAGGTATTGGATGGACGCTGCCGGTGTGTCTTGCCCTGCGAGTTGGAGAGACTACGGTTTGATCGTAGTCGGCAGCATCGGGGTCGGCATAGCCTGGGGTCAGTGGGTGACCGCGCGCTCAAAATTGATTCTCGACCTCTATGAAAAACGACGCGAGGTTTATAGCAAGTTCCACGGCCCAATTGGGCAAGCCGTTCCTATTGCAATTGCAATTTACCGTCGCGTTGCACGAACTTGTGACTGATCAAGTTTTCGCAAGCCCTAAGTTTCGCCGGTATGGCAGCGGTTGACCTGGGTCGGACACAAAGAACCGAGAACTAGGCAGCGGATTGTGACCACAGGTCAGACACCGCTCACGCATTCGCGAACGGTGCCTGACTTTGGGTTCGGATTACTTCGTCGCGTCGGCGGCTCGATGCGCCATACGGCCATGCTTGGGATCGCCCTTCATGTGATGACGATCCATCGCGTGATGCGCCCCCTTATCGTGGTGGCTCATCTCGTGGTGTCCCATGCGCTCGTGGTGGCCCATGTGACCGTGCCTCATATGATGATCACCCATGTGACCACGACGCATCTCGTAATGCGCGACGCGCCGCTCATGCCACTGGGCAAAATGCGCCTCGCACCGGTCATGGCGTTGCTGGCACCATTCGCCTTTGCCCGCGAACCACTGTGTGCAGCGCTCGAGCCGGGCCTGACACTTGTCGGTGTAGTTGTGCCCGTGGTGGACGCTGCTGCGGGCAGGTGGATCGAGATCTGCTGCGCGGGCTGCGCCGAGCGGCGAGCCTAGGGTCAGCAAGGCCGCAAAAACAGCCAGCGAAAAAGTACGCTTCATACATAGTCTCCTTGAATCGGGCTTCGAAATGTACCGCGGTTCTAGCGCGATGAACTGCACAACGCGGAAGCCCGAGAAACGTGCCCTAAGCGCGGCAATTTAGAAAAGAGGGGGACTGAAAGCGCGGCAGGCGGAATGAGGTTTCGCGCTCATGCGCCATGAGCCGAACAAATGCTCGCGCGGTTGCGTGTGGGCAACCGAAGCGCCAAGAGAAAAGCGCGGTTGCGGGTGGGCAACCGACGCGCAAGCAAAGAGCTGGGCAACCGACGCGCCAGGCTTAATGAGCCTTTTTATTGTGCTCTTTCTTCGCAATCTTGGCGGCCCGCTTGTCGGCGTTTTCCATCTTGCGCTGCTTGGCTTGGATGGCACGGCGGCGCAAATTCGACATCGTCGGCATGATTCAATCTCTCCCGTTTGTCGCGGTTTTAGATCGAAAACAACCGCTGTCAATGCGCAATCTGGGCGCGCAAAGATTCAAGTGCGTGAGTTTGCGCCTCAGCTCTGCGGAACGACTGGAAATTTCGTCGTCCAGCTGGCGTTATCGATATCCTTGGCCGAGACTTCCAGTTCGGCCGCACCATTGCGCTTCATATCGAATTCGATATGCGGGTTCTGCGACAGCGCGATCGAACCTTCGGCAACGAACACTTGCTCATCGCCCTGGCGCACCGCGATCTCGGACACGAACTTCACCGGAGTATACAGCAGCGTCTGCTGGTCCATCACCATGCCGGTGTGGTTGGGGTGGCTGAGATCAATCTTGCCATGCGACACCACTCCGCTCGCGGTCGAAGCGCCAGCGATCTGCGCGTACTGCATCTTGCCCATATTGGCGATGATCTCGGCCGGGTCGCCCATCGGCGGTGCCGAGCATGACGACTGACCGCCAGCGAACTTAATCAACTGCGAGACCATGTAAAGTTTGCCGTCGCTCGCCTCGACGACGGCGCGCACATCGGACTGGCGGTCGACGCGGAAGTTGGCTTTGATCGATACCTGATCGCGCCCAGGCCCCATGTGGAACACGGCGACGACGGGCGTCGGGTTTTCATCGATTATGAAGTTGACGGTTTTGACCGTGCGGCCGTCGCCGAACGCGGCATCGATGCCGATAGGTACGGCCCGCATGTCTTCCGGCCGGTAGGGCGCGCTCAAGGCGACGATGCCACGACCGTCCTCGATGGCCTGCTTGCCAAAAACGCTGCCCTTGACTTCGTCCCAAGCTGAACCTGCGAAAGCCGGCTGGGCGATAATCGAAAACACTGCAACCATGGCGGCAATCACCGTCGATGACGAGAGGGTCCAGCGCATTGAATTCTGCTCCGTAGAGGTTGGGCCTGGGCGGCGCATTCGGTATTCGGATTATTCCGACATTTGGATCATGAAAGTCAAGAAAAACTAGACCGATCGGTCAACGCGCAGACGTCGCAGTCGGATTTGACGTTATGCCTGCGCATGCCTGAACCGATCTTCCGGGCGTCGTAACCGCAAAGCTACTGCGGGGCCGCCGGTCGCCAGCCGGCTTGCAGCGCTTCGACTTCCGAGCAGAACCAGCGCTCGCCGCGCGCCTCGTCAATCTTGACTTTGTCGTACCAGGCGCTCCATGGCACGTGATAAATCCGGCCCTGTTTGGACATATTGCCCTTGATTGCGCAGCCAGCCGGAGCCGCCACTTCCGCCACCTGCCATTGCGCTTTTCGATACTCCCACGCTGGCTGCGTTTCGCCCTGCCAAATGCCGATTTTCGACGCTCGCGCGTCCGCCTCGGCGCTCACGTATTTCGTCGAATACTTGAGGTAAGCCCACGCGTTACCGCTTTCGACCATGAACCGGTTGATGTCTTCGCCGTCGAGAAAACATAGGCCCAGCATGCGGCCGTATTTGTCTGTGCCGACGCTCTCGCAGGCCAACGATTCCTGCCCGATGAGGTCGCGCAAGGCGCGGGTAGCTGCTTGCCCGCAGGCGACAAGTTCGCCGTGCGCGCCGCCACACGATTGGTTGGCTTCGGGCGCGTCAATGGCGTCAAGCCTGATGCGCTGGCCGGCAATCTCGATGGTGTCGCCATCGACGACGGCCGCTGGACCCTCGACGACGCTACCCGGCGTTGGCGCGGCGGCGGCCGACGTTGCGATGATGGCGGCCGCCATTGCGATCATGAGGAAGGCGCCGATCGAGTGGGCGCAACGCTGCTGTGCGGATGTTTCCATGATCCGCTGCTGTCTGATTCGCCGGGCGCAACCGAGACGGACTTGCGGCCGTTCACCATTCGCCCACAGTTCAAGAAGCGCGAAAAATTATTCGTGAACAATTAGGGAATTTTATAAGAACATTTCTTGACAGTATTGGTTGTAAGGAATAAGTGGAAAGCTGCAGTTTGAACCGGGGCACGGCTAGGAATGACGTCCGAGACATCCCACGCGCCGCAATTTTTGGCGCCGATTTCAGAGCAGATATGGCGGCGCAAATATCAGTTCGCTGGTGCCGATCCATTGGCGGCGGATGCGTCGTTGGACGATACATTGTGGCGCGTTGCGCGCGTCGCGGCCGGTGCTGAACACGGCAGTGAGCGTGACCGGGAGACTTGGGCGCGGACGTTTTACGACGCGATGCACGATTATGGGTTCCTGCCGGCGGGGCGCATTTTGGCAGGTGCCGGCACGGGGCGCGACGTCACGCTGTTCAACTGCTTCGTGCTTGGCACCATAGGCGACGATCTCTCAGCCATTTTCGACAATGTGAAAGACGCCGCCCTGACGATGCAGGCGGGCGGTGGCATCGGGCATGATTTTTCGACGCTTCGGCCGCGCGGCGCACGCGTCAAGAGCATCGGCGCTGATGCCTCGGGGCCGGTCAGCTTCATGGACGTATGGGATGCGATGTGCGCGACGATCATGTCGGCCGGGCAACGGCGCGGCGCGATGATGGCAACGCTGCGCTGCGATCACCCAGACATTGAAGAATTCATCGCTGCAAAAGCCGACGCCAAACGCCTGCGAAACTTCAATCTGTCGGTGCTGGTGACGGATGCGTTCATGTCAGCCGTCCAAACAGATGCGGCCTGGCCGCTGGTATTTGAAGGCACGGTGTACAAAACCATTGCCGCGCGCGGCCTGTGGGACCGATTGATGCGGGCCACGTATGATTACGCCGAGCCCGGCGTTATTTTCATCGACCGGGTCAACGCACAAAACAACTTGAGATATTGCGAGACGATCGCGGCGACCAACCCGTGCGGCGAGCAGCCGTTACCCCCGTTCGGCGCCTGCCTCTTGGGCTCGATCAATCTGGCAGCACTTGTGACCGATCCGTTCACACCGACAGCTGGCATCAATCGAACGCGCCTCGAAGCTCTCGTCACGACCGCCGTGCGCTTTCTCGATAACATTATCGATGTGTCGCATTATCCGCTGCCAGCTCAGGCCAGTGAAGCACGCGCCAAGCGCCGCATCGGCTTAGGCGTCACGGGGCTGGCCGACGCGCTGATTTTTTGCGGCCTGCATTACGCTGATCCCGCCGCACGCCAAAAAGCGGCCCGATGGCTGGAAATCATTCAGAATGCCGCCTATCGCGCGAGCGCTGCGTTGGCGGCCGAAAAAGGTCCATTTCCATTATTCGAGCGCGACGCGTTTTTAGATCGGCCCAACATCGCTCGGCTCGATCCGGCCGTGCGCGAGCTTATCGCCCTCCATGGTGTGCGCAACGGCTGCCTGACCTCGATCGCGCCAACGGGTACGATCTCGCTGCTGGCTGGCAACATCTCGAGCGGCATCGAACCGGTGTTCGATTTTGCCTACAAGCGTCGCGTACTCGGTGAGGGCGGCGCAGCGCACGATGAACAGGTGCAAGATTTTGCTTACCGCTCCTTTCGCGATCGCTTTGGCGACGACGCGACGCTGACGCGAGCCTTCGTGACGGCGGGCACGCTTGCGCCGTCCGATCACTTGGCCATGCAGGCGGCACTCCAGCCGTTCGTCGACAGCGCCATATCCAAGACCATCAACTGTCCTCAGACGATCGCCTTTGATGCTTTCCGCGATGTCTACGCCGACGCCTTCCGGCTCGGCCTAAAAGGTTGCACCACCTATCGGCCGAATGCTGTCACCGGGGCGGTTCTGGTCGCAGCTGACAAAGCTGACAAGTCCGTCGAAGTCTCCGGTCCCTCAGTTATCGACGAAGATGATGGCCGGTCCTGGACCGTGGCTAGGCCAGATCTCGCACCCGCAAAGCCAAACTCCGGCGATATCGTCTACATGACCAAGCCGCTCGAGCGCGACACCGCATTGGATGGCGTCACCTACAAAATCAAATGGCCGGCGAGCCCGCACGCGCTTTACGTCACCGTCAACGACATCGTGCGCGACGGACGGCGGCGGCCGTTTGAAATTTTCATCAACACCAAGAACCTTGAGCACTACGCCTGGACGGTGGCGCTCACCCGCATGATCAGCGCGATCTTCCGGCGCGGCGGCGACGTCGGGTTCGTGGCGGAAGAACTCAAAGCCGTGTTCGACCCGGAAGGCGGCCAGTGGATGACCGGCCGCTATGTCCCAAGCCTGCTCGCCGCCATCGGCGACGTCATCGAAGAGCACATGCTGCGCATTGGCTTTCTCGTGCCACAGGACGGCGAGAGCCCGCGCGCCCGGGCCGACATTGCCCCCTTGAGAGTAAGCGAAGTTGGCGAGGGGTCAGGCGGTCCTAGCGGTTCAGAGGGTTCTGGCCGGGCACCGTTGCATGACCGCCGCGCCTTGGATCGACAGCCTGCGCCTGCGGGCAAAATTTGCCCACGCTGCGGCAATCGCAGCCTGCATCGGATCGAGGGTTGCTGGACCTGCAGCACCTGTCAGTATTCCCGCTGCGGCTGACCTCAGCGCTATCTGAGGAACGCCGTCCGCGCCAGCTAACTCGTTGCGAAATTTTCACCATCTGACGCGCGCGCCGCCGTGAAAACCGCGAGCATTGTCGCGACCACGGTCAACCCTCAACACATTGTTCACCATAGCGAGCAACGGCGCCCCCTGAAGTGTGGGACCGATCAAATTTGCGCGGCAATCGACCAACATCTTTCATAGCTCGGGGCTAGAACAAACACCACGGACGGGGCGTTAAGGCTCGAAATCAAAAGAGCCGATCTAGGGGTTTGCGTTATGAGTGCCGAAATTATCCAGCTGGCCGAATTCAGGGCGCAGCGTTCAGATCTCCATCTTGTCGATCGCGATCCAATCGCAGCGCTCGAAACCGGCGCGCGCTTCCACTTCTGGACCGGCGCCTCTGGCCGCCGTTACGTCCACACCGTCTATAGCCTGTTTGACTGCCCGGCCGTCGAGGCCGCCAACTACGTTCTCGTCAAGCGCGGTGGCAACACCCGCCGCCAAGTTCTGGCGATCGGCCGCCTGCTGAGCGACAGCGCGACGCTGAACTTGGCCGAGATCCGCCAGCGCGGCGCGTCGATGGGTGCCGACGAAGTGCACATCCATTTGCTCGCAGCCTCGGCGCAAGAGAGCCAAGCTGTCGAGTTCGATCTGCGCACCGCTCAGTTCGCCGCGCAAAGCGGTTGACTGCACACTGACCACACGACGCCTTCGCGCTGTTTGCCCAGCACCTCCGGTGCTAGCCGCCCGGCACCTTCGTGCGATGCGTAAAGCGCTTGACGTCGCGCAAGCCCACCCGCTGCGTGCGCGGCCAGCCGGCCACGCATTTGACCGGACCTGGCCAGCGCTTTGGCGCGATGATCCGCCGCCGCGAAATTCTCAAAGCACCGATGACAGCCGCGATGCGCTCCAACTCGCGCTCGCGAAGCCCTAGAAACTGTAGGGCTTCGATCGTCTGCGCCAGATACTCAAGGTTCGATCCCGTCGTGCCCTTGGCGCTGGCGATGATCCGCGCTTGCAGGGACACGCTGAGCGGCGCGCTAAAACTCGGATGAGCCGGCTCGGCGAGGAACACCACGGCCACGCGAACAGCCGGTTGATCTGGCGCGGCCGGCAACCCTCGCAATTTTATGCGCAGCCGCGCCTCGCGGTAGACGCCGCTGATTTGTTCGCGCACCCGCAGGTACGCCAGCACGCCGGCCGCATCGCGAGACGCAACGCGGAAGGCCATGCCGTCGCAAAACCCGCCGCGATCTAGTCCCAGCAGCAGTCCCGGATGAAGAGCGCTGCCGCGATAATGGCGCGACAGAATGCAAAAACGCCGGTGCCAGCCATCAAGCCGCGCGGCGTGCCTTTCGGCATAGGAAAAATCCGGCCGCCACATCAGCGATCCGTATGCGAAAATCCATAAATCGCCGCCAGAATTTGTCGTCTCGTCAGCGTCGGATGTGGTTTCGGTTTGCAACACTGAGCGCGACCTTAACCCGCTTTGCCGTCTCCAGGCGCGCGCCGGCCGAAGTCGGGCGCGGCCGTATCTTGACCCGCTTGAATGATGCCGCGGCGCACGGCACGCGCCTGCGCAAACATCTGCTCGAGGGTCGCGCCGTCGCCAAATCGGATAGCGCGTTGCAAGGTCACCAAGTCCTCCGAAAAACGCCCGAGCATTTCGAGAACGGCGTCTTTGTTGTTCAAGAACACATCGCGCCACATCACCGGATCTGACGCCGCGATGCGCGTAAAATCGCGAAAGCCGCCGGCTGAGAACTTGATCACTTCACTGTCCGTCACGCGCCCTAGGTGGGCGGCCGTGTTGACAATATTGAAGGCAATCAAGTGCGGCACGTGGCTGGTGATCGCCAGCACCATGTCGTGGTGTTCAGCCGACATGATCTCGACCTGAGATCCAAGACGGCGCCAAAATTCTTCGAGCCGTGCGGTTGCTTTCGGATCGGTGCCAGCTTCTGGCGTCAGGATACACCAGCGGCCATCGAACAGCTCGGCAAAGCCAGCCTCGGGGCCAGATTGCTCTGTGCCGGCAATCGGGTGGCCTGGAACAAAGTGCACGGTCTTGGGCAAACGGGGGGCGACATCGCGCACGACGGCTGCCTTGACCGAGCCGACATCGGACACGATCGCGCCGCTCTCTAAGTGCGGGCCGATGGCCTTGGCGATCTCGCCGTAGACACCGACCGGCGCACAAAGGATAACGAGGTCGGCACCGCGCACGGCTTCAGAGGCCGTCGCGTACGCTTTAGACACCAGTCCAAGTTCAAGCGCTTTAGCGCGTGTCGCGGGCGTTGCCGACGAGCCCACGATCTCGCCCACCAGGTTGCCACGGCGCGCCGCATGACTGATCGAGGAGCCGATCAAGCCGATGCCGATCAAAGCCATGCGCTTGAACATCGGCTGAACCGCGCCTTCGCTCATGAGCGGCCTCCGCCAAGATAGTCGCGAAGAGCCGCGACCGCACGCCGGTTATCGGCTTCCGATCCAATCGTCATGCGCAAAGAATTCGGCAGCCCATAAGCGCCGACCTTGCGGACGATGACGCCTTTGGATTTCAAAAATTCATCGGCGCCGCTGGCGGTCTTTGCACCGCCCGAGGGAAAATGAAATAGAACGAAGTTGGCAACGCTCGGCGTGACGTCCAGCCCAAGCTTGGAGAGTTCGAGCGTCACCCACGGCAACCACTTATCGTTGTGCGCGCGGGCCGCTTCCATATGCGCGATGTCGTCCATGGCGGCAGCGCCAGCTGCGATCGCGGGCGACGACAGATTGAAGGGACCGCGGATCCGGTTCAACACGTCGGCGACCGCTGGCGGGCAATACGCCCAGCCGATGCGCAAGGCGGCGAGCCCGTGAATTTTTGAGAACGTCCGCGTCATCACCGTGTTCGATGTGGTGGCCACGAGTTCGAGCCCAGCCTCATAATCGTTGCGGCTGACATACTCAGCGTAGGCGGCATCGAGCACGAGCAGCACACGCGCCGGTAGATTGGCGCGCAAGCGGCGCACCTCCTCGATCGCAATGTACGTGCCGGTGGGGTTGTTCGGGTTGGCGAGAAATACGACGCGCGTGCGCTCCGACACTTTGGCCAGAATAGCATTGACGTCGGTGACGAGAGCGCGTTCGGGCGCGATGACCGGTGTGGCACCGTTGGTCAAAATCGCGATGCGGTAAACCAGAAAGCCGTGCGTTGTGTAAATCGCTTCATCGCCGGGGCCGAGGTAACCGCGCGCTAGCAGCGCCAGAATTTCGTCGGAGCCTGAGCCGCACACAAGGCGCGCCGGGTCGAGGCCGTAGCGCTGACCGATAGCCGCGCGCAGCGCTGTCGCCTGACCATCTGGATAAAGCTCTAAACGGTTGGCGGCACCTTTAAAAGCGGCGATGGCAGCTGGGCTCGGCCCCAGCGGCGTTTCGTTCGACGACAATTTGGCCGGCACAATTCCGCCAGGCACCTTGCTTTCGCCGGGCACGTAGGCCTCAATGTCGAGGATGCCCGGTCGGGGCTCAGGTGCGGTCGTCGTCATCGGGGGTCTCAATGAGCGTTGGATTTTGCGTTAACGGGTCGAACACCTTGGCCAGCATTCAGGGGCCGATTGATAAGGGCAGACACTTTTGAAATCAAAGAAAAGATTGACATTCCCTGGGCCTGCCCTAGCTAACGGCTCCAGCGTTGTCTGCCCGCGAGGTTTAGGCCACCTTCTATGAGCTCTGCCAACACCGAGGTGCACGCGCCTTCGAGCGCGGTGGTCAAATTTCCCGACAACGAACCGTTGCGACTGGCCTGCGAGCAAGAACTCGCGCCGTTCTCGATCGCCTATCAAACCTATGGGCAGCTGAACGCGGACAAATCCAACGCCATCCTGATTTGCCATGCCTTGACGGGCGACCAGCACGTCGCCAGCGAGCACCCCGTTACGCAGAAGCCCGGCTGGTGGTCGACGCTGGTTGGACCGGGCAAGCCGGTCGATACCAACCGCTTCCATGTCATTTGCGCCAATATCCTGGGCGGCTGCATGGGCTCGACGGGGCCCGCCTCGATCAATCCGAAAACGGGCACGCCGTATGGGCTCGATTTTCCCGTCATCACCATCGCAGACATGGTCGACGCGCAAGCGCGCCTGATCGACCATCTCGGCATTGCACAGCTCTTTGCCGTGATCGGTGGTTCGATGGGCGGCATGCAGGTGCTGGAATGGGCTTCGCGTTACAAGGATCGCGTGTTCGCCGCGGTGCCGATCGCCACGGCTGCCTGGCATTCCTCGCAGAACATCGCGTTCCATGAAGTCGGCCGCCAAGCCGTGATGGCCGACCCCGACTGGAGCGCTGGCAATTATTATGCGGAAGGCAAGACGCCGCGCAACGGACTGGCCGTGGCACGGATGGCCGCGCACATCACCTATCTGTCGGAAGAAGCCCTGCACCGTAAATTCGGCCGCAGCTTGCAAGACCGCAGCAAGGTGACGTTCTCGTTCAGCGCCGACTTCCAAGTCGAAAGTTATTTGCGCCACCAGGGCTCGACGTTCGTCGACCGGTTCGATGCCAACAGCTATCTCTACATCACGCGCGCCATGGATTACTTCGATCTCGCCGGCGAACACGGCGACGTTCTAGCCAATGCCTTTCGCGGCACCAAAACGCGATTTTGCGTCGTCTCGTTCACGTCCGACTGGCTCTACCCGACGCGTGAAAGCCGTGCCATCGTCCGCGCCTTGAACGCCGTCGCCGCCAACGTTAGCTTCGTCGAAATCGACAGCAACCGTGGCCACGACGCCTTCCTGCTAGAAGAACCGGTCTTCTTCGACACCATCCGCGGCTTCATCAACGCCGCCGCCCTAAAACGGGGCCTGAAATGATCGCCCCCATTCTCTCGCCCCCGCTTTCGACCCCCCGCGTCGACCACTTGCTAATCGCCGAAATGGTGGCGCCGCGATCGCGCGTGCTCGACGTCGGCTGCGGCGACGGCGCCCTCCTTCATCTGCTCGCCGAAACGAAAATGGTCGATGGCCGCGGCGTCGAAATCTCCCGTGAAGGCGTCAATGCCGCCGTGTCGCGCGGCCTGTCTGTCATCCAGGGCGACGCCGACAGCGACCTCGCAGACTACCCCGACCAGGCCTTCGATTACGCCATCCTCAGTCTGACCATCCAGGCGACGCGCTACCCAA
>JANLPU010000060.1:0-82985 GCA_031367425.1 Hyphomicrobium sp.
ACGCGCGGGCCGAGCAAGCGGGGATAAGATTTTTTCGGCGCGCGAGGTTTGGTACATTCTGCGTGCCTTACGCACCTGTAGGTCGGGTGTGTTCACGCCCGCAATACCGGAGCGTGAGGTTAGAGGCCCGGAGCATCGCGAGATCAACGCGGTGCGCGAGGAGCGCAGTGCGCAGGCGGCCGGCCTCGACAAATATCCGCGCGTGACCAAGCGCGGCGCGTAATGCTGCCGCCGCACGCGAATAATCCTAACACTCAATCGTTGAAATTTGTCGTGGTTGACCGCCGTAATTTATCCCCGTTAGGGGGCGGCCATGACGTAAGGAGTGGACGGGGTTGCGCGGCTCCCATTTACGTCACGGCCGGGTCGTGCGGCACAATGCTCCGCTCACCACCCGCACTTCCGCAAGCCGCTTCGGCGCGGCTGGCCGGACTCTAAAACAAAATCGTATGATTGGCCTATTCGGGGCGGGCCAAGCATTGCGCCCAGGCTAGAACTGTTTCATCTTTTCAGCATGCTTGAAGCAGCAACACCTGGACGAGTGAACGGCGGCGGCCTCCTCAAGCGGATTTTCTTTTTGGGCGGCACGGGGACGATCGGGCGCGCAACGGTGCGCGTGCTCGTTGAACGCGGCCATGAGGTCGTGTGTTTCGTGCGCCCCGCCACGGTAAGCAGCAAGCTGCCCGAAGGCACCGTTGTGCGTTTTGGTGCCGTGACCGACCCTTCGTCGCTCGCCAACGATGGCTTTCGCGGCGAGAGTTTTGATGCCCTTGTATCGTGCCTTGCGTCTCGTACTGGCGTGCCCGCGGACGCTTGGGCCATCGATCACGGTGCCCACGTCCATGCGCTCGGCGCCGCCAGGGCCGCTGGCGTCAAACAATTTGTATTGTTATCGGCGATCTGTGTTCAAAAGCCGCGTCTCGCGTTTCAGCAGGCAAAGCTTGGCTTTGAAAATGCGCTCATTCAGTCCGGTCTGACATATTCTATCGTCAGACCCACAGCCTTCTTCAAGTCGCTTTCGGGACAAGTCGATCGCGTCAAGCAAGGCAAGCCCTACCTCGTTTTTGGCGATGGCAGGTTGACGTCTTGCAAACCCATCAGCGACGGCGATTTGGGCCGGTATCTCGCCGATTGCCTGGACGATGTCAGCCGGCACAATCGCATCTTGCCGATCGGCGGCCCGGGGAACCCGATCACACCCTTCCAGCAAGGCGAGCACCTGTTTGCATTACTGGGCCGTGAGCCGCGGTTCAGGCACGTGCCCTTGGCCATGCTCGACACGATCGCGCTCGTACTTGGCGCACTCGGCCGCATCTACCCGCCGCTCTCGGACAAAGCCGAACTCGCTAAAATAGGACGTTACTATGCGTCGGAGCCATGCTTGTTCTCGATCCCATTACCGGGCATTACGATGCTGCCGCGACACCCTCCACCGGATCAGAGACGCTATTTGATTTCTATGAACGGTTGATCAAAGGCGAGGCAACGCCGGATCGCGGCGATCACGCTGTGTTTTGAGCCGTCGCAAAAAAAAGGGGCGAACCGTGTGGTCCGCCCCTCGTTGTTTGTTGGCATTGCGAAAAGCTTACTTCTTCGGCGGGTTGGCCGGCCACGACTTGATCAGAGTGTCGTAGTCGATCGTTTCGCCTTTTGGCTTTTCGTTGGCGAGCTTGCGTGCTGGCGCAATCGTTCCGGCCTTCTCAGCCTTCGCGAACCACTCTTCGGCGGTCGTTTTCGGATTGAGCTTTGGTCCGCATTTGCCTTGAGCACCCGATTTCTCGATGCGCTCCATGACTGAGTCTTGTGCAGCGGCCAGTGCGTCCATCGCCGCCTGAGGCGTCTTGGCACCCGACGACGCGTCGCCGATGTTCTGCCACCAGAGCTGAGCGAGCTTTGGATAATCCGGCACGTTGTTGCCGGTCGGTGTCCACTGCACGCGCGCTGGCGAGCGATAAAACTCGATCAAACCACCGAGTTTTGGCGCCCGTTCGGTAAAGCTCTTGTCCCAGATGTCGCTCTCGCGAATGAAGGTGAGACCAACATGGCTCTTCTTGAGGCTGACAGACTTTGAGTTGATGAACTGGAGGTAGAGCCAGGCCATCTTACGCTTGTCGACCGGCGTCGATTTCAACAGCGTCATGGAGCCGGCGTCTTGATAGCCAAGCTTCATGCCTTCTTTCCAGTACGCGCCGTGGGGCGATGGTGCCATGCGCCACTTCGGCGTACCGTCTTCGTTCATAACCGGCAGGCCTGGCTTGACCATGTCGGCGGTGAAGGCGGTGTACCAGAAGATCTGCTGGGCAATGGCGCCTTGTGCTGGCACGGGTCCAGCTTCGCCGAACGTCATGCCAGGAGCGTTGGGTGGCGCATACTTCTTGAGCCAATCAACGTACTTGCTGACGGCGTAGACGGACGCAGGGCCGTTGGTGTCGCCGCCGCGTTCGACCGATGAGCCGACCGGGTTGCAACCTTCCATGCGGATGCCCCATTCATCGACCGGCAGGCCGTTGGGGATACCTTTGTCGCCGTTGCCGGCCATCGACAGCCAAGCGTCGGTGAAACGCCAGCCGAGCGAGGGATCTTTCTTGCCGTAGTCCATGTGGCCATAGACTTTGACGCCGCCGATTTCCTTGATGTCGTTGGTGAAGAAATCAGCGATGTCTTCGTAGGCCGACCAGTTGACGGGAACGCCCAGTTCATAACCGTACTTGGCTTTGAATTTGGACTTGATGTCAGGATTGGTGAACCAGTCATACCGGAACCAATACAAGTTCGCGAACTGCTGGTCAGGCAACTGGTAGACCTGTCCATCAACCCACGTACCAAACGATTTGCCGATGAAGTCATCGACGTCGAGCATCGGGTCGGTGACGTCTTTACCTTCGCCAGCCATCCATTCCGTGAGGCTTACCGTTTGATTGTAGCGGCCGTGGGTGCCGATGAGATCAGAGTCGTTGATCCAGCCGTCATAGATATTCTTGCCGGACTGCATCTGCGTCTGGATCTTTTCGACGACGTCACCTTCCTGGATGATATCGTGCTTGACCTTGATGCCGGTGATCTCGGTGAAGGCTTTCGCCAGAGTTTTCGATTCATATTCGTGAGTCGTAATGGTCTCCGAGACGATCGATGTTTCCTGGCCAGCGAAAGGTTTTGCGGCGTTAATGAACCATTCCATTTCCTTCATCTGCTGTTCTTTAGACAGCGTCGAAGGTTGGAACTCGCTATCAACCCACTTCTTAGCAGCGTCCATATCCGCCATCGCCGTGGTCGACATCGCAGCGGCCGTTAAGACCGCCAACGACATTCGGATCGTGCGTTTCATATCGCTCCTCCTAGTATTCCCGCGGCTTTCTTGAATGATCCCGACAGGGCCGCGCGCCCGTTCGTGACCTTAATCCCTCTGTGCTCAAATCCGCCTGAAAACCCAGGCGGCCCAACACAGAGAAATGAGTGTAGCGATCCATAACCGAGAGACCTCGAACGGACCCGCGATGAACATTGTGTCTGAGCCGAAAACGCCCAGAAAAAAGAGATGGATAAAGGCTGCCGACAGCAACGAAATAAATAGCCGGTCGCCGCGCGTCGTGGCAATTCCCAACGCGCCGATGCGCGCCGTTTCAGGATAGCGCACAGCCAGAAATGTCATCACCGCCAGGATCGAAATGATGACGACGAAGAAGGCGGCCGTCGGCGGGCTCCAGGCCATCCACTTGATGCTTTCCACCATCACACCCTCCCCAGGGCAAAGCCCTTAGCGATGTAATCGCGCACGAACCAAATGACGAGCGCACCTGGCACGAGCGTTAGAATACCGGCAGCGGCGAGCACGCCCCAGTCCATACCGGCCGCCGAGGCTGTGCGCGTCATGATCGATGAAATCGCCATGTTGTTGGTCAGTGTGCGGGCCATCAGCAGCTCGACCCACGAGAACATGAAGCAGAAGAAGGCCGCGACGCCGATGCCGCTGGCGATCAGGGGAATGAATATTTTGACGAAAAAGCGCGGGAAGCTGTAGCCGTCGAGATAGGCTGTTTCGTCCATCTCGCGCGGCACGCCGGACATGAAGCCTTCCAAGATCCAGATCGCCAACGGCACGTTGAAGATGCAGTGCGCGAGCGCGACGGCCCAGTGCGTATTGAATAGTCCGGTCGCCGAATAGAGATTGAAGAACGGCAGAGCAAACACCGCCGGCGGCGCCATCCGGTTCGTCAGAAACCAGAAGAACAGATGCTTGTCGCCAAGGAAATGATAGCGCGAGAAAGCGTAGGCTGCCGGCAGCGCAACCAGGATCGAAATCACCGTATTAATCAGAACGTAGATCATGCTGTTGACGTAACCCATGTACCACGACGGATCGGTGAAAATCGTTTTGTAGTTGGCGAGCGTCGGCACCCTTGGAACAAACGTAATGCCGCCACCGAGGATTTCGGTGTTGTCTTTGAGGCTCATCATCAAGAGCCAATAGATCGGGATCATGAGGAACAGCAGATACAGGATCATGACAACGCGGTTGGATCGCATCATGCACTCCTTTCGGCTGCGGTCTCGGCATCGACCTGCGTCATGACTGTATAGAAGATCCAGCATACCGCGAGCACGATGAGATAGTAGACGATCGACATGGCGGCTGCCTTGCCAAGGTCGAATTGCCCGAGCGCGATCTTGACAAGATCAATCGAGAGCACGGTTGTCGAGTTGCCAGGGCCCCCGCCGGTCAGCACGAACGGCTCGGTGTAGACCATGAAGCTATCCATGAAGCGCAGCAGCACGCCGATGAGCAGAACGCGGCGCAGCTTTGGCAGTTCGATGTTGCGGAAGATCGCCCAGCGCGACGCGCCATCGATGCGAGCGGCCTGATAATAGTTATCGGGGATCGATTTCAAGCCAGCATAGCACAGCAGCGCAATGAGGCTCGTCCAGTGCCACACGTCCATGGCGACAATGGTGGTCCACGCCGACAGCACGCCGCTGGTATAGTTGTAGTCAATGCCAAGGCGGTTGACGAACGAGCCGAGCAATCCGATGTCCTCGCGCGCAAAGATCTGCCAGATGGTGCCGACAACGTTCCACGGCACGAGCAACGGCAGTGCCATCAAGACGAGGCAGGCAGCGACCGTCCAGCCCTTCTTGGGCATGGCGAGCGCGACCGCGATGCCAAGCGGCACTTCGATCAAGATGACGATGGCTGAGAATAAAAGATTGCGTCCGAGCGAGCCGTAGAAGCGCTCGCCGAGCTGCGTGCTGGGATCAAGCAGCTCCTTGTACCAGCCGACGCCGTTCCAGAAGAACTCGTTATTGCCGAAGCTATCCTGCACCGAATAGTTGACGACGGTCATCAAGGGTATGATGGCATTGAAGGCCACCAGCAGAAAAGCCGGCAGAACCAAGAACCAAGCATTGTTATAAAACGGTCTGGTATCCATCAGCGTGATCCTACCGGTTCGCCCGCAACCCGTTGGCTGGCGCGATAGACGTGAATGGAAGCCGGATCGAAAACCACGCTGGCGGCATTACCGCTGATATGGACATCGTCCGGCATTCGGGCGGCAAGCTTGAGTGCGCCAAGCCGCACCTTGGCGTAGCGCACGCGGCCTTGATCTTCGATGCGGTCGACTGTGACCGGCAAGCCTTTGCCGGGTGCCGCCAAAACAGAAAACTCAGGCCGCACGCCGATTTCGATTTTTCCTTCGGTACCGCTCAAGTTTTTGTAACCGTTGGCCAGCGCAATCGAATGGCCGCCGACCACCGCAGTCGAGCCTTCGACCGATGCCGGCAAAACGTTCATGCCGGGAGAGCCGATGAAATAGCCAACGAACGTGTGTTCGGGGCGCTCGAACAATTCAGCTGGCTTGCCGGCCTGCACGATGCGCCCGTCGTGCATGACGACGACGGTGTCGGCAAAGGTCAGAGCTTCGGTTTGATCGTGCGTGACATAGATCATCGTCATATCGAGTTGCCGATGCAGGATCTTGAGCTTCGAGCGTAATTCCCACTTGAGTAGCGGATCGATGACGGTCAGCGGCTCGTCGAACAAGACGGCGGCGACGTCGGCGCGAACGAGGCCGCGCCCGAGCGAGATCTTTTGTTTGGCGTCGGCTGTCAGCCCGCGCGCCTTGCGGTCGAGCACCGGCGTCAGATCCAGGAGAGCTGCGATCTCGTCGACGCGGGTTTTGACTTGCGCCTCCGGCACATTACGATTGCGGAGCGGGAATTCGAGGTTTTGGCGCACCGTCATCGTGTCGTAGATGACAGGGAACTGGAACACTTGCGCGATATTGCGCTTCTCGGTCGCCAACTTCGTGACATCGCGGCCATCGAATGACACCTGGCCCTGGGACGGGATTACAATGCCTGAAATAATGTTGAGCAGCGTCGTCTTTCCGCAACCCGATGGCCCAAGCAAAGCGTAAGCGCTGCCCTGCTTCCACGTCATCGACAACGGCTTCAAGGCCAGATGCGCGTCGTCTGGTGCCGCCGGGCCACCGTAACCATGAGCGAGATTGACAAGATCAATGCGCGCCATCGATGCCTCCTTGGCGCCGCTCTGGTGCGCGAACAAGAGCGCCACTTTGCGCGAACACGAGAATGTTGGCCGGATCGATTGCGACCGTTGCCTTGGCGTCAGGCACGAGCGCGCTGACGCCCGGCAGCACGGCCACCCACGGCGCGCCGCTGTGGGCCAAATGCACGAAGCTTTCAGAGCCGGTGATTTCGGTGATGATGACCTTCGATGGAAAGCTGTAATAGTTGGGATCGGGATGATCGAGGCGAATTTGATGTGCCCTGAAGGCCAGCGTGTAATCGCCGTCTGGCAGTCCGTCCAACAGCCCGCGGCAGGCTTGCGTTGCAGCGCTTTCAGCAAATTTGACTTGGCCGCCTAAGATGCGCGCGCTGAGCGTATTGAGCGGCGGATCGGCAAACACAGCGGCAGCTCGCAGATGATCCGGCCCCCGGTAAACTTGGCTCGTGGGCCCGAATTGCAGAACTTCGCCCTGCCACAGACACGCGACGTTACCGCCGAGCAGTAATGCTTCCGACGGTTCGGTGGTGGCGTAGACGAAGATCGCGCCGGAGGCCTCGAAGATGCGCGGTAGTTCTTCGCGCAGTTCTTCACGCAGTTTGAAATCGAGATTGGCGAGCGGCTCGTCGAGCAGCACGAGCGCGGCACGCTTCACGAGCGCGCGCGCAATCGCCGTGCGCTGCTGCTGTCCGCCGGAAAGTTGCAACGGCGTTCGTTGCAAGTAGGGTTCGAGCCGCAACAGCTGCGCGGCCTCGCGCACGCGCTTGTCGATCTCCTGCTTGGGCAGTTTTTGCACGCGCAGGGGCGAGGCAATATTTTCGTAAACCGTCAGGCCCGGATAGTTGATGAACTGCTGATAGACCATCGCGACGTTGCGCAGCCGCACGGCCATGCCCGTGACGTCAACGTTGTCGACGAGGATGCGTCCAGTGGTCGGGCGATCTAGACCTGCAAGTAACCGCATCAACGAGGTCTTGCCAGATAGCGTCGGTCCTAGCAGAACGTTGACGGAGCCTGGCACGAGGTTCAGCGAGACGCCGCGAATATAATGCTGGCCGCCGACGTCGAGCGAAACATTTTCGAGGGTCGCCGTCACGTTGCGGCCTCCGATCTGCTGGCAGGTTTTGCAGAAGTTTCAGTATGGCTTGCCAGCCACGCACCGAGCCTGGCTTGTTCAGCCGCCGTCATGTGAAGCCCAAGTTTCGAGCGCCGCCAGATTATATCGTCCACCGTCTGCGCCCACTCGTTGTTGATGACATAGGCTACCTCAGATTGCGTCAGCGTCGCGCCGAAAAGTTCGCCCAGATCGCTCATCTGACGGGCACCCTGCAACCAAACTCTAGCACGCGAACCATAGGCTTTGACGATACGTTCGGCGTGCGCTGCGGTAAGAAACGCAAATTCCCGCCGCACACCGGCTATCGTCTGGGCGATCTCTTCGCCCCCCAAGTCGCCGCCAGGGAGTGGTGCGTGGCCAGTCCATCCAGGCGGCAACTTGGCAGCTTTGGGGATGAAGGGCGCTAACCATTCGAGCGCCTCTTCAGCCAATTTGCGATAGGTCGTAATCTTGCCGCCGTAGATCGAAAGTACTGGGGCGACGCCCTGGGCTTCGTCGAGCTCGAAAACGTAATCGCGGGTAGCGGCTTTGGCCTCGCTCGCCCCGTCGTCGTAAAGCGGCCTGACGCCCGAATAACTCCACACGACATCGGACGGCATGATGTCCTTCTTGAAGTCCCGGCTGACGGCTTCGCACAAGTAGGCGATTTCGTCGGCGCTGGCGCGGACGTCCTTGGGGTCGCCGGAATAGTCGTGGTCCGTCGTACCCACGAGCGTGAAATCGTTCTCGTAAGGAATGGCGAAGATCACGCGGCTATCTGCGTTCTGCAAAATGTAAGCGCGGTCGTGGTCGAACATTTTCTTGACGACGATATGCGAACCTTGCACCAGCCGCACGCGAGCTTTGGATTTCGCGCCGATCGCGCCGGCCAGAACCGTCTCGACCCAAGGACCGGCCGCATTGACGAGCGCGCGCGCCGTGATTGTTTCACCAACGCCCGTATTGGCATCCTTTACCGTTAGTGCCCATTGACCGTCGCGGCGTTGCGCGCTCACCGCCTTGGTGCGCGGTGAAACGATCGCGCCACGATCGGCAGCATCGCGTGCGTTGAGAACAACAAGGCGCGCATCATCCACCCAGCAATCGGAATATTCGAACGCCTTGGAAAACTCGGCGAGTTCAAGCGGCACACCTGCCGGATCCGTCGCCAGATCCAAAACCTTGGTTGGCGGCAAACGCTTGCGGCCGCCTAAATGATCGTAGAGGAACAAACCCAAACGAAGCAGCCAAGCCGGGCGCAACCCTTTGCGATGCGGCAGCACAAAGCGCAGCGGATGGATGATGTGGGGAGCGATTGCCCACAGCACTTCGCGTTCAGCGAGCGCTTCGCGCACGAGCCGGAACTCGTAATATTCGAGATACCGCAAGCCACCGTGAATGAGCTTCGTGGACCACGACGATGTGCCGCTCGCCAGATCATTCATCTCACATAGGAAAACGGAAAGACCTCGGCCTGCGGCGTCCCGGGCGATGCCGGTGCCGTTAATACCTCCACCGATGACAGCAAGGTCAAAGGCCCGTTCCAAGGCGTCGTCTCCCGGATGACCGAGGGCTCGTTGGCCAGCGGTCTTTCTTTCGTTTTATGTTAAACCGAAAGCAGAACCGCAATCAAATGAAAAATTACCATTTCGTCAAGTTTTTACTGGAGCATCGTCGCCTGGAACTATTTCTGGAGATGTTTCAATAACTTGAACGCCAGCTGCGGAGCAGATTTGGCGCAGCGGGCTGTCACCCAAGCCGTCCGTTACGAAAGTCTGCACCTGGCCGATATGGGCAATGCGGACAGGGGCTTGGCGCGCCAGTTTCGAGCTGTCAGCCACGAGGATGATGTTGCGCGCATTCTCGATGATGGCCTGCGAAACTTGCACTTCGCGATAGTCGAAATCGAGCAGCGTTCCTTGGTCGTCGATCGCAGACGCGCCAATGATTGCGTAGTCGACTTTGAATTGGCGGATGAGATCGATGGCGGCTGAACCGACAATCGCGCCGTCGTCGCGCCGCACCGCGCCGCCCGCCACGATCACCTCGATGCGCGGCCGGTGATAGAGCTGCAAAGCGACATTGAGGTTGTTGGTAATGACGAGCAGACCTTCATGCTCGCTCAAGGCACTGGCAACTTCCTCCGTCGTCGTTCCGATGTTGACGAACAGCGAACACCGGTTGGGGATCAGCGCTGCGGCCGCCACGCCGATGGCGTGCTTTTCGGTGGCGGCGACGAACCGGCGCGCTTCGTAGGAAAGGTTTTGCACGCCAGAGGCGACAATCGCCCCGCCGTGGATGCGGGTGAGCACGCGGCGGTCGCAAAGGTCGTTCAAATCTTTGCGGATTGTCTGGGCCGAAACCTCAAAGTGCCGGGCTAAATCCTCGACGCCGACGCGGCCGGATTCGCGCGCCAGCTCAAGAATTTCAGATTGTCTCGCAGACATCTCATCCATCGTTCAACTTCCCGGCGGCACACGCGCTTGTGGAAAAAATCTAACAGCCGACACGGCCGAGATCGCGTCCAGCCGTCAAGGTCGCGCAAGCAAATCTTAAAAGCAAGCTTACCCCGCCCCAAGCTTTCCCATTGACCAGATCGCTGGACGTGGCATGTCTCACCGCCAGATCGCAGGCACGGTTAAGCGCGACGAGGACTGGCCAGATGGCAAAATATATTCTCGCAATCGATCAAGGTACGACATCGAGCCGGGCCATTCTGTTCGATGAAAACTGCGATATCAAATCGATCGCGCAAGAAGAATTCCAGCAGCATTATCCCCACTCGGGCTGGGTGGAACACGAACCGGAAGACCTGTGGGCGACGACGATTTCGACCTGCCGCAAGGTCTTGTCGCAAACCGGGCTGACAGCCAAAGACGTCGCCGCGATCGGCATCACCAATCAGCGCGAAACGACAGTCGTATGGGACCGCTCGACCGGCAAAGCCATCCACCGCGCCATCGTCTGGCAAGACCGGCGCACGGCCGATGTTTGCGCCGGATTAAAAAGTGCGGGCCTCGAAGACACCGTTTCAAAGCGCACCGGCTTGCTGCTCGACCCGTATTTTTCGGGTACTAAAGTGGCGTGGATTTTGGATAATGTTCCAGGCGCGCGCGATGCAGCCAACGCCGGTCGTCTCGCATTTGGCACGATCGATAGCTTTTTGCTGTGGCGTCTCACGGGCGGCAAAGTTCACGCCACGGACGCCACCAACGCCAGCCGCACGCTGCTCTATGACATCAACAAGAAGCGGTTCTCGCTTTACCTCCTCGATCTGTTCCGCGTGCCGGAGAAGATGCTGCCCGACATCAAAGACTGCGCGGCTGATTTCGGTACGACCGACCCTGGCCTATTTGGCGCGGCCATTCCGATTTGCGGCATCGCCGGCGACCAGCAAGCGGCCGTCATCGGACAAGCGTGCTTCACGCCGGGCATGGTGAAATCAACCTACGGCACGGGCTGCTTTGCCCTTCTCAACACCGGCCCTTCGCCCGTGTTTTCCAAAAACCGATTGCTCACAACAGTCGCGTATAGTCTCAACGGCCATGTGTCTTATGCGATCGAAGGATCGATTTTCATCGCCGGCGCGGCCGTGCAATGGCTGCGCGACGGCTTGGGCGTCATCGAGACGGCGGCGCAATCGGGGGCGCTGGCAGCCGGTGCCGATCAGGGACAAGACGTTTATCTCGTGCCGGCCTTCGTCGGTCTAGGCGCGCCCTATTGGGATGCCGAATGCCGCGGCGCGATGTTTGGCCTGACGCGCGCGACCGGCCCGCGCGAGATCGCCAAAGCCGCATTGGAATCGGTCTGTTACCAAACGCGCGATCTTGTTGAAGCGATGCGTGCCGATTGGGGTTCAGCGCGCGAAACCGTTCTGCGCGTCGATGGGGGTATGGTCGCCTCCGATTGGACGCTGCAAAGACTAGCGGACATTTTGGCGGCCCCTGTCGATCGTCCCAAAGTTTTGGAGACGACAGCACTTGGTGCGGCCTACCTTGCCGGTCTTAAAATCGGTTTTTATCCAGAACCGTCCGAATTTGCCAAACGCTGGTCGCTCGATCGCCGCTTTCTGCCAGCGATGCGGGAAGATGAACGAGCGCGAAAATACGCCGGGTGGCAAAATGCGGTGCGCCGCACTTTGACCCGTCCGGATTATTAAGCCGCGAACCCTGTAATTTTCGGCGCGGCAGAAAACGATTGTTCGCATCCAGATCAGCGTGTTGTGCAGAGCTGCGCGGATGGCAACCACGTTTTTGGGACAGTAGAAAGAATATTTATTTAGCGTCCGATGAAACTTTAAGCCCCTCTCAACGAATATGATCGAGGTAGCGTCTCAACTGCTGCCTGAGGTCCATGACGGTCGTACGGACTGTTCGCCTCAATAAGTTTTCAACAGGTAGAGGAAATTCTAATGAAAATCGCTCATCGCTCCGGCACATCGCTGGCGCTGGCTGCAGCGGCATTGTTCGCCGTCGGCTCGATTGCCGCCGTGCCGCAAGCTGAAGCTTCCAAGAAAGTCGCCTGCACGGGTATTAATTCGTGCAAAGGCCACGGCGCCTGCAAGACAGCTGCTAACGCTTGCAAAGGCAAGAACGCCTGCAAGGGTCAGGGCGTCAGCATGACGTCAAAATCTAAGTGCATGAAGAAGCACGGCACGATCCAGGGCTAATCCTTGGCTTTTGTCCGTATCGATCATAACTTCAACTATCAAAAAGGAAATCTCAACATGAAGATGTCTTTGAAGTCTGGCGCCGCAATGGCTGCAACCGCCGCCGCATTGTATTTCTCGGGCGCAATTGCCGCATCGGCCGCTGACGCTGCAATGGACGCCAAGGGCCATTGCATGGGTGCCAATGCCTGCAAGGGTCACGGCGCCTGCAAAACCGCGAAGAACGCTTGCAAGGGCCAGAACGCTTGCAAGGGCACGAGCTTCACGGAAGCCACGAAAGACGAATGCGCCAAGGTTGAAGGCGCAAAGTTCGAAGCCCCTGCAATGCCCGAGAAGAAGTAAATCTTCGAACGGCTATACAGAGCTTCAGCGCGATCCGGTTGTTGATCCCCTTCACCGGGTCGCGCAATTTCTGTTATATCTTGTCGCTTAAAATGCACTTCGAAAGGACGATGATGCCAGCCGCCTCTCGCACAATTCCGGCCGCATCAGATCCAAAGCCCGCACCCTTAGGTTTTGGACTGGGATTGCGCGCCCAGCATTATGCCGAGATCTTAGACGGCAATCCGGCTGTCGATTGGTTCGAATTCATTTCCGAGAACTATCTCGTGCCGGGCGGCCAGCCGTTGGCGATGCTGGACAAGATTGCGGCGCGCTATCCTCTCGTCATGCACGGCGTATCGTTGTCAATCGCCTCGACGCATCCCTTCGATGAAGATTATCTCGACGGCTTGAAAGCGCTGGCCAAGCGCGTCGAGCCCAAGTGGGTGTCCGATCACTTATGCTGGAGCGGCGTGCACGGCATCAATATGCACGACCTGTTGCCGTTCCCTTATACCGCCGAGGCGCTCGATCATGTCGTCGCGCGCATTCATCACGTGCAAGAACGTTTGGGCCGGGCGCTGTGCCTTGAGAACGTGTCGACTTACGTCGAATTCAATACCTCGGAGATGACGGAGTGGGAGTTCATCGCTGAGATGACCCGCCGGACCGGATGCTGGCTGCTGTTTGACGTCAACAATGTCTACGTCAGTTCGTTCAATCACGGTTATAACTCCAGAACTTTTCTCGAAGGCATTCCATCCGACCGCGTCGTGCAATTTCATCTCGCCGGCCATAGCGAAATGGGCACCCACATCATCGACACACACGATCATCCCGTGACGGACGAGGTTTGGGATTTGTATGAGATGGCCCTGCAAAGATTTGGGCCGGTCTCGACGATGATCGAGCGCGACGATAACATTCCCCCGCTCGCCGAGCTCGTTGCCGAACTCGACCACGCCCGCGCCATCGCCGCGCGCGTGCTGGCGCCCCAGAGTAAGAAGTCCGCGAAATTTTCCGCCCCCGCGCAACGGGGCGCTGGCGCCCGGACATGAAGCTCGCCGATCTGCAAGCTTTGTTTCAGCGCGCCATCCTTGAGGGCGACAACGATATCCTCAAGGCCATTCCCAACAGTCCGCGTGAAAATAACGAGACGTTGTTCGGCGTCTACCGCAACGCCTACGTTCTGCGGCTTATCGAGATTCTGCAGGGCGACTTCACGCAGCTGCGTGCCTATCTGGGCGATGACGATTTCGAAAAAATAGCGCGTGCTTATATTGCCTCGCATCCCTCGCGGGTGCGCAGCGCTCGCTGGTTCGGCGCCCAGCTCAGCGAATTCTTACGCGCGACAAAGCCATTTGATCGGCGCCCCGTCCTCGCCGATCTTGCAGCATTGGAAATAGCGCTGAATACCGCCTTCGACGCCGCCGATGCTCCCGTGGTGGCGATGGCAGAACTGGCGAGCGTCGCACCCGACGATTGGGCTAATCTCGTTTTCACGCCCCATCGCAGCGTGCAACGGATCGAACTCCTCACCAATGCGGCCGCCATTTGGATTGCCATGGTTGGGGAAGAGCCAGTACCCCGCGCGGTGAAATCCAAGAACGGCGTCAAGGTCCTCGTTTGGCGGCAGGACGCAATGCCAAAATTCCGCGTTCTGAAAGACGAAGAAACGATGATGTGGACGGAAGCTGCAAAAGGCGTGCGCTTTTCCGTGCTGTGCGAATTGGCAGCCGCGTTTGACGACCCAGATACAGCTGCCATGCGGGCGGCGACCTATCTCAGCAGCTGGGTGCAGAGCGCAAACTTGAGTTCAGCAAAGGTAGCGAAACCGGCGCGCGTCCGCCGCACCTCGGCGTAAGTCGCTGAACATCCTGAGACGGTACGAAATTAATTTTGCGTGTTTGTATTGCGCAGCAACGCAGCGTCGTTGGATCTCAAACCTCGACGACGAACACCAGCGCGCAGACGCCCTCAAAGCCCGCAATCCGCGGAATTTTGACCGATTGTTTGCATCTTGGCAGTGAGCGGCCAGAACAATAACTTTCGAATGACGCAGTCAATCTATTGCGGTGCACCATAAAAATTTTTGCGACGCACCTATAACATGTTCATTTGCAACGCTGTTTTGCTGAGCTACGGTCGATCCCTAAACTGGGGAGTGTCGATCGAATGTGTCACATACTATCGAGCCAACACGTTGAATCTTTTACCTATCAAACGCGTTCAGTGCGCCTTGGCGGTCATGCGACCAGCATTAAGCTGGAAGCCGCGTTTTGGGATATTCTCGAAGAAATCGCGTCAGTGATGAAACTTCCACTTGGCCGGTTTCTCACCGAGTTGCATGACGAAGTTCTTTTGCTTTCGGGCGACGCGCACAACTTCACCTCGCTGCTTCGCTGCGCCTGCTTGACATACGTATCGGAAGTGCGCGGCAAGCCTGGCGCCGAAGTCATGCTCCATCGCAAGCAACGCAAAGTCTTCGGCACCGATCTCCAAGCCGCAGAATAAGCTGGGGTGGTGACGATGAAAATGTCTCACTGCGCAGTGCTTGCGCGAACAAATCTAAGCAATTGAAAGATGTAGTATCGAAATACTACCTGCCAGCATCGCGGCGCACTTAGCGTGCGGCGAACATTTTTTTCGCAGGGAGGCGCATTTGCGGTGCCACTGGATCGCATTTTCGGGGCTAAGGGGAATGGCGATAACCGCCGCATTGGCACTTTCAACGGTCGGTGTTCGCGCCGAAGATGCTGTTGATTTGGCTGCGGCCGCCAAACAATTCACGACGAGTTGTGGTGTTTGCCACACCGTCGAGCCTGGGGCGCCTCTTCGTCAGGGCCCTAATCTGGGCAGTGTCTATGGCCGCAAGGCTGCGACGCTGGCGGAGTTCCCCAGTTATTCGGATGCTCTGAAGAAGGCCAGCGCCGATGGCCTCGTTTGGAAAGACGACGTGCTCGACAAATGGATCGCGGGCGCGGCGGATTACATTCCGGGGGTTGCCATGATGTATTCCCAGCCTGACGCTGCTAAGCGCAAGCTGGTTATCGCTTACCTCAAGAGTTTGCCGGGTGGTACGCCGAGCTCGCCCGAAAAACCAGCCGCTCCCTAAACGCGTCACTTTCGTGCCAGCGTATCAAGAGTTTTTGCCGATATCGAAACTGAACAAAAAAAAGAGACTTAAGGAGGAAATCAATGAGGATCGTAGACAAAACGCCGAGCCTAGATCGGCGGTCATTTCTAGCGACCACTGGTGCCGCTGCACTCGTCATCACGAGCGGCGCCGTGATGTGCCCGACGGAATCGTGGGGCCTTGAAGCTAAGAACTTGAAGCCGGAAACGCTGCGCACCATCATCAAGTTGGCTCGCGACGTGTATCCGCACGACAAGCTTGCCGATCGCTTCTATGCCAACGCCGTCAAAGGCTACGACGAGAAGTCGGAAAAAGATGCGGCCCTCAAAAAGCAGCTCGAAGAAGGCGTTGCCAAGTTGGATGCAGCAGCCAAAGCCGCGCACGGCGTCGGCTACGCCGATGTCGGCTGGGAAGCTCAACGCGTTGCTATTCTAAAAACCATGGAAGGCGACGGTTTCTTCCAGAAGATCCGCGGCGACCTGATCACAGGGATTTATAACAACCCCGAAGTCTGGCCGATCTTCGGCTACGAAGGTGAGAGCGCCTCAAAGGGCGGTTACATCAAGCGCGGCTTCAACGACATCGACTGGCTCTAAGAGCCCCATCAACAATTCTAATATCGGGAGGATTGCCCAATGGCGGCACCTTATGACCTGAATGACGACAAAGTAGTTGTAGTGATCGGCTCGGGCGCGGGCGGCGGCACGGTTGGTGCTGAACTCGCCCTGCTCGGCATCGATACCGTGATCCTCGAGGCGGGTGCGCGTCACTCGATCGAAGATTTCACCAACAACGAGTGGGACAGCTTCGGCCAGCTCGCTTGGCTCGATGAGCGTTCGACGTCGGGCAACTGGCGCGTCGCTAAAGACTTCGCGGGCCTTCCGGCCTGGATCGTGAAGTCGGTTGGCGGCTCGACAATTCACTGGGCTGGTGCATCGCTGCGCTTCCAGGACCATGAATGGAAGACGAAAACAAACTACGGCGAAGTCGCCGGCGCCAACCTCCTCGACTGGCCGATCGACGGCAAGGAAATGGAGCCTTGGTATGCGAAGGCCGAAAGCCGCATGGGCACGACACGCACCAACGGCATCGAAGGCCTGCCAGGCAACAACAACTTCAAAGTCATGAAGGCCGGCGCCGATAAGCTGGGCTACAAGGAATGCCACACGGGCCGCATGTCGATCAACTCGGCACCCCGTGACGGTCGCGGATCCTGCCAGCAGATCGGTTTCTGCTTCCAGGGCTGCAAGTCGGGCGCCAAGTGGTCGACGCTGTACGCCGAAATTCCAAAGGGCGAAAAAACCGGCAAACTCGAGGTGCGCCCACAGAGCCACGTCATCAAGATCGAACACGATGACAAAGGCAAAGTGACCGCCGTCGTTTACGCCGATAAAGACGGCAAGCTGCAAAAGCAAAAAGCACGTGCGGTTTGCGTTGCCGGTAACTCGATCGAAAGCCCGCGTCTACTTTTGAACTCGGCTTCGAACATGTTCCCGAACGGCCTTGCCAACTCGTCCGGCATGGTCGGCAAGAACTACATGCGTCACATGACGGGTTCCGTCTATGGCGTGTTCGAAAAGCCCGTCAAGATGTGGCGCGGAACGACGATGGCCGGCATCATCCAGGATGAAGCCCGTCTCGATCCAAAGCGCGGCTTCGTGGGTGGCTACGAGCTCGAAACCTTGTCGCTTGGCCTGCCGTTCATGGCAGCGTTCCTCAATCCAGGTGCATGGGGCCGTGAATTCACGACCGCCATGGACGGCTACAACAACATGGCCGGCATGTGGATCGTTGGCGAAGACCTGGCGCAGGAAAAGAACGGCGTCACGCTCAACAAAGACAAGAAAGACAAGTACGGGATGGCTATCCCGAACGTGCACTTCGACGATCATCCCAACGACAACGCAATGCGCGCTCACGCCTATAAGCAAGGCGCGGCCGTGTATGAGGCAGCCGGTGCGGTTCGCACGTTCCCGACCCCGCCATACCCCTCGACGCACAACCTGGGCACCAATCGCATGAGCGATAAGGCCAAGGACGGCGTCGTCAACAAGTACGGCCAGACGCACGACATCAAGAACCTGTTCGTCTCAGACGGCAGCCAGTTCACGTCTGGCGCGTCTGAAAACCCAACGCTCACGATCGTCTCGCTGGCTCTGCGCCAGGCCGCGACCATCCAGAGCATGATGAGCAAAGGCGAGATCTAAGCTCTAGATAACGCCTGAACGAATTCGGCCGCCCTGGGCTTAAGCTCAGGGCGGTCGATTTGTTTTTCAGAACACATCAAGCCGCGAGAGACGGCATCGTTGATGTTAGCGCTGGAAAATGCGCTTCTATGTCAGGTTTGAGCGGGTGCCGCGCCCGCTGCCTCGGTCGCCGGTAGAGTTCCGATCGCCGCCTTGCCGTCGGGGCCGCGCGCTCTAAGTCTCACCGTGCGCCCGGCCCAGATCGTCTCGCGCATCCGCTTCACGAGCGCTTCGATAACGCGCGATTCGCCAGCGGCTTCGACGAGCCAGAGAATGTCTCCGCTCGTCCAATCCCCGGGCTTCAGCTTGATCGGTTGATCGAGGTTCTCATGTAAACGTTGGTCGACCTCTGGCGAAACCCGCGCCCATAATACGACGCCCATCGGCTGGGTAATGCCGCTCGACTTCGATTGCGCTTCGGCGAGCGAGAATTGTCCCGATGCAACGGCTGGCACAACGAACCATTCGAGGTCTGACAGCATCAAGTGCTTGTAGTTTGGCGTGCGCATCAACAGGCTGACGATTTCGCCGAACGCGGCTGCAACCATCTTCGAGGCAGAGGCAAGCTTGCGGCGCTGATCTTCAGACAACTGCGGCTGCTGCGGGGCTGAAGCGCCATCGCCTTGTGGCGTTGGGCTCATTGAGCCATTGACAGGTGCTGCGGTCATGGCGTCCATCGCGCGACTTGAATGTGGCGGTTCAAAATGCGTTGCCTGCGTTGCAGGGGTGCCGGAATGGTTGAGATCCGAATTCGTGCCCGGAGCGCTCGTCCCTTCACCGGCCTTTTTGGTCCAGAAAGCCATGACAATAATCCTCAATAAAATATATGATCGTTGCAAGGATATGCCGAAGTTTTCCCCCGTCAAGGACGCTGGTGGCGTGGCATCGATCGTGCGCGCTTCGAAGTTGACAAAGACCTTCCGCAACTGAACGAAAGCCTTTGCGGCAGCTCGCCCATAACTTAGCCTTCATCAAACGGGTCGGCGCGCCCCAGACATCAAGAATTTGGGACCAAGGTCTAGAGCCGCTGTTGCTATTCTCAAACGCGTTGACACAATAGCGTCGTCAAAGGGACGCGCGCGGCGCATCAGGGACAGACCTGTTGCAGAGGTAAAGCCAGAGATCATGACGGGCATAGAAGGGGGAGCGAATGGGTCGACGAGCGCTTCGCTGCTTGGCGACCGCTACGACCAAATCCCCTATGTTTCAATGCCGATCGAAGCAAGCCAGCCCGTTTGCCTTGGCGCGATAGCCCAGATGCATGGCTTGACACTAGCCGGTCCCGATCGCGCGCGCGTGCTGGAACTCGGCTGCGCCTCTGGCGGCAATATCGTGCCATTGGCCGCGCGCTTTCCCGCCGCGACATTCACAGGTGTCGATCTGGCCGCCGCACATGTCGCCAGCGCTCATAGCCGGATCGCGGCGTTGGGTTTGAAAAATATCGTCATCCGTCAAGGCGATCTCGCGACCATTGATCTCAAGGATCAGACCTTCGACACCATTATTTGCCATGGCGTTTTCAGCTGGGTACCGCCCGCGACCCAGGACGCCATTTTGCGGATTTGCAGCCGGCACCTCAGTGCCCATGGCGTCGTCTTCCTAAGCTTTAACGTTCTGCCCGGCTGGCACCAGCGCAACATCGTGCGCGACATTTGCCTGGAACACTCAAAGAGCGAAACATCACCAGCCGCACGGGTCGCAAAAGCGCGCGAGATTTTGAGTGAGCTTGCCAAATCCGTCAGCACCACGACCCCATACGGTGTGATGCTGCACAACGAAGTGGCGAATTTGAAAACACTGCCCGCATCGTATTTGCTTGGTGAATTTCTGGTGGCCGAAAACCACGCTTGCACCCTCGGCCAGTTCGCGGCCCGCGTAAAAGCGTTCGGCCTGAGCTACCTCAGCGAATGCGACTTGGCGTCAAGTTTGCCCGAAACGGTGCTGCCAAGCGCGGCGGCGACCATCCGGCGCTTGGCGGGGCCAGATACCATATCGGTGCAGAATACCATATCGGTGCAGAATTATACCGACATCTTTAGTGGTCGAACGTTTCGCCGCGCGCTGCTGGTGCGCAATGAGCAATCGGATGCCGTAAAGCCTGCTAACGCGCGGCAACTCAGCGGCCTGCATCTGTCGTGCGCCTTGCGCAAAAGCGGACGGGCAGCGGAAGTGGGCTTCTATGACCGATTCAAACGTCTCGTTGCCGCGAAAGACGCCGCGACGCTAGATGCGCTAACGCTGCTCTCGCAGCGCTATCCGTCAACGGTGCCGTTTGATGGCTTGAGCGCGCTGGCAACAACGGCGAAGTCTCGAAACGATCTGATTGCGGCGATTTATAAACTTGTCAGCGACGGTGCGGCGACCGTGTACGCATTGCCGTTGCGCTGCGGTTCGGCCCAAGCCAAGCAACCAGAAGTCTGGCCGTTGGCGCGTCTGGAGGCACAATCAGGACAGAACTGGGTGACGAGCCTCCATCACCGCAGCATACCGCTCAATAAGATCTTGTTGTATCTCGTACCCCGGGTGGACGGCACCACGGACCACTCGACATTGCTGAGCAATCTGGCGAGTGCTCTTGCGTCAGAGGATCTTTCGCTGCCGACAGATTTTAAACGGACGGCGACAGTTGCAGGCGACAACGCGCACAAGGCTATCGCGGCGGATTACCTGAAACGCGGGCTCGAATACCTCGCCGTCAACGCGCTCCTCTTGCCTGAAAAAAGCGGGCACGGGAAGTCGGCAGTCGTTTAAGGTTTGGCCGTTGGAAAAAATTGCTGTTCGCCCTTGATCTTGAAGGCAGCGATCGCAGACTGACCCTCGCTTGAGATCAGCCAGTCGATAAACTGCTGGCCCTCTTTTGCTTTGACGTTGGCGTGCTTTTCGGGATTGACGAGAATGACGCCGTAAGGGTTGCGCAGGCGGGGATCGCCTTCAACCGCAACCTTGAGGTCGGCGCGATTATTAAAGGCTGACCACGTTGCGCGGTCGCTCAAAGCATACGCTGACATGCCAGCGGCCATGTTCAGCGTCGCGCCCATGCCTTGTCCGGCTTCGCGGTACCATGTACCGGACGCGGCTTTGACATCGACCCCGGCCTCGCTCCAGATTTTAAGTTCAGCCTTGTGCGTACCGCTATCGTCGCCGCGCGAGACGAAGGGCGCCTTGGCATCGGCAATTTTTTTGAACGCGGCGGCAGCGTCCTTGCCGGCCGAGATGGCGGCGGGATCTGCGGCCGGGCCGACGATGACGAAATCGTTGTACATCACGTCGAAGCGCTTAACGCCCTGGCCGCTGGCGACGAATTTTTCTTCGTCCGCTTTGGAATGAACTAGTAGAACATCGCCGTCGCCGTTGCTGGCATTCTTAATCGCTTGGCCCGTGCCGACCGCCACGACGTGGACGTCAATGCCGCTTGCTTTGGTAAATAACGGCAACAAGTATGCAAACAGTCCGGAGTTTTCAGTCGAAGTTGTCGACTGCACTGAGATGAACGGCGCATCCGCTGCGAATCCGCAGACGCTCAGCAGTGACAATGAAAGCAAGAATGCTATTAAGCGGCGGGTCATGATAATTTCCGTTTGGGTTGGTGCACAGCGTTATAGCAACTTGCACATAGCGTATAAGCCGACGTTTGCGGCCAAAATGATAGCCCCAAGAGGAGCCGATGACCGATCTGATCGTTCGCATCGATTTAGGCATTCACGGCCGTCTGGGGCCAGGCAAGCTGTTACTGCTGCAGATGATCGACAAGCACGGATCGATCTCGGCGGCGGGCCGCGCCATGAACATGTCTTATCGCCAAGCTTGGTCACTCATCGATCAGTTGAACCATGCCTTCAAGGAACCCGTGGTCCAGTCCCAGACCGGGGGCAAAACTGGCGGTGGCGCGACCTTGACGGATTTTGGCAAATTGTTGCTGACGCACTGCAATGCCATCGTCACAAACGCGAAGAAGCAAGCCGCACCTCATCTGGAATTTATCGAAGCTGTGCTGACCAAGCCAGAGGCACCCGCGACGCCAGTGGCAGCTAAGCGGCCCGCGCCTCAAAAACCAAAAGCTTGAACGGCACGTCGACTGAACAAGGCCGACAGCGGCATCACAAAACGATCTCACCTTTGATGAAGGCTGCGGCTTGTTTGGTCTGCGGTTGATTAAAAAACCGGCTAGCCGGCGCGCGTTCCAAGATACAACCGCGATGCATGAAGACGATCTCGTCGCCCAGGCGACGGGCTTGGGCAATGTCGTGTGTGACCATCAAAACCGGGGTGCCGGCGGCGCGGATGGCGCGCAGCATGTCCTCGATGTGCGCGGTTGATGCTGGATCGAGGCTCGATGTCGGCTCATCTAAAATCAACAATTCGGGCTGGCATGCAAAGGCGCGCGCGATGGCGAGGCGCTGCTGTTCGCCCCCTGAGAGAACGCGGGCTGGCACCTGCGCTAAATGTTCGAGCCCGGCGCCCGACAATGCAGAATGCGCACGTGCGAGCTGATGATCTTTGCCCGTACCGGTCACGGAGAGGGCGAAAAGAATGTTGGCAATCGCTGAGCGCCGCAGATGGATGGGCCGCTGGAATACGAAGCCGATGCGGGCCATGCGTGCCCGATCGGGCGCCAGGCCACCCCAAGTCAATTGTCCACTGTCGGCGCCGACAAGCCCGGCGAGGATCCGGATCAAGAGGCTTTTGCCGGCCCCGTTGGGTCCTAAGACGACCGTGGTGACGGGTGCGTCGGACAATTCAAATTCGGCGTTGTTGAGAATGGCGCGGCCGCCACGCGTGACGCAAAGATTTTTCGCGGTCATGGGAAGCAATGCGCCAACTTTGCCGGGGCGCAACACAATGTCGGGCTCAAGTACTTTCAACATAAGCTCAGAGCCCCATCCCGATTGGTCTGGCCATTTGCCGCATCGGACGCAAACTCATGACAGCGGCATTGATGGCGATCGCAAGCGACAACAGAATGAACCCGAGAGCCAGAGCCAGGGCGAGATTACCGCGTGAGGTTTCCAACGCGATCGCCGTCGTCATCGTCCGTGTCGCGTGATTGATATTGCCACCCACAATGATCACAGCGCCAACCTCCGCGATGGCGCGCCCAAATCCGGCGAGCAGCGCAGTCGCCAACCGCAGGCGGCCCTCATAGAGCAGCGTCTGCACGCGCTCGAAAGTCGTCAACCCGAAGATGCGCAGCTGTTCGTCGTATTCGCCATTGAGATCTTTGATCGTCTGGCGCGCGAGAGCCGCAATGATCGGCGTGATCAAAATCGTTTGCGCCACGATCATGGCGGCTGGCGTATAAAGCAACTGGAACGCGCCCATCGGCCCGCTGTTGGACAACATGAGATAGACCATCAATCCGACCACCACCGGCGGCAATCCCATCAGCGTGTTGATCAGAAGGATAATGGCTCGCCGACCGCGGAATCGTGAGACTGCGAGTATGGCTCCCAGCGGCAAGCCGATAACGGCCGCAATAAAGACCGCCGTCAGGCTGATCCGGACCGACAGACCGACAATTTGCAGCAGATCCGCATTGCCTGACCCAACAAGGCCCGCAGCGAGCCGGAAAGCTGCCAAAATATCTTCCATAGTCGATATGTCTCTTTGAACATAATGCCAAGAGAGGAATGCCACTGAAATCGATTGATTTCAACCTTGGCTATTGCACCAAGGCACATATTTGCGTCAGTGGTATTGGTCACTAATGTCGTTTGACCCAGAAAGTGCACGAAGTGGCACACCTAGCCCTCCGGAGGGGACTGAAACATGCTGAAGGCTTTGGTTATCGATCCCGGCAAATGCACCGGTTGTAAGCAGTGCGAGATGGCTTGTTCGCTTGAAAACGAAGGCGAATTCAACGTCGCCAAGTCCCGTATCCGGGTCTTCGATTTCCACGAGCAAGGCCGCATGGTGCCCTATACCTGCACCCAGTGCGCCGAAGCCTGGTGTCAGCAAGCTTGCCCCGTCAACGCCATCACCACGGACGCTGCGACCGGTGTGAAAATCGTTCACGACAACATTTGCGTCGGCTGCAAGGTCTGCACCATCGCCTGCCCGTTTGGCACAATTAATTACAACGCCTCGACGCACAAAGTCATCAAGTGCGATCTTTGCCAGGGCGCGCCAGCTTGCGCCGATGCCTGCCCGACAGCGGCCATCACGTATCAGGATGTCGAACAGACAGGCTTTGACAAAATGAAGCTGTGGGCTGGCAAAACCGCCACCGGCAGCGAACACGGCGGGCCAAACGCTCCCGTCGCCAAGCACTAATTCGAATTCGTCGCAACTATGGACATCATGTCCTCAAAGCCTCGATGGCTGCGGAATAAACCGCGCCATCGGGTGCCGAACTAAAACACTCAAGGAGACTGCCATGGGATGGGCACGAAAGTTCCTCCGGATCAATCTGACGGCGGGAACGGTAAAATCCGAACCGCTGAATATGGACTGGGCGCAAAAATACCTCGGCCAGCGCGGCCTCGCCACCAAGTACCTCTTGGAAGAGATCGACCCCAAGGTTGATCCACTCAGCGAAGGCAATAAGCTGATCTTCGCAACCGGTCCGCTGACCGGCACCGCTGCATCGACCGGCGGGCGCTATTCGGTCGTGACCAAAGGTCCGCTGACCAACGCCATCGCCTGCTCGAACTCCGGCGGCTACTTCGGCGCCGAACTCAAGTTCGCTGGCTGGGATATGGTCATCCTGGAAGGCAAGAGCCCCAAGCCCGTCTATATCTCGATCATCGACGGCGAATGCAAAATTCAAGATGCCTCCGCGATCTGGGGCACCTCCGTGTGGTCCACGGATGCTTGGCTGAAGAAGCAGCATCAAGATCCCATGATGCACGTTGCCGCCATCGGCATCGCTGGCGAAAAGAAGGTTATGTACGCCTGCATCGTCAACGATCTGCATCGCGCGGCGGGCCGCTCGGGCGTGGGCGCTGTGATGGGCTCCAAGAACGTCAAGGCGATTGCCGTACGCGGCACCGGCGGCGTCAAGGTCAAAGACAGCAAAGCTTTCATGGCCGCGACGAGCGCTGGCAAGAAGGTTCTGCAAGCCAACGCTGTTACCGGCCAGGGCTTGCCAGCCTACGGCACCCAAGTTCTGATGAACGTCATCAACGAAGCTGGCGCACTGCCAACGCGCAATCATCGCGACGTGCAGTTCGAAGGCGCGCACGACATCTCGGCCGAAGCAATGGCCACGCCGCGCAAATCCGACGGGCTAAAAAACCTGCTTACCAACCAGGCTTGCTTTGGCTGCACGATCGCGTGCGGGCGTATCTCCAAGATAGACGAGAACCACTTCTCGATCAAGAACAAGCCTGAGTATTGGAAAGCTTCCGGCGGCCTCGAATACGAAGCGGCGTGGGCACTCGGTTCCAACACCGGCGTCAACGATCTCGAAGCTCTGACCTACGTCAACTTCATCTGTAACGAACAGGGCTACGACCCGATTACGTTCGGCGCGACCGTCTCGGCGGCGATGGAGCTTTTCGAGCTCGGCCTCATCACTAAAGAGCAGACCGGTGGCATCGATCTGAAGTTTGGCTCGGCTGAAGCGCTCGTCACTTGCGCCGAGTTGACCGGCAAAGGCGAAGGCTTTGGCAAGGAATTGGGTTTAGGTTCGCTGCGTCTGTGCACCAAGCACGGCCGTCCCGACCTCTCAATGTCTGTCAAGGGCCAGGAATTCCCAGCTTACGACTCACGCGGCATTCAGGGCATGGGTCTGACCTACGCCACCTCGAACCGCGGCGCTTGCCACTTGCGTTCCTACACCGTGTCGTCGGAAATTCTGGGCATCCCCGAGAAGACCGATCCGCTGACAACCGACGGCAAGGCCGGCCTCGTCAAAGCCTTCCAGGATGCGACCGCCGCGGTCGACAGCTCTGGCCTGTGCGTGTTCACGACCTTCGCCTGGACGCTCAACGACATCGCGCCGCAGATCGATTCAGCCATCGAAGGCGGCTGGTCACCGGAACGCCTGATGGAAACCGGCGAGCGCATCTGGAACATGGAACGCGTGTTCAACAATCGCGCCGGCTTCACGCACAAGGACGACACGCTGCCAGCACGCCTGTTGACGGAAGCCGCCAAGACCGGCCCCGCTAAAGGCCTCGTCGCGGGCTTGGGCAAAATGCTTCCCGAATACTACCAGTTGCGCGGCTGGACATCGGAAGGCGTGCCAACGAACGAGACGCTGTCGAGGCTGGCGCTTTAAGGCGGCTGTCGCTGTCATGAAGCCTGAGCATTCTCGATAACGACAAATATTTGAGGCCGGCCGCAGGACGTCTGATCTGCGCCGGTCTTCTTTTTAAGCGAGCCGCCCGTTGCGTATCATCGGGTTTTGCAGAGCGAAGGAAACGTCATGAACTACGTCATCATCGGTTCAGGCCCGGCAGGCGTCACTGCCGCCGAAACGATCCGCAGCGTCGATAAAGCCGGCTCGATCACGCTGATCGGCGGCGAAGGCGAACCGCCCTACTCGCGCATGGCGATCCCTTATCTGTTGCACGGCGACATCGCTGAAAAAGGCACCTATCTGCGCCAGCAAGACGATCACTACAAAGCTCTCAACATCGAATACGTCAACGAGCGCGTGGCCAACATCGATGCTACGGCGCGCACGCTCTCAACAAGCGGCGGCGGCACGATCCCCTATGATAAACTCCTGATCGCAACCGGAGCGACACCGATCATCCCGCGCATGGCAGGCACCGATCTGCCAGGCGTCCACACCTGCTGGACGCTGGCTGACGCGCGCGAGATCACCAAGCTCGTAGGCAAGGGCGCGCCAGTCGTACTCGTTGGCGCCGGCTTCATTGGCTCGATCGTGCTCGAAGCTCTGCACAAAGTCGGCTGTGATATCACCGTCGTTGAAATCGCGCCGCGCATGGTCGCGCGCATGATGGACGAAACAGCGGGCGGAATGCTCGGGCGCTGGTGCGAAAAACAAGGCGTCAAAGTCTACACCAACACCAAAGTCGAGAGCATCTCGCGTGGCAGCGGCGCTGGCGCTTCAAAGCTCGCCGTCGGCTTGTCGAACGGCACGCACGTTCCAGCCCAGCTCGTCGTGCTGGCAGCGGGCGTTAGGCCCAACACCGCATTCCTCGCCAACACCGGCGTGAAGCTCAACCAGGGCATCACCGTCAACCAATACCTCGAGACTTCGGTGCCGGGTATATTTGCAGCAGGCGATTGCTGCGAGGGCGTCGATTTATCGACCGGCAAACCTGACATGCTTGCCATTCAGCCGGTCGCCGTCGAGCACGGCCGCTTCGCGGGCCTCAACATGGCTGGCGTCAAGACCGAGCATCGCGGCTCGCTGAACATGAACGTGCTCGACACAATGGGTCTGATCTCGTCGTCGTTCGGATTGTGGCAAGGCGCGCCCGGCGGCCAGACGTCGAAGATGATCGATGAGGATAACTTCAAATATCTGAAACTCGAATTTCTCGGCGATAAAATGGTTGGCGCTCAGTGCGTCGGCATGACGGATCACGTGGGCATGTTGCGCGGCATTATTCAAACCGGGTTGAAGCTCGGGCCCTGGCGCGACAAACTGATGAAACAGCCAGAGCGTCTGCGCGAGGCTTACATCGCTGTTACGCAGGGTGTATATATCACTGGGCCAACCGGCTCGCACGTCAATGCGCCGGCGCAATCGCCTCAGCATTTCGCAGCTGGGAACTAGTGCGCGAGCCTGCCCGTCTCCTCAGCCGGGAAACGGGTTGTAGCTCGACGCTTGAACTTGAAGGTCTTGCATGCAGGTGACGTTAAAACTCTATGCTTCGCTTGGGGCTTATTTGCCAGACGGCGCGGCGCGCAACGAGGCCAAGATCGACGTCGCGGACGACACGACGATCTTGCAAGTTCTCGACAGTTACAATCTGCCGCCGAAGTCGTGCCATCTCGTGCTTTTGAACGGGCACTTTCAAGCGCCAGCCGTGCGGGCGAATGTGCAGTTGAAGCCGGGCGACGCCTTGGCTGTATGGCCCCCGGTTGCAGGAGGATGAGTGCATTCGGCGGTACGACGACGAAGCTCATGTCTCTGTCGGCGGGCGAATTTGCCGACAGCATGTCCAAGATTGGCGTCCATCAAATCAACGCTGACGGCAGCAGGCGGTTCGATCTTTTGCCTGGCCATGTCGATGTCAATTATGCGCCGCAACCCGGCGTGCGGCTGGGTGGCTTGCTCGAATTGCCGCGCGCGGTCGTGACGATTAATTTTGACGGCGTGTCCGATGCCGCGCGGACGCGGTTTTTGCAAATATTCGAAATGGCTTTTCAGCGCGGCGGCGGCTGAAGTTGTGGCGTTCGCGGTTGAACGCTGAGCGCTCAGCCCATCAGTGTTGCATACGAGATGAAGCCGACACGATCGCCGGGCGCCACGCTCGTCACATCCTCGGGCAATTCAGCTAACCCGTCTGTCGCCGTCAACGAGCTGATGACGCCCGCGCCGTCTTGCGCATGCTTTGACGCTTCGAGCACGCCATCTGCGGCGCGCGCCAGCGCGACGCGGACATACTCGCGGCGGCCAGTTTTTTTGGCGTACGCGAACGTCGCGCGCACGGGGAACGCAACGAGCGGTTCGATGTCTGCGCCCATCAATCGCAAAAGCAACGGCCTGACGACGCGAGCAAACGTCACGAACGCGGCGACGGGATTGCCAGGCAGGCCAACGAAGGCGGCGTTGTGTCCGTCTTGCCCGTTCAAGACACCCATCGCGACGGGGCGGCCAGGCTTAATCGCAATACGCCAAAACACGAGCCGCCCGGCTTTCTCGACAGCCGAGCGAACATGATCGGCTTCACCCGTCGATACGCCGCCGCTCGTCAACACGAGATCATGATCGCGCGCCGCCTTGGCCAGCGCTTCGGCCACGGCGCTCGGCTCATCGGCGAGAATGCCGAGATCCGTGACGTCCGCACCAAGGCGGCGCGCCATCGCTAACAGCAACGGCCTGTTTGCGTCGTAGACCGTGCCATGGCGAAGTGGCGAGCCCGGCTCGACGATTTCATCGCCGGTCGAAAACAGCGCGACCGAAACTTTGCGGCGAACATTAAGGTGCGTCAGGCCGATCGCCGACGCCATGGCGATGTGCTGGGGTTGCAGACGGCACGCAGCTTTCAAAACGACGCTGCCGCCGGTCACATCTTCACCAATGAGACGGCGGTTGGCGCCAGGCTTCAGGCCGGACGGCACAACGACGGCATCATCGAGCGCTTGCACGTCCTCTTGCATGAAGACGGTGTCGGTGCCCGACGGCATCGCAGCGCCGGTGAAGATGCGGACGGCGTCGCCAACTTGGACGGCGACAACGCCGGAGCTACCGGCCTGGACGCGACCGGCAACGCGCAGCCGCGTCTCGCCGGTTTTATTCAAATCGGCAAAGCGCACCGCGTAGCCATCAACGGCTGAGTTGTCGAACGAGGGCAAGTTCACGGACGAGCGCACATCGCTGGCCGTCACGCGCCCTATTGCGTGAGCGAGCGACACATCTGAGCACTCGGCGACCGCGGTGACGCGCTCGGACATTAGCCGCTCAACGCCGTCGACGCTCAACATCGGGCCGCCAAAGGCGAAGCAATCGTCCGTTAATTGCGCCATCGTGCTTTTGATCCTTACAACGGGCGGCTAGACCAAGACATGAGATGGAAACGACAGCGTTACAATAAGCCCCGGATGATTATCGCCAAGGGTGATGGTCGCGCCGTGCAGATCGGTGATGGCGGCGACTAAGCTCAGCCCCAAGCCGTTGCCGGGCGTCGTCCGGCTTTTTTCCAGCCGGTAAAGCCTGCGGAAAACATTTTCGCGTTCGGGGGCTGGAATTCCCTGGCCATTGTCCGCGATGCGCACGATCGAGTTATCGCCCTCGTAGACAAGTCCAACGTCGATCTTCGATCCCGGCGGGCAATGGCGGATGGAATTCTCGATCAGGTTGGCAAATAATTGGGTCAGAAGGTCGTTATCGCCTTTGATCGTTTGGCCGCCGCGATCGGGAAGCCGCGCGCTTAAGCGATGATCGGTGTCTTCGCCGACGAACTCGTAGGCATCGACGACGTTGAGTAAAATTCCTCTCAAATCGACATCGGTGAAGCGCGCCTTGCGCGCCCCGCCTTCAATTTGCGCGATGCGCAGCAGGGCTTCGAAGGTATCGATCACGTCGTCGATTTCGACAACCGTCTTGTCCGTCGTATCGCGATACTCGGCAACGGTCGTGGCCGTCCGCCGCGTCGATTCCAGCCGCTGGCGAATTCTGCCGATCGGCGTTTTCAAATCGTGCGCGATGTCGCTCGAGACCTGGCGCACCGTGCCGATCAAGCCCTGCAGCTGATCGAGCGTCTTGTTGATGCGGGCGGCGACCTGATCGAGATCATCGCCCGAAGCGGTCCGGGGAACACGGGTCGCAAATTCACCTTTGGCGACGGCATCGAGCGCGCTTTCGATCGCATCGATACGCTGTTGCGCCCGCAGGCCTAGCAGGGTGCCGCCCAACAGCGCCGACACGATCGTAATCAGCATGCCCCACGCGACGCCATCGATCAGCATCTCTTGCGCTTCTTCGACGTCGCCGTTGCCATCGCCCACAAGCAAATAACCGCCGTAGACCGGTGTCCAAATAGCAACCGCCGCCGTCGTCGAGCGCGACTTGGAAGCTTTGCCGATCAGCGGCAGCTTCGCCCACGGCAATTCTTCCCAATCGTCAAAGCGTTCGATCTCGCGCAGATTGCCAGAGATGTATTTACCGTTGGCGTCGGTCAAAAGATAAATGTCTTCGACTTCCGAAGTGGTGGGGCCACTGCGCTTGACCGCTTTTGCCAAAGCGTCAAATCCGCCGCTGTCGCCCACCGCCACGAGCGTATCGCGCACTTCCAAGATGTGCGATCTTAGCTTGTGCTCGATCTCGCGCGTCATGAGGGCATAGAGCACGGCAAAGATCACAACCACGGTCACAAGGAACAGGCCGGAAAAAATCGAGCCGATGCGAAATGCCGTGCGGCGGGTCAGCTCACTGAGGTTCATTCACGCTGTACCCAACACCGCGCACGGTCTGAATGAGAGGCACGTCGAACGGCCGGTCGATTTTAGCGCGCACGCGGCTGATATGGGTCTCGACAATACTGGTCTTGGGATCAAAGTGAAAATCCCACACGTTCTCAAGCAACATCGACCGGGTCAGAACGCGCTCTTTGTTGCGCAATAAAACTTCCAAAAGCTTGAATTCGCGCGGCTGCAGATCGATCGGCTGGCCGCCGCGCGTAACAACGCGGGAAATGAGGTTCATCTCCAGATCGGCGACACGCAAAACGGTTTCTTCCTGACGCAAGGACGTGCGTCGGCCGAGCGCATGCACGCGTGCAACGAGCTCAGCGTGGGCAAATGGTTTGACAAGATAATCGTCGCCGCCCGCCTCCAAGCCCTCGACACGATCATCGATGCCGCCGAGCGACGTCACGAACAGCACCGGCGCGCTCATGCCGGAACGGCGCAGAGTTTTGACAAGCGACAGCCCGTCGAGCCCCGGCAGCATACGATCGATGACAAGCACGTCGTAATCGCGCGTGACCGCGATTTTGAGACCTTCGGCGCCTTCCTCCGAGCGATCAACAGTATGGCCCTCTTCGAGCAGAGAGCGCGCGATGAACTCGGCGGTTTCTTTATCGTCTTCCACGACCAGAATGCGGAGCGGTGTACTGCGCGGCGCCATTACCGGTGGCCTCCCTTGTCAGCATCTGTTGGGTCAGTTTCGGCTCCTTCGAGCCCGGCGACAAGGATAATCCCAACCCCGATCAAGCCAAGACCCACAACTTGCACGATGCCTACCGTTTCGTGCAGTAAAGCCGTGCTAGCGATGACGATGGCAAAATAGCACAGGCTCGAAAGCGGCACGGCAAGGCTCAAGTCGTGCCGCCGCAAAATCATCATCCAAGCGAAGAAATTAAGCACGTCTGCCGTGAGGGAAGCTTGAAACCAGTGGTTAGAGGCCAACGCCGATAGCCAACTGCTGAGCGACGACGCCGCGCTGCTATCGACAGCTGCCAGTTTCAGAGCGACCTGCGCGAACGTTTCGAGAGCTACAAACACAACCCAATTGAGAGCGGCAAAGTATTTCATGGCACCCCCACTGCGGCTGCTTTTGATTTGACCTCTGGTTGCTCGACGCTGAGCAAAGGGGCTGCCATTTTCAAGGCTGCGTGCACAAGGGGGTTGCGGTGCTTGAACCCCATCCACGATGCCTGAAGGGTACTCCCTAAGCGAAGCTTGGTTTCATAACCAGCCTGACCACTGTGATAATGCGAGACACTATGTTGCAAACAATGAGCGATATTTTCAAACCAGCTCAAGAAATAGAGGTTCAGTCGGCGGCCTTCATTGCCGCGCATGACGAAAAACTTATCGAGCAGCGCATGGCCGTCGCACAGGAGCAGGTTCGCGCCAACCAGCGTATCACCGACAAAGTAGAGCTTGAAGAGCGCGTTGGGATCGGCGGCGAGCACTTGGGTGAAGTAGGATGCGGGCAAATCCTCGAACGCCCAGTCGGAGCGCTCGCGCGTCTCGCGATACATGTCCAGAATGGCCTCGGTGAAACCAGTGATGTCCGAACACGTCTCGACCCTGACCGCAGCGCGCGACTTTAACTTGCGCCGCATATCCTTGCGGGTGCCAGCGCTAAGGCGGGCGAGATAACTTTCGATATCGGCGAAATCGATCACTAAAGTAGCCGATGGCATACTCGTGGCGAACCGGAATTTCGCAGCTTTGAGCGCTGGCCCAAAGCGCTCACGATCGGCGCTGGAGATATCTTTCAGGCCCTGCAAGGAAATGCCGCGTTGCTGTGCGTCTTTCGCCCACAGATCTAGCAGTGCCGTCAGCGCCGACACGCGCTGAGCCTCGTCAAGGCTTGGCGAAAAACCGAGCTGACACGTCTCGGTGACGGGCGAGCCTAAGCAAGACAGCCCGAGAGACAATCGCCCAGGAATAAAGCGCTTAGCGCGCTCGAGCACGGCGCGCACGCGACCTTGCGCTGTGGTAGCGAGATCGTAGCGCGTTTGAAATACAGGCGCGACGCAGAGAAGTTGGCCGCCACTCTCGATTGCATACCACCCAAGTTCAAAGCCCGCGATGCCAGACGCTTCGACGCCGCGATGATAGTCGTAGCCTTCGATGGGGTTGTCAAAACAGGCGTTCCATTGGTGGCGTTCAAGATCGGTGATTGCCGGCGCGTAGCGGCCTGTCCAAGGTTTTGGTTCAAGCGGCACGGTCGAAGAACACCCGTGTGCGGTCGGCGGCGATCCGGTGCTCCTGATCGACATGAACCATGTGATAGCTGTTGCTCAGCCATTGAATTTCGCAATGCCCCCCGATCCGATCTTTGATGTAGAGCGCGTTGCGCGGACTTCCCAAATCGTCATCGCGCGCATGAACCAGAAGTGTCGGCGTACGGATGTCGGGCAGCAGCTGGTCGAAATCGCTAAACAGGCGCAGGTTCTGATGCAGCGTATCGACGGGAAATGCTGGCAGCGTGCCGCGGATACCGTCGGGGGTTTCAGCGAGCAGGCGGCGGATGCGATCGGATTTGATGCCGAATGGCGGGCGCTCTTTCAGAGAGATGAACCGACCGAGACCGAGGTTGACGGCAATCGGCACGGTGACCCGACCCCACCGATAATGCCTCGGCGTATTCCAGCCGTCATAAACGAGCAGCGGCGAATATACGGTCGCGGCGCGGATGTCTCGCTGCTCGTGCGCCAGCCGCAACCCCAAAAGACCGCCGACGCAAATACCCGCCACGAACATCTGATCGACTTGGGGAGAAAACCACTTGGCACTTTCAGCCAGCGACCGGTACCAATCCTCCCACCGCGTGGCGCGCAACGCTGCAATGTCGCGCCCGTGGCCGGCAAGCAGCGGCGCATAAACGGTGTATCCCGCACGATGCAAATTCTTGGCGATGTATTTCATTTCGACCGGCGATCCCGTCACGCCGTGAACGAGAAGCACGCCGCGGCCGTTGGTGCCGCGGCCATAGAACGACAACCCGTCGGATGCCATCGTTTCGATACGATTGGACGCCAGCGCATCGGCCGATGCAGCCATTTCGAATGTCTCTAAATCTTGCTGCGATTTGGGTTCTGACATGGTGCCCACTATACTCCGATGCCGGACGCGCCAACAATCATTACGCCCATCGTCACCAGCGCAATTCCAAGCCAGCGGCGTGGGCTGATGACATCGCCAAACACCAGCGAACTTGCCAACGGCGTTGCGGCATAGGTCAAACTCATGATCGGGAATGCGATATTCAACGGAAGTTTAGCCAGAACCGCTGTCCAGCCCAGAATTTCGACAAACCATAGCGCGGCGCCAGCCAAAGACCAACCGGCTGACGCATGGATTTGCGACCACCGCAGGATCGTCCAATTGGGAACTTGCAAGCTTTCGCGCGCGCCCATTTTGAAGCAAAGTTCGCGCGCAACGTCGAGCGCAACGCATGCGATGAGAAGAGCCATCAACACAGAGCGCCCCCCAGCATATCGAGAATGGCAAGGTTCGTTTGCTCGTTCAAAGCGCTCGCCGCCGTCTTATCGCGCGGGGTTAAAAACTGCCCACGCAGTCCATCGGGCTGATCGAGAATGATTTCGCTCCGTTTCAGGAACCGGTCCATTACCGAGCCCGCAAACGTTGCGCGCGAATAATCTCCGACGATGTCGACGCCAAGCACGATGTGGCGCTCGATGAGGATGCGCAGCCAGCCCAGCAGGGCTGCGAGCGTCATCTTGCCCTGATCCCAATTCGTGATCGCATCGGCAGGCCGCAGGACGTCCTTGTCAATGGTGATATAGATGGCCGACGTCGCTATCGCCCCCATCACGCGCGCAATGTCATCTTCGTTGGGTTCGCCCGCGATGCCACGCCACGCCAAGCGGCGGCCGGTTTGGCTATGGCTCGCGCCTGTGCCGTAGTTACTCCAAACCCAGCTTGCGGCGTCATCGATGGGAAACAGCGCGAGGCGGCCATCGGCCACGGTATCCAATCCCGCACTTTTGATTTCGGGCCAAGAAAAGTCGTTCGATGTCATACCGATGCCGACAACGCGCTCGGCGATTTTACGATCAAGGTTGTGTTTGACCCACGAGCCGCAATGCACGGTGCCGCGCATGCTCACCCAGTCTGGATGATTATCGAATGCCACGACAGTTAGTGGAACACCGCGCGCTTTGGCCAACTGCTCAATCAGCAAAGCCGTCACATGATGGAAATCGCCAGAGCCCATCCATGAGACCATGGGCTCGCTACTCTCCAGGCCATCAAGATCGCGCGCCAACATCCCGCCCAGTTCTTGCCACTCGGATTGCCGAGCCCACAGCCGCACGTTCGCGCCTGTGCGGCGTAGATCGATATCGCAGGCGCCGCGCGACTTGGCCGCTTTTGCAAACACCTCTTGCTGCATCAGAGCGTCATCGAGATGAAGGAGATTGAGGCGCATCGCACACGATCCCAGGCCTAATGGCGCGCGACGCGATGGAATAACTGATCGAGAAGGTTCAGAGCCAGGTCGATTTCGCCATAGCTAATGTCGAGCGATGGCGCGAGCGTGATGACGTTTTTGTAGTACCCGCCGATGTCGAGAACGAGACCATATTTCTGGCCGCCGACTTCGAGATCAGCCTTCAGCGCTTCATCGACCATGCGGTCGACCAGGGCCTTTGACGGCGTGAAGCTATCGTGAGGCTCGCAGACCTCGATCCTGAGCGCCATACCCATGCCGTCGACGTCGCCGATCGACTTGTGGCGGGTTTTGAGGTCCTGGATGCCCTTGAGGAAGTAGGCGCCTTTGAGGGCCGTCAGTTCCTCGTAGTCGACTTCGGCCAACATCTTCATGGTTTCGAGAGCGACGGCGGTACCAAGCGGGTTGGCATTGAACGTCGAGTGCGTGGACCCCGGGGGAAAGATTTCGGGATTGATCAGCTCTTCGCGCGCCCAAACACCGGCGAGCGGATTAAGCCCGTTCGTCACTGCCTTACCGAAGACGATGATGTCTGGCTTGACGTTGAAATTCTCAATCGACCAGAGCTTACCGGCCCGGTAGAACCCCATCTGGATCTCGTCGTCGACGAGCAAAATCTTGCGCTGCTCGAGAATGCCGGCGAGCTTTTCAAAATAGCCCGGTGGCGGCACGACGTATCCGCCGGTGCCTTGAATGGCCTCGATGTAGAAGGCAGCATATTCCGAAATGCCGACCTTGGGGTCCCAGACGCCGTAATATTCGGTGTCGAATAGGCGCGCGAATTGATCGACGCAATAGAGCCCGCAGTCCTCGCGCTTTTTGCCGTAAGGGCAGCGGAAGCAATAGGGGAATGGCACGAACTGGGCGCGGTCGCCGAAGTGCCCATAGCGGCGGCGATAGCGGTAGGACGATGTGATCGCCGAAGCGCCGAGTGTGCGGCCGTGATAGCCGCCCTCAAACGCAAACATCAAGCTCTTGCCGTTGCTCGCGTTGCGCACAAGCTTCAAGCTGTCTTCGACCGACTGGCTACCCCCGACGTTGAAATGAACCCGGCCTTTGCGGCCGAATTTTTTTTCAGCGTCTTGCGCGATGATGGTCGCGAGTTCGATTTTCTCGCGATGCAGATATTGGCTGGCGACCTGCGGCAGACGATCAAGCTGGCGCTTAACCGCATTGTTCAGTCGCGGATTGGCGTAGCCAAAATTGACCGCCGAGTACCACATCTGCAGGTCGAGGAATTTGCGCCCCTGACCGTCGTAAATGTAGGAGCCCTCGCAGCGCTCAAACATCTTGGGCGGATCGGTGTAATGGACCGTATCGCCGTGCGAACAATAGACGGCCTCGAGCGCCAGCAATTCCTCTTCCGACCGCTCCCCTGCGGGAACAGCCGGTTGAACGGGACGATCTAATGCAGTCATGCGGTGACGCTCTCTTCTTCTGCAACAACTGGCTCGCTGACGAGACGAGCCAACAAGGCCTTGACGTCGGCAAAGCTCTCGTAAGCGACAGGCGTCGACCCGCGCGAGCGAAGATGGCTCAACAGTTTTGATTTAGCGGCAACGACGTCCGAGGACCGCTGGGCCGCGCAAAAATCGGACCGGCCATCGCCAACGAATAGAATCTTGCGATCTGGCAGGTCGTCACGCAGACGCTCGATGACCGCGCATTTGCAGGTGCCGGCGCCTGCGTGGCAACTCTCGTCGAAGTACGGCGATACGAGGCGGTGGCTGTTGCGGCCGGTCGCCAGCAGAGCGTTGGCGAATACTGGCAAATGGCCAATGCCGTTGCGGCGCAGAATGCGTTCGATGACGCCATCGAGGCCGTCGCTCACAATGGCGACCGGAACGCCGTGACTTTCGCAATAGTCGATGAAACCGATGAATTGCCGATCAATCTCGATGCGATCAGCGAGCCGGTCGATATCGGCGGGAGATGCGGCCAGCAAAGCGACCTGCTGCGAAAGACACTCGCGCGAGCCGATGCTGCCGTCTTTCCATTGTTCTTCAATTTCGAGCCAGCGTTCGCTGGCATGGGTCTTCAACAGCTCGTCCGTCACATCGACTGTTGAGATGGTGCCGTCAAAGTCACAAACAGCCATCCAGTTCTGCGCACTTCGCCCCATGAGCAGGCTCTTCCCTTGTGTGCCGTGTGGCCGCCAGCGATAGCGCCGTGATTCTTGCAAATCACCGCCTTGGATGCTGCTTCGCACCCGCGTTCCGCTAACTGACGATTAACTCCGGCTTTCCCACGGCCCCCTTGGACCGCTCGCTTTCAAGACGCGTAACTTCATGCGTCTTGCGATCACCCCTGACCGCAGGCCCGACCGGCCACCCATGACCGGCGTCGCAAATACCCCTATCGGCGACGCACACCCCTTGTAGCGAAGTTCGTGCTCAAAGAAATGGCAGCGTCGTATACAAATGCGTAAACTCTGAAGCGATCGCAAGGCAACGGCCGATCTTCTCCCGTGTTTGCCGAAAACATCCGTTCACAAACAACACGCTGCCGCTTGCGAAAAGCTGCAAAATGGCGGAGGACGGGCGCGACCTTGCGACTATCGGGCCACAGTTCGGGCTCATCTGGCGTGTGGGAAAGCCGTGCGCGCCTTAAAGATTCGGAGCCGATCATGGACAAATTGCTTTCGCTGGGTCTTTCGCGAGCTGTGAAGCGCGGCAACCTCGAAGTTGCGACTGCGGGTGGCAAAACGCTGAAATTTGGCGATGGCACCGGCCCGCTCAGCGCGGTGCGGTTTACAGATTCGAAGGCCCAGACCGCTTTCCTGCGCGATCCCGAGATGCAGCTTGGTGAGCTCTTCATGGATCAACGTTTGGTGATCGAAAAAGGTTCGATCTACGACTTCGTCTACATGCTGCTTAATAACCAACGCGATCAAAAGCCACCGATGATCGTGCGCGCGATCGAACAGTTGAGGTTTGCGACCCGCCGCTTGAAGCAACGCAATGTCGCCTCCAAGTCCCAGCGCAATGTTGCTCACCACTACGATCTTGATGCGCGGCTGTACCGGCTCTTCCTCGACCCGGATATGCAGTATTCTTGCGCCTATTTCGAAACGCCGGATCAAACTCTCGAGGCGGCTCAACTCGCCAAAAAGCGCCATATCGCCGCCAAGCTGATGCTGGAGCCGGGCCTCGACGTTTTGGATATCGGCAGCGGTTGGGGCGGACTCGGATTGTATCTGGGCGGCGTCGGTGGCGCGCGTTCCGTCAAGGGCATCACGCTCTCGCGAGAGCAGCTCATAATTGCTCAAAAGCGGGCAAGCGAGACAGCCAAAAGCAATGTCTCGTTCAAGCTCGAGGATTACCGTGCCGTCACCGGACAGTTCGACCGCATTGTTTCGGTCGGCATGTTCGAACATGTCGGCGTCGGTTATTTCGATACCTACTTCAAAACCTGTCAGCGGCTCCTCAAAGACGACGGACTGATGGTGTTGCACCACATCGGCTGCAGCGACGTGCCGGGTTTCGTCACGCCCTGGCTTGATAAATACATCTTTCCGGGAGGATATATCGCCTCGCTCTCCGAGGTCGTGCCGGCCATCGAGCGCTCCGGCCTCATCGTCTCCGACATCGAGATCCTGCACACCCACTACGCCCTGACGCTGCGCAACTGGCGCGAGCGTTTTATGGCGCGGCGTGCCGAAGCGATTGCGCTGTACGACGAACGCTTCTGCCGAATGTGGGAGTTCTATCTGGCGGCAGCCGAGGTCGCGTTCCGCTGCGAGGATCTCGTCATCTTCCAGTTCATTTTGACGAAATCACTGCATCGCGTGCCAATGACCCGCAACTGGATTGCCCAGCGCGAGGCAGACCTTCGAGCCCGAGAACAGGTCTGAACAAAAAAGACGCCATCGCTAGATGCGGTGGCGCCTTCTTTTATAAATCCAGCAACCTGATTGATTAGGCGGCTTTAGCTTTCATGCAGGTCTTGCGGAAAGCCTTGCGGGCTTTGCCGTGCATCTTCTTCTCGTCAGCCTGAGCCGAGCAAGCCTTCGACTTTTCGCTCTTTGCAGCAACTGCCGCGGGGTCCTTGGGAGCCTTTGGCGCTTTCTTGGCATCGGCGATGGAAGCGCCCATGGTCAGAGCCAAAACAGCAGCGCCCGAAATGATGAAAGTTCTGATCGACATCGTTATCCCCTATTTTTAACCTTGACCGGCAACCGGTTATGGCTCCGGCTCGTCACCGCCAAAGCCTAAAAGTTCTGGCGGCCGCGTCACCTGAGACAAAAGTGACGCTAAATCCTGGCGGCCCGTTTACAGATCGGTAAATTCGGCCGATTGTTGCGCATGGGCGACGGCTGGGCAACACTTCGACAACTCGGGCACTTCAGCAATCCAGCCAGCCGTGTTGATCATGACACGGGTCTAGCCTATTGCGCGCGCACGGCAATTACAGTGTGCAGCGGCGTGCGACGAACGCGCGCCGGAAACCACGATCAGGAGCGGCAGTTGGATAAAGTTTTGATCATCGGAGCGGGTGCGGCGGGCTCTGTTGTTGCGAAAAAGTGCGCAATGAACCGCGACGTGTTCAAGACGATCCACCTCGCGTCACGCCGCCTGGAAAGCTGCAAGAAAGTGCAAGCGGCGTGCAAGACGCCGATCGAGATCAGCCAAGTCGATGCCGACAACGTCGCCGAGACGGTCGCGTTGCTGAAAAAGGTCAAGCCAGACCTCGTCATCAACATGGCGCTGCCCTACCAGGATTTACCGATCATGGACGCATGCCTCGAAGCCGGCGTTCACTACATGGACACGGCCAACTACGAACCGCGCGAGGAAGCCAAGTTCTCCTACAAATGGCAATGGCCCTACCACGACAAGTTCAAGGCCAAGGGTTTGATGGCTGTGCTCGGCTGCGGCTTCGATCCCGGCGTCACCAATGTATTTTCCGCTTACGCGCAAGAAAAGTTGTTCGACGAAATCCACACCATCGACATCGTCGATTGCAACGCTGGCAATCACGGCAAATCGTTCGCAACCAACTTCAATCCGGAAATCAATCTGCGCGAGGTGACCCAGCGCGGCAAATATTGGAAAGACGGCAAATGGATCGAGATCGATCCGCTGTCGATCTCAACGATGGTCGATTACCCGGAAGTCGGCCCGGTCAAGTCCTACCTCATCTATCACGAGGAAGAGGAAAGCTTGGTCGAACACATCAAGGGCCTGAAGCAAATCCGTTTCTGGATGACGTTCTCCGACAACTACATCAAGCATCTCGAAGTCTTGCAAAGCGTCGGCATGACCCGCATCGACCCGATCATGCACAAAGGCGTGCCCGTTATCCCGATGGAATTTTTGAAGAGCCTGCTGCCGGAACCTTCCTCGCTCGCCGAGAACTACACCGGCAAGACTTCGATCGGGTGCATCTTCAAAGGCCTCAAGGACGGCAAGAAAAAGCGTTCCATGATCTGGAATGTTTGCGATCACGCTGAAACCAACAAGGAAGTTGGCGCGCAAGCCGTATCCTATACGACGGGCGTTCCCCCGGTCGTTGGCGCAATGATGATGTTTCGTGGTGCCTGGGGAGGCAAGGGCGTCTTCAACGTCGAGCAACTGCCGCCGGTGCCGTTCTTGGAAGAGCTCGCCAAGCAGGGGCTCCCCTGGCACGAAAAAGAGATCAAGAAGAAAGATCAAAAGCATCTCTTCGACGTCGAGACTTGAGGCGACATGATCTCTCTAGGCCACTTGATCTCTCTACGCCACTTGGCCGTGACGGCGGTCGTGCTCGCGCTGCTTGTCGGCTGCTCTGGCGCGTCGTCGCCCGTGCCGCCGCCAGACGCGAATGCGGCGACAGTGGCAGCGCCCGCGACAGCTGCCCCCGGCGTGCGTACTGAGCCTGTCGTGCCGGGACGCCCGGGGCGCGTCTTCATTTTCGCGGGCGTCGACAATGCCTGCGCGGCGCTGCCCGCGCCTGACCTCAGCGTCAGCAAAGCGCCCCTCAAAGGCGATGTCTCGTTCAAGACCGGGCAAGACACTTCAATCGCTGCCTCGGCGGGCGGAACTTGTCTTGGTGCCAAGGCCAAAGGCACCGGCGTCTATTACACCGCGCGGCCCGGCACCTCTGGACCAGACGCGTTCGCCGTCACCGCTAAGCTTGCCAGCGGCGAGACGATGACACGCGACTTCGGCGTCAACATTTCGCAATAGAGAGACGGCATGACATTGCACTTGCCCAAAAACATCGCGACACCTGCTTATGTGCTCGATGCCGTGCGCTTGAAAAAGAACTTGAATACGGCCGCCCGCATCAAACGCGAAACGGGATGCAAAATTCTACTCGCCACCAAAGCCTTCTCGCTGCCGGCAGCATTCCCCCTGATGCGCGGCACCCTCGATGGCACGACGGCCAGCGGCGAATACGAAGCGCGCATGGGCCGGGAAGAGTTCGGCAAAGAGGTGCATGTTTATTCGCCGGCCTACGCGCCTGGCGAAGTCGAGCGCTTGGCCGTCATCGCCGACCACGTCTATTTCAATTCGGCCGAGCAAGTGCGCCGCTATGCCAAGACTGTCCGCAACGCCGGCAAGGCGGTTGGGTTGCGCATCAATCCCGGCTATTCGTCCGCTACACTTGGCGGCGCGCTCTATGACCCTTGCGCCCCTTTTTCGCGTTTTGGCGCAACGCGCGATACGCTCGACGATGCGCCGTGGGCGGACATCCACACTTTGCACGTGCACGCTCTGTGCGAGGCCCGCCACCAGGGCTCAGCGGGACTGATCGAGCACGTCGCGCGCAACTTCGCCCCCTACTTGGCCAAGGTCAAAGCGGTCAATTTCGGCGGCGGGCATTTCATCAACAAGTTAGACTACAACGTTGATGTTCTGATCGATGCGCTGAAAGCGTTCGGCCAAAAATTCGCCGTAGAAATTATCTTGGAACCGGGCGCGGGGCTTGTCGTCGACACCGGCTATCTCGTCGCGACCGTTCTCGACCTGCACCGCAACGACAAGAACATCGCGATTCTGGATGCTTCGGCTTCGACCCACATGCCAGACGTCTTGGAAGTGCCTTACACGCCGGAGGTCGCGGGCGCTGCAGCCCCCGGCATTCTTGGCCACGATTATATTCTGGCTGGCAAAACCTGCATGACAGGCGACATCATTGGCGAGTACTCATTCAAAGCGCCTTTAAAAGCTGGCGATAAAGTCGTGTTCCTAGATATGATGCAGTACTCATTCGTGAAGAACAACACCTTCAACGGCGTGCCGCTGCCAGATCTCGGACTGCTCGACGAAAAATCGAACTACACCGTGCTGCGCTCTTTCGGCTACGATGAGTTCAGACACCGGGTTGGATGATCGGGTTCGCTTTGCCGACCGATCCCGAACATCGCTTGAAACATCGTCTCCCACGACCGGCCAAGGGTGCGCACCTGCCATGAAGACCGACACGCCTCGCTCCATTTTATTGCAAGACTACTCTCCACCCGAATATCTGATCGATAAAGTCGATCTCAAGATCGCGCTTGATCCGACGCGGACGCGGGTGTTGGCAAAGCTGAAAGTCAGGCGCAATCCAAAAGCGTCGAAGGGTGAGGCTCTTCTGCGGCTCGACGGCGAGCATCTCGAGTTGGAAAAAATTTCACTCGACGGCCAAGAGCTTAAAGACGGCCTCGACTTTACGCGCGACGAGACCGGTCTGACGCTCAAGGCTGCCCGCTCCGAACCGTTCACGCTCGACATCGCAACCATCGTCAACCCGCAAGGCAACACCGCTTTGCAAGGCATCTACCGTTCGCGCGGCGTCTACTGCTCGCAGTGTGAAGCGCAAGGCTTCCGCCGTATCACGTATTTCCTCGACCGGCCGGACGTGCTCTCAGTCTACTCGGTGCGCCTGGAAGCCGACCTCACGCAAGCCCCGGTTCTCTTGGCCAACGGCAACCCCATCGAGCGCGGCACGCTCGACAACGGCCAGCGCCACTATGCCGTGTGGAAAGATCCGTTTCCTAAACCCTGCTACCTGTTCGCCATCGTCGGCGGCGACCTGTCATCCGTCGCTTCGAACTTCAAAACGATTTCGGGACGCGACGTCGCTCTTAAAATCTACGTCGAGCACGGCAAGGAGAGTCGCGCCCACTGGGCGATGGACGCCTTGAAGCGATCGATGGCTTGGGACGAAAAACGATTTGGCCGTGAATACGATCTGGATGTGTTCAACATCGTTGCAGTCTCTGACTTCAACATGGGGGCGATGGAAAACAAGGGTCTCAATATATTCAACGACCGGCTGATCCTGGCCTCCACCGAAACGGCGACCGACACGATGTATGAGGCGATCGAAAGTGTCGTCGCGCACGAATATTTCCACAATTGGACCGGCAATCGCATCACCTGCCGCGACTGGTTCCAGCTGTGCCTGAAGGAAGGCCTGACCGTTTACCGCGACCAGGAATTTTCAGCCGACGAGCGCAACCGCACCGTCCAGCGCATTACCGACGTGCGCCAACTGAAAGCATTTCAGTTCCCGGAAGACCAAGGGCCCCTCGCCCACGCCGTGCGCCCCGAGAGCTATATCGAGATCAACAATTTCTACACGCCAACGGTTTACGAAAAAGGCGCCGAACTCGTTCGCATGATCGAAACGATTTTGGGGGCCGACAAATTCCGGGCCGGCATGGATCTTTATTTCGAACGCCACGACGGCGATGCTGCAACGATCGAAGACTTCATCGCCTGTTTTGAAGACGCGAGCGGCGTGAGCCTAACGCACTTCAAGCTTTGGTATAGCCAAGCCGGAACGCCCGAACTCGTCTGCGACATGCGTTACGACAGCCGAGCCCAAACCGCCGAACTCACCGTCCAGCAATCGCTCGCGCCAACGCCTGGGCAAGCCAAAAAAGAGCCGCTGCATATTCCACTTCGCCTCGGGCTCATCGGAGAAAACGGCAACGATCTGGCGCTGGTGCTTGAAAATGGCACGGCCGTTGAAGATGGCGTCGTCATGGTTCGCGACCGCAGTGAGACGTTCCGCTTCACGGGCATTTCATCCAGACCCGTCGTCTCTCTGCTGCGCGGATTTTCAGCCCCCGTCAACGTCACGATGGACCAGAGCGATAGCGACATCGAATTCCTGATGACCAACGACAGCGATCTGTTTAATCGCTGGCAAGCGGCTAACCGTTATGCGACGCGCACGATCCTGTCGGCCGTCGAGGCTCGAGAGGCAGGACGGGCGCCACCGAACTTGACGAGCTACGGCCGCGCGCTTGCCGCGACGCTACGCGATACCTCTCTCGACGATGCCTACAAGGCGGAAGTTCTGAAGCTGCCATCGCAATCGGACATCGCGCGCGAAAAAGGCAGCAACGTCGATCCCGCAGCGATTGAAATCGCCCATCGCGCGCTCGCCGTGGCAACCGCGCACGAACTCTCTGACGTGCTGGAGAAAATCTGCGCGCCCGCTGCCAAGGCGGCACTCTTCTCGCCAGATGCCCAAAGTGCAGGCTCCAGGGCCTATCGCAACGCAGCCCTCGGCCTGCTGGCTAGCCGCGGCGGGCAAAGCGAGCACGAGCGTCTCAAAGCGCACTATGTCCAAGCCAGCAACATGACGGACGCTGCTTGCGCACTGGCTCTGCTCGCCGGCCATGATTGTCCCGAGCGGCAAGAGGCACTCGAACACTTCTTCGACAGATGGCAAACCGATCATCTCGTGATCGACACGTGGTTTGCCGTGCAGGCTCAATCGCGGCTGCCGTCGACGCTCGACACCGTCGACCGATTAACAGCGCATCCTCTGTTCGCGCTGGCAACGCCTAACAAGGTGCGAGCGCTGATCGGATCGTTCGCAATGTCTAACCCGGTTCAGTTCCACCGGCCCGATGGCGCGGGCTATGAGTTCGTCGCCAACAAAATCATCGAAATCGACCGGCTCAACCCGCAAGTGGCAGCCAGGCTTTCAGGCGCGTTTCGCAGCTACAAATCTCTGGAACCGCGCCGCCGCGCGCTGGCGAAAACGGCGCTCGAGCGCATCGCGCAAGCGCCAAGTTTGTCACGCGATGCCGGCGAGATCGTCGGCCGGATGCTCGAGGGTTGAATCCAAAGTAGGACACCTCGCCACGATTTTGCCGGAATCACCATTGTCGGCATTTAATCTCCCTCGACAGCTCAGTCGCAAATCAGCGATGCTGATCTTGTGATTCGGAATCCGCGTTCGTGGGTTTCGCGCGGGGGCGAATATACCACTACATTTTGGAAGGGACTGAGCATGGCTTGGACATCGTCCGCCACTCAATGGCGTAGCTTTGCGCCCAGCACGGCGCTGGCCGTAGCTCACATCCCAACTGTTAACATCTTGTTGTATATTGGAAAGGGCGACGGCAAACGCGGGGCCTGCGTGGCACTGGCCGCGTTTCTCACGGGCGTTGGAATCGCCGCGCCAAACATGTCCGCCGAATATCTCTCGACGATCTTGCTGCTCGCTGGCACCCTCTTCGCGCTGATCGCCATGGGGGTTTGGGATGCCGCGCTAAACAGAACTTTCGGGAATGTCAAGAGCGCTCGCCAACAGTCGGCACGCTCGTTGCAATCGGTTCCGCTGACGCGCGCCGCGCCGCGCATTGCCGAGCTCTTGGCGCGTGCGCCACATCCCGGCACCGATCTAGCGACCTGGGCAAAGCTCACCGCGCACATGAGCCACGAATTGAGAACGCCGCTCAACGCGGTTCTGGGATTTTCAGAACTGATGAGCAACGAAACCTTCGGACCGCTGGGCTCAAGCCACTATCAAGCCTACGCGCAGGATATTCACACCAGCGGCCGCCAGCTTTTGAAATCCGCTGAAGACGCTCTCGCCATCACGGCCTTGTTGACAGCCCCTGAGCGGCGCGGCTCAGACGCCTCTGCCTGCTTGCTGACCGCCGCGCAAGCGGCCCTCGCCTTTCATGCGCGCGCCTTGAGTGCCGCCGGCATAACCGTCGCGTGCTCGGTCCCCGCCGACGTCGATATCGTCGTCGAAGGACAAACGCTGCGTCAGATCTTAATCAACCTCGTCAGCGAAGCCATTGCCGTCGCCGGCCTCGGTGCCAATCTAAGCATTGGGCTTGACGGCACAGGCGGCGAAATCGATCTGGCGGTGATGTTGACCGGTCGCGACCCGGCCAAGCGCGCCACCTCCGACAGCTTTGCGATCATGCTTGCTCGCACACTGGTTGAACTTTGTGGCGCCAGCCATTTCAATGTCGACGATGGAGAGACCTCGTCCGTCTGGCGCGCCAGCGCGCTATTTGCCCGCGCTAGCCAAACCGATTTCTTTCAGCGCGCCGGGAATTGACATTTATTCCTTGTCGTCGCCTTTCGTATCAGCTGGCTCACCACCGCCCTCCACTTTATCGCGCCCGCCTTTATGGCCGTGCATCGCAAAACCATGCGGTCGGTGACGATCCCGCCACTCTTTCAGCAACTTGCGTTCTGTCGGCGACAATTTCTCGGCGATTGCAACAAGCGCGGTGGATATCGCCTCGTCAAACTTTGCAGCGGTGTTACGCGACTTGACCATCGCTGCTTGGAGCTTCTCCTTATCGAAAGGTTCTGCAGCCAACTCCGCATTGGCGGCATTCCACGTCTCGCGCACCTCGCGCCGCAAGGGCCGCAAGGTTTGCCGTTCCGTTGTCAGTTGATCGCGAATGGCAGGTTGGCGGTCGTCTGGAAGCTGTCGCACAAAACCCATCATGCCAAGGTCATTGCCGAAGGCTGGAAAGCCATGGTGGCGGGCTCGCCAAAAGGCACCCAACGCCGCCCCGACAAGCAAAAGATTGATCGCCAGCGAGGCGATGAGAAAGCGCCGCAGTCTGTTGACTGGCGGCTTGTCAGTTTGTGGCATCTCAACGCTCATAACAGATCCTCAGATACGAGCCCGAAGCTGTCGTCGCTCGACGTTGCGATCTGGCCGCCCGAAGCCGCACTTTCCAACCCAGCCGATGCCGCAACCTCTTGCAACGTTGGCGCTAAGCCTTGTTGTGAGCCCGCGAGCACCCCGAGCATCAACGACGCCGCCAGCGCCATTCCCGCGTAAGCATTATCTTTCCGCGATAGCGGTCGGCCAAAGCCGCTTCGTTGCGAGATCTGCGAGGCTCTCGCGAGAGCCGTCTGGGCAACGATCCTTTCCGCCAGAGCCGATTTGGCTGCGAGCGAAACGCGCGGCGCCAGATCGAGCAGATGATCGAGCGCTGCGGCTTCCGCCACCAGTCTTTGCGCATCTTGATTGTCAGCGATCAAGCTTGATAGATCGCGTCTGACATGCACCGGCCAGCGCGTTCTATCGGCGCCGAAACTCTCCAACGTCGCCACCAGCAGTTTGATCGTCGTTGTGTCGGGTGCCGTGCTCATCCGTGATGTCCATTTTCAGGTGTCTTGACGTTTGATATGCCTTTGGTCTCGCTGCCGCTGACGAGACCTTGCCATTCCGGTTTCAACGCCACTTTCATCTGCCGCCGCGCCCGCGCCAATAAGCTCTCGACGGCCTCGTCGGATATTTCCATCTGATCGCCAATCTCTATTTGGCTCATGCCTTCGTAATGGAAGAGCGTCAATGCCAACCGCTGGCGCTCGGGTAAAGACTGCAAAGCGCGATCGACACGCTGACGCAACTCCTCGTCCTCAAGGTTCGCCAACTGGCGCGGCGCATCGGCCACTTCGGGCACATCGTCTGTCACTTTCAGCCGAACGCGAACGCGCGCCCGGTCGATACATAAATTCGATACGACACGCCGCAGCCACGGCTTGACGCCAGCGGGTCCAACTTCAAGCGTGGCAGCCGACTTCCACATTCTCAAAAATGCTTCCTGCGCGATGTCTTCAGCTTCAGCATCGTCGCCCAGCATCCGCCGTGCGACTGACAGCGCACCAGATAAATGCCGGTCAACCAATTCCTTGAACGCAGACGCGTCGCCTTTGCTCGTCTGCGCAACGAGCAACCGTTCTTCGCCGCCGGGGCCTTCGCCAACGGCCGCCAGTTGAACCCCATGACGGCTCTCTATTCGTCTTGCTGCCACCTGCGCCCTCGGCATCGCCGATGCCATTGCCCCTAACATTGGCATCTACGACCGGCCATCGGATCGTAGCGCGGACCTAACAATTCTACTCAGTTGTGCAGATAACGGTTGAAGCGTCGCGATCCGTCGCGGACCCTGCAAATCTAGCCGACAAGAGTATCGAAGGCACGACTTATGATCAACAATTGCGCCTTGAGAGCCTGTTCTAAAGCCTCAAAATCCCGCGCCTGCCCTGCCGCAACCAGCAGCGCTTTCATACCGTTCGGCGCGGTCGCCGGATCGAAGGGCTGGCTCGAGCAAAGCCCCACAATCTGGCCGAGGTCGTGCAACAACTGACCGGCTCGGCAAAGCCCTATAGCTTGCTCCATAGGTATGACACCCGCTTGCCCGAGCTTGAGCAGGCTGGCCAACGTCGAGGTGTCCAGGACGACGGGAAAGTCTGCAGCGCTGACAAGTTGCAGATGCTGAGCGATGAACTCCAGATCGACGAGGCCGCCGCGAACCTGTTTCAAATTCCAGATGTCCGAGGTGCCCTTCTCCATCACGATACGCGCGCGCATATCGGACACGTCTTGGGCAATCTGCGACCGTTGGCGGCGCCGGACCAAAACATCGCGGATCGCTTTTTCGGTCTTGGCCTGCAACCGTTCGGGCCCGGCGATGACACGGGCGCGCGTCAATGCCATGTGCTCCCAAGTCCAGGCCTCGCCCTCCTGATAGGCAACGAAACTCGATAACTTGGTGGCAAGCGGCCCTTTTTGACCAGATGGCCTCAACCGCATATCGACGTCGTAGAGCGCGCCTTCAGAAGTAGGTGCCGACAGTGCATTGATCAACCGCTGCGTCAGCCGCGTGTAGTAATGACTGGGTGCCAGCGGGCGCGGCCCGTCCGATTGCACAGCGCCATCTTCAAAGTCGTAGACGACCATGAGATCGAGATCGGAAGCGGCGGTCATTTCCCGGCTGCCGAGTTTGCCAAAAGCAATGACGACCGCTTCGCCGCTGGGCACGCGGCCATGATCGTGCTCCAGCGTTTGAGACACCTCAGCCAGCAACGCGCCAACCATGCTATCGGCGATTGCAGCGTAAGCGCGGCCTAAGTTTTCTGTCGTCACCGCGCCGGTCAAAACGCTCACGCCGACGAGAAAGTTTTGCTCTTGGCCGATGACGCGCGCGCGGTCGAGGATCTCTTGCGTTGCATCTCCCGGTTTTGTCCGGTGCACTTCGGCAAACGATTCCGCAATCTGGTGGTTAAGTTCGACGGCATCGATGCTGGCGACGGAAATTTGCGGATCAAGCACCGCGTCCAACAACCGTGTGCGGCGGGAAAGAATGCTGGCTAGGCGCGGCGCCGATCCCATGATGTTCGCGAGTAGCCTCATCAAGGCAGTGTGGGCTTTCAACAGCGCAAAAAGCTGGATGCCAGCTGGCAGCTCTGACAAAAAACGGTCAAAGCCAGCGATGGCGGCATCGGGATCAACGGTATCGGCAAGGGCGGCAATCAAATCTGGTTGAACTTCGGTTAAGCGTTCGCGCGCGCGTTCCGACCGCATGGCGGACGCGTGGCCGTGGTGCCATCCGCGCACGATTGCCAAGACTTGAGCGGGTTGAGAAAAGCCCAGACGATCAAGTTCTGCGAGAGTTCCCGGATCATCGGTCGCGCCAGCGAACACCATATCGCGACCTTGATGCAGCGGTGACGGCGCACTTTCAAACAGGCTCGCGTAGTGGTGCTGGACGGCTTCCAGCACGCGCGTCAGGTCACGCTCGAATTTTGCAACGTCTTCGTAACCGCTAAAGCGCGCGATGCGCCGCACGCCAGCGTTGTCACGCGGCATCTCGTGGGTCTGCTCATCGGCGACCATTTGCAGCCGGTGCTCCAAACGGCGCAAGAATTTGTAAGCGTAGTTGAGCTCGTCAACGACCTCAGAGCTGACCCAGCCGCGTGCGCCGAGCGCCGCCAAAACCTGCAGCGTCTGGGGTCCACGCAAGTCGGGTTGGCGGCCGCCCGCAATTAACTGCTGCGTCTGCACGAAGAATTCGATCTCGCGGATGCCCCCGCTACCCAGTTTGATGTTCTGCCCGGAGACAGCGATACCATCGAGCCGCCGGTGCGTTTGGATTTGGCGCTTCATTGCGTGCACATCGGCGATCGCCGCGTAGTCGAGATATTTGCGCCAGATAAATGTCAACAGCTCGTTGAGAAATTGATGGCCGGATTGAAAGTCGCCCGCGCACACCCGCGCTTTGATAAAGGCGGCGCGCTCCCAGTTTTGTCCGACCGTTTCATAGTAACCGTACGCGGCAACTGTCGACAGAGCGATCTGCGTGGCGCCTGCATCCGGCCGTAGTCTCAAGTCAGTTCTAAAGACGTAACCGTCAAGCGTGCGTTCTTGCAGCAAGGCCACCAAATCTCGCGTCAGATGCACATAAAATGTCTGGAGATCGGCCTTGCCAGCATAGCGCGCACGATTGCGATCAAAGAACACGATGAGGTCGATGTCGCTTGAGTAATTGAGTTCGAATGCGCCGAGCTTGCCCATCGCCAACACAAAGTAGCCAGAAACGCTGGCCGGGTCGTCGCTGGCCTCGCCGATCCACTCACCCGCCCTGCAAGCCCGGATAAATAGCCAGCGCACCGCTTGCGACACAGCCGCGTCTGCGGCCTCGGATAAAACGCGCGTCACCGTCATCACCGGCCAGACACCAGCCAGATCGCACAACGCACACAGCAACGACACGGAGTTTTTAAACCGACGCATAACGCTTTTCAGCACTGCGCTGTCGGGGGCATTTGCAATGTCAGATTTGAGTGTCGCCAACGCGGCGAGGAATGTTTCTTCCGGGGGCTCACTGAGCATCAGTAAAAAAGCTGGCACATCACGCATTGCGCGTTGGGTGAGGAACGGCGAACCCTCGAACATGCCCGTCAACAGATCGTTGACGTTTTGGTCGCGCAGGATATCGAGCCGCTGACCCGAAACGCCGCCTTCGCGGGCCTTGTGCAGAAGTTCACCGAACGCCGATGCGCCCAGGCCGCCGGGAAGCCAGCGCGGCGTCTCGGTGATGCGTTGCCAAAGCGCGCTTGCAGCAGCCGCTGTCATCGCCACCTATGTCGCTGCGCCGTGCAACTCCAACGATCGTTTGACCGGCGCCACGGCGATGCGCGCTGGCAACGAGAAGACGACCTTAAGTCCGGGATGATTATCTTCAAGCCGCAAGCGTCCGCCGTGCAGGCGTGCGACGGCCGCGACCAGGCTGAGACCCAAGCCGGTGCCGGGTTTGGTGCGACTTTCTTCCAAGCGCACGAAGCGCTTCAGAACCCGCTCGCGATCTTTATCTGAGATCCCTGGCCCGTGATCGGCAACGGAAATTTCAATGTCTTTGTTGGCGGCCCGCTTTGCAATCACGGTGATGGCACTTCCAGGCTGGCCGCCACGCGAATACTTGATCGCATTGTCGATGAGGTTGGCCTGAGCTTGCCCGAGAAGCTGGCGATTGGCCAACACCTCCATGCCCTTTTCCGTTTCAACGGTGAGGAGAAAACCTTCCTCCTCAGCAGCCGGCATATAAAGCTCGGCCACGTCGTCGACGAGAGAGCTCAGATCGAACTGCTCGAGACTGTCTTGCAATGGGCCTGCTTCAAGCCTCGCTATGAGCAACAGCGAATTAAACGTTTTGATGAGGTCGTCGGATTTTTCAATCGTGCGCTCAAGCCCCTCGCGATAAGCCTCGCTGCCGCGCGGGTCGCGCAGAGCGGCTTCGGCTGAATTGCGCAAGCGGTTCAGGGGCGTCTTGAGATCGTGGGCGATATTGTCTGACACTTCGCGCAAGCCGCTCATCAGACCTTCGATGCGGTCCAGCATGTCGTTGAGGTTTTCAGCCAGACCATCCAGCTCGCCGCCACGGCCGTCGATCGGAATGCGGCGCGATAGATCACCCTCCATGATCGATTTGCTGGTCGCAGTAATCGCTTCCATCCGCGCCAGAACGAGCCGGCTGATGACCAAACCGCCTAAGATACCAAGGAGCGAGATGGCACCAAAGCCGATCAGAAAAACATTCTTCATGGTATCGGCAAAAGCGCGCTGATCTTCGATATCGCGGCCAATGAGAAGTTTGGCATCGCGGCCGACGTCGACGGGAATGGCGACAGCGAGCCGGGGCGTGCCACCACCGTCGCGCTCGACGGTGTATTTAAAAACACCGCCTTGGCCGCCATCGAGTTCCGGTGGCACGCGCGCGAGGTTGCCAGCGAGCTTTAGGCCGCGAGCATCAGCCAGGAAATATAATCCCGGACCTTCCGTTTGGCTTGAAGCAGAGATTGTAGCGGTTAAACTTTCGACGCCGCCGCCTGCGAATTCGGCTTTCAGAATTTGCGCTTCGGCCTTGAGCGTCGTCAGCACTTGGCCTGTCAGAATTTTGTTGCTCTGCCAAAACAGCAAGCCGGCAATCGTTGCCGCAGCGACAAGGAAAAAAACAACAGCCGCTGCCGTCAACCTGAATGCGGTTGTCAGAAAGACCCTGTGGGGGCGTTCAAGCAGCGCCGTCACGAATTGTGTATCCCGCCCCGCGCACGGTGTGCAGCAGAGGCTTTTCAAAGTTTTTGTCGATCTTGGCTCTGAGCCTGGAGACGTGGACATCGATGACGTTGGTCTGCGGATCGAAATGATAATCCCAAACGTGCTCGAGCAACATCGTGCGTGTGACCACTTGGCCGGCGTGCTGCATTAGATATTCGAGCAGGCGATATTCACGCGGCTGCAATAAAATAGATTCGCCATTGCGCGAGACCCTGTGCGACAGCCGGTCCAAAATCAGATCACCAACGGTATAGCGCGTTTGCTGCTCTTCGGGCACCGCGCGCCGACCCAAGGCTTCAACGCGTGCCAGCAATTCGGAATACGCATAAGGTTTGGTCAGATAATCATCGCCGCCGGCGCGTAGACCTTTCACCCGGTCGTCGACTTCGCCTAGGGCAGACAATATTAAAACAGGCGTGCGGTTACCTTTGGAGCGCAACGATTTGATGACCGACAATCCATCGAGGCGCGGCAGCATCCGATCGACGATGAGAACATCGTAGAGGCCGTCATCAGCGAGCGACAACCCCTGTTCGCCATCGCCTGCGAGATCGGCGGTATGGCCGTTTTCTTTCAAAGATTTTTGCAGAAACTGCGCTGTCTCGCGGTCGTCCTCTATCACCAAAAGGCGCATGGCTTCAGCTCACCTATCGTTGGACTGCAACAGTATCTAACGCCTTCGGTACCGAACGTCGAGACGGCCGACCTCTTAATCCAAGAGGCCGACCGCCAGTTTAATTGGACTGCAAACCTAAGCTTAGCCCTTCTTATCTTTAAGCTGGACGGCGACGAACCGCTTTTGATCGCCAGACTTAATGTGCAGAAGAACGGCAGAGCGCTTCAGTTCTTGAGCCTTCTTGACACCACCGACAACATCGTCTGGAGCAGCGACCGGCTGGCCGGATACTTCCATGATCACGTCGCCAGCCTTCAGGCCTTTTTCTGCAGCGTCCGACTGAGGATCGACCTCGGCAATGGCCACGCCTTCTTTGGTGCCGCCAGCACGCGCCGGCATCAACGTGATACCGAGTTGGCTGAGTTCGAGCGAGGAGGACGATGGCGAAGACTTCTCGCCGTCCGGCTTCATCGGATCGCCGCTGTTTGGGAACAAACCGAGCTTCACTTTTATCGTCTGCTCGGAATTGTTGCGCCAAACCTTAACGTCAACCATCGTGTCCGGCGTGAACTCTGCAATCTTGCGGGCCAAGTCGCGGCTGTCGTTGATCTTGTCCGTATTAATCTGCAGAATGGCATCTTGTGTCTTGATACCCGCAGTAGCTGCCGGTCCATTGGCGGTAACTTCGCTGACCAGCGCACCTTTCGATGCCGTCAAGCCGAGGCTGTTGGCCGTATCGTCGTCGACGTTTTGAATTTTAACGCCGAGCCAACCGCGACTGACCGTACCACCCGATTTAAGTTGCTGAACCACTTCTTTGACAGTCTTAGCCGGAACCGCGAACGCGATGCCGACGCTGCCGCCAGATGGGCTATAGATCGCCGTGTTGACGCCAATGACTTCGCCTTCGAGATTGAAAGTTGGGCCACCTGAGTTGCCACGGTTTACGGCAGCATCGATCTGGAGATAATCATAAGGGCCCGAGCCGATATCGCGCGCCAGAGCCGAGACGATGCCAGCCGTCACTGTGCCGCCTAATCCGAACGGATTGCCAACCGCCAAAGCCCAATCGCCAACACGGGGATCTTTGTCGGCAAGTTTCACGAATGCGAATGTCTTATCGCTCTGGATTTTCAGCAGTGCTATGTCGGTACGCTGATCGGTACCAACAAGTTTGGCATCGTATTTGACGTTCTCATCGAAGCTGACTTGAATTTTGGTCGCGCCATCGATGACGTGATTGTTGGTCACCAGGTACCCGTCAGCCGAAATCAAGAAACCAGAACCTTGCCCCATTGTGGGACGCGGCTTGGCACCACCCTCGGGCTGGCCTTGGCCAAAATCCTTAGGTAGATTTTTGAAGAAGTCGTGCAGCGGGTGATCTTCGGGTAGCTCGGGAATGGTGAAATTCTTGCCACCCTTATTACCACCTGGGCCGCCGCCCTGGCCTGGACCGCCACCTTTATCAGCCATTTTGGCACCGCCACCGTCGTTGACGACGGAAACGGAAACGACCGAAGGCTTCACTTTATCGACGAGGTCTGCAAACGACAGCGGAGCGCGCCCAAAGGGTGTCTCAACCGTCGCGCCAGCCTTCACTTCGGCGAAAACCGGTGACTGCTGACCAGCGAAACCTAATCCTAAAACACCAGCAGTTGCGAACGCGACGACCGCCGCAGTCCGCATGTTGCCTGCACGACCCGTCGTTGGCTCGGTCTTTGCAGCCGAACTATCAAGAGTGGTCGAAGACCGAGGCGAAAAGCGCATTCGTATCCTCCAGTTGAACAAAGGCCTCTTTGGCCTTGCAGCAACAGTTAAGAGGGGCCGGGTTACCGCACCATTTCGGCGGGCTTAACTGTTCGTAATGTCGCTCAAGGCGAGGCCCTCGGCCAGTCTCGCGGCCAATCCGGGGCCAGTCTCGGGGCCAGTCCAGTCCAGTGAAAGTGTTTGCGATGGCGCGTGCCCGGATTTTCATAACCATTACGCTGGGATCAATACTATGGACTGCCACAGCCATCGCGTTCCAGGCGCTCCCGCGCGCGCAAGATGACAAACCGGGTTATACCCGGGTCGCCGTGTTTGGCACAGATCAGCGCACCAAACTCTCTGGCGATGAAAGCGCGCTCGCGAAAAAAATCGGCATTCTGTCATCCCGGCGCACGGGCGCAGTGTGCACCGCTTTTTGCGCCGCCCCCGATATCATCGTGACCGCCAGCCACTGCTTGTTTGGAACGGCGGTTTCGGCCAAGCCCGATCTTACCCAAATTCAATTCGAACTGAGCGGCGAGTTGTCTTCGTTGGCAGGACTGCCAACTAGGAGTACGGCGCAGCATGTCCTCTCGGGCACGCGCAATCTTTCCGTCACGCCGCCCATCGCCGCCGCAGATGATTGGGCTGTCGCTCGGCTCGCTCGGCCGGTATGCCGCGACGGCGGACTAGCTTTCACAGAAAGCTCTTCCGCTGACATTGAAGCCGTCGCACAGGCAGGCGGCGTCTACGAAGTTGCCATCCACCGGGACATCTCAGAGCCCGGATTGATGCTGAGCCGCCGATGCGGCTTGCCAAGAACGTTTGCCTCGGCAGACGAGGCAACGATCAGCCGTGATTTCAAAAACCCAGGCGGCGTTGTATTTCACGATTGCGATACCGGCGGGGGATCTTCAGGCTCGCCATTGCTCATCAATGCTCCAAGCGGCCCGGAGGTCATCGCGATCAACGTTGGTACGTACATGCTCGCGCGCGAGACAATTTCCACGACCGGCCAGCACGGTAAGGAAATGAGCGAGGCGATAGCGAACACGGGCGTTTCAAAGGAGCAATTCGCGCAAGCGGTCGACACATTAAAAGGTCGGCATTTACTGGCGACGCCCAAGGAAGTCCGGGCGCTTGAAGCAGATCTGACCGAGCTTGGATTTTATCGCGGAGCGCTTCGAGGGCAACTCACCCCAGACTTGGAGGCTGCGATCGAAAAATTCGAAAGCAGAGCGGGACAGCCTTCGACGGGGCTTATCCGCCGCGCTCTACCTCTCGAAATTCACCGCTGGGCAAACGCATCGAGAACATCCAGCACACGCTTAGCGCCTCGCCGACCTTAAGGCCGGATGGAGGGGTCGTCACGCATAAGGGCTTCGAGCTTTTGCTGTTCATTCACCGTTAGAGAACGTCCAGCGTCTGGAATATCGCGGCGGCGCGAACCCGCGCTTACGGCAAACCAGATAGCGCTGAGCAGAACGATGAGCGGCGCCGCCCACAGGGCCAGGGTCGATAGTTTGAACGGCGGCTGCAACAAAACAAAATCACCGTAGCGCGTCACCACGTAACTGATGACCGAACGATCATCGTCGCCGGCCTTCAGGCGCTCGCGCACCAACAGCCGCAAATCGCGCGCGAGCGGAGCGTTGCTATCGTCGATCGACTGGTTTTGGCAGACGAGGCAGCGCAAATTTGCGCTCAGCGCCCGGGCGCGGCCCTCAAGTGCCGGATCGCTCAAAATTTCATCGGGCTGGACGGCGAGCGCGGCGCTCATGCTCAACAGGCATGCGCACATGAAACTCAAGCAGCACAGTTTCGTTTTCGCAAAGGTCGTTGCCATGGTCAAATTCATTCCGCCGCAGAAGCAACGACAGCGCGGCTCTTAGTTGGAGTTCCGACCCGTAAGCGGCGGTCTGTCAACGATATGCCGCCGCCTGCGAACATGATCAGCGCGCCAAGCCAGATAAATCGTACCAACGGATTGAAATAAGCGCGGACCGCATAGGCGCCAGCGCCCTGATCGTCGCCGATCACGACGTAGAGATCGCCGCGCCAGGTCGCATCGATGCCGGACTCTGTCGTGGCGGAAGGCGGCGCATCGTAGATTCGTTTGGAGGGCTCCAGAACGGCGAGAGTGCTTGCCCCCCGCGAGACTTCAAACCGGCCAGTGTCTTCTTTGTAGTTCGGCCCCCGGTTTGGCGAGACGCCGATAAACTTCAGAGCGTATCCAGCGACATCGATCTGGTCGCCGGGCTTCATCACAAGAATACGCTCGGTCTGATACGCGGTCGTGGCGACAATGCCGACAACCATCAGGCCGATGCCGAAATGCGCCAACAGGGTTCCGTAGGCGGAGCGTGGCAAGTTCACAGCGCGGCGGGTCACTTCATCGCGCGCAGATGAGCCAAACTTGATGCGATAAAGCCATTCAGAAAGTGCGCCACCCATGACGTAGACGCCGAGCGCAATGCCGAGCGGCGCGAGCCAAGGGCCACGGTGGAAAATGGCCAAGGCAGCAATTGCAGCCACGACCGCAAGGCCGAGGGCGAACATTAAGCGCTGAGCGACACCCAAAAGATCGCCGCGCTTCCAAGCCAGCATCGGCCCGAATGGCGATGCCAGCAGCAACGGCACCATCAGCGGCACAAAGGTCATGTTGAAGAACGGCGGCCCGACGGAAATTTTATCACCCGTCAAAGCTTCCAAAACGAGCGGGTACAACGTGCCAACCAGTACCGTTGCCGCCGCTGTGACCAGCAACACGTTGTTGAGCACGAGCGCGCCCTCGCGGCTGATCGGGGCGAACGTGCCGCCCAGGCGCAGATCCTTGGCGCGCAGAGCGAAGAGCGCAAATCCGCCGCCCGTAAAAATCGTCAGAATTGCGAGAATGAAAATGCCGCGCGCCGGATCGACGGCAAACGAGTGAACCGACGTCAAGACGCCGGATCGAACGATGAACGTACCCATCAGCGATAGCGAGAATGTCACGATTGCCAGCAGGATCGTCCAGACTTTCAGAGCCTCGCGCTTTTCCATAACAAGCGCCGAATGGATCAGCGCAGTGCCCGCCAGCCACGGCATGAACGAAGCGTTCTCGACCGGATCCCAGAACCACCAGCCGCCCCAGCCCAATTCGTAGTAAGCCCACCACAATCCCATGGCGATGCCGATGGTCAAAAACATCCAAGCAGCAAGCGTCCACGGCCTAACCCAGCGCGCCCAGGCAGCATCGATGCGGCCTTCGATGAGGGCGGCGATCGCAAACGAAAATGCAATCGAGAACCCAACATAGCCCGTGTAAAGAAAGGGCGGATGGAATGCGAGTGCCGGGTCTTGCAAAATGGGATTGAGACCGCGGCCATCGGCGGGCGCTGGATCAAGACGCTGGAATGGATCTGATGTCAGTAGCATGAACAGCAGGAACGCCAGGGCGATCGAGGCCTGCACCGACAGGACATTGGCTTTCAGCGTCGCTGGCAAATTATTGCCGAATGCCGCGACGGCTGCACCGAAGACGGCGAGGATCAAAACCCACAGCAGCATCGAGCCTTCGTGATTGCCCCAGACGCCTGCGATTTTATACATCAGCGGCTTGGTCGAATGCGAATTCGCCTCGACATTGGCGACCGAGAAGTCCGACGTCACATAGGCATGCGTGAGAGCTAGAAACGCGATCAGGATCAGAAACAACTGAGCCAGTGCCGCGGGCTCACCGACCGCCATCAGTCTAGCGTCTCTGGCTCGCGCGCCGTAAGCTGGAATGACGGTTTGGACGCCGGCCACAAGCAGGGCCAGGATCAGCGCAAAATGTCCAAACTCCGTGATCACGTCAGCAGCAGCCTCTATTTGACGGTTGAACCAGTTTGCGCACTCGCACCAAGTTTGACGCCGCGCGCCTCCAGCGACTTCTTGACCTCGGGCGGCATGTAATTCTCGTCGTGCTTGGCTAAAACGCTATCGGCGGCAAACACACCGGCAGCATTTAACTGACCTTCAGCCACCACGCCTTGGCCTTCGCGAAAAAGATCAGGCAGGACGTTGTCGAATATCACTGGGATTTCTTTCAAAGTATCGGTGACCGTGAACGACACCCGCAAGCCTTCGCCGCGCTTGACCGATCCGGCTGAAACGAGACCGCCAAGGCGGATACGCTGGCCGGCCGGAATTTTCTTTTCAACGATGTCGCTCGGCGTATGAAAAAACACCACGCTGTCTTTCAAGGCAAACATGACCAGGATGGCCGCAGCGGTCAGCACCGCCACACCAGAGCCTATAAGTACGCCACGTTTTTGCTTGCGGGTCATAAATACGTTTCAGCCTTTGTTCGTTTTCACTGTTTGATGTCGATCTCACGCGCCAGCGTATCGAGTTCGCCTGCGGCCCTCTCGTCACCCGCGAACTGTTTCTTTGCATCTCCAAGCGCGCTGGCTGCGTCATCGTTGCGGCCCATCACCTTATACGCCCGGATAAGTTTTGACCAACCGGCCAAATCGTTGCCGTCCGTTTTTAAGCGATCCGCTAATTTTTGCACCATCGCACCGATCATGCGCTCGCGCTCTTCTGGAGGAAGCGCTGCAATCGCGGCGGCATCGGGACGCGACGGCGCTGCTTCATTTGCCAGTGGTGGTGATGCAGGCGTCGGAGCGCCTGCGACTTTGCCGGTCGCGGCCGGTTTAGCGGCAAGGCCGACCATGCGCTCTTCAACAGCTTTCCGCCATGGCGCGCCGACGGGCGCTGCTGCAAGCATCGCTTTGTAGTCGCTTATGGCGCCGCTGAGATCGCCATCTTGCTCTTTGGCCAGAGCCAGCCAAACGCGTGGCTCGAAACGATTGCCATCAAGGATCAGGCTGCGCTCAAGGGCTTTGCGCGCATCGTTGGCCACTAGACCATTGTCGGCGCGGATCCGCGCCATCGCAAAGCCTTCTAACCTGGGAGCAGTTTCGCCTAAGATGCGCAGCGCGGTCGCATAGGCCTCGGCGGCATCTTGGAAGCGGCGTTGAGCCATGTACACGGGCGCCACAACGTCCCAACCGCGGCCATCATCGGGATGATCTCTAAGACGCGCTTCGACCTGCGCAATGAGGTCATCGGCCTTAGCCGTATCAGCTGATGACTTCAATCTCTGTGCATAGGGCTGTGCTGGCATCCCCGGCGCGCCATAGTTCAGGTAAAGGGCGACGCTCAGCAATGGAAGCGCCAGCGTCATTGCGTAATAAATTGCGATCAGGGGGGACGTTTTTATGTGAGTTTGCTGGCCCAATGACGCCGATGCGTCCGAAGCCCGGATGAGCCGCCTGGAGACTTCCGCTCTCGTTGCTTCAGCTTCGGCTTCAGACAACAATCCGCGTTTCTGATCGGCCGCGATTTCCTTCAGCTGATCTTTATAAACGGCCAGACCTTCAGTCTCTCGACCCGCCGACGCGTTCGCGCCGGATGCAAGCGGTCTCGCCACGGCGTAGGTCACGGCCGCCGCTAAAAACGCCACTGCTATCCAAAACGTCATTCGCCGATCCTCGAGACGCCCATCTTGCCTCAAGCCTGCCAATAGGCGCGCAGCCCGCGAGGCGCAAGATACGGCTCCTCGCGAAGCTTAATTGCCGCGGCAAAAAATAATCACGAACGAAGGAGCGGATCAGCCGACGTTTTGCCAGGTGCCATCAGGATTGCGGCAAGCGGTTCCGTGCATCTGCTGGGGCCGCCCGTCCATATAAATCGTGTGAGTGTAGTCCCGGCAATCATTTGCCCCGCGCTTGTAGGGCTTGCTCGGTATGACTTCACCGTAGCGTCCGTTGTCGGGATTGCGCCACTGCCGCGCCGTACCGGAGTTGCCACGCTCGAGAGCCTCGAATTCTGCCTCTTGTGCCAGTTGGCGATCGCGTTGATCCATCGAGCGGCCGATCTCGCTGCCCACGAGGCCGCCAACGACGGCGCCCGCCACGGTCGCCAGCACGTTGCCTTTACCCTTGCCGAATTGGTTGCCCACAACGCCGCCGGCCACCGCGCCAAGCACAGTGCCGCTTTCAGATTTGTTGAAGTTTTCTCCCGCGCACGCTGCGAGCGCTGCGACGACCGGAAAAATAATCAAGACGCGCGCAACGCGCATGGGCAACCCCTGTTGGTTTGGTGGAGCTGACCTCAAGCCAACTCCCGTCGCGTTAATCCCGTGCGGTATTGGGTAGCGCGGGATTGTGCACGCCACAAGGCCGATTACCATCGCGATTCGGGCGGATTTTGGACTTAAGGGAAATTCCGCAACGCCTCGGCGTTGCTAATTAGCCACTCAGATGGCGGGGAGATCAACGCGAACGAGCAAACCGCCATGGGGAGAGGCCGCCAGGCTCATTGCTCCACGATAAGACGTGGCAAGATCGCTGACAATCGACAGCCCCAGCCCGGAGCCAGGCTTGGTCTCATCCAGGCGCATTCCTCGTTTGCCGATTTTGGCACGCTGTTCGGGCGTCAATCCAGGCCCGTCGTCATCAACAGTAATGTGCAGGCGGCGCTGCTTTGTGCCGGTATCCGGCATCTCCAGAGCGACATTTAAGTAGACGCGTTTACGGCACCACTTGCAGGCATTGTCGAGCAAGTTGCCGAGCATCTCTTCGAGATCTTGCTTCTCGCCTTGAAACTTCGCGCCCGGAGCCACCGTCATGGTAATCGCAACATCCTTGTCGCGATGGATGCGCTCCAGCGCTCTGACCAGCGGTTCGGCGGTGGTCTCCACGGCCGTAACCCGCCCGATGGCGCCAGCGCTTGCCGCCATCCGGGCCCGATCGAGATAGTGGCTCACTTGATCACGCATGATTTGTGCCTGCTCGAAAACTTTGGCACCGAACGGATTTTTCTCTTCTTGAGCTTCGTTGGTGATGACGGCGAGCGGCGTCTTCAAAGCGTGAGCGAGATTGCCGACCTGAGTGCGGGCGCGATCGACGATATCCTGATTGGATTGGATCAGCGCGTTGAGCTCCACCTGCAGCGGTTCGATTTCAGCGGGCAGTCGGCTATCGAGCTTGGCAGCATTGCCCGAGCGAATGGCCGCTAGTCCGTTCTCGATCCGGCGAAGCGGCAGAAGGCCGAAGCGCACTTGAAATAGCGTCACCACGACGAGCCCAGAGCCGACAAGCGTTAAAGCGATGGCTAATCGATTGCGAAATTTGCCAACCGTGTCCTCGAGCCAATCAAGCGGACCAGCGACGATGATGGAATATTCGGGCTTCTGTGGATCGTGCCCCGGCGTATCAATGACTTCCAAAATGCGGATTGTTTCGCCGGTCGGGCCGGGAACGTTCATCCACCGAGTGCCGGTGGTGTCGGTGGGGAATTTTTTGTCGTAGGGCGACGCCAACGTTTCTGTTGCCAGCGAGGGAGACACGAGCTTGCGTCCGGTATTCTCGACGATCGGCTTGATCTGCCAATACCAGCCCGAGTGCGTGACCTCGAACAACGGTTCGTAAAGGTTCTGCGGCACGACCGGCTCGTCGCCGGTGGTGTTCATGCTGTCGAGGGTGACGGCCGTCAAAAGCTTTTTGAGCTGTGCATCGAAACTCAGCTGCACGTCGTCGCGATAAAGCGAATAAATGAGGTAACCCGCGATCGGCAATACCAGCATCGTCCAGGCTGCTGATGTCGCAAACAACCGGAACGCCAGCGAGTTAAGCCGCATCAGTTTCCTGGCTCAACCGGTAGCCAAGACCGCGCACGGTTTGAATGACATCGACCGGAATTTTCTTGCGCAACCGGCCGATGAAAACTTCGATGGTGTTGCTGTCGCGGTCGAAATCTTGGTCGTAGAGATGCTCGACCAGCTCAGTGCGCGACACGACGCGGCCGTTGTGATGCATCAGGTAAGCGAGCAAGCGGAATTCATGCGAGGTGAGTTTCACCTGCGCGCCGTTGCACGTGACGCGCGCCGACTTGGTGTCGAGCCGCAGCGGACCACATTCGATCTCGGCCTTGGCGTGCCCGGAGGCGCGCCGCACCTGCGCCCTGACGCGCGCCAACAATTCTTCCATATGGAAGGGTTTAGCGATGTAGTCGTCGGCGCCAGCGTCCATGCCGCTGACCTTGTCGCTCCACCGATCACGCGCCGTCAGAATGATGACGGGCATGTTGCGTTCGGAGCGGCGCCATTGTTCGAGGATTGAAATGCCGTCCATTTTCGGCAAGCCGATATCGAGGATCACAACATCGTAGGGTTCGGTGTCGCCTAGAAAATAACCTTCCTCGCCGTCAGTCGCCATATCGACCGCATAGCCGGCATCCAGCAGCGCTGTGACGAGCTGCCTGTTTAAGTCTTTGTCATCTTCGACAACGAGTGCGCGCACGTGATTGGCCCGTCCTAGAATGTAATCCAGCTGTCCTTATACCGGGGCATTGGGGCGAAGTTCTAGCGCTTGATTGCGGAAGGAACAGGGTTTTGACGGGGTGACCCGGCATAATTTTGGGCATCAACGACTATATTCTGCAGCTGACCGGCCGAATTGCGAATGACAAGCCGGTAAACAAAGCCGTCTTTTTCCCGGCAAAGCGTGGTTTTAACAATTTTGCCGGGTATCGCACCGGCATGGGCTGCCGCGACCTGCTCAACGGTCAGCAGTTGTTCTTTCTCCACAATTTGCACCGCCGTACTCCAGTCGGCCACGCACTCGGAGGCCGCTGTCGTCGGCTTAACCGCGTTGGACGCCGTTAGCACAGCTGTGGCGATGATAAGGGATGCTCGGAGCATTTCGTGGAACCTCCGCCCATCCGATACCGCTCGCCGCCTGAACCCAGCATGAATAACGAAATGGGCTCGAGAGAGCGCAACGATTAGACTTTCAAGCTCACAGCCATGCGGACCAATGGCGCGGTGGCACTGAGGCGACCGTAAATTGTAAGCAGAGTTCCAAACAAACCGCTGAGCGCTTGAACCGCCGAAATGGTCTGCTCCCCGGCCTGGCGCACAACCTCGCCCGGCAGTTCGATCCCGATCAGCGGGCCCAGAACAGGGACGACCGTCGCTGCCGCCGTGATCAGCGCACCCCAAATCGTTTTCGACTGTAACCACCATTTGGCATTGGCCTGAGCTGCGGTACCACTGTTCATATCCTGATCTCCTTTTGCTTGTGTTGATGTGTTTTCTGCTGGCGCAATTTCTGCCCGCGCCGCCGCCAGCGTCGCCTCGACGCGTGCGAGCCAGCCTTTACCGAAGCGCCAAAAAGTGGACAGGCTGCGATAGCGCGTGCGCCGCAATTCGCCATAGCGATCAAGAAGCGTTGAATGCGTGACCCCGATGACCGCAGCAAACGTCTGCGGCCCGATCACACCATCCCGCGTCGCCCCCGCCGCCTCTTGCAGCATCGCGTTGGCCGCGCCGATACCGTGATTGACCGCGGCATCGAAATGCATCAGCGCAATGGGCGGGGGTAATTTTGAACACGACGCCGGGCGCCAGTAACGCGTCGCATAAATTGCGGCCACCGTGTCGTCTGGAATGCGTTTCAAGTCATCGACCAACCTGTCATGGGAAAGCGCATCGCCGCTAACGCCTCTCCATGCGGCAAAATCTTTCAGAGTGATGCCGCGATTGGTCGGGCCACCTGGATCGTAAGGGTCATCGCCGAACCCGCCTTCCATCGCGAGCACATGTTTGAGGGAGCGGTCGAAGATTGTCGACGCCGACGACTTTGCAATCGAAGCCGCCACCAGCTCTTGGGGCCACCGCAACGACAAAACTCTTTTAATATCGAATGCCGACACGCAAACGCGATTGCTTTGATTACCGCCGAGAAGGAAAATGCGCTCGCCTGCCAGCCCGACGACAAACCCGACGTGACCAGCATTGGAGTCGTCCGGCCGTTGCAGAATGGCAATCGCGCCCAATTGCGCTGCTGAAAGTTTAACGCCCCAGTTCAAGTAGGATCTCGCCAGTAGAGAGCCGGTGTGAGACCGTTCGCCGCGCGCCAGCATGGCTCCCACGAACGCGGCACACCACGCCGTCTCGTCATGGGCGACGGAGCCTTGACCTATTTCATGCGCGTACTGTACGATTGTCGGATTATCGCTGGCGCCCTCCCCTTCGGTTGCGCCAAACTCTGTCCAAGCGGCAGCGAGCCATGGCGGCTGTTGCATGACCAAAACCTCTATGTAATGTTTAAAGCGTTGCGTCGCGCGCCGCGCCGCGCCCGTAAAGCGCGCTCATCTGCTGGATGCGCACGTTCACTGAAGCCTGCTGCGAACCGAAATCTGCAACCTGCTGAGCGCTCGTGTAGAGTGCTGCCGTCGTCGTTGAAACGATCGTTCGTTTCACGATTGCACCCGCCATTACGTCCAGCTCGTAGCGTTCGAAATCCTCAGCCAGAGGTACGTCCGGCAGCGTCCAGCTATCGCCCCCAATGCGCGTTCGCCGCAGCCACGAGATCGAGAGGTCGCCCCCGACGAGCCGAGCGCCCTTGATGCGAACCGGCGACAGGGGCCGCTGACCGAGGCCCTGAAACGCATGTTGCGTCGACACATAGGATGGATCGCCTATTGCGCGATTTGACGGTCCGCATAGCCAATTAAATGGCAGCTTCAATTCGCTGAGCGCGAGCGGGATGCCAGCAATCGCTGAATTCAACAACACGAACGTTGCCCCTGGCAGCACGCTCGGGCGCATCGCGGTTTCCGTTCCAGCCTGGCCACGCAGCAATCCAGACAAGTCGTACGTCGCAACGTCGACGAGGACTGCATCAAGAAACTGCAGCACTTCCCAATCGCCATTGCCATTTTGGATTGCGGCCGTGTTGACGCCGGCCAGAACTTGCAACAGGCTCGCCGACGTCAGCATGCCGGACGAAACATTGATCCGCACAGTGCTGCCGCGATCAACCCGGCCCTCTGGGCCAGAGCGCAGCGCGGTCAGTGTTGTGCCAAGCGTTGCAGACGCCGCAGCCAAACCTTTGAATTGATATCCCGAGGTCTGCGGCGAGGCATATATCGAAACGCCGCCGGGCCACGGCGATTGCGTTGCAGCGATGTAGCCGATCTCTGGCGCTTCGTTACCCGTCAACAACGGCAGATCGAGAAATGCCACTGCCGGCTGGCCGATTTGAACGGCTGGCTTGACCCGCGGCGCACGTTCCGGCGCGCCGACGCGCCCATAGACATCAGGATCGATGCCGCGCGCATCGACATCGCGCACGCCATGATCGCCAATTTCGGTAACGCGGACGAAGCGGTCTTTATCGCCCCCCGTGATCGTGATCATATCGCCGGGTTCGATCGCCAGCGCGCTCGGCGGCAATTTGAAACTCGCACGTTCGCGCGCCGCCCACGTTTCAAACAACCACGTCTCGGCGATATTAGCCGCCAACGCATCGTCGAGCACGATCGCGAGATCTGCTTGTCCAACGCGACCGCTGGCACCGCGCAGTCGGCGCGCTTCGGCGACCGCTTGACGGTAGTCGTCCTCGCCGGAAATAAATCTAATTTTGGCGGACGCCGGTAGATCGGTTTCTTGCCCCCGCGTCAGTGTCAACAGATCGCTGCCAGATCTGGTCTCGACCAAATTGTCCCGCGATACGGTCAATACCGAGGGTTCTTGCCCGCGATGACGAAAGACGATGCGGCCTTCGCTCTCAAAGCTATCGAAGAAATATCCAAGTTCGAGCGGCTGCAGAGCATCGCGCGCCGACATCACCCGGTCGATGATGTAGCCAGGCACGGTTCCGTTCAGCGCGGTACTGTCATAGTTCTGAAAATCAAAATCGGTCAGAATTTTTGCAACGAGTTCGGCCAGTGGCGCGCTGGCCAAGCGGCCATTGATCCAGTGCCCGAGGTGCCAGTTCGCGCCATCGCCCCAGACGTCCGTGGCATAAGGGAAAGCCGGAAACGGCCGGGCATCCCAACAATAGACATGGATGTGATTGGTATTGACCATCCGCGCGCCGTTGACGCTCGAAACCGGATTAAGACCCGCGACATATCCCGGGCTCGTCCAATCGAACGCTTCCACGAACGCCCGCAGAAAGCGTCGCTGCATTAGATCATCGCGTGTCCCGCGAGAATAATAGGGCAGCGCGCTTTCGGCACTTTTAGGATCGACGAACACGTTGGGTTCGTTGGCGCCCTTGTCGACGGCGGGGCAGCCGATTTCCATCAGCCAAAATGGCTTGGACTGCGGCACCCAAGCTGTCGGCGATGCGCTCTCATTGCCGCCGGGACGATTGAAATGCTGATTGAGCCACCAGGATTTGATATCTTTGTAACGGTAGAGCCAAGGCTTGCCCAAGCTGTCGTTGATGGGCGAACGCACTTGCGCGTCGCGATTGGCGCTGGAAGCATAATACCAATCGTAACCCTCGCCGCCTTGGACGTTCGATTTGAGATAGTTCAAATCATAGATCGAGCGGTATCCGGCCTGATAATCGAGGTGACTGCGACCCTCACGCCAGTCCGAAAGCGGCCAATAAACGTCAATGCCGATCGCATCGATCGACGCCGATGCCCAGAGCGGGTCGAGATGGAAATAAACATCGCGTGTACCGTCCCCGGGCTGGTGGCCAAAGTACTCGGACCAATCGGCCGCATAAACGATTTTTGTTGCGGTACCCAGAACCGATTTCACGTCTGCGGCGAGCGCCACAAGTGCGCTGACGAACGGATAAGCGCTGGCTGACGAGCGCACCTGGGTCAGACCCCGCAGCTCCGTGCCGATCACAAAGGCTTCGACGCCACCGGCGGCTTTGGCCAAATGGGCCTGGTGCAAAACCATGCGCCTGTACGACCATTCGACGGGTCCTGAATAACTAACAACATCGCCGACAATCGAAAAATGTGCGGGCACTGCGGTGCCGACGAAACTTGCAATCGACGCGGCTGCAGCCGCCGTCTTGTCTGGCGATCCCGAAACGCCGGGCGCTGGTGAGCACGTGATCCGCCCGCGCCAGGGATAAGCTGCTTGCCCCGTGCCGCCATAAGGGTTGGGAAGCGTGTTGCCTTGCGCCACGTCCATCAGAATAAATGGCGTGAACGTGACGTTGAACCCGCGGCCTTTAAGATCGCGGATCGCGCTGACAACGGTTTGGTCGGACGGTGTACCGCCATAAGCGGGCTTGCCATCTTTGCGGCTGACGACGTACGCGGCAGAGCGCGCAACGCCGGCAACGCTCCACGACAACGGCTGGGTAACTTTAGCGCCAAACTCGACACCGGGTTTGATCTCGCAAACGCCGGCGCGCAGGTCTGTGCCAAACCAACTGACGACGAGAGACACCGATTTGGCCGTCGGCAAGTCTGTCTCGAGTTGGTCGATTGCCACGCTCCAGTCCGTCGGCCCCGCCTGCGTGTGGACATTCTCAGCGCCCGACGCGCCAACGCCCACCGTGTGCGACACTGGTTCCGTCGCGTAGACGAATTCACCCGAGCCCGGAATAAGCACGATGCCTTTGATATTGGCGTCGCCGCCGGCGATGCTGCGGTACACCTCGAACGACAACTGTGGAACACGGTTGCCAAAGCCTGCCAGCGCGAGGTGTTCGAACACTATGTAGGCCACGCCGCGATAAGCTGGCGCGTTGCCGACGCCTTCGCGCGCTGCGATCAAGCTATCAACAGCCTGCGTTTGCGAGCCGTGATGCAGCCGCCAAGTGATGTGCGACAGATCGAGTTCGCGCCCGTCGGCCCAAACGCGCCCGATCCGCGTCACGGGTCCTTCGCACAGCGCCACGGCGAAGTTGCCGAAATAGTGATATTCCGTGACGTCCGTTTGCGCGCCCCCGCCCGATCCCGGCAAGCCTTTACCGCTGCCCGAACTCTGCGTGCTGGTGACGACCTCTTCTTCGATGTCGGTCGCCCAAATCAATTGGCCGCCGAGGCGCACGCGACCGTAGACGCGCGGAATGTGCGCGCCCTCGGTCGATGTCGTGACGTGCAAGTCAGAAAGGCGGGGACCATCGACGGCGCGCGATTGGCCCGACGATCCAAAGAGTGCGTTATCGACATAAGATCCGGCCAGCGCGCCGATTTGGCTGCCGATTGCAGCGCCCGTGAGTGTTGCTCCCAGAACGCTAAAGCCTGCCGGCAGCAGCGCGCCGCCGATGGCCGAGCCAGCCGCTGCAAGTGCGAGTGTCGCCATCGATCAAACTCCTGGAAACTCGAATACGCCTGCAATCCGCCGGCGCCACCAGCGTGACAACACAACCTCGGTTGCGGGTCCGCCTTCGACTGCGTGCACCATTGTATCGACCGAGACGGCAACGCCGGCGTGCTTGGCAACGGACCCGGCGCGCATCCGGAAAATCAAAACATCGCCCGGCGCAAAGTCGCCATTGTCTTTGATCGCCAAGTGTCGCCCCGCCGCATCGAGCATCGTCTCGATACCCGTTGCTTCAGCCCAGTCGCGCGAATAGGGCGGCGGGCATTCGGCGTGCGATCCGTAAAGGTCGCGCCAGACGCCGCGCACCAGGCCGAGGCAGTCGGCGCCGATGCCCTTCAAACTGGCTTGATGATGGTAGGGCGTGCCGATCCAGCCGCGCGCGGCCTCACAAATTCGCTCGCGGCTGGCGGCACGTTCGAGTTGCTGAGCTATCATTTGTTTCGACGCGCCACGGTCGTCAGGAAATCGTTGCCAGGCATGGATGGAAAGCCGCGAAAATTGATCGTGTTGGCAAAGCGCGCCTTGCAAGTCGCAATCCGCTTGTCGCAACCAGCGGTGACGGTAAAACCGTTGCCTGTCGCGGGCGGGCCTTCGGCCTCTGCCCACAGTTCGATGGAAATAGCTCCTGCCACGTTGGCGTGGGCTTTCACTTCGAGTGCTTGCCCGGAAGCGGGACCAGACGTGAAGGTCAACAGTCCACGCGTAAAAAAGTCGTGAGCGAAACTGCCCAAGCCTGAAACGGAAAAGCGCCGCGCGCTCGCGGACGTAACGATTGCGCCGGTTCCGCGAAACGCCACCGCCGCGAGATTGACGCCACAGTGAGCGTCGCCCACATCGGCGTCGCACGTCAATTGATAGAGGCGACCTTTAGGTTGCTGCAAGTAATGTGCGAGCCCGCGCACTTCCGCTGCAAACGAATGTGCCGTGCGCCGCACTTCGCCGAGACTTCCCGTTCGCATCAACGCGCGTTGATCGGGGCTCTGCCAATTGACACGAAATATTTCGACCCGCGCGTCGTCGTAGCGCCCCGCGCCTAGATCCGCTTCGCTCAAATGGGCCGAAGACAGCGCGCCGGTGACTTCAAGATTATCGACCGACAAGCCCACGCCATCTTTGATATCGCTCGCGGTAAACCCGGCTACGGCTTCGAACGTCGTGCCGTCGAACACCACATCGAAGTCATGATCGGTAAATCCGAGCTTGACGCCATCGATACGCGTCAGCCGCCAACACCAGCATAAAGTCGTAGCCCCCGTCGCCAGATGAGCGCTAAGCCCCGGTCCGAGTGCCTTCATAGCCGGACCTCGAGTATGGGAATATTGGGAATGGCACCGTGATGGAAGCCGGTGAGGTTGACTTCGAGCCGGTCGGTATCGAACCGCACCGGCACGTCGAACTCAAACCCGCAGGTCACGCTCTGCCCAACTGTTGGAATGTGCCCGGAAAGAAATGTAATCGTGCCCGAGGCGCTATCGACGGCGAAGTCAACGCCGACTGTGCGCTGAATGCCAGCCACGCCGACAACGACCGTACCCGTCACCGCTTTCTTGATGGTGCGCACCCAAGGCGCAAATGCGTTACCGTAGGTCTTGGTGATTTGGAACGACGCCAGCAGGCCGTTGCCGGTACCGATCGCTTGATCGAGAATTGCGGGCGTGGCCGTCGGCGGGCAGGACTTCCAATCCGCATGATCGCGCCAGCGAAAGCCATGCAGCCGTCCGCGCCGCTCTTCAAAGAAAGCGATGATGGCATGTAAGTCGTCGACCGATTTAACGCCGTAACCGGCGTTGAACGTGCGCCGACTATCGGCCCACCGGCTGTTGCGCTCTTCAAAGCCCGAGCCGAGCACGACGACGTCGGTGCGCCGTTCGGGACCGCCTTGCGCGTTGCGCGAAATTGCGGTCGGAAAACGGATCTCATGAAAGGCCATGATAGTTCCTCGCTAATGTCACAGCTTACGGCGTCACAAATTGCGCTGACCGAGTTGCGCGGCGCGCGCGATCATCGCGGCAATTTGGCTTTCGGACCGGCGGAAGCTTTCAACATCTGTCGCTTGAATATTGATCGTGATGCCAGGCCCGCCGCCGCCACGCGCGACAACGCCGAGACGACCGTCTGACCCGCGCGCCAACGGCATAATAGCTTCGGCGCCCGCTTCGCCGGCCAGTCCGGTGCGCCCGCCCGACAGCGGAAACGAGATTGGGCTGGTGATGACGCCACCGTTTGCAAACGGTACCGTTGTGCCTCGTTGAACGACGCCGCCGCGTGCAAATGCGACACCCTTCAGCGCGCTCGAGACGAACGAGCCGATGCCCTGCTCCAACGGCGCCAAAGCCGATTTGAGAACGCTCTGCGATAAGCTCAGCGCCAGCGATTTCAAAACGTCGCCCAGCCCCTTGCCTTTGAAAGCAACGCCTTCGAAAGCGCTCGTCAGCGTCGTCGCAAAGCGCTGGCCGATCTTATCTGCGTTTTCGAGATGACCCGACAAAACTTCGGTGTGTGCGGTCAACTCTTGCGTCTTCTCAGTGACGATCGCGAGCGACGATTGATAGTCGCTCAAACTCGGCGGCGTCAGCGTGCCCGTCGTGTCGGCCATGGCATTCATCCTTGGTCTGGAAACAATCTCATCAAGTCGGTGAGGTCAGCGCGCGATGGCAAACTATCCTGTCCAGGCTGGCCAAAACGACCGCGAAGAATGGCTTCGAATTCCTTCGGGCTCAGCGCCCAGAAGACGGCTGGCGCGAGACCCAAGACGCCAAGCCCGGTCTCCATTACGTCCTGCCAGCAAAAGGGGGCGGCGCGTCTGCTCCGCCTCCTCCGGCGGAAATTTTCTCCGGCATAGCGCCGCCTTGATCGCCGCCGCCGAACGTCGCCGCCAGCAGGCGCGCGACGATGTCGACGTAGCCAGCAGCACCCCCGTCCGCTTGCATGTGCGTGACCTCGTCATCGCTGATCGCATACCCGCCGCCGCGCAAGCCGCAGCCTATGATGCGGATGCAATCGCGCGCCGACAGACGTCCGCTCTCAAAGCGCGTCGCCAGCGCAATCATGTCGTCGTTGCCGAAGGCGGCTTCGAGATCGGCCAGTGCACCCAGCGTCAACACCAGGCGGTGCTCGACGCCATCGAGCCGCGCTGCGATTTCGCCGCGATGCTTGTTGACCATGTGTCTTCCTCCTAGATCGCGGTGAAGAGGAGTTCTCCGGCGCTTTCAAGCGTCAGATCGAAGGCGACTTCGCCATCGTGCTTGCCGTTGAAATCCATCGATGAGATTTGAAACGGCCCCTCGACAATGCCGAAGTCCGGGATCACCACCTGCCAATTGCGGATCGTGCCGTTGAAAACATAAGCGCGGATCAAGGCATCGGAGGCTGCGTCCTTGAAAACGCCGGAGCCTGTGACGCGCGCCGTTTTCGAGCCCGCGCCTTCGAGCAATTCGCGCCAGCGTCCCGCCGATTCCGCGTGCGTGATATCAACCGTTTCGGAATTGAGCGACAGCGTTCGCGATCTCATTCCAGCAACCGTCGCGAACACACCGGTGCCCGTGCTATCGACCTTGAGGAGGAGGTCTTTGCCTTTTTGTGCTGCCATGTTGATGCTGTCTCATTGTTGGGGTGGAAACAAATTTCGCTAAAGCAGTTCGGTTACGGCGCGGAACCGCGCTGTGCCGCGAAACGTCACGCCGTCGGCCTCGCGGCGAACATCGGTGAGTTCGTGGCGCAAGTTGATCAGCTTATGTCCTGACAGCACGAGCGCAGCGTTGTGCAGAGCGGTGCGAACCGCGTGCAAAATTTCATCGGCTTCTCGCCGCCCTGCCGCGCGCGACCAGGCTTGCAACACCACAACATGCTCGACGCCATCATCCGTTTGGGTCGACCAATCTTTCTCCGAAGACTGCCCGAACGTCAGATATGGAAATTCCGCCCGCTGGGGAACGTCGTCATAGACGCGTGGTCCCCCGAGCGCCGTCGTCACCGCTGCATCGGTAGACAATTTTCCATAAACCGCCATCTGGAGAGCCCATCCTGCGCTCGCCATGTGTCACCTCGTTCGTTAAATTGTATGGAGCGCCTAAAGATCGCGCTCTTCGCACACGCATTTCAGCCAGTGGCCGCGATCTTGCGTGTCAAGCACCGCGCGGATATCAAACGTCCGCGTGCCGAATCGGATGCGCATTGCGGGTACGACATCGGCCCGGTAGCGCATCCAGATGTCGTAGCTGACGGCACCCGCGACGCGGTCGAGGATGAGGACTTCGGCGCCGCTGCGCGGACTGAGCGAAGCCCACACGTCGGCAACATTTGTCCAGTTCAAATTTGCCCCGCCACCGCCATCACTCGCGCGGCTGGCGACTTCGATGCTGACGCGGTGGCGCAAATCGCCGATGGTGACAGGTGCTGTCATAGGCGGATCTTCCGGAACGGTTGAATGAGATCTGAGATCGCGGCTGGCACGCGCGCGTTCTGCGAGCCGATCTCGATTGGATCGCGGTGCTCATACCAATGCGCTGTCAGCAGCAATAATGCGTGACGCAATGGCGCTGGCACGAGCGCCGCCGTCGCGCCGAACCCGGCGGTGAAATCAATTTCGATACCATTGGCCGGCACGCCGGGATCTGGCTTCACGGTCGCATTCCAAACCAGCCGCGCCGGCCGCGAGGCGATATCGACGACGTAGCTTGTGGCCGGCACCACCGTGAACGACCCGTCGGCTTTCTTCACCCGCACCGCGTTGATCGCAAGCAGCGGCGACATAGGAATTTCTATTTCCGTTCCGCGCGTCCATCGGTCCAGGACGAGTGTCCACGACTGCGTGATGAGCGCCAAGTTCAGCGAGGCTTCAAGATGCAGCCGCGACGTCAGGATCAGGCTCGAAATCAGAACGTCCTCAGCAGTGCCGTCAACGCGAAGATGGACCTTGGCGTCCGTCACCGTCACCGGTTCGATTGTAGGTCCGCTTGTCAATATGAGAGCCATTGGCACACTCCGGGTTGAATAAAAAAAAACGGGACCACCGGGGAGAGCGATGGTCCCGCCAGGAGCCCCGCGCGAGCGGGAGGGAACCCCCGCGAGGAACGCCGTGCCGTCAGGAGATCAGCTGACGGAGAACTTCAAGAACTTGATGGCGTCGAAATCCTGCACGCCGCCGCCGACGCGCTTGGTCGTGTAGAACAGCACGTATGGCTTGGCGCTATAGGGGTCGCGCAGTACGCGGATGCCGACGCGGTCGACGATCAGATAGCCACGTTGGAAATCGCCGAACGCCACCGACAAGCTGCTGGCTGCGATATCCGGCATGTCTTCGGATTCTGACACCGAGTAGCCCATCAACGATGGCGCTTCGCCGGCGACCGTTGCCGGTTGCCAGAGGTAATTGCCCTGGCCGTCCTTCATTTTGCGAATGGCGGACTGCGTCGTGCGGTTCATGACGAAGCGCGCGTTGGCGCGATAGGGCGCTTTGGCGGCGTAGATCAGGTCGAGAATTTTGTCGCCCGGATTTGCGGCCGCGAACGCACCGGCAACGCCGGTCGCGATATAGCCAAGGTTGCCCCACGTCCACGTTGCATTCGGCACTGTGGTGTAGGTCGTGAACCCCTTCGGCTTGTTGATGCCATCACCGGTGACGAAGGCTTTGCCCTCTTGATCGGCGAATGACAAGCGCACTTCTTCCGCCAGCCACTCGTCGATGTTGACGATCGAGTCATCGAGCAGCGCCGAGGTTGCAGCCGGCATGGCGTAAAGTTCCATGGTCGGAAACTGCAAGTTGGCGAGCACCGGCGTGTTGGTCTGCGGACGGGCGGCGGCTTCACCGACCCAGCCGGCATCTGCACCCAAGGTCGCGAACGGCCGATTGTAAACCGAGCCCGAGACCTGACGAATGCCGGCAATGGCGCGGATCGGCGAAATCGCTTTCAGCGAACGGTTGACGGCAGCTTCTGTTTCAACGGGAACGAGATAGCCGCCGTCTTGGCCAGAGCCAACCGATAGAGCTTTCTGTTCGAGGCTCAACAGGCGCGTCGTCTCACCTTTGCGAACATAGGTATCGAAAGCTGATTTGTGCGCCAGCACGTTGGCCGGCTCATAAGCGTTGCCGCCTAATGGCGGGCGCGACGATTTGAGAATGAGTGCGTCGGTCACCCGCTTGCTGACGTCGAGGTGTTCCTCGATGCGGGCCAGCTTTTCGGTCGTGACAGTGTCGGCCGAGCCGCGCCGTTCGATTTCGGCGAGGCGCAGATCGTTGGTTTCCTTGAAGGCTTCAAAGCCCTCGCAGAATGTTTCCCAAGCGGCGACGGTTTCGGGTCCCGCGCTCTTGGTTTCAAGGTCGTGTTTGTCAGTCATTAGAGATGTCCTTGGCTGTTAAGAGGGCAAAAAAAAACGCTTCCCCGCCGCCCTCAAGGGCTTGCGAACGAAGCGTCATAACGAAGCGTCAACGTGTGCGGCTGAGGCCCGCGTCCCGCAGGGCTTCAACGTCTTGTGGTCCTTGTAGCTCAGCGGCGCTCAAAGGACCGGTATCAACGTCAGCTCAGCATCCCGCATGAGCCAGCGTTCGAATAATCATTATACAAAAGGTTCCGTCTCCAACACGCGGCGCGCCACAAACCATAACCATTCCCACGGCGGTTTGACGGCGCCAGCTGCCTGCCACTCGGCGACGATGGCATCCGCGATTTCATTCTTGTCTGTGCCGAATTGGTTTTGCTCTATCCATCTCATGGGCCCAGCATCTGAATGCCTGACCGGGACACAGCCAACATCAAGAAAGCGCATAACACTGAGCCGCACAAACTCAGCAAGGTCAGCGCCTTCGAACCCGTACGCACGACCATCGGGAACGACCTCCCAAAGACCTTCGCCGTCGCTATCGACTGCGTAGGGCAAGGTGACCAGATATTCGGCGACGGTGTCGTCGAGCACCCCTTTCTTATTAAAATCGATCATATTCGTTGATCCGAAAACTTAAAGCATTTGAAAGTGCTGAGCGTCGGCGATCAAAGACTTTGTGAGTGGTGAACGGACTATCTCCCCATGCAAACCGCTGAAACCGTAATAGTCGCCTCCGAAGCTTATGCTTTCGCGCGGCTCAGCCGAGAGACCTATTGCTTGCTCGACCCAACGAGCACTCTCTTCGAGGTTCGTCGACTTGACGCCGAATAGTACCGTCATCGCGCGATCCTTTTGAATTGATGCTCTGATCTATCGATCATAACACTAGACGAACGGTTGCGTCTGAAGCGCGCGGCGCGTCACAAATCATAACCATTCCCACGGTGGGTCGATAGCACCTGCCGCCTGCCATTCGGCGACAATGGCATCAGCGATTTCATTCTTGTCCGTGCCGAATTGTTTTTGCTCTATCCATCTCATGGGCCCGGCATCTGAATGTCTGACAGGAACACAACCAACATCAAGTAACCGGAGAACGTTGAGCCGAACAAAGTCGACAAGATCTGCACCTTCAAATCCGAACGACCGTCCTGCTGGAACGAACTCCCAAAGACCTTCGCCATCACTGTCGACTGCGTAGGGCAAAGTTTCCAGATACTCTGCGACTGTATCTCCGATATATCGTTTTCTATTGAAATCAATCATGACCAGCGCCTAAAAAGTTCCGTATCGAGCACGCGGCGCGTCACGAACCATAACCATTCCCATGGCGGATCGAGTGCACCGGCCGCCTGCCACTCTGAAACAATGGCATTTGCGATTTCATTCTTTTCCCTGCCAAATTGCTTTTGCTCCATCCATCTCATATTTCCTCCCCCTGAAAATCGCACAGGAGCACAACCGACGTCCAGCAAGCGAAGAACGCTCAACCGGACAAATTCAGCAAGATCAGCACCCTCGAAGCCGAACGAACGTCCCGCAGGAACGATTAGCCATAGGCCTTCGCCGTCTCCATCGATCTCATAAGGTAAAGTGACCAGATACTCACCGACACTAACTCCCAAAGCTCCTTTTTTCTCCAAATCGATCATTTTTCGTGAATCCTCCGAAGCTTCGCAAGAGCCGAATTCCCTTGCGCATCGACGATATCGACCGTCAGACCATAATCTTTGCTTCGACGAACTCGTACAGTTTCGCCAGTGCCACGCCGGTACCATAGCCCCTGATAGTCCGGCGGCGACCTTACTTCCTGCGCTCCAGATGTCATATCCCGCAACAGCTGATCAAACTCTTCGTTCGTCACGCTTCTGACGTCCGGTCCGGCTGGCTTTATATTTTCGCCAATCAAACGTCCGTTTTGCACACAGACATCGGCCAGAGTTTTTGTCGCTGCGGTAGGGGCGGCCCCGCCGCCGCCTGTCAGCGTGTCGGACTGAAGGCGCGCCCTGGCCTCCCGTGCATCCCGCGCGTCGGCTTCATTACGGCTGGTCTCACCGTCTATGGTACTCGTAACACTCGGTCTCGGTCTATATCCGGGAATGACGGTTTCGGTCTGAGCAATTTCTTGCCGAGCAATTGCGTCGGATATTGCCCAACGGACTTCTTGCGCCGGCGTAGCTGCAGGAAAGCGAGCTAGAATAGTCGTTCTTGATTGCGGCCTGGCAGGACCTGCTTGCGCGACACGCGCTCCATCAGACGAATGCGAGCTTCCAGTCGATTGCCCGTCACCCGTTGTGAAACGTCCCCGGTCATCGTGATTGGGGTTGAAGCGTTGCTCTCTTTGAAGCGCTTCGAAATAGCTCTGACCGCTAAAAAGCACGCGGACATAAGCCACTTCCGCTTGCACGCGCAGCCAGTTGGCCCGCTCTTGGCGCAGGCTTGCAGCCTCGGCATCGACATGTCGAAATGAACTCCGGTATCCAGCGCTGGAAGCTAGGCCGTTTCAAACAAGCGCGCGACGGCGGCGCGGATGCGGGCCGCGCACGCAGCGTCGCTGTTGCCTAAGCGGGAAACCTCGCGCAGCTCTCTGAGACCCTTGAAGCCATCGCGCAAAACGGCTCGCGCCTCGCCGCGCGCGAGCCCAGCTTCCCGCGTCAGCCAGCGCTCAAACTCGCGCTCTGTTGGCGCGCGGCCCTGAAACGGATCGCGCTTGACTTGTGAGACGCGCGCATCCGGCTGCATCGGAAACGTCACAATCGAAATTTCCCACAGATCGATCTTGTCGATGCGGCGAACGCCGGTGCGCGGATCGCGGCGGCCTTTGCCAGCCTTGAACCCGATCGACAAACCGTCAAGCGCGCCCGCCCGCATCAGAGACAAAACTTCGCGCGCCTTGACGACATCCGTCATCAGATGCCCGCGCGCATAGAGCCCTTTGGCGTCTTCGTGCAGATCGTCCCAAACGCCGATCGGCTGCGCCGGATCGTGCTGGAACAGCATCTTCACAGCGCTCGGCGTGCGCGTTGCTAAGCTATCGCGGAAGGCACCGGGAGAGATCACATCGTGGCCCAGATCCTCGCGGTTAAAGAGGCTCGCGTAGCCCTCGAACTCGCCGTTGTCGGCAACGCTTTTGAGATCGAGACGCATAGCAAGGCTGCGCTGCGTTGGTGCCGCACTCGCGGGAAACAAGCGGCAGACCTCTCCGCGCTGCGCTGTCGCGGCGGACACAAATAATTCAGCGGCGGCGGACATGAGGTCGCTCCGTTTTGCATTTTCTAATTTTTTGTCAGGTCGTCCGCAGGATCGGGACGCTATTCATAGAGTGTTCGGGCGGCGGCTAGTTCGGCTTCATTGACACGGATACGCCGGGAATGGCCATGGCTGCGGCGGAAAGCGCTTCGACGAGCTTGTCGACCGTCTCACTCGAGACTGGATGCGTTTTATTGACGTGAACGCCGAAGTCGAACTCCTGCTCTGCCAAGACGTTTGCGCCAAATATTCCGAGGCCCTCGCGCCACAAGTCGAGGCTGAACTGCGGTAGATCCGGATCCATGCTTCGAATGCGCTTGGCGAACTTATTGTCGCTAGCAAATTTATCCATGCGCGCAAGAAACGCCAATCGCGACGCCGCAGGCACCACAACCGTCATCCTCCGAAGGGGAACATTGCCTAATTCTTCGGGAACGCCATCATTTTTCATGACCAAACTCCAAGTCAGAAGCGCCGCCAACAGGATTCCACAAACCGCCACCACCTTGTTCCACTTCCAAGCCTTCAGCTGCTTTGGTAACGCCATGATGCCGCTCCCGGGCGCGATCAATCGACCTTCACATACATAGGATAGTTCGGGTCCGGTCGCGCGAACCAAGCTGCAGCACCCGCCAGCGCAATCGAATCTTCCGGCAGGGATTGCCACTCGAAAATGAGTGCTTCAACGATCTGTTCACGTATATTACCATACTGCTTTTGCTGAACCCATTCGTAACCGGAACCAGGTATATGCCGAACCGGCACTCCCCCGGCATCTAAGATGGCGTTAATTGCGCGCCGTACATATTCTGCAACTGCACCGCCGGTAAGGCCATAAACGCGTTGTGCCCGCGGAACGATGTGCCACATTCCTACCGCATCGATATCCAACTCAGCCGAATACTGAGAGAAAAACCTCACCAAAAGCTGGGAGATTTCCGAAGGGCTCGTTGTTCATTTGATATGCACGTCATCCAGATGTTGTAGCTTAGGGTCGTCATCTTAAACTCTAAGAGCCGCCGCCTGAGTAGCCAAGTAGCTCGCCGCCTCAACTGTTCGCACCGAATTGACCCGGATAGCCGATCAAGAGTTCACGCTGCTCTTCACGCCCCACATTCTTCAAAGTACGATTCAAGTCGTGATAAACTTCAGAACTGATAAGTCCTTCCACCAGAAGTGCGGCCAGATACCCAGCCCACACTGCGTTGACTATGTCTGAATTTTGGCGATAAGCGATGTGCTCGGAGATCGAACGACGAATACTCTCAATGTCCTGCGGCTCTTTCATATGATTAAAGTCACCCTGTCAGGCCGGTATTCTTCTGTCGTTAATTCGGCTTCATTGAAACTGATACGCCGGGAATGCCCCGGGCTGCAGCGGACAGCGCTTCGACGAGCTTGCCGGCCGCCTCAAGCGAGATTGGTTTCTTTGTGTTGACGAAAATGCCAAATTCGAATTCCTGCTCTGTCAGAACGTTTGCACCAAATATGCCGACATCGTCGCGCCACAGGTCGACGCTGAGCTGCGGTAGAACTGGATCCATGCTTTGGATGCGCTTGGAGAGATTATTGTCAGTAGCCAATTTATCCATGCGCCCCAGAAACGCCAAACGCGATGCAACAGGCATCACGGCCGAGAAACGTCGCAGAGGAACATTGCCAAATTTTTCAGGACCGCCCTCATTTTTCATGACCAAACTCCAAGTCAGAAACGCCGCTAGCAAGATTGCACAAACCGCCACCGCCTTGTTCGACTTCCAATCCTTCAGCTGCGTGGGTGACGCCATGGTGTCGCTCTATGTTTTCTCGAAGTCTCTGATCCATAGCATCAAAAATCTTCGGCCCTTGCCATTCGTTTATTTTATTCAAGCCGGGATATATATTGTTGCCAGTGCCCGTCGTCGTGATGGACCACGACACCACCCGCTGAAATCAATCCAAAATCAAATCACGGACATCTTCCAGAAAATTTCGAATGTGACCGTCTGAAATTCCGTAACTCGGTTGCCCGCTTTTCCAAACCTTTTGAAGTTCGCCAACATCGGTTTCGGCGTTCAGTAGACCAACAATGAACTTCTTTACCACCGCACGCTGTTCCATCGAGTTCAGTTGCAGGGCTCGCCTTATCCAGTCTTGTTCATCGATTGCCTCGTCGAAACTCCCTTGCAGAAAGCAACGGGTGAAGCGTTTAAACTCTTCGGGAACCATCACACCTGTATCCTTTCAATCCGGACGATCATTGTATGGGTATGCTGTATGAATCCGATAACCCCGATCTGAAGTGCGATCCGGTACTACAAGTACCCCTGCACTGTACGTCGTCCGCATATAAGGTTCTGCGGTAGCGCTATCTCGAAAAGCTTCTTTGCCTGTAGGATAACCAAAACGCTTGTCAAGCCAGGCATAAGGCAACTCTCCTTTTGCTACCAAATCTACGTGAGCCGTATTCTCCTGCAAAATTCGATTTGTAAAATCATTTGCAGATTCGATGGAAAAGAAGGAACTCTGACTGACGCCATACAAATCAACATTGCCGCCCCGCAAGATTTTGTTTTTTACAACTTTAATCAGTTCTGCATCTTCTTTTCCAACATGATCTCGCTTTGCGTGACCTCCGCGCGCATCTTCGTCCTCAAGATTGACCGTGTAACGCTGTGACTGATTTAAGGCACTGCTGCCACCGACAAGCGTAGTGCTAGCGTCAACCCCATCCCTGCCAATCGGTGCATCGTTTGCGCCGCTAGCGGCACCATCACCCGTCGCGAAACGCCCCAACGCATCATGGTTGGGGTTAAACTTCCGCGCACGACCGCCTGCTGCATCAAAAGGGCCGGCGCCCCCTTTGGCCGCCCCCTTGGGTCCGTAGCCGATGACGGCGCGCTTTTCGTCGTCGGTTAAGAAGCTTGCCGCTTCCAGCCGAGACCACAAGGCTTCGCGCTCGCTCGACAACGCTTCGATCGCATCCAGATCAGGCCGCAATTCGATGAGGCCGCCATACGCTGGCTCGAGCCACGCCGAAAACGCTTTTGCCGTGCGATTGACGAGCGGCAAAACCGTCTGCCGCCACAGCGCCCGCGAGGCTTCGCGATAATTCGAATACGTGTTGTCGCCGGGAATTCCCAGCAGCATCGGCGGCACGCCGAGCGCCAACGCGATCTCGCGTGCTGCTGAATTCTTGGCCTCGATGAAGTCCATGTCTTTCGGGCTCATCGACAGCGGCTTCCAGTCAAGCCCGCCTTCCAACAGCAGCGGCCGACCGGCATTGCGCGCGCCTTCGAAGCTCGTTTCTAACTCAGCTTTGAGACGAGCAAATTGCTCAGCCGTCATCTGACCGTTGCCAGCGCCGTAGACGAGCGCACCAGAGGGTCGCGCCGAATTGTCGAGCAGAGCCTTGTTCCAAGCGGACGCCGTGTTGTGAATGTCGATCGCGACTGAGGCCGCTTCGATCGGGCTCATACCGTAGTGATCGTTGAGCGGATTGAACATCCGCATGTGCAGGATCGGCCGCACGCCCGGCACGACGTCATCGATGAAGCGGATCGATTGGCCGCCCGCGGTGTAGTCATACCCTTCCGGCCAGCCATCGGGACCCGGGATCACCTTCATCCGGTCGGGCCGCAAAACGTGTAGCTCGCGCAACTGGCCATCGAGCGGCACGGCTTCAACGTAAGCGTTGCCGGCAACGAGCAGGAAGCCATATGGACTTCCCCGGCAAAAGTGGAGGGCTTTTCTGATAGATTGATGAGATCAGGGGAGCGACATGACCAAGAAGAATGGCAATCAGCCGGTATTTGACGAGGCCTTCAGGCGGGAAGCCGTGCGGATTTTGGCGACGAGCG
>JANLPU010000043.1:0-50830 GCA_031367425.1 Hyphomicrobium sp.
CGTGAGAATGAAGCCGTTGGCCTTAACTGATCCTGGCGTTGGCTTAGCACCTGGATCGACATTGATGTCGAACATTTGCTGCTGGGCCGGAAACGACTTGCGATGCGCACGGGCGAACCGCTCAAGCGAACGTCGCTCCAAATGCGGATCGAAATGAAACCCGAGCAGCGCCTGCTCGATTGGGGCTTTTGGGTAGGGCGGAGCTGGTACTTGGTCGGCCATGAGCTCCAACGGATTATCAGCGCGGCGGTTAATACCGAGTAACTGGCATTTTACGCAGCACGCTCAGTCGTTCGACTTTTGTGCGAAAATTGCCATGAGACCATCATCGTAACAATTGGCTGTCGAAGTGCAACCTCGCATGTGAAGCACAGTGTGGTTACACCGCCACCCCCCGCAACTTATCCCCGCGCTTAACGACACCGCGCAACAAACCGCGCGCGCATCTTCCACGCGCGCATCGCGGCGCGCATAGTGCGATAACCTTGCCGCAAGCGAACAAGGCTCAGGCGCGCTGAGCGTTTTAAAGAGAGCGGGAAGGGTCATGCCGGGCTGCCAGTGAGATCAGAGCACCTGGGGATTCATGTCGAAATTTGCGTCAGGCAATCCGGCCAGAGGCGAAGCTCGGCATCCGTACTGCCGGCCGACGTGGTTCCGTTAGCGGTCATGTTGGTTCAACTCCCGCTCGAAAACATCGAGATGCGCGGGAGGATGGTGGGGTCAACGGCTCGAAGCCTTTGCAAAAAGACTTCAGTCCAAGAGCGGCATCGGGGGCCATACACCGGTGTCAGTGAGCTTGAGGTTGGCATGACATGGGGCGGGTCATGCTGAAAGCATGCCTCCGGCATGACTTGCTGCATCCGAAAAACCTGAGATAAAGATCGAGGCGCCGTCGCCCCATCCCTTGTTTTTAGTGGCCAACGCCGGAGGGCAACCTCGCGGCGCGGCTTCACTTGGATTTCTTCGAGAACGCGGCGACGTGCGGAGACGTGGTCCCCCTCGCCCCATTCCTGCACCTCATGGGCAGAGGGTCGGCGAAGCCGGGGTCAGGGGCGGCAACAAGCTCCGAGCAAGCGGCCGCCCCTCACCCCGTCCCTCTCCCCGCGAAGGGCGGGGCGAGGGGGAAAGCCTAACTTCCCTCTACCCCTCGGGTCCGTCGCGTGAATCGGAACATGGCCGACGAAGCCGGGGTGAGGGGCGGCTGAGGAAACGAGTCTGAGGCGCCTCGCGTACTCCGAATACGCCCCTTGCGGAACGAGACAAGAACGTGTAGGGTACATTTACGATTTGTACCAGCACCCGCGCAGATGCGTTTTTGGCGGGCCGCGAAACGGACCGGCACTCGCTCTTCAACCAAGCCGGTCTGCAATTTTAGGATGCCAGATGCTCACCGAAAAACAAAAAGAGCTGCTGCTTTTCATCCACGTCCGGATGCAGGACCGCGGCGTGCCGCCCTCCTTCGACGAGATGAAAGACGCGCTCGACTTGAAATCCAAATCCGGTATTCACCGCTTGATTACGGCGCTGGTCGAGCGCGGGTTTATCCGCCGCTTGCCGCATCGCGCGCGCGCCATCGAAGTCATCAAGCTGCCCGAGAATGAAGTCGCCCAAACGCAAAAGCGGATGGGCTTCCAGCCGAGCGTCATCGAAGGCTCCGGGCCGCCCAAAATCAACGTGTCGCCGCCGCCCTCGCATGTCATCGATAGCCGCACCGTCTCGGTGCCGGTGATGGGGCGGATTGCGGCGGGCACGCCGATCAGCGCCATTCAGAATCACACCCACGATATCGCCTGCCCGCCGGATCTTTTGACCAACGGCGAACACTTCGCGCTCGAGGTCAAAGGCGATTCGATGATCGATGCCGGCATTCACGACGGCGACGTGGTGATCATTCGCCGCTGCGACAGCGCCGAGAATGGCGACATCGTCGTGGCGCTGGTCGAAAAGGAAGAGGCGACTTTAAAGCGGCTGCGCAAGAAGGGGTCGACGATTGCGCTCGAAGCCGCCAACCCGGAATTCAAGACGCGCATTTTCGGGCCAGACCAGGTCGATATCCAAGGCCGCCTCGTCGGTTTGATGCGCCGGTATTGAGGTTCGATAGAGTGGTGAGATAGACAAAGGAGAGGTTATTCGTCGGCGAAGTTAGAGCCGTTGTCCGCGTCGTCGTCCTCGACGTCGGCGCGCGGCGGCCCGCTCGAGAGCCACTCCGGCCGCCCGGCGAACGCGGGCAGCCGTGCGGCAGGGATAGTGCTGCCGTTGGCGTTTGGTGCTTTGTCACGAGCGCTGATGTTCGTGCCATCATGCAGGCGTGGCTGACGCAGATGCCGTGCGCCACTCGGTCTATCGGGTAAGCGTGACCACGGCCGGTCGCCGCGATGAGCCGCCACCGTGTCGATACGGATCGCGGGCGGCCCGCCGTTCGCACCGGCCTCGTCGAGGTACAGCGCGTGCGTGCCCTTATCGTACACATCGAAAACATCGATGACGGTTTCGGGACCATCGCACCCCTTCGGCCGTGGTACATTCAAAATGAGGATGCGGGCGCGCGCGCAGTCATCCGCTAATGCCGATGGGTGGCGCGCAACGGATACCAACGCGCCCTTGACCTTGGTGACGCAGCCCGAAGCATCGCACGTAAAGCCTGCCGCATTGCCAGCTTCCGCCGCTTTGCGTTTGTCGCCGTCATGTTCGAGCCAGCGTTCGAGTTCATACTTGGCCTGCCGCGCCGGCAACGCCGCAAGCCGGCCATCGGGTCCGCGCACGGCCACGAGTTGCCCCTGGCGCGCTATCAGCACGTCGGGGCGGGGCAGAAACGGCGCCAGCACGATACCGCCGATGAACATGGCAACGCCGACGAGCCGCCACGGCGCTTGCCAAAGCGCCAGCCAAATGCCGCCAGCCAACATCAAAAAGAAAGCCGAGGGCGGCATCGCTGGCAAATATCCAACGGCGCCGGGCACAGAGGCCACCGCGTTGGCGCACCACGTCATCGCGTCGATGCCTAACGCCATCGGCCACAACCCTAAGATTTCTAGACCGAACGGCATGAGCACCAGGGCGACGAGGGCCGCCGGCATCACCACGATGTTGCAGATCGGAATGGCAATAAGATTGGAGATGACGGCGTACTGCTGGCTTTGGTGGAATTGATAAGCAGCGAACGGCGCCACAGCAATGCTCGCAATCAAGGTCGTGGCGATGATGCCGCCAAAGAACCTTGTGAACTTAAAAAGGAAATGGCTCTCGGCCCCCTGGCTCGAACGGCGGCGCACTTCTTCATAGGCCGCAATCAGCGCGGTGACGGCGGCAAACGACATCTGGAAGCCGGCGTCGAACAAGCTCTCGGGGTAGAACAGCAAGATCCCAAAGGCTGCGAGCGCCACGTTGCGCAACGCGAGTGCGGGCCGCTCCAGCAACATGGCCGCAAACATCACGAGGATCATCAATGCCGAGCGCACGGTCGCAAACGAGCCGCCCGAAATCGCCAGATAACCGAGCGTGCCAAAGATGCCGGCAACGGCCGACCATTTCTTGATGGCAAAATTCAAAGCCAAGAACGGCACGCACGCAAGAAGCAGACGCACCGAGTAGAATACAGCTCCCGCCATCACCACCATATGCAGGCCAGAAATCGACAAAATATGAAACAGACCGGAATTTTTATAAGCGTCATTGGTCTCTTTGGTGATGCCGCCGCGCTCGCCGGTAATCAGTGCCGTCGCGATCGCACCGGTCTCGTTCGGCAGCGCCGCCATGATCCGCGTGTTGATCCAGCGGCGCACGCTTTCGATGGCGACGATGATAGGCGCGGCCAGCGAACCGCGCGCCGAGACGCTGTCGACCACGGGCGCGGACAGCGAATATCCAACGCCGCCGAGGCCCTCAAACCAAGCCGAGCGCGCGAAATCAAAGCCGCCCGGAATAGCGGGCTTAGCGGGCGGCGACAACGTCGCCTTGACGCTGATGAAATCGCCAGGCTTGGCGCCGGGGCCTGCCTTCATCGTGCGCACTCTGACGCGGCGAGGGCGATCTTCTGGCGCGACATCGCCGAGGCTCTCGACGGCGATCGTCAGGCGCTGGCCGCGCGGCGCTTTGCTTTCGGCGCGCTCGACCCAGCCTTTGACCTCGACGAAATGGAGAGATTTTTTCAGTACCGGCGCGCGCACGAATTCAACACGCAGCTTGGCGCTAAGGCCGCCCAACGCGACAAACACCAACGCTGTTGCCATGATCCGCGCGAGCGATCCGACGGGGCACAATGCTCTGAGCACCAGCATCGCCACGAGCAACGCTACGGCGACCGCGATCTCAGGCTCGCTCGGCCACGCGAAATAGCAGCCTATGCCGCCACCCAGTGCAATGGGCGAGAACAGGAAAAAACGGTGGCGTTGATCATCGAGCGCGCGCCACAGGCCGCCAGAGACGAGCGCGCGCCGCAGGCCGCCAAAGACGAATGCGCGCCGCAGGCCGCCGAAGATCCCCACGTTACCCATCGACCCGCTGACAACGCCGTTCGCCACGCGCACAACTCTAATGCTTGTTTACTGCTTGCCCCGCGCGGCCTTGCCCCAGGGCCGCCCCTTAACGCCGCCTTCGCGCTATGCTACACGGAAAGATCATCCTGCACCGCTCAAGATATGAAAAAGGTCCTATGACTGAGGCCTCTAAAACTGCCGCGCCGATTGTGCGCTTTGCCCCATCGCCTACGGGATACCTCCACATCGGTGGAGCGCGCACCGCGTTGTTTAATTGGTTGTACGCGCGCGGCCGGGGCGGAAAATTCCTGTTACGGATCGAAGATACCGACCGCGAGCGCAATAATCCGGAAGCCGTGGCCGCCATTCTCGACGGCTTGAAGTGGCTGGAACTCGATTGGGACGGCGACGCCGTTTCGCAATTTTCCCGTGGCGACCGCCACCGCGAAATCGCCAACGAGTTGCTCAAACGCGGCGCGGCATATCACTGTTACGCACAGCCTTCTGAAATCGACGCGGCGCGCGAAGCCGCCAAAGCCGAAGGGCGGCCGCAGATCTTCCTGTCGCCGTGGCGCGACCACGACCCCGCGTCAGTCGCTAAAGACATCAAGCCAACCGTCCGGCTGAAAGCACCAAGATCCGGCGAGACGGTGATCGAAGATCAAGTCCAGGGCCGTGTTGTATTTCCAAACAAGGACCTCGACGATCTCATCATTCTACGTTCCGACGGCAATCCGACCTATAACCTGGCGGTCGTCGTCGACGACCACGACATGGGCGTCACCCACGTTGTGCGCGGCGTCGACCATCTCACCAACGCGGCTCGGCAAGCACAGATGTATCAAGGCATGGGCTGGCCGGTGCCGGTGTTTGCACATGTGCCGCTGATCCACGGCGCCGACGGAGCGAAGCTCTCCAAACGCCACGGGGCGCTCGGTGTCGAAGCCTATCGCGCCATGGGGTTCTTACCCATTGCGCTACGCAATTATCTGGTTCGCTTAGGGTGGGCGCACGGCAACGACGAAATCATGTCGACGGCGCAGCTGGTCGAATGGTTTGACCTCGACGGCATCGGCCGGTCACCGGCGCGCTTTGATTTCAAGAAGCTTGAAGATCTCAACGGCCATTACATCCGCCAGACGCCCGACGATGAATTGGTGAGCCGGATCGAAGATATTCTGCCCGAGATCGAGGGTGGCCCGGCCATCGCCGCCAAGCTCGATGCACCGATGCGGGCTCAATTGCTGGCCGCGATGCCAAGTCTCAAGGATCGGGCAAAAACGCTCAAGGAAATTATCGACGGCGCGGCGTATTTGTTTGCACAGCGCCCGCTTAAACTTGAAGACAAAGCGCTCAAGTTGCTCGACCAGTCGGGCCGTGCTTCCAACGCTGCGATTGCAATGCTGATCGATGAAGTTTCACAAAGCGATTGGCAAGCTTCAAAACTCGAAGCGCTCGTCAAAAAATATGCTGAAGAGAAAAGTTTGAAGCTTGGCGCAATTGCCCAACCTTTACGTGCCGCATTAACCGGTCGCGCCGTATCGCCGCCGATCTTCGACGTTCTGGCGGTGCTGGGTCGTGATGAAGCCTTAGCGCGCCTGAAAGAGGGCTCATAACGACAACAAGCAGACCCTTCTAAAAGCGATATTGCCGCACTGCAAAATATGGACTAAACCCTTCTAGTGCCACGGGCATTCACGACTTTTTTGCCCGGACCAAGGTCACTCGCACTGATCGTACGCAGGCCATTCAAGCCTCGTTTAACGTAAGCTTAGGGCGGCCTGGCAATTTCGGGACCGCGCCCCAGGAGCATGAATATGAACGCACAGGATTCAAAGCCGGCAAACGCTCAGAAGGCGAGAGCGGCATCGCTTTCCCACGATGGCAAAACCGTCGAACTGCCGGTGCGCGTCGGCGTGCTTGGACCCGAAGTGATCGACGTCGGCAGCCTCTACAAGGGCACCGGCTGCTTCACGTACGACCCAGGCTTCACCTCGACGGCCAACTGCGCGAGCCGCATTACCTACATTGACGGCGACAAAGGCGAATTGCTGTATCGCGGTTATCCGATCGACCAACTGGCCGACAACACCAGCTTCCTGGCCGTGTGCTACCTGCTGCTGCATGGCGAGCTGCCGACCAACGAGCAGTTCATTACCTTCCGCCGCACCATCACCAATCACACGATGGTGCACGAGCAGATGACGCGATTTTTCACCGGTTACCGGCGCGACGCTCATCCGATGGCGGTCATGGTCGGCACCGTTGGAGCACTGTCGGCATTTTATCACGATAGCACCGACATCAGCGACGCCCACCAGCGCGAGGTCGCGACCCACCGCATGATCGCGAAGATGCCAACGATCGCGGCCATGGCTTACAAATATTCGATCGGCCAGCCGTTTATCTATCCGCGCAACGATCTCGACTACACGTCGAATTTCATGCAGATGTGCTTTGCCGTGCCGTGCGAGCCTTACGTCATCAATCCAGTTTTGTCGCGCGCGCTTGATCGCATTTTCATCCTTCACGCCGACCACGAGCAAAACGCTTCGACTTCGACCGTGCGGCTGGCTGGCTCATCGGGCGCCAATCCTTTCGCGTGCATCGCAGCCGGCATTGCCTGTCTTTGGGGTCCCGCACACGGCGGCGCCAACGAAGCCGCGCTCAACATGCTGCAGGAAATCGGCACCGTCGATCGCGTTCCGGAATATGTGAAGAAGGCGAAGGACAAAACCTCTGGCTTCCGCCTCATGGGCTTTGGCCACCGGGTTTATAAGAATTACGATCCGCGCGCTAAGGTGATGCAGAAAACCTGTCACGAGGTTCTCGAAGCGGTCGGCCACAAAAACGATCCGCTGTTGAAAGTCGCGATGGAACTCGAACGGATCGCCCTGCAGGACGATTATTTTATCGAAAAAAAGCTTTACCCCAACATCGATTTTTATTCCGGCATCACGCTGCGCGCGATGGGGTTCCCCGTCGACATGTTCACGGTGTTGTTCGCGGTCGCGCGCACCGTTGGGTGGGTCGCGCAATGGAAGGAAATGATCGAAGATCCCGAGCAACGCATCGGCCGCCCGCGCCAGCTTTATGTTGGGCCTGGCCGGCGCGACTTCCCTGCGGGCTAAATCTTGAGCAAGCCGAGTATGACGCGCGCTGCGGCATCGCTTGGATGCTCGCCGCCGGGCAGCGTCATGTGCTGCGGGATGCGCGCCAACGCCGCGATTTGTTTTTCGCGCACCTCGCCATCGGCCATCACTGAACGCAACGCCGCTGACAACGCTTGCGGGGTCGCGGCTTCCTGCAGAAATTCCGGGAAAGCGTTCTCGCCTAAAATCAAATTGGCCAGAATGACCGACGGCGTTTTGATCAAGAAGCGCACGGCAGCGATCACGCGATCGACTTTGTAGGCGACAACCATTGGCGTGCCAGCAAGCGCCAACTCCAGCGTGACGGTGCCGGACGCGGCAAGGGCTGCGCGCGCCAATCGCATCGCTGCATATTTTTCACCACTATCAACCACGTGAGTCTTAATGGCCCAGCGCGCGCTTTCAACTTCGATCTTGTGGCGGACATGAGCTACAGCCGGGACGACGACTTCGAAGGGTTTTTGTGTTCGCGCAAGCACGTTGACGGTCGCGCCGAAAGTGCCGATGAGGCGATCAACTTCAGAGCGCCGGCTTCCTGGAAGCACCAGCAGAACTGGTTTTTCCGGATCAAGTTCGAGACGCTGCGCCAGCCCGGCAGCATCCGCATTTCTGATCTCGTCAAGGCGTTCGATCAAGGGATGGCCAACATACGTGCAGTGCGGACCACCAAGCATCACATGCGCTTGCGGCTCGAATGGCAGCAAGGCCAGAACCTCGTCGATATAGGGCCGCATCCGCTTAGCGCGTCCCGGCCGCCACGCCCAAACGCTCGGCGACACGTAATCGATAATCGGGATTTCGGGTGCAGCCGCTCGAATGCGCTTAGCAATCGGATGGGTGAACTCCGGGCTGTCGATGATAATGACCGCATGTGGCTTATGGCTGAGCGCTGCGGCCACCGTCTGATGAACGCGCCGAATAATGCGCGGCAAGCGCGGCAATATCGACATCGGTCCCATGACCGTTACGTCTTCTAACGGAAAAATAGAGACCAGTCCCTCGCGCGCCATCTCTTCGCCGCCGACGCCGGCAAACGTCGCGTCGCTGCCAACTTTGCCTTTCAAGGCGGCGATGAGCTTGGCTCCCAGTGCGTCGCCTGAGGGCTCGCCCGCAACGATGAAAAACCGCAGCGTCTTCACGGCTTCGGCTCCACGTTTTGGATCGGCGTTTCGGCAATAAAGAGCTTGAGCTTGTCCGCGATGGCAACGACGGACTGAGGCACGCGTTGCGCGTGCGCACTGCCCGTCAGGATAACGAAACCCGCCACATTGGCACCAGCGGCACTTTCAGCGAGTGCGCCCGTGAATTCCTCGCCTAGCCCCATGACGACGACGCCCGACCGGCCCTTGGCGCGCAGGAATTGTGCCCAGCGCGCGATGACGTCTAACGGTCGCTCGCACGCGCCAATCGCGAGCACGCGGCCGCGCGCCAGGAGAACGGCGCTGCCGATATCGAACTGGGCCAGATCGCGCATCATGGCGACGCCCGCTTGTGCGTCGACAAGTGCTGAGGCCGACGGGCGGCTGCTGCCTTTGAAGTCGAAGGACACGTCTGCGATGGCGTTCGCTTTGGATACGTTGGCGATCGCGTCGCCCGTCACTCCGAGGATAAAAAGTTTGTTGGCGTTGGCGCGCGCGATGAGCTCATGACGCTCCGCCGTCAACACATTTCCGGCCATGACAGCCATGCCGGCAAGGCCCGCACGCGCTGCGGCGGAAACCGTGTCCGGCCCGATGGTCGGCAGATCGACACGCAAATCTTGCCCCGGCTTTGGACGTTTGACGAGCACGCCTGCGCGAACCTTGGGCCGATCGCCAGTATCGAACCGGCGGCGCTCGGCGATACGCGCTATCATCCGGTCCGTGCCCTCAGCGCCTTCGATGGCTTCTATGACGCCGCCAGAAACGATAGCGCCCTGGCCAACGTCGTGGCGGCCGAGGGCTGCGACAAGCGCCAAGCCTTTGGCGACATCGGCGTCATCGCGCCCACTGGGAGATGGCCCGGCGAGGTGCCCGCGCTCAACCAGCAGTTCCGGGGCGATCTCGCCAGCGCCCGCAATCACGAAGCCCTTCTTTTCGAACAGCGCCAGCAGTCCGCGCAGCACGGCGTCATCGCCGCCAGCTTTTAAGATGCCGATGACAGCCGGCAAAGCGGCCAGAAATGTAAAGTCCGGACGCGCCGTGCGCCACACTGGCCGTGCCGTTTTGCCAACGAACAGCACACGTTTGACGCCCGCTGATCGCAGAGCTGCTACGGCGCGGCCAAGGCTCGCCCAGTTCACAACGGTATGGGGATAGGCTTTGAGTTCGGGCTCGGCCGAACCTTCAACCCAGATGACGTGCATAGGAATGTCGCGGGCGGCGAGACTGCGCGCAACTTCACCTGGAAGACTGCCGCCGCCCGCGACGATGCCTATGGGATCATTTGGGCTCATAGCCCCAACTCTCAAGTCTCGGCACCGTTTTTAGGCGTGCACAAAGACCGCTTACCGCCCTCTCTGATGAAGGCGATGATCTCCTCGACAATGGGTTGGCCGCCGAATTCAGACGCCACGTCCTCGACCCGTTCCATGAGCGTGCCTTCGGCCGCAAATAACAGCCGGTACGCGCGCCTGAGGCCGTGAACGTCGGCGCGCGAAAAGCCGCGCCGCTGCAGACCCACGATGTTGAGCCCGGACAGGTAGGCGCGGTTGCCCAGTGCCATGCCGTAAGGAATGAGATCGTTTTCCAACCCGGACATGCCGCCCAGAAATGAATGTGCGCCGACGCGAGCGAACTGAATGACGGCCGCGCCGCCACCGATAATCGCGAAATCTCCAACGTTGCAGTGGCCGGCCAGCATGACGTTATTTGAAAAAATCACGTTGTTGCCGACGCGGCAGTCGTGGCCGACGTGGCTATTGGCGAGGAAGGCGCAACCATCGCCGACCGTTGTGACCGAACCGCCGCCCGCCGTGCCAGGGTTCATCGTCACGCCTTCGCGGATGATGCAATCGGCGCCCACAGAAAGCGATGCCGGCTCGCCTTTGTATTTAAGGTCTTGCGGCTGATGCCCGATCGAGGCGAAGGGGAAGATTTTTGTTCGCGCGCCGATGCTCGTCTGGCCCGCAACGACCGCGTGACTGATCAGCTCGACCCCGTCACCCAACGTGACGTTGGGACCGACAAGACAGAATGGGCCGACCGTTACGCCGTCACCGAGCTTGGCTCCAGGGTCGACGATAGCGGTGCCATGAACTTTACCGTCAGCCATTTTTGCTCGCAAATGCCCGTGCATCGGCGGAATCGGCCAGCATCGCGCTGATCTCCGCTTCGGCTACGGTGTGCCCGTTGACTTTCGCTTCGCCGTAGAAGCGCCAGACCCGGCCCCGATTGCGGATCTTCTTGACATGATAGTGCAGTTGATCGCCCGGCAACACCGGCTTGCGGAATTTGGCGTTATCGATGCCCATGAAATATACGAGCTCGGCCTGATAGTCGTTGCCGACGCTAGACACGGCCAGCGCGCCGGCGGTTTGCGCCAAGCCTTCGATGATTAGAACGCCCGGCATGACAGGGAACTGCGGGAAATGGCCTTGAAAAAACGGCTCGTTCATCGTCACGTTTTTAACGCCGATGCAGCTTTCATCGCCTTTCATGTCATACATGCGATCGACCATCAGGAATGGATAGCGATGCGGCAGAAGCTTCATCACACGGAGAATGTCCGCGGTTCCCAGAACCTCGGCCGTAGCAATCTTCTCGTCCATTCTCATCCACTCCTAGAGACCGCAGCGGCGCTGTTTCGCAAAAAAGATGCGCCCGGCAAAACAAATTTAGAGCGCGTCGCCGCCCGGTTCGTCGTTCTTCACAGGTTTGCCTCTCGTCGCAAGCCTTTTCAAAACGGCGATCTCGCGACCCCACAGACTAAGGGGCCGCGCCGGCGTTCCACCGTAGCGTCCACCGGCCGGTACGTCGTGCAAGGCATGCGACGCGCCCGCGATTTGAGCGCCGGCTCCGATCTTGATATGACCGCCAGCACCGGACTGCCCAGCCATGACAACGAAATCGCCCAGTTCGGTCGAACCAGCAACCCCGCTCTGAGCCACAATCACGCAATGCCGACCAATGACGACGTTGTGCCCGATCTGGACGAGATTATCAATTTTTGTGCCCTCGCCGATGATCGTATCCTTAAGAGCGCCCCGATCGACAGTGCTGTTGGCACCGATTTCGACGTCGTCCTGGATGATTACCCGGCCGATTTGCGGCACTTTGAGGTGGCCAGACCGGCCCATCGCGAAGCCAAAGCCGTCCTGACCGATGCGCACGCCCGAATGGATCAAGACCCGGTCGCCAACGAGGGCGTGGGTGACCGTCGCCAGAGCTCCGATATAGCAATCCCGGCCAATGGTGACGCGTTCGCCGATAACGGCGCCAGCGGCGATCCTGCTGCCACGGCCGATATGAGCTAGGGGGCCCACGACCGCGCCAGGCTCGATCAGCACGCCGTCTTCAAGCTGCGCTGTCGGATCGATTGCTGGCGCGCCGGGGCTCGCTGCCATCGGCTGCAGAGAAGTGGGATAAAACAGGCTCAAGGCATGAGCAAAGCCGTGATAGGCGGACTTCGTCAGCAACGGGATGGTCGAGGCCGGAACGCGCGTCATCAGTTCCGGCGTCACCAGACAGGCACCTGCCGATGTGGCATCGAGTTGGGTCAGGTATTTTCTATTGTCGATGAATGAGACGTGGGCCGACCCTGCGTCCGACAAGGCGCGGACGTCTTCGATCAAGCGGTCACCGTCTGTGCCGGGCAGCAGTTCTGCGCCGACCGCGCGGGCCACTTCGGCGAGCGGAAAAGGACCGCGCCGTTCGAAAAATCCGGGATGCTCCATACAAATCCTCCGGCCGATCGCGCCGTAATTAAAAAATCGCGAGGACCATTAGACAGAACCGGCGCGTTGGCAAGTCTGCCAGCGCGCCGGGTAGAAGAAGTGTTTGGTTTATCTGCTATTTGGGCTCTGACCTGCATGAGCCGTTTCAGGCCCTGCGCTGATCCCGAACCCAACCCAGCTTAGAACTTTGTCGAGGCACCGAAGCGGAAGAACTGCTCGCTGTCGGAGTCTGCTTTGCTGAGCACATGAGCAAAGTCCATGCGCAGCGGTCCGACAGGCGAGTTCCACATCAAGCTGCCACCAACGGAAGAGCGGATGACGTTGTCGTCGACGAGGCACACCGCGCCCGCAGTCGTCTTGCACCCAGCCAAGGCTTTCTTGGCACCAGCGCCGGCCTCGAACAGCGAACCCGCGTCCGCAAAGACAGCGCCACTGAGCCCTAAGTCTTCTGGAATAAAGGGCAGCGGAAAGCGAATTTCTGCCGTTGTCGACCAGTAGGTTTTGCCACCGAGAGCATCCTGGTTGGGGCTCCCGAGGTCACGCGGTCCGAACCCTGAGCGATCAAATCCGCGCACTGTTTCGCCGCCCTTGAAGTAGAGATCGAGCAGGCGAACTTCGTCGCCGCCCCATCCTTCGATGTGGCCACCGATGGCGCGGCCGATGAGGGTGATCTTTTCTGTGATGGGATAATACGCGCGGCCTTCGGCACCTACACGCCAGTATTGCACGTCGCCACCGAGACCTGCGAACTCGTCGTCAAGTTCTAGGTAGAAACCGCGGGTTGGATTTTTCGGATGGTTGCGGGCGTCATAGGTGATCTGCGTTCCGACCAACGATGTCCAGTAAGCTTCGTTGGCACAGTTGGCGCCGACCCGTCTCGGATTCGGATCGCCGCAAGCCTCTTTGATTGCCAGCGATGCGTTATCGCGAACGCTAAATATTTCGTCGCGCGATAGGCCGTAGTGCGCCTGCATCCAGAGATTTTCTGCGAGCGGAAAGCCGAGGCGGAGCTGGCCACCTGATTTGCGCTGTTTGAAACCGGATTGGTCGGTTTGGTCGAGCTCTTTATGATAGAGGTCGAAACCGGCCGAGATATTTTGGTCGAGGAAACGCGGCTCGGTGAACCCGAGGTCCACTTGCAGCCGGTCGATCGAGCCGCCAACCTTCAGGCGCAGGAACTGCCCGTTGCCCATCAAGTTGCGTTCGCTGATCGAAACGTCGCCGATAACGCCTTCAGAGGTCGAGTAGCCAGCGCCGAACGAAAGCTCACCCGTCGATTGCTCGGTAATTTCGACATCGAGCACGACGCGATCCTGCGCCGAGCCTGGACGACGCTTTACGTCGACGTTCTTGAACAGGCCCAAGCCGCTGAGCCGCTTTTTAGCGCGATCAACCATCAATGGGTTGTAGGCGTCGCCTTCTGCCAGGCGGAATTCGCGGCGGATGACGTAATCCTTGGTGCGCTCGTTGCCGACGATGTTGATGCGCTCGATGTAAATGCGCGGACCTTCGTCGATAACATAGCTCAGCGAAATTGTGTGGTTGGCAACATCGGGCGTGGCGCGCGGGCGCACGCGAGCGAAGGCGAAACCGCTTTCGGCGATTTTCAACGTCAGCTTCTCGACAGACTTGTCGATGTTCGACGAGTTGTAGACATCGCCTGGGTGCGTGAGAAGTTCGCCGGCGTAATTGTCGCCTGGAATTTCGGCAATCGAGCTATCAATCGTGACCGTTCCAAAGGTGTAAGGTTGGCCTTCGTCGATCGCGAAGTTGATCAAGAAGCCGTTACCCTCAGGGTCGAGATCGGCGTTACCGGCCGTGATAGTGACGTCCGCGTAGCCGTTTTTGAGATAATACTGGCGCAACAGCTCGCGATCGAGAGACATGCGATCTGGGTCGTAGATGCTGCTACCCTTGATGAAGTCAAACCAGCCCGTCTGTGTGGTGGAAATGATATCGCGCAACTGGCCGTCGTTGAAGGCGTGGTTGCCGACGAAATTGATGCCTTTGACTTTGGTTGCGCCGCCCTCGGTGATTTCGAATACGAGGTTGACGCGATCCTGCTCGAGCTCGATGATTTTCGGTTCAACGGCTGCAGCAAAGCGGCCTTGGCGGCGATAGACGTCGAGCACACGCTGAACGTCAGATTGAACTTTGGCGCGCGTGAACACCGAGCGCGCTTTAAGATGGACTTCGCTGGACAACGTCGCAGTATCGACTTCGGAGTTACCTTCGAAGGCAACCTGATTGATCACGGGGTTCTCAACGACCGTCACGACGACGGACGCGCCTTGCCGGTCAATCTTCACGTCCGAGAAAAGCCCTGTTCCAAACAAGGCCTTAATGGACTCATCGACCTTTGCTGGGTTGTAGGCGTCGCCTGCGGAAAATTGCAGATATGAACGGACGGTCTCTGGCTCGACGCGGCGATTGCCGGCGACCTGAATGTCCTTCACGACACCTTGTGCGTGAGCGTCCCCCGACACCCAAGCAGCGTCGCCGATCGCAACCAATGGCGCGGCGAGTGCAAGCGCCAACATGAGGCGCAGCATGCCTGCCACGATAACTCTAACGATATGCATCCGTGGTTTAGCCCTCGTCTGCCGTCGACCCCCAAGCAGAATGCAAGCCGTCGACGGCGCCTTGCATCAGTCCCCCAGAAGCGCTCCCTACGTCACAATCCCAGTCCCGAATCAGGATGGTGACAGCACTCCATCGTATTGCTTTTAACGATTCAGAAACACATCGGGAAGTGGCAAGAATACGTCACTGCACGGCTTTCTAACCGGCACCTGTAAACCGCCGCCAAACATTGAGCAAGTCGTTGAAATTGACAAATATCATGAGCATTACGATCAGTGCCAATCCGATCTGGAAGCCGATCTGTTGGAAGCGTTCGCCCAGTGGTTTACGGCGCACGGCCTCGATGCCGTAGAACAACAAATGGCCACCGTCCAGAACGGGAATTGGGAGCAAGTTAAGAAAGCCGACGTTGGCGGAAATGAAGGCAATCCAACGCAGAAGTGGTTCAATCCCCAGTTCCGCAACCTTAGCGGTAACTTCCGCCATCAGCAGCGGTCCGCCCATCTGTTCGGCGGATTGTCGGCGCGAGAGAATATCGCCAATGCCCGACAAAGATTGAGTGACGTTCAGCGCGGTTTCCTTGACGCCGCGCACTAGCGCCTCAAGCGGACCTACGTTGAGCGTCTGGATTTTGTCGGCCGAGACCGAACGCTGAATGCCGATCAAGCCGCGGCGGAACGTGCGCCCGAACGGATCCTTCTTTTCCTCGACCGCTGGGGTCGCCTTCAAAGTCACGACCTCGCCCTTGCGATCGACCCGAAACGTCAACTCCCGCCCAGCATTGGGCGCGACGATCGTTTGCAGGTCTTCGAAGCTACCTATTGCCGAGCCATCGATCTCGACGATCTTGTCGCCTGGCTGAAACCCGGCCTTGGCGGCCGCGCTGTCTGGCACCACGGCTTCGACGAAGGCCGGCATGGTTTTGATGCCGACCGCGTAGTTGATGCCCGCGTAAAGCGCGATAGCGAGCAGGAAGTTGGCGATCGGGCCCGCCGCAACGACTGCTGCGCGCTGCGCCACAGGCTTGGTGTGGAATGAGTTCTTCTTGTCTTCCTCGGTCATGTTCCGCAAGGCTTCGGGCGAAGGCTTGGACGCGGCGTTGTCGTCATCGAGGAACTTGACGTAGCCGCCCAACGGCAACCACGCAAACCTCCAGCGCGTGCCGTGACGATCATAGAAATGGAAGATTTCCGGCCCAAATCCGATGGAAAATACTTTGACGTAAACCCCGCACCAACGCGCCACGAGAAAGTGGCCGAGCTCGTGAATGAACACCACCAGTGTCAGCACGCCCAGGAATATGATCCCGTAAGACCATATCCAGCCGAGCAAAGTCGTAAGTGACGCCATCGAAAAACTCCGGATCGGGCCAATGCCCTTATTCTGCTGATTCTTTAACGATATATCGCCAAAGTGTGAGATGCCATCTCTCTTGCAGCAGCATCTATTTCTAGGATGTCGTCGAGGCAGTGCGCCTGCGCCAACATTCCCTGCCGCTCTGCCTGCGCAATCACGTTTTCAACAAGCCGCGCTATATCTTGGAACGCCAGCTGCCGGTTCAAGAAGGCCGCAACCGCTATTTCGTTGGCAGCATTCAAGACCGCTGGCGCGGTATCGCCACGCTTGAGAGCCGCGCGCGCGACCCTGAGCGCGGGAAATCGAACTTCGTCAGGCTGCTCGAACGTGAGCGTCGAGCACTTGGTGAAATCGAGCCGCTCCGTCGGCGCGTGCATCCGTTCAGGCCAGGCCAGCGCCACGGCAATCGGCGTACGCATGTCTGGACACGCGAGCTGCGCCAGCACCGATCCGTCACGATACATCACCAGGCAATGCACGATCGATTGCGGATGAACGACGACATCGAGCGCGTCGGCACCGACGGGAAAGAGATGATGGGCCTCGATCAGTTCCAAGCCCTTGTTCATCATGGTGGCGCTGTCGATCGTGATCTTGGCCCCCATCGACCAGTTCGGATGGCGCAAAGCCTGCTCTGGCGTGACCGTCGCCAACGCCGCTTGGTCCCAAGTACGAAATGGTCCCCCAGACGCTGTCAGCACGATCTTTTCGACCGCGCTCAAGTCCGATCCGGCCAGCGATTGGAAGGCGGCCGAGTGCTCGCTATCGACGGGGAGAATTTCAGCGCCGCGCTTGGCGACTTCGCGAATAAATACGTCGCCGGCCGAAACGAGGCATTCCTTGTTGGCCAGCGCGATCCTCTTGCCTTGCGAGGCGGCCGCGAACGTTGGCCGCAATCCGGCCGCGCCGACAATTGCTGCCATCACGCAGTCGGATGGCTCAAGCGCGGCGTCGACCAGGGCTGCAGCACCAGCGCCGGCGCGAATGCCAGTACCACTAAGGGCTGCCTTCAAAGCTTCAAATTGTTTTTCGTCGCCGATGACCGCGAAGCTCGCGCGATGGCTGATGGCCTGCTTGGCAAGTGCATCGACGTTCGACTGCGCGGTTACCGCCACGACTTCAAATGCGCCGGGGGTGCGCGCAATGAGATCGAGCGTGTTCTGGCCGACAGACCCGGTGGAGCCTAATACCGTCACGCGATAGGGCTGGCGGCGCGGCGCAGACGTTGGAGCGCTGACGGGTTTTACTTCCGATACAATCATAGGGCCAGCCTCACGAGCCATAGAGCACAGCCCGCGCGGGCGCGTAAGCGTCGATCGCCAGCGCGACGAGGGCAGCGGCGACGCTGGCGGTGACGATGCCATCCATCCGGTCCATGAAGCCACCGTGCCCAGGAATGAGATCGCTGGCATCCTTGCGTCCGAACTGCCGCTTCAATGCGCTTTCTGCCAAGTCGCCACCTTGCGCGATGATCGCCAGAGCAAAGCCCAGAAGAGCCAGCCAAGCGATCATACCACTGCCGCTGGTGCGAGCATAAATCGCGCCAGATACGGCTGCCGCCAGCACGCCGCCGATCAGGCCCGCCCAGGTCTTTTTAGGCGAGATCGACGGCCAAAGTTTCGGGCCGCCTATCAGGCGGCCAGAGAAGTAGGCAGCCGTGTCTGTGACGACGACAATGAGCAACACGAATAGTACGGCTCTGAACCCCAACGGTTCGTCACCGCGCAGCCAGCCAAGGGCGACGACGGGCAAACCGGTGTAAATTACGCCCAAGCTCGACAGCTGAGCCCGCCCGCCTCCGAACAATACGGCGCCGACTGTGATGGCGCCGACCACGATTGCTGCCAATCCCAATCCGGCCATGCCTAAATTAGCAAGGATCGCAGCGGCTGCCATACTCGAAATTTGCAGCCAGCCAGCGGTATCGAGGCCTTCACCGCGAACAATTCCGCCCCATTCCCAGCTCATCGCCGCGCTGATCAAAAATACTAAGATCGCAAACGGCACCGAACCCCAATAGACCATCAACAGCGCGATCCCGGCGACCGCCGCACCCGACACGAAACGCAGTTGCAGTTCGCGCGACATAAATCCATGGGCGCGAGGTGGCTGCTGCGGGGCACTGGGGATAGGTTCCATCACTTAATAGCCTCAAGCGCTCGAGCGCTTGGAGAGGCCGCCGAAGCGGCGTTCGCGGGCTCGAAACTCCGCAATCGCTCCTTCAAGAGTAGCGCGATCGAAATCGGGCCAATACGTGTCTAAGAATACAAATTCCGTATAAGCGGTCTGCCACAGCAGAAAGTTGGATAACCGCTGTTCGCCCGAAGTCCTGATCAACAAATCGGGGTCCGGGATGCCAGCGGTATCGAGTTCGCTTTCCAAGCGCTCAATCGTGATCGCATCCGGCGACATGCGCCCTTCGGCCACTTCAATGGCGAGACGCCGCGCCGCTTTGGCCATTTCGCCGCGCGATCCGTAATTGAACGCGATGACGAGCGTGAGCGCACCGTTATTGCGGGTCAGCTCGACGGCCTCATCGATGAGGTTCATCAAATCGCTATCGACGCTTTGGCGTTCGCCGATAATTCGAATGCGCACGTTGTTGCGATGGAGGTCTGCCAGATCGCGCCGGATAAAGCGCTTCATCAGCCCCATCAGGTCGTCGATTTCAGCGCGCGGGCGTGACCAATTTTCGGATGAAAAACTGTAGATCGTGAGATAGGGGATTTCGAGATCGATGGCGGCGCGAACGGTTCTGCGCACCGCTTCCACACCTTGGCGATGCCCGATGGCGCGTGGCAGCCCGCGCTCTTTCGCCCAGCGGCCGTTGCCGTCCATGATAATGGCGACGTGGCGCGGCGGACTAAGCGCGTAGTGTCCGGTATCCGGGAACTCGCATTTCGTTGTCACGGCAAGGCCGACCTTTTTGTTTTCAAGGCTCAGGGGATCAACTCGTACAGTGCGTCATGCCCCAACGCAGTGCTGCCAAGCGTCATACCTTTTGGATTTCGGCTTCTTTCGTGGCGAGCGTCTGATCGACTTCCTTTATCACTTTATCGGTCAGAGTTTGGACTTTCTCTGAATGACCGCGGTGATCATCTTGGCTCATCTTACCGTCTTTTTCGAGTTTCTTGATGAGATCCATGCTTTCGCGGCGCACATTGCGCACCGAAACTTTGCAGTGCTCTGCGTATTTATGCGCGAGTTTGACCAACTCATGGCGGCGGTCGGTTGTGAGCGAAGGGATCGGCAGCCTAAGCACCTGACCGTCCATGATGGGGTTAAGACCAAGGTTGGCCTCCCGGATTGCCTTGTCGACAGCTGTGACGTTGCTGCGGTCCCAGACCTGAACCGAAATCATGCGCGCTTCCGGCACGGTCACAGTCGCAATTTGGTTCAACGGCATCCGGGAGCCGTAGACCATAACCTGGACAGGATCGAGAAGGTTGGCGCTTGCGCGGCCGGTTCTCAGCCCAGAAAATTCGCGTTTGAGAGCCTCGACGGAAGCATACATTCGCTTCTCGATGTCCTTGAGATCAATAGCGTTCATAGACATAGCGTCTCCTTCGCGGGCACGTCGCGCACCCGATGCCGATGCTCACCGGGTGCCTGCATCATCTTATCCGGCATGGGCAGCTTGGAGCCGCACACGCCGATCACCAGCCGCACTATGCTGGTGCCCCGATCACCGTCGCGCGCGCACTGCCGTTCAGAACGTTGAGCAAATTACCCGGTTCGTCGATGGAAAACACAATTACCGGAAGATTATTATCGCGGGCAAGGGCGATTGCAGCACCGTCCATGACCTTGAGATCTTTCGATAAGACTTCCGAATACGTCAGATGGTCATAGCGCTGAGCGCCGGGCACCTTCTTGGGATCGGCCGAATAAACACCATCGACCTGGGTTGCTTTTGCGACCGCGTTACAGTTCATTTCGATCGCCCGCAGGGTGGCGGCCGTATCGGTCGTGAAGAACGGATTGCCGGTACCTGCCGCAAAAATCACGACGCGCCCTTTATCCATATGATACAGCGCTTTGGAGCGCACATAGGACTCGCAGACTGTCGGCATCGGGATGGCCGACAAGACGCGTGCGGGGCATTTGTGATGCTCAAGCGCATTCTGGAAGGCAAGCGCGTTCATCACGGTTGCCAGCATACCCATGTAGTCGGCCGTCGCCCGGTCCATGCCCTTGGCCGCGCTTGAAAGCCCGCGGAAGATGTTGCCGCCGCCAACGACGACGGCGATCTCCGCACCCGCGTTGACGGCCTGGGAAATATCGCCGGCCAGCCGGTCGCACACCTTCATGTCAATGCCGTAGGCATTGGAGCCCATCAAGGCTTCGCCGGAGAGCTTGAGCAGCAGCCGCTTGTATTTCAGGTCTGTGCTGGATTGCGACATCGCTCGAGTTCTTCTCCCTCTCCCCGTTCCTGCACTTTACGGGGAGAGGGTTGGGGTGAGGGGCGGCATCTAAGCCGGAGCAAGCGGCCGCCCCTCACCCTAACCCTCTCCCCATGAAGGATTGGGAGAGGGGCTTTTAATTTGCAAAAAACCGGCCGGGATTAAGTCCGGCCGGTAAAACTACCGCGCTTGCTCAATTTCGCCTAGGCCCACCTAGTGTCCCGATTCCGAAGTTCGCCGGTATCTTTGGCGACCATTGTGCGAACTTCGGAATCGATAAGGACACTAGAAAAGCCTAGTGACTCTAGTGTGATTCAGATCGAGACGTTCGCTACGGTAGGCCTATCAAACTCAGGCGAACTTCTCGATCATCACACTAGTGTCCCGATTCCGAAGTTCGCCGGTATTCTTGGCGACCATTGTGCGAACTTCGGAATCGATAAGGACACTAGAAAAGCCTAGTGACTCTAGTGTGATTCAGATCGAGACGTTCGCTACGGTAGGCCCATCAAACTCAGGCGAACTTCTCGATCATCACACTAGGTTCAAACCGATGCTGCTTAATGTCCGCCGCCGGCCAGTTTGCGAACTTCCTCGCCGAAGTCCTCTTCCTTTTTGTCGATACCTTCGCCCAGCGCATAGCGCACGAAGCCGGCAACCTTTACCGGCGCACCAACGGTCGCAGCGGCATCTTTCAACGCTTGAGCGACGGTTTTGCTGCTGTCGTGAATGTAGGCCTGCTCCAACAAACAGAATTCCTTGGCGTAAGCTTTGAGCCCGCCTGCGATGATTTTTTCCATCATCTCGGGCTTTTTGCCTTGATTCTTCTCTTCCAAAATCGCCTTTTCGCGGGCGAGAACGGAAGCTGGAACGCTGGCGATATCAATCGCGACAGGGCTTGCGGCGGCGACATGCATGGCCAGCATCCGGCCAAGTTCGAACAAGGCCGGTGCATCGCCTGCGCTGTCGAGCGCGACGAGCACGCCAATTTTGCCCAAGCCGTCTGCAACGCGGCTATGGATATAATCGGCAACCACGCCTTCTTTGACGCTCAGCGCTGCGGTGCGGCGCACGCTCATGTTCTCGCCGATCGTCGCGATCATTTCCTTGACGTGCGTTTCGACCGAGTTCTTCGTGCCGGGGTAGGTGTCGGCCAAGAGCTTTGCGAGATCGCCGTTCGCTGACGGCGCCAAACCAGTGACGTCGCGCACGAGGCTCTGGAACTGGTCGTTGCGGGCAACGAAATCCGTTTCCGAGTTGACTTCTACCACAGCGCCGACGTGGCCCTTGGCGACGATGCCGATCAGACCGTCGGCGGCAATCCGGCCGGACTTCTTGGCAGCTTTCGACAAGCCCTTCTTGCGCAGCCAGTCGACGGCGGCTTCGACGTCGCCGGACGTTTCTGTCAGCGCCGTCTTGCAGTCCATCATGCCAGCGCCGGTTTTGTCGCGCAGCTCTTTCACCAGGCTCGCTGAAATAGTCGTCATAAATACACCCATTGCGTTCGGGGCGCAGCCTCCAGATCGAGGCCCCCCCGCGTTCATTATGTTCAATGCGTCGTGTCAATCGGAAGCGGCGTTAGACCGCTGCCGAGTCGACCAGCTTTTTGGCCTGAACGGGCCAGTTTTCGCGTGCCACCTGACCGCGCAGCCGCAGCAAGCGATCGAGCGCTGCGGTGTGGTCGGCATCGAGATCGGCCAGCTGCCAGAAATGGAACACGCCGGCGTCATTCAAGCGCTGCTCGAGCTTGGGCGTAATGCCCGTGATCCGTTTTAAGTCGTCCGCTTCGCCGCGCGCCGCGTCGATGCCTTTGAAAGCAACTTTCGGCAGATCTTCAGCCGGCGGTTCAGCCGAGGCGCCAACGTCCACGCCCTGATGACCCTGCGAACGCTCCAAACCGTCAAGCGCCGCGCGCGCTATCAAGTCGCAATAGAGCGTGATGGCACGGCCGGCGTCGTCGTTGCCTGGAACTGGGAAATCGATGCCATCTGGATCGCAGTTGGTATCGACGATGGCCACGATCGGGATGCCGAGCTTGCGGGCTTCCTGGATCGCGATCGCTTCCTTGTTGGTGTCGATGACGACGAGGAGATCAGGCGTGCCGCCCATATCCTTGATGCCGCCCAGCGACTGATTGAGCTTCTCGCGCTCGCGCGTGATCGTCAGGATTTCTTTCTTGGTCCGGTTTTGCGGATCGGCCAGGATGTCGTCGAGCTGGCGCAAGCGGCGGATCGACTGCGATACCGTTTTCCAGTTGGTGAGCGTGCCGCCCAGCCAGCGATGGTTCATGTAATATTGCGCGCACCGCTTGGCGGCGTCAGCAACGCCGTCAGCTGCCTGGCGTTTCGTCGCGACGAACAACACGCGGCCACCGCCAGCGACGGTGTCCGAGATTTTCAACAGCGCTTGGTGCAACATCGGCACCGTCTGCGTCAGGTCGAGGATGTGGATTTTGTTGCGCGAACCGTAGATGAACTGAGCCATCTTAGGATTCCAGCGGTGCGATTGGTGGCCGAAGTGAACGCCAGCTTCTAACAGCTGACGCATATTGAAGGCGGGAAGCGCCATCTTGAGTATTCCTTTTCCGGTTGGTCCTCCGCGCACCTTGAGCGAGAAATACTATAGTCTTTTCAGACTGTTGTATTTCCACCGGAGCGACGGCCAGGGCTTTTAATCTGCCCGCCGCATGCGATGCGCGTGTGAGATAGAGCGGTTTATGGCGGAAGTCGGCAGGTTTTGCAACCCGCAGCAGTTTTTTGTCCTGGACCTCACTTCTATTTCATGGGTCCATACTTTGCCGCCCTGGCGCTGCCGAAAAAGGATGCATAAAGTGTCGGCCGGATTATCGAGGGCGCGACGAAGTTTCGTCACCTCGCCTAGTACTCTCTTGTTGCGACATGCTGAACCATTACGAAGTTCCTCTTGCAGCGCATGTAACCGATGGTTACACTTCTAACAACATTCTAACTCATTATAAAAACAAGATTTTTAGCCATATATTGCAGGGTGGAGTGGTGTAGAGTAGTGTGTCGCTACGGCTTGCCGGTATGAAACCATCTTGCTCCAGGACCCCTACCTTCGCTTCGCAAGATCTTATTTCGCTTGAGGGACGAAAGGAGGTTAGTTATCTTGTCCTTCGTCTGCTGCCCTGTCAGGGACTTGGATAGAAGCGACGCCAACAGCTTATCAATGTCAGGCCTGCTAGTTCCGCTGATAAGCTTTGCCATGTGTTCAATCAGCAAAGTCCGTAGGGCGTCATCAGTCAAGCCTTTTGCCTGCGTGTAGTTGGCTTGGGTGCCGGTTGCTTCTGCGATTGATGCTGCGACGTGAATGTTCGGCATTCTCCCTTCGATCAGATGAGCCTTCCGCAACCGAGAGACCGCTTCGTCCGTAATCAGAAGTTTTTTCTGTACGCGGTCAAGAAGTATCACAGTATCAATGTCGAGATCGCTTCGCTCTAGAAGTAGTTGCGAGTAGCGCTCATCAATCGGGCGACCCGAAACTTCAAGAATTACTCGATTTTTGGAGGATTTTTGATAGTCTGGAAGAGGTAAATAACGGCAACGTTGAGATGTTGTCATCCTGTGGATGCCGTACCCGACTGTGTCGATCATTTTCACCTCGACCATCGCGTGGGCTAGCCATGGATTTCGATACTTATGTGGAGTGCGTTTTCCATTTAGGTAGTCGTCAGCCGTCCCATCGATGAACGACCCTGCATTCTCGAATACTAGCCGGTCCGTGGTTTCAGTAACGATAATTCTTTCGCACCGCTCGTAGTCTTGATGGGCAATGCAATTGTGCAGTGCCTCAAGGATTATAAGATTGTCGTACTTCTGAATGTCGACGCCAAGAAGTTGATTTGTGGGGAAGAGCCGTTGAGTGATGTTGCGAATCCGCTTCGCGATTTCGGTCGTCGTTAAAATGAAAGGTGGCCCAAAGTGCTCGTAAGCTCGTTCCTCTCCGTCCAGCTTCCATGTGATTTGCGCAGGATGTGGACTGAGGAAATGAACAGCCGATGGCTTTCCAAGCAGCAAAATGGCGGTACGCGTTATACCGCCGCTTGAGCAAATTTTGCTCTTGTCGAGGAACGTCTTGTCATCCCACTGGTCAACTTCAGCTTTCCATAACTGGGCAGTATTTTTTTCCTTGAATTTGTCTCGCGCCACACGAAGCGCACCGGCATCCAAATCGGCGATCGAAGCGGTCGGAACGATCTGCGAGCTCCAATCGACACCCGTGAGGTGTTCCGCCAAAATGGCATCCAATCGATCTTGCCGCATGGCCACAAGTGAATCATCTATTCGCTGCCAAGGCATTCCGTGCGCGTTCACCGGTAACCTAGGTTTATGTTTTGGAATGTGGATGACCCACACCGTTTTACTGGTATCCGACGTTTCAAATGCCTCTATCTTTAGTACGTCCACGTCCAAATGCGAACACCTACCAGCCAGCCGCTGGCGGGCATTGACGGGCGCGTAGTCTCCAAAAACCTGTATCCCAACAATCTCTAAGGTCTTGTCGACGACGCCGAGTACGAGATGGCCGCCGTCCATATTCGCTATTGCCGAGATGTAGCTTTCGACGTCTTCGCCTTTTTTGCTGTTCCAACTGTTCTTTAAGTTTTTAAATTCTTTCCATTCGCATGCCTCGGTTTCCTTCGGGTATGCCTGGAGTAGGTGATCTTTCAACTCGTCTTCCGTCACGGTACACCTCACGCGAAGCAAGTTGCTGAGCAGCCTAACGAGCCTGCGGCGATCTATGCAAAGTGCACACTTCCCAGATATTGTATTGACTGGCTGTTGCTTCGCACACCGTTAGCGGCGGGATTAAAGCGACGGGGACCAACGCGAAGCTCATGCGTCTTGCGGAATTCAATGCGGTTCAGAAAAACGCCATCGTGCGGACTTCGATGCTCTCGCGCTTTTTGGCGTCGGGCGGGCTGGTTGGGTCTTCGAACGCCGTATGCGCCATAAACCGCGCCCGGTTGGTCTCGCTGTCGTAGGTTTTAAGCAGCAGCGCTTGCGTCGGCTCCATCAGGGGAAAGTAGAACCAGCGGTGTTGGGGCGAATGGCGCATGACGAAAATCTCGCCGGTGCGCTCGCGATATTTAAGGTCCATCTTGATGAGATCATCGTCCGCCATCGATGTGACATCGCACATGGCAAGAGGTAATTCCTCGACGCGGGCATAGAGCGGCTTCCAGATATTAAAGAACGCGACGCGCCGCCCCAGCAGGGCGTCGGCCTCGTCGGGCAGAACATCGCGCACGCGTTGGGGGCCCGACTTCTCGGTGTAATCGGCATGGACCAATTGCACCGCCGGCCGCTGCACGGTGGTTTGCTGAGTGAGATCGGACGACATCCGCTTGCGCACCGTATGATCGAAGATTTCGACCCGCGTGGCACCGGTATTCCGTTTCACGAAATCCTGCACCTGCGGATAGAAAAGGCTTTTGATCGCGGCCTCGTCGTCAAAGGACGTAAATTCGGCCGGAAACGACTTCAATTCGAAACCCTCCCGGTCGAGAGAGAATTGATCCACGCGCGGCCAGCCGTCGTGAATGTCGACCTCGCGCGGATCGCCGCCGGGGGGATTCTTCACCACACCCGGCTCTGGTTCGTAAAAATAATAGTCCGGCGGAACGCCGTTATCGACGGTGTAGTTCATTGTCGATCTGACGGATTTTTCCACGTGCGCTCCTCGTATTTTCCAAATTAAGCCTAGGCCTTAGGCCGTTCGAGTGTGAACCCCGGTCCAACATACGTTTTACGCCAGCAGGGAAGTTGTTCAACCTCTTCCGTCATCCACCGCTTGAGATTTTTATGTGGCCCAAGCGGCAGGTTTTGCAAGCCGTGCATGTGCATGGGAGCGGCGACCGCAATATCGGCGATGGTCGGATCGGCGCCGCACAGCCACTTATTCTTCGCGAGCCGCTGGTCGAGAATGCCGGCCAGCTTGTGAAAAACGGGATCTTGCGACGACAGCACAGCCGCATCGGCTGGCGCGTTGAACAACGGCTTCACGCAATGCTCGACGAGGTAGACATAGCAGCTCGGAAACCAGCTCGAAGACTCCCACAACAGCCAACGATTGATATCGGCGCGCTTTTGCAGATCGAGCGAATAGGCGCGGCTGTTATTCGCCTTGTCGGCGGCATACTGCAGGATGGCATTGGATTCCCACAACACCAGATCGCCATCGACGAGCGTCGGCAACGTCGCGTTCGGATTGAGCGACAGGTAGGCTGGATCTTTCTGTTGCGATTTGAAGAAGTCGACGTGCACGTGCTCGAACGGGACGCCGAGAAAGTCTAGACCTGCGATCACTTTGCGGCAGTTGACAGTAATGGGATCTGCATAAAGTTGCATGGCGGACCTCCCGTTGGTGCTACCCCGAAGCGGGCTTTTGATTATTCTTTGCGCACTATGACAGTTTTAAGAATTCAGGTCGTCTAGCCTTTTATCCTATAGCGGACGAGCCAACAGGACCTCGAAACGTTTCCCTACTGCAACGCAGCAGGGGCACGCTATCTTGACGGCTGTTGCACACCATGACGCGCCAGGATGCCCAACAACATCATGACCTCCACGAGCACTCCTAGACCAGTTCACGTCCGAGCGCTGCAGCTTGGCGAGAAAATCGATACCAAAGGATTGGAGCGGGGTGATCATTTCTCAAAAAACCCCCTCGCGTTCGAAACGTCTTCAGGTGGCACGGTCGTATTTTTCAAATCGGGCGCTGCCGTCTTCATCGGCCTGAACCCCATCGAGGAAGAGGAATTGATCCGCGGGCTTGGTGACCGTATCGCCGAGCCGTTAACCGAGCGCGAAACCGAGACGGCAGGAATTACTCTGCGCGCAGACGAGGACACAATTTCGACCGCTGGCGTCGTGCAGCTCAAAGCGGCCGACCCTCATCGGTTCCTGCTGGTGGCCGAAGCTTTGGCGAGTGCTGTGTCGCTGTCCTACGACGAGCGTCGGGTTGGGCGGGCCTTCGACCGCGTGGGGCAAATTGCTCAAGGCTTGAAAGCCGGCACGTTACCGGGCGGCACCCGGCGCGAAACACTGGCTGAAATCGGCGAAGCACTCGCCATCCAAAGCCGGTTGGCCGGCCGCATCGATATGAGCGATAAGCCGGATGTGCTCTGGGACCATCCAGAGCTTGAACGGCTGTGGGAAAAGTTGCTCGACGAGTACGATTTGAAAAGCCGCGCCACGGCAGTTAGTCAAAAATTAGAAGTCATTCGAGACAGCACGGAAACGCTTGGCGACTTACTTGCGACCAGAACCAGTCACCGCCTCGAATGGTATGTCATTGCACTGATTGCGATCGAAATCGGTCTCAGCCTCTACGACCGGTTTTTCAAATAACTCGACGACAGCTACGACTGCTCGCCGCTCATCGGGCAGTAAGCATCTTGCAACAGTTTCACCGTAGCGAGCGAGCGGTTGTAATTCTGCGGGCTAAACGCCATCGGCACTTCCTTGGCATTGACCTTTGGCTTTGCGCCAGCAGACGCGCACTCGGCTTCGGACATCGCTTTTTCTGCGCCGTTTATCCGGCACGCGCGATAAGCCCCCTTGTCATCAAGCAGCTCTGAAAATTCGTACCCCTCCCGGCGCGTGATATCGAGTTCGCCGACCAGTGTTGTCAGAGCGACGTTCTTCTTGGGATCCATGATCGGCGGGTTGACTTTAGAAAGCTTGATATTGCCCAGCGTAAACACAGTGCGCTCAAGTAAGAACTCCCGACCCTTGCCCTGCCCATAGGTCGAACGATACGCCCGCACGATTTCAACTTGGCATCTGTCGGGGTCAAGAACCTGGAACGACATTTTGCAACTGTCGTCGGCGTCTCCTGAAGCAATTTGATCACAAAAAAACGGCGATGGATTTTGATATGCCTCCGCATTGTCGAAAAATATGACCGACATCAGCTGTTCGATGGGCGGTGTGTTGAAACACGAAGCTGGCGTCGTACACAAAGCAACGCCGACAACTAAGGAAATCCCAAGATAATGCGCCCTCATCATAGTCGCTCCTTTCCGCTTTGCTTTCGCACGGCTTGGCGAAGCATCGCGTCGCTTGGTGCAAACTACATACCGATACGGACCAACGCGCGGCTTTGGATTTGGTTCATACGCACGCCCACTGCGAAACGACCGGAGAAATTACAACTCGATAACTTCAATAACGCCCGGTATTGCCGATAATCGCCCAGCATCTTGCGGCGAAATGTCAAAACGGCCTGGAAGGGTAAACTCTATTTCGCGGCAGCTATCTTCCAGCGGCAAGATGAAGCGGACCTCGCCGCCTTTGGGTCCCGCCGGTTTGATCAGCGCCCGCACTTCTGAAAAGCGCTGGCTCGCCGCCGACTGCAAAACGGAGCGGTCAAGAATAATCCTGAGATTGCGAGGCACATTCAAAGCAGCCTTATCGAGCGCTTCTAAACTTTGAACCCGCATCTTCAATGTGTCGCCGTCGCGTTCGGCCTCGACCGACACGATGACCGGCGTGCCAGGCTCAAGCAGGTCGCGGCACTGAGCCAGCGTGTCGGAAAAGATGACTGCTTCGAATTGCCCGGTCATGTCCGAGAACATCGCGAAGGCGAATTTGTTGCCCTTCTGCGAGCGCCGCTCGCGTGCCGAAATGACGATACCGGCGAGCCGTCCGGCGGTGGCGCCACGGGCGGCGGCTATTTCAAATTCCGTAAAGCGTTTGACGCTAAGCTTAGACAGCACGCGCTCGTATTGATCAAGGGGATGGCCGGATAGGTAAAATCCGACGGCTTCGAATTCCATGGCCAAACGTTCCATCGGCGTCCAGGCCTCGCTGCCGCGCAGCACGAGGTCGGGCGCTCTGTCGCCGCCGCCGAACAAGTCCGTCGTGCCTTGCGCAGCGTCAGACGAACGGCGCTGCGCCAAAGCCAGCATCGCTTCGACGTTGGCGGCAACGAGGGCACGATTGGCATTCAAGCTGTCGAATGCGCCGCCTTTAGCAAGCGTTTCAAGCCCGCGTTTGTTCAGCGCTTTGGCGTCGAGGCGATGGGCAAAGTCGGCAAGCGAGGAGAAGCGTCCGTTAGCCCCACGCTCTTTGACGATCGTCTCGACGGAGGCCGCGCCGATATTCTTGAGTGCCGCCAACGAATAGCGAATGGCGCCGCGCGGCTCCTTGCGCTGATCGGCGGCAGCAGTTGCCGCAGACGCCGCCGCATCGGGCGGGATCGCGCCGAAATCGACTTGGCTGTCGTTGACGCACGGCGGCAAAAGCGTAATGCCCGATTTGCGCGCCTCATCGGCAAACATCGCCAGTTTATCGGTGTTGGCCATATCGAGCGTCATCGAGGCGGCAATAAATTCCTCGCGATAATTGGCCTTCATGTAGGCCGTATGATAGCTCACCAGCGCATAAGCCGCCGCGTGCGACTTATTGAAACCGTAGCCGGCAAATTTATCAACGAGTTCGAAAATATAAACGGCTTCTTCTTTCTTCACGCCCTTAGCAATTGCGCCTTCGACGAAGCGCGCCTGTTGGGCGGCCATTTCCTTTTTATCTTTTTTACCCATCGCCCGGCGCAGCAAATCGGCTTGGCCAAGGGTATATCCGCCCATCACCTGGGCGATCTGAATGACCTGCTCTTGGTAGATGATGACGCCATAGGTTTCTTTCAGAATGCCTTCCAAAAGCTTGTGCAGGCAGTCGACCGGTTCCTCGCCGTGCTTGCGGTTGATGTAAGTTGGAATGTTGTCCATCGGACCTGGCCGATAGAGCGCCACCATCGCGATGATGTCTTCGAAGCGGTCTGGCTTCAGCCGCTTCAAGCTCTCGCGCATGCCCGTGCTTTCGAGCTGGAACACGCCGGCAGTGTCGGCGCGCGCGAGCAGCTCGTAGGACTTTTTGTTATCGAGCGGGAGTTTCGTCAGATCGATCTTTTCGCCGCGACCCTGCCGGACCAGCGTTACAGCCTTCTCCAAAACCGTCAACGTTTTGAGACCGAGGAAGTCGAACTTTACCAGCCCGGCCGCCTCAACCATCTTCCAGTTAAATTGCGTAATGGGAAAATGCGATTTTGGATCGCGGAATAGCGGCACCAATTCTTCCAACGGCCGGTCGCCGATGACCATGCCTGCGGCGTGCGTCGAGGCGTGACGGTAAAGCCCTTCGAGCTTCTGAGCGATCTGCAAAAGATGCGCCACGATCGGCTCGCGGTCGCGCTCCTCTTGCAGTTTAGGCTCGCTTTCGATTGCCTCGCTCAAGGTCACAGGGTTCGCCGGATTATTTGGAACGAGTTTGCACAGCCGGTCGACTTGCCCGTAAGGCATCTGCAAAACGCGGCCCACGTCGCGAAGCACCGCGCGCGCTTGCAGCTTGCCGTGGGTAATGATCTGCGCGACGCGATCGGCGCCATACTTCTGCTGCACGTAGTCGATGACTAAGTCGCGCTTATCTTGGCAATAGTCGATGTCGAAGTCGGGCATCGACACGCGTTCGGGATTCAAAAACCGCTCAAACAGCAGGCCGAATTGCAACGGGTCTAGATCGGTGATCGTCAGCGCGTAAGCCACGAGTGACCCAGCGCCTGATCCGCGGCCCGGCCCAACGGGCACGCCATTCTTCTTCGACCACTGAATGAAGTCCGCCACGATCAAAAAGTAGCCTGGAAACTTCATCTGCGTGATGACGTCGACCTCGTAGGCCAAGCGCTTTTCATAGTCGGCAACTGTGAAGCCTGGCACGGGTCCCGTCTCAGCTAGACGGATTTTGAGACCGTCGTTGGCCTGCCGCTTCAACTCTGCAGCTTCAAGGCGGAAATGCTCGATCTCGCTGATGCTGTCATCGCTTTTTACAAAGCGCGGCAAAATGGGCTTTCGGCCCTTAGGGCGGAACGAGCACCGGATCGCAATTTCGATAGTGTTGCCGATCGCCTCTGGCAAATCTGCAAACAGTGCAGCCATTTCATCAGCGCTTTTGAAATAATGCTCGGGGCTTGCCTTACGGCGGTCGTCTTCGACGACATATCGTCCGGCCGCAATGCACAGCAATGCGTCGTGCGCTTCATAATCTGACCGGACAGCGAAATAGCATTCGTTGGTCGCGACAACGGGTAAGCCACGTTTGTAGGCGGCGGCAAGCAAGTGCGGCTCGACTTGCGCTTCGCTATTGAGGCCGTGGCGCTGCAGTTCAACGTAAAGCCGGTCGCCGAATATTTTCTCTAACGTGACGAGGCGTTCGAGCGCGCGTTCATTTTGGCCCGCAGCGAACGCCAGATCGACCGGGCCTTCGGGGCCGCCTGTCAATGCAATCAGCCCGGCTGAAAATTCCTCAAGGCGCGCGATTTTGACATGCGGCGGCTCGTCGGCTGCCGGATCGAAATAGAGCGTCTTGGACAGACGCAGCAGATTGGCATAGCCATCCGCGTTCATCGCCAGCAATGCAATGCGGCCTGCCGATTTCGCGCGCGGCTCGTTGGAGCCTGCACGCATTGCGGTCGGCGCGCTTTCGCGCACGTCGCCAAAGTCGATGTCGATCGTGCAGCCAACGATGGGCTGCACGCCGGCCTCCGCCACTTTCTCGGAAAACTCGAGCGCGCCAAACAAGTTGTTGGTGTCGGTCAGTCCGAGCGCTGGAAAACTTTGGGCGGCTGCCAGCTTGGCGAGCTTAGAAATCAGCAGCGCGCCTTCGAGCAGCGAATAGGCCGAGTGCACCTTAAGGTGCACGAATTTTGGGCCAGCGGATCGAATCTGATTTTCGGCCATATTGGACAAGAGTATTGCCGCCCGCGAAGGTCAAGTGCCGACCCCGAATTTTGCAAGCTTAAAAAGCGATCAACCAGCCATAGCTGGCGTAATCTCGACGATCCGCCCGTCTTTGACTTGCAGAACGCGATCCATCCGACGTGCCAAATCCATGTTGTGGGTGGCGATGAGCGCCGCGACCCGGTGCTGGCGGATCAGTTCGATCAACTCGCCAAAAACGTACTCCGACGTTTTAGGATCGAGATTGCCGGTTGGCTCATCGGCGAGCAGAAGTTTGGGCCCGTTGGCCAATCCACGGCAGATGGCGGTGCGCTGTTGCTCGCCGCCGGAGAGTTCTGCCGGGCGATGGTCGAGGCGGCTCTCCAGACCCAATGCACTCAAAAGCTCGCGGCCACGCTGCTCGGCATCGCGCCGCCCGCGACCGTAGATCAGTTGGGGAATAACGACGATTTCGAGTGCCGTGAATTCCGGCAGCAGTTGGTGGAACTGGTAGGTGAAGCCCATGTCTGAGCGCCGCAGCCGCGTGCGCTCGGCCTCGGTGAGTTCCGCGCAATCATAGCCGCCGATGGCGACGCGACCGCTCGTCGGGCTCTCCAGCAAGCCCGCAATATGCAGCAACGTCGACTTGCCGGCACCCGACGGGCCAACCAGGGCAACAGACTGCCCGGCCCATAGCGCAGCGGTCGCTCCCTGTAGAACTTGAATTTCACGCGGACCCTGCTTGAACGAGCGCGTGACGTTTTCCAGCAGAAGAACTGGGGCGGCCGTATCCTTCATGGCATCTTGCATCGGCTCACTCGTAACGAAGTGCTTCGACCGGATCGAGTTTAGACGCCCGCCAGGACGGATAAAGCGTGGCCAAGACCGATAAGATCAAAGCCATCGCCACGATGTAGGCCGTTTCGCGCACATCGAGGTCGGCCGGCAGCCGGGTTAGGTAGTAAACGCTTGGATCAAAAACCGCCGTGCCCGAGAGCCAAGACACGAAATTCTTGATCGTCCCGATGTTCAAGCAAAAGACGACGCCAAGAATGAGGCCAGCAAGCGTTCCAACAATACCAATCGACGCCCCGGTTATGAGGAAAATGCGCATAACTGCCCCTTTGGAGGCGCCCATCGTGCGCAAAATCGCGATATCGCGGCCCTTGTCCTTCACCAGCATCATCAGCCCTGAAATGATATTAAGGGCAGCAACGAGCACGATCAACGACAGGATGATGAACATCACGTTACGCTCGACCTCAAGCACGGTAAAAAACGTCTCGTTGCGCTGGCGCCAATCCGACACGTTGATCGTTGGCCCGCCTGCATCTTTGATCAGAGCTGCAAATTCTGCAGCGTTTTCGGGCTTGTCGACAACGACTTCGAGAACGTCGACCTCGTCCCGTTTACCGAAATATTTCTGCGCTTCGGCGAGCGGCATGAAGATCATCATGCGGTCGTACTCGGACATGCCGAGCTCGAAGATCGCCGTGATGACGTAAGGTTTGGAGCGCGGCGCGTTGCCAAACGGCGTGGCAGCCCCACGCGGCGAAATGAGCGTGACCGTATCGCCCAGGCTCACCCTCAGAGAGTTCGCCAAGCGCGATCCGATCGCAATTCCGGTCTGTTCGTCAAAACCCGCAACGGTACCCAGTTTGATGTTGTCGGCAACGAGCTTCAGGGCATTCAAGCTCGTCTCGTTGATGCCGCGCACCAAGCCGCCCAGCGCCTGCACGTTCGATGAAACCATCACCTGGCCCTCGACCAGAGGCATCGCCGTCAAGACGCCTGGGACCTTGGCAATTTTCGCCGCGATATCGGCGAAGTCATCGAATGGCTGGCCGATTTTGTGGACAATGACGTGACCGTTGAGGCCCATGATCTTGGCGAATAAGTCTTTACGGAAACCGTTCATGACCGCCATGACGATGATCAAGGTCGCGACGCCGAGCATGATCCCAATGAAGGAAAAGCCCGCGATCACCGAGATAAAGCCTTCCTTGCGCCGCGCCCGCAAATAGCGGCTGGCGAGCATCCATTCGAAGGCCGAAAACGCCCGGGTCTCGCGCGCCGGCGCGCTCGTGCTTTGTGCCATCCGCCCGCTTGTTGGCATGGTCATGCGAGGATGCGCTCAGCGCCGATGGCCGCGATGGTGTGGTTCAGTGCAGCCTCCATAGGCATCGTTTCGCGCACGCCAGTGCGCCGGTTTTTCACCTCAGCTTCACCGGCCTTAACGCCCTTTGGACCGACAATCAGCTGATACGGCAGGCCGATCAGATCCATCGTTGCAAACTTGGCGCCGGCGCGCTCGTCGGTGTCGTCGTAGAGAACGTCGATGCCTGATGCCTGCAGCTTGTCGTAGAGGCTTTGCGCGGCGGCATCGGTATCCTTGTCCCCGGCTTTCAGATTGATCAGACCAACCTCGAACGGCGCCACCGGCACCGGCCAGATGACGCCAGCGGCGTCGTGGCTAGCCTCAATGATGGCACCAGCCAGACGCGAAACGCCGACCCCATAAGAGCCCATCTGCAGCGTGATCATCTGACCGTCGGAACCTTGAACCTTGGCACCCATGGGCTCGGAGTACTTGGTACCGAAGTAGAAAATGTGGCCAACCTCGATACCGCGCGCCGAAATGCGGGCGTCGGCTGGAACTTCCGCCTCAAAGCGCGCCGCGTCGTGCATATCTTCTGTTGCCGCGTACTTGGACGTCCAAGCGCCAAAGATGCCCGAAAGGTCGCCCTGAAAATCCGTCGAAGCCGACGGGATCTCGCCGTCGATCAGGTCTTTGTGGCAGAACACTTGGCTTTCACCGGTCTCGGCCAGAATGATGAACTCGTGGCTGAGGTCGCCGCCGATGGGTCCGGTGTCGGCCTTCATCGGGATGGACTTGAGGCCCATGCGCGCGAATGTGCGCAGATACGCGACAAACATCCGCTCGTATGACCGGCGCGCGGCCTCGGCCGTCACGTCGAACGAATACGCATCCTTCATCAGAAATTCGCGGCCGCGCATGACGCCGAAACGCGGCCGGATTTCGTCGCGGAATTTCCATTGAATGTTGTAGAGGTTTTTCGGCAGATCTTTGTAGCTGCGGATGGTGTCGCGCACGATGGCCGTGATCACTTCTTCGGCCGTCGGCCCAAACAGCATGTCGCGCTCATGCCGGTCGGTGATGCGCAGCATCTCGCGGCCATAGGCTTCATAGCGGCCGCTCTCGCGCCACAGATCGGCGGACTGCATCGTCGGCATTAAGACTTCGATGGCACCAGCGCGGTTTTGCTCTTGGCGGACAATCTCGCCGATCTTGCTCAGCACTTTGAGCCCCAGCGGCAGCCACGAATAAATACCGGCCGCCGATTGTTTGATCATTCCCGTCCGCAACATCAGCTGATGCGAGACGATCTCGGCTTCCTTGGGCGTATCGCGCAGCACAGGCAGGAAATATCGGGTCAGACGCATGGCGTTTGAGGTCTTTCAGAATGGAAACTGGCAGCCCAGACATCATGCCGGGCGCGCGAAGTAGAGCATTGGCGGAATACCGGTTAATGCCGCCTGTTGCAACAGCGGCACATCTTTGAAGGGTGGACGATCGCGCCTTAGCAGGAAAGGCAGAACGATACGACGACCGCGCGGCCATCGGGATCAATCGCAACCTTGGAAATATGCACTTCGCCGGCCGGACCAATCGCCAAATATCCTTTGAGCGAATTGGCTATTTTCTCCTGCACGGTGCTGGCGTTGATTTGTTGCAATAGCGCGCTGTCGAGATCTTTCCTGAAACGGCTTCTCGACTGCCGCGCCTGCGGAAGGATCGCCCGGCACAGGCTGCCGGCGAAAAATCCAGCCGACGGCAGGCACCTGGGTTCGAAGACGCCTTTCAGTTCGACCTTCTGAACTTTCAGAGACAGCCCCGAGCCGACCCGCGCGGGCACGAAGTCGATCAAGACCGCAGCGCCCCGCCACTCGATTTCGGGTAGCGCCGCATCCGGGGGACAAATGCCGCTGAGGCAGCGGCCGATGAGCTCTGGGCCCTCTTCTTCGAACGCCACCATAAGGCGCACGGCACCCGGCGCGTTAGAGACTTTAATGCCCGTTGAATTGATGTCGTTCAGCAAATAGGCGTAGCGCGCACCTGCCGCTTCAAAAGATCTGGCGGGCACGGGGATCGGCCGTTCCGTGCCACCGATGGTGACGCTTGAGCCTGCCGCAAAGTCGAGGATGCTGTCAGATTTGGTGTGGAGCCTGATTTTAGCGCCCGATAGAATGCCCGAGGTCAGCGAGGCAAGTTCGCGAAAATCGATCCGCAATTCTGCAGCCGTCGCCGCGCTCGGCAGCCCAAGAACAGCCAAACCCAAAAGTGCTACGAGACGCAGGTGACGCACGGGGAAATTCCGACGCTTTCAAAAACAACAAATCTCGATATAGTTTGTCCGATCTCAGCGGTCGGCACACTGGCTAACTCTGGTTCAGATCACAGATCGCCTGGTGGCCGTTGCAACAGAAGCACAGCTTAGGCCGCCTCTGCTCGCTTTCGGCTCTGTACCCTGTCGCGACGGCCTCATAAGCTGGCGACGATGGCGTAGACCGCGCAAAACACGGCGGTGGCGACGCCCGTATTAATCAAGAACAACTTCGGCATGTTCGACTTGTGCGGCGCGCTTTCAGGCGTGCCCGGCACGACATCGCCAGCCTCGCCTTGAGTTTTGACGCCGAAAGGCAGAACTACAAAGAGTGTGATGAACCAAATGCAAATGAACGATGCGATGGCCACGGAGGTACGCATGACATAGCCTTTCCAAATTGGCGTCCGCTGATCAGGCTTGCTCGAGTTCGACCAGCGTTCCGCAGAAGTCTTTTGGATGCAGGAACAAGACCGGTTTGCCGTGCGCACCGATTTTGGGCGTGCCGTCACCCAGCACGCGCGCACCTTGCGCTTTGAGTTGGTCGCGCGCGGCCAGAATATCATCGACTTCATAGCACACGTGATGGATGCCGCCGTCGGGAGATTTCTCCAGAAACTTCGCGATCGGCGAACCCGCGCCCAACGGCTCCAGAAGTTCGATCTTGGTATTGGGCAATTCAATGAAGACGACAGTCACGCCGTGCTCGGGCTGCTCCGTTGGCGCGGTCACCTTCGCGCCGAGCGCGTTTTGATAAACCGCCGACGCCGCTTTGATGTCCTTGACCGCGATAGCAACGTGATTCAGTCGTCCGATCATTCCCACAGTCTCCGTTTGATTTTGTATTGACGACTTAGCCCACAACGCTCACGAGCACTTTGACAATCGGCTTTTTACCCCATGCTTCGTTGATGGCGCCGCGTACCGCCCGTTGCACGGCATCGCGGATCAATTCCACATCCTTGTGACGGGCCGACGGGATCGACCGCAACGTGCCGTCAATCGCATCAAGAACAGCATCCGACATCGGCTCGCCGTTGGCGCGCGCGAGTGGGATGCCTTCCAGCACGATCTGCGGTTCGCCCAGAATTTCACCGCGCCGCGAAAACACCATCGCCACGACGACGAGGCCGGCGAACGACAACTTACGCCGCGCTTTGACCGGTCCGTCTGCGTCTGGAACGATGAGATTACCGTCGCGGTAGAGCCGCCCAACCGGGGCCTGATCGACGACGCCCGCTGGCCCCGGCCAAAGTTTCAGCATATCGCCGTCGGTCATCACGAACGTTTCGCGCACGCCGGCTTGGCGCGCGAGCTTGGCATGTTCCCTTAAGTGGCGCGCTTCGCCGTGCATCGGAACGGAAATCGCCGGCTGCATCCAGGCATACATTTGTTTCAGCTCATCGCGGCGGGGATGGCCGGTGACGTGCACCAGCGCTTCGTTGTCCGTGATCACGTCGACGCCGCGCCGGGCCAAAGCATTTTGTACTTTGCCGACGGCTTTTTCATTGCCCGGTATCGTGCGCGACGAAAAGATGATCACGTCGCCCTGATCGAGCGACACGTCGGGATGCTCGTCTTCGCTGATGCGCGCGATGGCGGCGCGCGGCTCGCCTTGGCTGCCGGTGCACAACACCAAGACCTTGTCGGCGGGCAAATCCGAAAACATCTGCTGGTCGAGATAGCTGAAGTTGACCGGCAAATATCCCGTATCGATCGCAACCGAAATGATCCGGTGCATCGCGCGGCCAGCAACGAGCACTTTGCGCCCCGCGGCACGCGCCGCATCAGACACAGCTTTGATGCGCGCGACGTTGGAAGCAAAGGTCGTCACGGCGACGCGGCGGGGCGCGGCCTTGATGAGCTTGGCAAGCGAGGCTGCAACTTCGGTTTCGGACGGCGACCGGCCCTCGCGCATCGCGTTGGTGCTATCGCACACCATCGCCAGCACGCCCTCGGCGCCGAGCGCTTTGAGTTTGGTTTCATCGGGCGGCGCGCCAACGAGCGGCGTCGCGTCGAGTTTCCAGTCGCCGGTATGGAACACGAGGCCCGCCGGGGTTCTGATCGCCAGGCCGCTGGGCTCGGGGATGGAATGGGCGAGCGTCACAAACTCGACGTCGAAGGGGCCGGTCTTGAAGCGGCCGCCGAGGGGAACTTCGGTGATCGGAATGGCGGCCTTGCGGCCGTACTCGGCAAACTTCGAGCGCAGCATGCCGGCCGTAAATGGCGTTGCATAAACGGGTACACCGAGCGATGGCCACAGGTCGAGGACCGCGCCGATGTGATCTTCGTGAGCGTGCGTCAAGACGATGCCGAGCAGAGATTTTCGGTTCTCGACGATGAAGCGCAAGTCTGGCAGCACGATATCGGCGCCGGGTTCGCCATCGCCTGGAAACGTGATGCCGAGATCGACCATCAGCCATTGCCGCTCAGACGGGCGACCAAAGCCGTACAGGTAAACGTTCATGCCAATTTCGCCGAGTCCCCCCAGCGCCATGAACACGAGTTCTTCTGTCCCGCCGCTACTCGCGGTCTTCTTATTCTTTTGGTTCATAGGCTCCCGTCGGTGCGCATTGGCGCAATGAGTCTCACATCTCCATAGGTTATGGTCTGGAGCCGCCCGTCAATGCCAGCCAAAAGCGCACCCTGCGCGTCCAAGCCCTCAAATGTTCCCTTTAACGGGCCATGTTGGCCCTGAACACCGATGCTTTCGCCCAGTGGACCGCAGCGCGCGAGCCAGGCCTCGCGAATGCGTGAAAAACCAGCGCCTGCGTTCCAAATATTCAGCCAGCGCTCTAACGTATCATCGAGCGCTTCCAGAGCGTTTGCAACGTCCGTGTTGACACCTAATTGCGTCAAACAGGCCGCTTCCAGATCGGGTGGGCAAGCCGCGATATTGAGACCAAATCCGATGACGGCGATAAAGCCTGAGCTTTGCTTGGCGGGCGTCGTCTCAACCAGAATGCCGCCGAGCTTGGCGCCGCCGATCAACAGGTCGTTTGGCCATTTGAGCCTCAAGCCGGTAAGCGACTGGGCTGCCGCAATGGTCTGAACGGCTTCCGACAAAGCAACCCCGGCCACGAGAGCCAGTTGGCCAGCGGTTGCGATCGGCGCGTCCGTTCGCATACCATAGCTCGCGTGCAGATTACTCTCGAGCGAGACCCACGTTCGCCCCGCGCGGCCGCGGCCAGATGTCTGACGGCGCGCTGTGACCCATAACGGCAGTTCTTCGCCGACAAGAGCCAGTCGCATCGCGTCCGCGTTGGTGGATGCGGTTTCGCTGAGTGCGACGATCCTGTGTGGGCAGCGGTTGGACATGTCGGACTAATGTTTGCCTAGTGGCGGGCTGAGCGAAACGGCCGCAGCGGTTGCCGCGTCGACAAGAGTGCCACCGATGAACGGCAACACGAATGCAAGATTGAGCGCTGCGGCCAGTGCCATCACGAACAGCACTTTGCCGTCGGCAGGCTCGAACCGCTCAGCCGTCTCGTCGGTGAACATGATCTTGACGATGCGCAAATAATAGTAGGCGCCGACCACGCTCGATAAAACAGCGATGATCGCGAGCGGATAAAGCCCCGCTTTGACGGCTGGCAAAAACGCGTACCACTTGCCCCAGAAACCGGCCAGTGGCGGAATGCCAGCGAGCGAAAACATCAGCATCGCCAGAATAGCCGCGAGCCTCAAATCGGTTTTAGCGAGACCGGCCAGCTCGTGGATCTGCTCGACGTTGCCGCCCTTGCCGCGCATCGACAGCACGCAAGCAAACGCGCCAAGCGTCATCGACACATAGATGGCGAGGTAAATCAGCAGACCGGCGACGCCTTCGCCGTTGTTGGCCGCCAAGCCGACAAGCGCGAACCCGACGTGGCCGATCGATGAATACGCGAGCAGCCGTTTAATATTCGTTTGCCCAATGGCGGCGAACGCGCCAAGCACCATCGACGCAATCGACAAGAAAATCACGATCTGCTGCCATTGTGATGAAACGGCTGGAAGTGCACCCTGCGTAAAGCGCAACAGCATCGCCATCGCAGCGACTTTCGGAGCGGCGGCAAAGAACGCCGTGACGGGTGTCGGCGCGCCTTCATAAACGTCCGGCGTCCACATATGGAACGGCACGGCCGCGACTTTGAATGCGAGCCCCACCATCACGAACACGAGCCCGACGGTGAGGCCAAGGTTGTTGCTCATACCTTCCGTTTTGGCGATCGCCGCGATGGCACCATATCCGGTCGAGCCAGTGACGCCATAAAGCAATGACGCGCCATAAAGCAACATCCCCGACGACAGCGCGCCAAGCACAAAATATTTGAGACCGGCTTCGCTCGAACGGATGTCGTCGCGCTTGAACGCGGCAATGACGTAGAGAGCCAGTGATTGCAATTCGAGCCCGAGATACAGCGCGATCAGATCGTTGGCCGATATCATCATCAACATTCCGAGCGTGGCGAGCAAGATGAGAACGGGATATTCGAACAGCAAGATTTTGGCGCGCGAGAAGTCCTCGAACGTCATGAGAAGGGCGAGCGCGGCGGCGGCCAACGTCAAGGCCTTGAGGAACCGGCTCGCGCCATCGACGATGAAAGCGCCTTCAAACAACGTTTGACCCGTCGATGGCTGAGCGATGACGAGCACGAGGGCCGCAACCATAACGAAGAACGCCAGCCAGCACACGGTGCGGCCGGCCGCGACGCCATTGCGCGTGAAGGCGCCAACCATCAAAAGTACGAGCGCTCCGGCCGCAAGCAACAGCTCGGGCCAGATCGGCGCATATGTCCCTAAGTTCATGTCTATTCCATTCATGGCAATACGAGCGCTGTCGTCGGCTTCAACGCCGCTTCATAGCTCGAAACCAGCTTCTTGACGCTCGCCGCCGTCACATCAAGGACGGGAGCGGGATAGATGCCGTAAAAAATAGTCAGCGCGACAAGCGGGCCTAACGTGGCGATCTCGCGCGGCGACAGATCGAGGATGCCGCGCAGGCTTGGCTTCGTAAGCGGTCCGAAAATCATCCGGCGGTAGAGCCAGAGCGCGTAACCCGCCGACAGAATAACGCCGGTCGTCGCAAAGATCGCAACCCAGGTATTGGATTTAAACGCGGCGAGCAACGTCAGGAATTCGCCGACAAACCCGCTCGTACCCGGCAGCCCGACATTGGCCATCGTGAAGATCATGAACACGAACGCGTATTTCGGCATCCGCTCGACCAGCCCGCCATAAGCCGAAATCTCGCGCGTGTGCAGCCGGTCGTAAACGACGCCGACGCACAGGAACAACGCAGCAGACACGAGCCCGTGCGACAGCATCTGGAAGATGGCGCCGTCGAGACCCTGCTGAGAGCCTGTGAATATCCCCATCGTCACAAAGCCCATGTGCGCGACCGACGAATAGGCGATCAGCTTTTTCACGTCCTCCTGCACCAGCGCGACGAGCGAGGTGTAAATAATCGCCACAATCGACAGCGTGAAAACGAGCGGTGCCAACTGGTGGGAAGCGATCGGGAACATGCCGAGCGAAAAGCGCAAGAAACCGTAGCCCCCCATCTTCAGCAGGATCGCGGCCAAAATAACCGAACCAGCAGTCGGGGCTTCAACGTGCGCGTCAGGTAACCAGGTATGCACCGGCCACATCGGCATCTTGACCGCGAACGACGCAAAGAACGCTAAGAACAGCCACCACTGCATGTCGGCTGGGAATTTTGTAGCGAGCAACGTCGGGATATCGGTCGAGCCAGCCTGCCAGGCCATCGCCATCATGGCGAGCAGCATGAGCACCGAGCCCAGCAGCGTATAGAGGAAAAACTTGAAGCTGGCATAGACACGGCGCGGGCCGCCCCACACGCCGATGATCAAGAACATCGGGATCAGGCCGCCCTCGAAGAAGAGGTAGAACAGCACGAGATCCAGCGCGCAGAACACGCCGAGCATCAGGCTTTCGAGCACGAGGAACGCGATCATGTATTCCTTGACGCGAACCTCGACGCTTTCCCAGCTCGCCAGGATGCAAATCGGCATCAGGAAAGTGGTGAGGATGACGAACAGCATCGAGATGCCGTCGACACCCATCTTGTATTTCAGCGTTCCGAGCCAAGCGTATTCCTCGACGAACTGAAACCCTGGATTTTTGATATCGAAGTTCTGCCAGATCAGCAGCGACACGAGGAACGTGATGATCGTCGTCCACAGGGCGATCCAGCGCGCGTTGCCTTTCGCATCCTTGTTCAGAAACGCAATGAGAATTGCGCCGGCGAGCGGCAGAAAGGTTGTAACGGAAAGAATGTTGTTCATGGCCGTAGACCGCCGGGGAAACCGTTGAGGTAGGTGAAGTAGCTCAAGATCAAGGCGACCCCGATCAGCATCGCGAACGCATAAGTATAGACGTAGCCGGTCTGAAGTTTAACGACGCGCTGTGTGATGCGCCCGACGCCCGCCGCCGTGCCATCGATCGCGCCGTCGATGACGGCGACGTCGCCGCCCTTCCAGAAGAAGCGGCCAATGGCGAACGCCGGCTTCACGAACAGCCAGTCGTAGAGTTCGTCGAAGTACCATTTGTTCAAGAAGAAGAGATAGAGCGGCCGGAAGGCGCGCGCAGTCGCGGCGGGCAGCCACGGCGCTTGAATGTAATAGACGTAAGCGATGACGAAGCCGGTCAGCATGGCAACGAACGGCGCAAAGCCGACCCAGGCTGGAACGTCATGCATCGCGTGCATGACATGATTGGTCTCGCTCGTATGCAGCGACCGGCCCCAGAATTCTTCATGGCCCTCGCCGATGAAAAAGTACGATGCCAGCGCGCCGGCAAAGATAGCGCCGAGCGCCAACAGCCCGAGCGGCACGAGCATCGTGTTGGGGCTCTCGTGTGCGTGATCGAAGGTGTCGTGATCGGCGCGTGTCTGGCCGTAGAACGTCATGAACATCAGGCGCCAGGAATAAAACGACGTCATCAACGCTGCGATCACCAAGAGCCAAAAAGCGTAGTTGTAGGGCGTATGCGCTGCATAAGCCGCCTCGACGATGGCGTCCTTGGAATGAAATCCCGCGAAGCCGTAAAAGTGCGGGATGCCGACGCCGGTCAACGCCAGCGTGCCAATCAGCATTGCGGCCCATGTGAGCTTGATCTTATCCTTCAAGCCGCCCATCGCGCGCATATCCTGCTCGTGATGCATGGCGTGGATGACCGAGCCAGCGCCCAAGAACAGCAGCGCTTTGAAGAAGGCGTGGGTGAAGAGGTGGAAGATGCCAGCACTGTACGCACCGACGCCGCACGCGACGAACATGTAACCGAGCTGCGAGCACGTCGAATAAGCGATCACCCGCTTGATGTCGTTCTGCACCAACCCAACCGTTGCTGCAAAAGATGCCGTAATCGCGCCGATGAACGTCACGAACTTCAAGGCGTCGGGCGCGTATTCGAAGATCGGCGACAGCCGCGCCACCATGAAAACGCCCGCGGTTACCATGGTGGCGGCGTGGATCAAAGCCGACACCGGGGTCGGGCCCTCCATCGCGTCCGGCAACCAAGTGTGCAGCAGGAATTGCGCCGACTTACCCATCGCGCCCATGAACAGGAGGAGACAGATCGTCGTCAGGATATCGACGTCGTGGCCGGCGAAATTGAATGTTTTGCCAACGAAGCCCGGAGCGGCGGCGAAAATCGCATCAAGGCTGATCGATTTGAACACGAAGAACAGAGCGAAGATGCCAAGTGCGAACCCGAAGTCGCCGACCCGGTTGACGATGAAGGCCTTGATGGCGGCAGCGTTGGCTTCAGGCTTCTTGTACCAGAATCCGATCAACAGATAAGACGCGAGGCCGACGCCCTCCCAGCCAAAAAACATCTGCAAAAGGTTGTCGCTCGTCACCAGCATCAGCATGGCGAACGTGAACAGCGACAGATATGCGAAGAAGCGCGGGCGGCTGTCGTCTTCGTGCATGTAGCCGATGGAATAGAGATGGACGAGCGCCGACACCGTCGTCACCACGACGAGCATCACTGCGGTCAAGGTGTCGATGCGCAGCGACCAGGAGGTGTCGAGTTCGCCGGACGTTACCCAGCGCATGAGTTGGATCTTATGCGTCTCGTGGCCAAAGCCCACTTGCGCGAACACGGTCCAGGCCAACACGGCGGCGGCGCCGAGAAACAAGGTCGTAATGATCTCGCTCGGGCGGTCACCCAAGGCACGGCCGAAGAAGCCCGCGATCAGCGCTCCAAGTAGCGGCAGAAATACGATGGCGGTGTAGATCATGCGCTTCGCGCAGGCATTGGCGAATACGCAGTAGGCAATAGGGGACCAGGCGCACAAACGCGCGCGCCGTCCCTACTGTCTATTGCCCATTGCCTACTGCCCACTTTCACCCTTTCATCTGATTGATATCTTCGACCGCGATCGAGCCGCGATTGCGATAGTAGACGACGACGATGGCCAGACCGATGGCCGCTTCCGCCGCCGCGACCGTCAATACGAACAGCGCGAACACCTGGCCGACGAGGTCGCCATTAAAATGCGAGAACGCCACCAGATTGATATTCACCGCAAGTAGCATGAGTTCGATCGACATCAGGATGACGATGACATTTTTGCGGTTGAGGAAAATTCCGAAGATACCAAGCGTGAACAGACACGCCGCAACGGTCAGGTAATGGCCGACGGTGATAGTCATGAAAGCTCCACGATGTAACCTCTCCCCTCGGGGAGAGGTCGGCGCGGCCTGCGACGGTCACTGTTTGCAATGACGACGCGCCCGCGCCGGGTGAGGGGGGAGTGCTCACGGATAATCCCCCCCTCACCCCAGTCCTCTCGCCAAGGGGAGAGGGGGAAGTGCACCGGCGCAGCAGTCAAGCGATTGCCAATGGTCATAGAATTACATTCCCCCGGTAGGCAACATGAAGCGCATCGCGAGCGACGCAATCAGCCCAACCGCCATCAAAATGATGATCCCGCCGATGATCCAGTCGCGGCCTGTGCGCGGACCTTGGGGTCCAGGGTTCGGTCCGGTCCAAGATTGTTTGCCTGCACGCTTGGCCGCTTTGGCTTTCTCCGTCGCGCGCTTCCTTGCCTCGTCGAGCGAGGCGACGTTCTCGTCCTTGGGACCACCATGACCGTTGAGCATACTCATTCTGCGGCCTCCGGGGTTTTGGCGCGCGACGGCGGCGGAATATTGAAGCCGCCGCTTGGAACCTTGACAACCTCGAGCGCGGTTTTAGGTCCGCGCGCGACTTGGGCTGAGATCGATTGACGCTTGACGCCTTCGCGATGGCGCAACGTCAAGACGATCGCGCCGATCATCGCCACGAGCAAGATGAGGCCGGAACCTTGAAAGAAGTAGACGTACTTGGTGTAGAGGATTTGCCCCAACGCTTTGGTGTTGGAAACTCCCGCTGGCGTTGCAGCACTGGAGACTTTGCCAGAAGCCGTCGTCAAGCCGCGCACCGAAAACAGCGCGATCAATTCCGCCAGCACGACGCCACCAACGAGCGCGCCGGCTTTGGCGTTGGCGATGAAGCCGGCTTTGAGCTCGGCGAAGTCGACGTCGAGCATCATGACGACGAACAAGAACAGCACCGCGACCGCGCCGACGTAGACGACGATGAGAAGCATGGCGAGAAATTCAGCGCCGAGCAGAACGAACAATCCGGCCGCGTTGAAGAAGGTGAGGATCAAGAACAGCACGGCATGCACGGGGTTGCGCGCCACGATGACGAACGCGCCCGACAAAATCGCCAGCGTCGAGAACAGGTAGAAGAACAAAACCGTTGCCATGATCTACTTTCGCCCCACGGCTGTCGAACGTGGGCTCACCATAAATATCCGTTCGCCAAGCTTCACCATCGAGTTCGTGCTCATAAACCCAACTGTCATCCTCGGGCTTGTCCCGAGGATCCATTCGACCACGCGCTCGACCGTGGTGGCTAACGTTGCAGTATTGCCTGCACTCAATTTCATACGCCTGACTTGGCTGCACGATGGGTCCTCGGGCCAAGCCCGAGGATGACAATGGTGGGTTGCTGTCTGATGAACTGCCATTGCGTCACCGGTACTTCGCGTCGAGCGAAATGTTCTTGGCGATCTCGCGTTCCCAGCGATCGCCGTTGGCGAGCAGCCGGTCTTTGTCGTAGAAAAGTTCCTCGCGCGTCTCTGTCGCAAATTCGAAATTCGGACCCTCGACAATGGCATCGACCGGGCACGCTTCCTGGCACAGCCCGCAATAAATGCACTTGGTCATGTCGATGTCGTAGCGCGTGGTTCGACGCGTGCCGTCGTTGCGGCGCGGCCCGGCTTCGATCGTGATCGCTTGCGCCGGGCAGATCGCTTCGCACAGCTTGCAAGCGATGCAGCGTTCCTCGCCGTTGGGATAACGGCGCAGCGCGTGCTCACCACGGAAGCGCGGGCTAAGCGGGCCCTTCTCATAAGGGTAATTCAACGTTTTCTTTGGCGCGAAGAAGTAGCGCATGGTCAGGAAGAACGCGCCGACGAATTCGGCGAGAAAGAGCGATTTGATGCCGCGCGTGATGTTCATGGTGCCAAGCCTCCGAAATGCAGAACGCTCGCGGTCAGAACGACCATGACGAGCGACAACGGCAGGAACACTTTCCAGCCTAGCCGCATCAGTTGGTCATACCGGTAGCGCGGCACGAACGCCTTCACCATCGCGAACATGAAAAACACAAACACGACTTTGCCAATGAACCAGAAGATGCCGGGCACGGCGTTCAGCGGCCAGATATCTAATGGCGGCAGCCAGCCGCCCAGGAACAAGATCGTCGTCATCGCGCACATGGTGGTGATCGCGACGTATTCGCCGAGCATGTAGAGCAGATACGGCGTCGACGCATACTCGACCATGTATCCTGCCACGAGTTCGGATTCGGCTTCCGGCAGATCGAATGGCGGCCGGTTGGTTTCCGCGAGCGCCGAGATGAAGAACACGACGAACATCGGGAACAATGCGAGCCAATGCCAGTCGAGCAACGAATTGGTCAGGCCGAGCCGCGTGCCGATGCCGTTCCTTTGCGCATTGACGATGTCGGTGATGTTGAGCGAACCGACGCACAGCAGAACGCAAATGATCACGAGGCCGATCGAAACCTCGTAACTGACCATCTGAGCTGCCGAGCGGAGCGCGCCCATGAACGGATATTTCGAATTCGACGCCCAGCCGCCCATGATGATGCCGTAGACGCCGAGCGACGAGATCGCCAGCAGATACAGCATACCGATGTTGAGATCGGCGATGACCCAGCGGCCCCAGCTGTTTTCATTGACGGGGATCACGGCCCAAGACGACAGCGCGAACGTCGCCGTCGCCAGCGGCGCCAGCAAGAATACGATTTTGTCAGAGCCGGCCGGGATCAACGGCTCTTTGAACACGAATTTCAAGAGATCGGCGAACGATTGCAAAAGGCCGAACGGACCAACAACGTTGGGTCCCCGGCGAAGTTGTACCGCCGCCCAGACCTTGCGATCCATCAGCAGCAGGAAGGCGATAATGACGAGCAGCGAGGTCAACAGCAGCAGCGAGAACCCGGCGATGGCCAATATGTGCCAGCCGGTCGAGGCCATGAAATCTGAAATCGTTTGCAGCATGCCGTTCAAGTTCCTATTCCGCTGCGGTGCGCGTGGCACTTTGAGCGTTCGCCCTCAGCGCACTCATGCCCGCCATGACGGCGGACGCCCGCGCGATCGGATTGGTCAGATAGAAGTCCGAAACCGTCTCTCGGAACGGCTCTGGCGATAAGCTGCCCGAAAGCTTCGTCAAAGTTTGTAGCCCCGATACGGCGCGCGTTTCGATGCTGTCCAATGCGGCCAGTTGCGGCGCTGCTTTATACATCGCAGCGCGCAGTTGGCTCAAGGTGTCGTAGGGCAGTGTCAGCCCTAAAGTTGCCGACAGTGCGCGCAAAATTGTCCAGTCTTCCTTGGCGTCGCCCGGCGCAAACGCGGCTTTGACGGTTTGCTGCGCGCGCCCTTCGGTGTTGACGTAGGTCGCGCTTTTTTCCGTATAGGCACAGCCCGGCAGCACAACGTCGGCACGCGCCGCGCCGGCGTCTCCGTGGCTTCCTTGATAGATGACGAACGCTGAACCCAGCTTGCTCATGTCGATCTCGTCTGCACCCAGGAGATAGGCGACGTCGAGACCGCCCGACAGCATCGCGGCAACGTCGCGTCCGCCTTGGCCTGGCACAAATCCGAGATCTAACCCGGCGACACGCGCAGCGGCCGAATGCAGAACGTTGAATGGGTTCCAAGAGGGTTCTTTGCCGACAGCGCACTCCTGCGCAATGCGGGCGGCCGCTGCCATCACGGCCCACCCATCTCCACGGCCGAACGCACCCTGGCCGACAATAACCATCGGGTGGCTTGCGGCCTTCAAAACCTTGGCGAAGCCATGCACTCCGTTGACAAGCTCGGTCACCGTTGCTGTGCCGTTACCGAGGTGGCTGACGGCGTAAGTTAAATCAACGCTCGGGCCGACAACGCCGACGTGCAAGCCGCCGCGCCGCCAACGTTTGCGAATGCGGGCATTCAACACGGGCGCTTCGAGACGCGGATTGGAGCCGATGATCAAGATCGCATCGGCTTGCTCGATGCCTTCGATCGAGGAATTGAAAACGTAGCTGACGCGGCTCAATTTGGTATCGAGCTTGTCGCCGGCTTGGCGGCAATCGATGTTGGCGACGCCAAGCCGCGTCATTAAATCTTTGAGAGCGAACATTTCTTCCGCGCCACACAGATCGCCAGCAATCGCCCCGATGCGATCAGGTCGCGAACTCTTGAGCTTCTCGGCAACCAGCGCCAATGCCCCGCTCCAGCTGGCTGGCTGCAAGCGGCCGTCGACGCGGATGTAGGGCTGATCAAGGCGCTGCGTTTTCAAGCCATCCCAGACATGACGGGTTTTGTCTGAAATCCATTCCTCGTTCACAGCATCGTTGTTACGGGGCAAAATGCGCATCACGGTGGGCCCGCGCGTGTCGACAAGAATTGCCGAGCCAACAGCGTCCATCGTGTCGACAGTCTCCGTGCTCGTCATTTCCCACGGCCGCGCGTTGAACGCCCACGGTCGATGCGTCAGCGCGCCCACCGGGCACAAATCGACGACGTTAGCGCTCATTTCGGACAGGATGCCCTTTTCGAGATAGGTCGTGATCTCGGCATCCTCGCCGCGCCCGATCAGCCCCAGCTCTTCGACGCCCGCCACTTCCGTCATGAACCGCACGCAACGGGTGCAATGGATGCACCGCGTCATGAACGTCTTGATCAGCGGACCAATGTGCTTTTCTTCGACGGCGCGCTTATTTTCTTTGTAACGCGACCCGCCGATGCCGAATGCCATCGCCTGATCTTGCAGATCGCACTCGCCGCCCTGATCGCAGATCGGGCAATCGAGCGGATGATTGATGAGCAAGAATTCCATCACGCCCTCGCGGGCTTTTTTAACGAGCGCGCTTTGCGTCGAGATAATTTTCGGCGAGCCGTCGCGGTTGGGCGGCAGATCGGCGACGCCCATGGCGCACGACGCAATCGGCTTGGGCGAGCCTTGCACTTCGACGAGACACATGCGGCAGTTGCCAGCGATCGACAAGCGCTCGTGATAGCAAAAGCGCGGGATCGTAGCGCCGGCCTGCTCGCACGCCTGCATCAGCGTCGCGCCATCGTCGACCTCGATCGACTTGCCGTCGATGATGAGTTGCTTGGTCATCGATCAATGCGCTCCAATTTCGCCTCTCCCCTTGGGGAGAGGTCGGCGCGTCGCGCCGGGTGAGGGGGCGGGCTTGTGCCATTTAAAATCCAAACGACAATATGGAGGTTACGAATGAGGCACATGCCCTGAACCCCTACCTCTACCC
>JANLPU010000050.1:0-60362 GCA_031367425.1 Hyphomicrobium sp.
AGCTGCTGCCGGTTTCACGGTCACCGAGTTAAGGTGGTTTTGGTGAAGCTGGAGGAGCGAGATGGTACGGCGCGTAGATGCGTCAGCGTGGCGCTTGCACCGACTGGGATGAGCGATTGCGCTCGCACGCAGCTCTGCGAGTGCCGCTGCGGGTCCCCTAAATATCCAGATCCTTGGCGAAGGCGGCGCGGTCTTGGATGAAGCGGAAGCGCGCTTCGGGTTTCGACCCCATCAAGGCATTGACGGTTTCAGACAGGCTTGAGCGGTCGCCATCGCCGACCGCGACCTGCAATAGCGCGCGCTTTGACCGGTCCATCGTCGTTTCTTTCAACTCGCTGGCGTTCATTTCGCCAAGGCCTTTGAAGCGGCCGATTTTCACCGGCGGGTTGGGCTTGAATTCGGTGGCGATCAAATGATCGCGATGCTTTTCGTCGCGCGCGTAAATCGATTTCGATCCTTGCGTGATTTTATACAGCGGCGGCACGGCCAGGAACAAATGGCCTTGCTCGATCATCTCGGGCATTTCCTGATAGAAAAATGTGATCAGCAGCGACGCGATGTGCGCCCCATCGACGTCGGCGTCGGTCATGATGATCACGCGCTCGTAGCGCAAATCTTCGTCGCGGTATTTCGAGCCGGTGCCGACGCCCAACGCTTGGATCAAGTCGGCGAGCAATTGGTTTTGCGACAGCTTGGCGGCGGTCGCATTGGCGACGTTCAAGATCTTGCCGCGCAACGGCAGGATTGCTTGCGTCTCGCGATCGCGCGCGCTTTTTGCCGAGCCGCCGGCGCTATCGCCTTCGACGATGAAGATTTCCGTGCCCGCCGCCTGCTGGATCGAACAATCGGCCAGCTTACCGGGCAGGCGCAATTTGCGCGTTGCCGATTGCCGCCCGACTTCCTTTTCGCGCCGCCGCTTCAGGCGGTCTTCAGATTGCTCGACGGTCCACTCTAACAGCTTCGTGGCTTGCAGCGGGCTGTCCGCCAGCCAATGATCGAACGCATCGCGCACGGCTGTCTCGACGATCTTGGTCGCTTCCTGCGTCGCGAGCTTGTCCTTGGTCTGGCCCTGGAATTCCGGTTCGCGAATGAACACCGACAGCATCGACGCCGCCGTCCCCATCACGTCTTCCGACGTGATTTGCACGGCCTTCTTGTTGTTGGTCAGTTCGCCGTAAGCGCGCAAGCCTTTGTATAGCGCTTGGCGCAAACCGTTTTCGTGCGTGCCGCCGTCGGCTGTGGGGATCGTGTTGCAGTAGGAAGATGAAAAGCCGTCTTCGTCCGAGATCCAGGCGACCGCCCATTCGACCGAGCCGTGGCCTTTTTCTTTTTCGACGCGGCCGGAGAAGATTTCCTTCGTCACCCGCGTCTGGCCCTCGATCGTCGAGGTCAGATAATCTTTCAGGCCGCCGGGGAAATGAAACACGGCTTGCGCCGGCGTTTCGTCCTTGATCAGCTCGGGATCGCACTTCCAGCGGATTTCGACGCCGCCGAACAGATAGGCTTTGGAACGCGCCATCTTGAGCAAGCGCGCTGGTCTGAACGCGCAGCCCTTGCCGAAGATTTTTTCATCCGGCTTGAAACGCACTTTCGTGCCGCGCCGGTTCATCGTGCTGCCGAGCTTTTCGAGCTTGGTCTGCGGTTCGCCGCGCGAAAACACCATGCGGTAGAGCTGCTGATCGCGCGCGACTTGTACCTCGAGCGTTTCAGAGAGTGCGTTGACGACCGAGACGCCGACGCCGTGCAGGCCGCCCGACGTCGCGTAGGCTTTGCTGTCGAATTTGCCGCCCGCGTGCAAGATCGTCATGACGACTTCAAGCGCCGACTTCGTTTTGAATTTAGGATGCGGCCCAACGGGAATGCCGCGGCCGTTGTCGGTGACGGATAAAAAGCCATCGGTCGCCAGTTCGACTTCGATCCAGCTGGCGTGGCCCGCGACCGCTTCGTCCATCGAATTGTCGATCACCTCGGCGAAAAGATGATGCATCGCCTTTTCGTCGGTGCCGCCGATGTACATTCCGGGGCGGCGGCGCACGGGTTCGAGGCCCTCGAGCACCTCGATGTCGGATTCGCTGTAACCCCCGGATAGATCCAAGGTCTTGTCCAAGGTATTGCGGGCGGCACGCGACGATTTATCGGTCATCTCGCTCTCAGGAATGGAAAACAGGTCTGTCTGTGGCTTCGTCATGCGAGCGTTTCCGGATTGGCGGGACCGTGACGGCTGATATTTGCTGTACACACGGGCCGCTCAACACTGCCGTTCAAGGCCGCGATGTAAGCCGAATCTGATCGGCACTTATAGCGCGCCGCGTTCGGGCTTTACTACGGCCAAAACCGCCCTGTGGCTGCATCGCCACCGAAACATTTTTAGCTCGGTCTTGCGCGACTGAATCTGAGGTTGCAACGGGCCGCCAGCGCCTTATCAGTGATGACGGCCTGCGACCAGCAGTTGCCGAATCGGCAAGCGCGTCAACGCTTTCGCAACCACGTTTTGGCTCGGCGATAGGTTAATCAAGCTTTTTCTTTTATCTTCAAAGCCAACCGTTTCAGTAGCGGGTAATTGCGGGACTACTCTTTTTTATTATGCGGCAGCGGGAAATTTTTGGGTTGCCAAGGCGCGCCTCTCATCTGGGTGCTTCCGACGGCGATCCGGTGTTGACGACAACGTCGGAACCGATGCCATGTCAAAGTTATACTCTTATCTACCAAAAGGCAGTGCCGTGATGTCGGTTCGTTGTCGCGAACGATTGGCGGCTGTGATCGATTGGGCGGTGTGTTCCGGGTTTGCGCCCGGTGCCCCGGTTCGATTGCTCGATGCAACAGTCGTGATGGCCATGTTGGCGTCGGTCGGCGTGCTGATCCGCATCGCTGATACGTCATCGGATCGCAATCCGTCCGCCGACGCGATAGCGCAAAAGTTTTCCGCGCCCAATCTGGTTCGTGAAACTTTCGACGCCGTGCCTGTGCTGGCCAACCTCGAAGCGCGGCTGGGGTTCGTGCCGGTCGAAGCGATGCTGTGGAAATCGGCGCCAACGCCAGTTGAAGCGGCGCTAATCCGGCCTGCCGCCTTGGACGACGAACGCGGTAGTCGCAATCCGGGCCTCGATCCGCTGTCCGTCGTAATTTTGCGCGACTTGCCAGCGGGAAGTCAGTTGTCGTCTGGAACGCGTGTGTCACTGACCGCTTGGGCGATAGCTGTCGGCGATCTCGACAAGCTCGTCGTGACACTGGGGAAATCTTCAGACCGGCCGGTGCTTGCCGGTATCGAGTTCATTGATCAGGTAGGGTTTGCCGAAGCAGCGGTTCAAATCGAGATCAGGCGGCAAACTAATATTCACGGCGACGAGGGTGCCGCCACGGTCGCGAAAGCCGCGCCGCCCAAAGTCGAGGCGCCCAAGGTCGAGGCAGAGGATAGTTCCCACCAGTCGCGCCGTATCAAAGCGGCTCATAAGCGGCGAGGCGCGCGCAGGGCACCGACTGTTCACCGCGTCGTGCGCGAGGTCAAAGCGGTCGCCCGGCGCGTTCCGACACCGCTGGCAGAAAAAAGCTCGCCAGCGGCTCAAGCAACACCGCCGCCACAAGCGCCGGGCGGGTCCGCCTTTGAGGTCATCAACGGCATCGGCAAGATCATTAGTGGCTTTGGGCTCGCGACGTCCGTTCAACCAGACGCCGCAAGCTTCGCGCCGAAAGCGCCTTAGCAATGCTTGCGGTGTAACTCGGCGGTTGCGCCAACGTCGCTGCGTGACCGCGACCGGGACCGCGATTGGCGCTGCGGCACAATCGGCCAATTTCGCAACTTGCCATTTCATCGACATGTTCACTGCTACTGTGTGATCTTAAGTGCCGGAACAGACGAGAAAATTCAATTTCTCCGTACCGGAATTCGAAGTGCTCCGTTGCGCTATAAAAGTCATAAAACTTGCTTGCGACGCCGCACTTTCTTTTAATCAAGGAACGCTGACGCGGAAAACCCTCTGAAATGCGAACGTTGAGATGTTCGCAAGCAGGTCATTCGTTTTTCTCCGCTTCGAGCGTGCGTTGGGGTACATTTATGTTTGCCTTTGAAGATTGCAATTCTTGCGCGGCGTATGAGCGAGTTCAGATGGCAACACGCACCAAGCAGACATGCTCGACTGCCTCTTTTGCCGTGATGATTTTGCTCGCGTTGGGCGCCGGGTCGAACCCCCAAGTTGCCAGAGCTCAAACGCCAGATCCGGCGTCGGGCCGCGATAGTCCCGCCCATGCCATCGCGCAACAATTCGCCGAGCCGGCAGCAGCGGCGCCGTCGCAACCCGACGTTCCGAGTGGCAATGTCCCCGTCGTGCGGTACCAATCTAATGGCGCTGGAGAAAGCCCAACCGAAGTCGAGACGCAAGCGCGCTTGAGCTTCGTTCCGCGCGAAGATTTTCTTCGTGCGACCGCGGCTTCGCCGCCAGCGACGACCGCGGCTTCGCCGCCAGCTGTCGAAATGCCGGTCGCCGTCGCAACGCCGGTTGCTGTAGAAACGGCTCCTCCCCCGCAAGCCGCCAAGCCCGAGCAAGTTGAGCCCGAGCATGTTGCAGCGGTCGAGCGAGAGCCGACGCTGGCTGAACCTTCAGCCGACGCCCGACCCGCCGAGGCCGAAGGTGCAGCGCCCGTCGTCAAACGCAAGGTCAAGCCCGCGTCCGCGTCGACCGCCGACGAAGCAGAACCCGAGCCCGCAAAACCAAAACGCGTGCGCGTCCACAAACGTAAAGTCGTCAAAGCGCCAGCGATTGAAGAGAAGGTCGTTGTCCGGCCGCGTCAGCCACAACTGCAAAATCAACAGCCGCCGCAGCGCAAAGCCGTGCAGCCGCCAGATGACGATGAACAACAACAGGCGGAAGCCAAAAACAGAGCGCCGGTGCGTCGTCAGGTGCAAACGCTGGCACCAGCTTCCAACGCCGATCAACCGAGCGCGCTGTCAAACCTCGGCACCAAGATTTTAAGCACGCTCGGGCTCATTCAATCAGAGCCTGGCGTGCCGGCGCAATTGGATTGGGATAAGCGCCAGCAATAATTTCAAGGCACGGGGACGTTGTCGATGAGCCGCGTCCGGCCGAGAAATGCTGCGACGAGAATGCGCAAGCTTCCCCCTGTTGCATCGGACGCCGGCCGCAGCGTTTGCGCATCGCGCACGTCGAGATAATCGATTTTCTGAAAGCCCGCGTTGCGCAGCTTGAGTTTGGCGTTGGCGCAGGCAGCAGTGACGTCGGCGCCCTTGGCGATGTCGGTAGCGAGTTCTGAAAGGGTGGCGTAAAGCGCTGGCGCAATTTTGCGCTCTGGTTCTGTCAGATAGGCATTGCGCGACGACAGCGCTAAACCGTCAGCCTCACGCTTGGTCGGCGCGCCGATGAGCGTCAGCGGCAAATTCAAGTCGCGCACCATTTGGCGCAGCACGCACAGCTGCTGGAAATCCTTCTCGCCGAAAATCGCGATATCGGGCGCGACCTGGTTGAACAACTTGGCACACACGGTTGCGACGCCGCCAAAATGGTGCGGGCGAAATTCGCCTTCCAAGGGTTCCGCCGGACCCTCCATGACGATGTGGGTGGCAAAGCCGTCGCCGTACATTTCCTCAACGCTCGGTGTCCAGACGAGGTTGGCGTCGCTCGATGAAAGCCGGGCGAGATCGGCCGCCTCGTCGCGGGGGTAGCGCGCGAGGTCTTCCTTTGGCCCAAACTGGCGCGGGTTCACGAAGATCGACACAACGACCTTGTCGGATTTTTTGGCCGCCAGCTCGACGAGCGACAAGTGGCCGTCGTGCAAAGCCCCCATCGTCGGCACCAGTGCAATGGTTTTGCCGCTTGATCGCCACTTGGCGACCCGGGCGCGCAAATCTTTGACCGTCCGGACGACCTTGATGTCCTTGCTCACGTGATAAACCCTTAAGCGCTGAAAGCTGTGGACAATTTCTGCGCATCTCAGTTGCGGCCCGTCAAGTGCGCCTCGTGACCTCGACCGCGCCGTCGAGCGTTGAGGCGTTGCACTTGCGATCTGCTAGACTGACACCAAATCGAATCGTGTAGCATTTTCAAACGATGCCTCTTTAGGAGACTGCATGGTTGCGGCATTGAAACGAGACTTGGCCGTCAACGCGGGCACCTTGCCGCCGCGCGACGAGATCGCCGCCAACCATCTGATCGATGAGCACCGGCTCGCGGGTGGATTGATCGAGCGTGCCGTCTTCACCGAAGACGAGCGCCGCCGCGCCGCCGACATCGCCCGCCGTCTCGTGCACGCCGCCCGCGCCAACAAATCCAAGCACGCAGGCATCGACGCCTTCATGCACGAATATGGTTTGGCGACCGACGAGGGCGTCATCCTCATGTGCCTAGCGGAAGCGTTGCTGCGCATTCCAGATAGCGAGACGGCAGACGACTTCATTGCCGATAAGATTTCGGGCGGTGCCTGGGAAAAGCATCTGGGCGCGTCCGACAGCATGTTCGTCAACGCCTCGACCTGGGGTCTGATGCTAACCGGCCGCATCGTCAAACTGAAAGACGCCAAGGGCGCCAATCCGTTTCACGCGATCAAGCGGCTACTGGCGCGCTCGGGCGAGCCCGTCATCCGGCAAGCCGTGCGCCACGCCGTCAAGCTGCTTGGCGATCAATTCGTATTGGGCTCGACCATCGAGGCAGCGCTGGCACGTGCCAAACCGCTCGAAGCAAAGGGCTTGCGGTTTTCTTACGACATGCTGGGCGAAGCGGCGCGCTGCGAACGCGATGCCGAGCGCTATTTCGAGCGTTATCTCGGCGCCATCGAGGCCGTCGGCGATGCGGCAGGGCCGCTGCAGCAAACGCACTCGGATGCGATTTTCGGCCGACCCTCGATCTCGGTCAAATTGTCGGCGCTCTATCCGCGCTTTGAGCCTGGCAAAGAAGACCGGCTGCATGCAGAGCTGTCGCCGCGTCTGCTCACCTTGGCGCGCGCGGCGCGATCGCGCGGGCTTGGTCTGACCATCGACGCCGAAGAGCAAGACCGGCTCGACATCACCGCGATGCTGTTTGGCGAAATGCTGATCTATCCGGTGCTCGAAGGTTGGAACGGGCTGGGGCTCGCCGTGCAAGCTTATGGCAAGCGCGCCGTGCCGCTGCTGCGCTGGTTGCGCCGCCTCGCCAACGATAGTGGCAAGCGCATCCCTATCCGCCTCGTCAAAGGCGCGTATTGGGACAGCGAGATTAAATGGGCCCAAGAGCGGGGCCTCAGCGACTATCCGGTATTCTCGCGCAAGCTTTACACCGATGTTTCTTATCTCGCCGCGATGCGCCTGCTGCTGTCGGACCCGACATCATTCTACGCGCAGTTTGGCACGCACAATGCGCACGCGATTGCTTCGGCGCGCGTGGCGGGCGGGTCCACAGATTTCGAGTTCCAGCGGCTGCACGGCATGGGCGAGGCGCTCTACGAGGAAGTGCAGAACGACGACAAGTTCGCCAAATCGTGCCGGGTCTATGCGCCCGTCGGGGGTCACGAGGATCTGTTGGGTTACCTCGTGCGGCGATTATTGGAGAACGGCGCCAATACATCTTTCGTCAATCGGCTTGCCGACGAGGAAACGCCGGTCAGCGACATCATCGCCGATCCTGTCGAGATCGCCGAGCGCGAACGGGTAGCTGGTGAACGCCGCTCGCTGATGGCGCGGCCGCGCGAGATTTATTTGCCGGCACGCAAAGGCAGTGCCGGGCTAGCGTTGACCGAAGTCACCGTGCGTTCAGCGCTCGGTGCCGACATCGCCAAAGTTCTGAAAACGCCATTTAGCGCCGGGCCGATTGTCAATGGTGCCGCGACCACGGGGGGCGAGGCGGCGACCGTTCTGATGTGCCCGCACGACCGGCGCGAACGCATCGGCACGGTGCGCATCGCGACACCAGCTCAGCTAGAAGACGCTCTGCAAAGTGCGGAGCGCGCCGCCTTGCGCTGGGACGCAACCGACGTCACCGAGCGGGCGCGCATTCTGGAACTCGCCGCCGACTTGGTCGAGCGCGACCGGGCACCACTCATGGCCGTGTTGGTGCGCGAAGCCGGCAAAACGCTGGAAGCCGCACAGTCTGAAATCCGCGAGACGGTCGATTATCTGCGCTACTACGCGGTCGAAGCGCGCCGCATCTTCAGCGAGCCTATCCGCCTCAAAGGGCCGACGGGCGAGGAGAACATCCTGTCGCTCAGGGCGCGCGGGGTCTTTGCGTGCATATCCCCGTGGAATTTTCCGCTGGCGATTTTCACCGGCCAGGTGGCCGCCGCCTTGGCTGCGGGCAACACCGTCATCGCCAAGCCCGCCGAACAGACACCGATCGCAGCGTTTCTGGCGGTCAAGCTGTTGCACGAAGCGGGCATCCCCAAGGACGTTCTGCAACTCGTGACGGGTGCCGGCAAACTCGGCGAAGCGTTAATCAAAGATCTGCGCGTCAGCGGCGTCGCATTCACAGGGTCGAGCGAAACCGCTTGGGCAATTCAGCGCGCGTTGGCCGAGCGGCGCCACGCCATCATTCCGTTCATTGCCGAGACCGGCGGTCTCAACGCCATGATCGCCGATAGCTCTGCATTGCCCGAGCAAGTGGTGCGCGATGCGGTGCGATCGGCCTTCGATAGCGCCGGCCAGCGCTGTTCGGCGGCCCGCGTTCTGTTCCTGCAAGACGATGCCGGCCCGCGGGTAAAAAATATGCTGACCGGCGCGATCGATGCACTCGATGTCGGCGACCCTTTGAACTATGTAACAGACATTGGTCCGGTGATCGACGAGGCGGCACAGGATGCGCTCGAGGGGCACAAAGTCCGGATGCAGCGCGAGGGTCGTGAGCTCATCGACGTCGCAATGCCAGAAAGCTGCCGTCCTGGCAGTTATGTGACGCCGGCACTTTATGAAATAGATCGTCTTTCGCGCCTCGAACATGAAGTGTTCGGGCCGATTTTGCACGTCATCCGCTACGATCGCGGCCATCTCGACAAGGTGATCGCCGCGCTCAACGCCACGGGATTCGGTTTGACGCTTGGACTGCATAGCCGGATCGAGGCGGTGGCCGATTACGTCGCGGCCAACGCCCGCGTCGGCAATCTCTACGTCAATCGCAATCAAGTTGGTGCCGTCGTGGGCGTGCAGCCGTTCGGCGGCGAGGGATTATCTGGCACGGGGCCTAAAGCCGGAGGCCCCAACTATCTGATGCGTTTTGCAACAGAGCGCACGCGCTCGACGGATATCACCTCGACGGGTGGCAACTTCACGCTCCTGTCGGGCCAGGATTAACGTCGTTAGGGTGCCAGACCTTTTCGTGGATGACACTACGGTTCTGCCACCGGCACAAAAAAGACCGCACCACACCCGTCATCCTGTGCGCAGTGCAGCGCGTCTTCAGCGATGCGCAGCAGACACAGGATCTTGGCCACAAGTTTTATGCGGCGGGCAGGATCCCGGATCAGCGCCGCAGCAATGAAGAATTGCCGCGTCGCATCCGGGTTGACGGGTGGTTGTGGGTTGGCGTGCGCTCTCTGATGCAAACCCGCACTCGCGGACGCCGAGCGCCATTTTAATAAAAGAGGCGCTATCTGGCGCCTCTTTTCGAAAGTTGCAACGTCTGATGCAACCTGAATTACATGCCGACCGAGGGACGCAGAGCCGGTGGCGTGGCGCGCGCGGCATCTAACATCTGGTAGAGCGGTGTACCGGGCACCTTCTCTGCTGCAACAACAGCTGGCACCTCTACTGCGGGTGCCGACAGATCTTCCGTAAAGCGCAACGCGCCGCGAATGCGTGCGCCTTCTTCGGCGGCGAAGCTGTCGTGGAAAATTTCGCTGTCGACTTGAGCCGTCTTTTCAAATCGTACGCGCTTGGCGCGAATGATGCCTTTGGTGCGTCCGCGAATGACGACTTCATCGGCGGTGATGCCGCCTTCGACGAGCGCATCGGTATCGATGATCAGCATTTTGCACTTGATATTGCCGAGCACGACGCCTTTGACGAGAATGTCGGCTTCGCTTTCAAGATCGCCGCGCATCGTCAGGCGTTCGTTGATGATCGAATAAGCGGTTTCGGTGGCATTAGCGTAGGTCGTAAAATTCCGGCTGGCTGAGGCCTGGGCCGGTGCGAGCTTATCGAGCTCTAGGGCTGACATGGACGAAAATCCGGGTTCTGGTTTCTTGCTCGTGAACATCGAACGCCTCTTTGGGACAAACTGCATCGAACTTTAAAGGATGCAAGCGCTGTACCATTACGCCGTACCCGTTGAACAAACGGTTAACCAGCGCTGTAAACTGGTACGGCGACATAGGAGACGTTTCCGACCTTGGCAGCGTTCGATTGAGAGCGTAACTTTGTCGATATCGCAGCGTTCCTGGTCAACGGCGTCAACTACGCGAATTTTGGCGGCGATCCGACGGTGCCGTTGAGCGTGCTCGACAAGAACCTCGGTAACTTTCAGGATAATCAAGGTGGGCAATTCGCAATCGAGTACGATGGCGTCAGCGTGAAGCTGACGATCTTTGCGCCGGTGCATTTTGGACTTAACACCATCAAACTCGGCGTCGCAGATACGGGCGACTCCATCTACGATTCCGGCCTGTTCGCTGCAAACTTGCGGCTGTCGAAAACGGGTGCGAACGGCGTTGTCAAAACGGTCGACGGTGACAGCGGCAACAACGTTCTGCACGGCTCCGATCTCGCCGAATTTTTCGATGCCGGTGCTGGCAACGACAAGGTTTTCGGTCTCGGCGGTAACGACATCCTAGATCTCGGCAAAGGCAACGACAGCGGCGACGGCGGCAAAGGCAACGATTTCATCATTGGCGATTTGGGCCGGGATTTAATGAAGGGCGGTCTCGGCGCCGATGTCTTCATGTTTCTTTCAAAGCTCGATTCAAAAGTGGCTGGTGCCGTCCGCGATCATATTTTGGATTTCAGCCACAAGCAGCACGATAAAATCGATCTGTCGGCGATTGACGCCAGTACTAAAAAGGTAGGCGATCAGGGGTTTAAATTCATCGGCTTCCAAGACTTCCACCACAAAGCCGGAGAGCTTCACATACGGACGGACGTGGGCAAAATTTACGTCGAGGGCGACATCAACGGCGATGCCAAAGCGGACTTCTCAATCCAGCTCGACCATCTCGTGTCGATTTTGAAATCCGATTTCATTTTGTAGCGGATCGAAACGATCCTCGATGAAGGCCGATCCGAAAGGACCGGCCTTTTTTTGTGCGTGCGACGTTTCGAGCAGAAGAGGGTCCGTGTCGCGCGATCCGTTACTCGGCCGCCATTACGAAGCAGTCGATGGCCTGGGTGCGCAGCTGAGCGCACGTGTTGGCGGCGGTCTGGGCTTCAAAGCCACGGAAGCGGGCGCGATAAATTTGGCGACCGGCTTTATTTACCGGCAATGTGACCGAGGGGTACTTCTGCAGCAGCTTGCCCGCTTTGATTTGCACCTGTGCGATGGTGCGCTGTGCTTCGTCGACGCTGGCATAAGCGCCGATCTGGATTTCAAATCGTCCTGCCGCCGCGCCTGTTGCCGCGCCACTGACGGGCGCCGCGGTCGGTGTTTTGGGTGTAGCGAGATTTGCGACTTGCTGGCGGGATGCTGCTGCCTTCGAAGGCACGAGCGATGCCGCCTGGGCCTGCAAGGTAGAAGGTTTGTTGCCAGCCTGCAGCGGCTGCGCTGTGGCGTGCGTGAGGCCGACGGTAACAATGCGTGCTGGCGCTGGCTTGGCCGCGCCGAGCGAAGCGGTCACGGGATGCGCTGGCCTGACGATGGGGGCGGGCAGGGGTGCCGCTGTCGTTGTTACAGAGACGATCATTTTGTCGGCGGCTGCGGGAGTAGGTAGCGCGGCAACGTTTAGTGTCTCTGCAACGTCGACCGGGGACATTGCGGTCGCGGCCCGATCGCCAGCGCCGAGCATTGCCATCTGGATACCAGTCCGAGTGCTTGTCTGGGTACTCACCTGCGTGCTGGGCGCGTCGCCCAAATGTTCGGCGGTTTTTTTCTCAACCACCGTCATGCGTCGGCTGGAAGCTGAAACCAGATGCGCAATGGTCAGCGGCTCGGCGGCATGCTCGGGCGCCACTTCGCCCAAGGCAACGCGGGGCGCTGCTTCCACAGGTGCTGGCGGCGCGCCCGTGTCTTCCCCTTCGGGTGCCATATCCGTCGTCTCGTCAGCGGCGGGTGCTGCGGGTTTTGGCTTGCGCGGTGCGACCATCACGCGGTGAACTTTGAACACTTCGACGGGTGCTGGTGCTGCGGCCGGCGCGGCAACTGCTGGTGCTTCAGCTTGTGGATCTGCGGCTTGTGGCGCTTCAACAGTTTCTGAAACGCTGGCTGCTTCTTCCGGCTCGACTGTGCTTTCCGCGGCGGCTGTTTGGGGCGCAACGGTTGGCTTTAAAACGATAACGCGCGCGGCTGTTGCGGCTACCGGCTTGGGAGCGGCAAGCTTTGGCGCCGGTGTGATTTTAACGGGCGGCGCCTCGGCTGCGGCCACAACGACGGCTGCCGCCATTTTTTGTTTCGGCGCTGGGCGCTCGGCAAGCTTCGGCGCGGCCTTCAGTTTGGCAATGAGCATCGGTTTGCGCGTCTTCGTCGATGACGCCAGTGTCAAATTGCGGTTGAGCAGCACGCGCATTTCGCCGTTGCGCGTTGCAGCACTCGCGCCGCCGAACACAGCGCCGATCAAATGCTTATCGCCGCGATGCACGGACGAAACGAGATTGAAGCCGGAGCTTTGCGTGTAGCCGGTCTTGATGCCATCGATACCGGCGTAGTTGCCGAGCATGGTGTTGTGGTTGCGATGCGTTGCGCCGTTGTAGCGGAATTCACGCATGGCAAAGAGCGGGTAGTGGCGGGGAAAATCATCCTGTAAGTGCATGGCAAGCATGATCATGTCGCGCGCGGTCGTCACCTGAGCGTTGTTGGGCAGGCCGGAGGCGTTTTCGAAATGTGATTTAGCCATGCCGAGATCGTGCGCCTTGGCATTCATCAGGCGGACGAAATTCGATTGCGAGCCGCCGATTTTTTCAGCCATAGCCACGGCTATGTCGTTGGCAGATTTGGTGATGATCGCCTTGATCGCATCCGACACGGCGATATCCTCGCCGGGTTCGAGTTCGAGCTTGGAAGGCGCGACGTTGGCGGCTTCTTGGCTGATTTTGACCCGGTCGGACATGCTCATCCGGCCACTTTCGATTGCTTCGAAGGCCAGATAGAGCGTCATCATCTTGGTCAGCGACGCGGGATGGCGCTGCTCATCACCCTCTTCGTCGTGCAGAACTTTGCCGGTGTTGGCGTCGATGATCATGGCGGCATGGCGGCTGCCGCGCGCCTCGGCCGGGCTCGTAGCCCCCAATGCACAGCACAAACCCGCAAACGCGAGTGCAAAGCCAGTGAAACGCCGCAGCAAAACGCCTAATCCCTCAAATTCACCCCCGCCATCCAGAGGTGAAGTCGTTGTTCGATAGAACCCGGGCAGTTCGCTGTTGTGACAGCGCTGGCCTCGGGTGTGCCCATCCATTGCCGAATGGAAACATTGTTTTGGGGCACCTTTTGGGCGTCAGCTTGACCTGGCGCTTAGAGATGCCTTTGTTGGCACGACCTTAAGCCCGCGACCGCTCATTTGAGGTTAAGTGGCATGGTGAAAAATAGGTAAAATATAACGATATTGCAGGCGTTTTGAGCCCGCAGTTGCCTAATTTCAGCGGTTCGTGCGCGAATGGAACACGGTATAACGCATCGCCAACATTCTCGTGGCAACCCCGTCTGATGGTCAGATTGCGGGCTTGCCGCCTGCTAGCCGTTCAGTACGCTGCAACGCACCGCGGGACTTGGGACCGGCGTCGGGTGTGCATAATATTTTCGCCCGCAGCGCCGGATTTTGGCGTGAAATATTGCTCTGTTGGACGCTGACGCGATGGCTGCACCGGTCGGCATAACCGCCGACGCCAACACCCTATTGCACAGACCCTGAACACACCCCATCTTGGGTCGTCCGCCGGGAAAATCAGCTTGTACCTGAGCAAATCGGCAAAACTGTCAACACTTCAAAGACCCTTCGCTTGCAGCAAAAATACGTTAAACTAGTAGTTCGAGTGCGTGGAGGAGTGCTGCCATTATCGCTCTAGGCGACATTGGCCTGCAGTGTGCAGGTCGTTGGTCCGCCATTTGCCGGAAGTACTTGAGCGGAACGGATTTGGGATGTTGGCGATTAAATACATGCAGGGCGTATGCATCTTGACGGACACTAAAACGATGCAGGTTAGGATGGCAGGGAAAGACGACATTCCTCGCCGCAACGACGACGAAGAAAATAAGACCGGCCTGGTCACGAAAACCCGGCCCAAAACCAAGAAGCCTAGCCTTTATAAAGTCCTACTTCTGAACGACGATTTTACACCGATGGAATTCGTCGTTCTAGTGTTGCAACGGTTCTTTAATAAGGGTCAAGACGACGCCAACCGCATCATGCTTCATGTTCATCACAAGGGCGTTGGCATTTGCGGGGTTTACACATTCGAAGTGGCTGAAGCCAAGGTGACACAGGTGATGGACTTTGCACGTCAACATGGCCATCCGTTGAAGTGCACCATGGAGAAAGAGTAGGGAAACTTTGACGTCTCTTTCGAAAAATCTGGAAGGCTCGCTGCATCGCGCGCTTGAATACGCCAACGTGCGCCGGCATGAATTTGCGACGCTCGAACATCTGCTGCTGGCGCTCGTCGACGATCGCGACGCGGCGGCCGTGATGCACGCGTGCTCGGTCGATCTCGACCAGCTCAGAAGTCGGCTTATTGATTATCTCGACAACGAGCTGACGCCGTTGGTCAGTAAGGGCGCGCGCGATGCGCAGCCAACGAATTCGTTCCAGCGCGTGGTGCAGCGCGCCATCGTGCACGTGCAAACGTCGGGGCGAGAAGAGGTCACCGGCGCCAACGTGCTGGTTGGCATTTTCTCCGAACGCGAGAGCCATGCTGCTTATTTCCTGCAAGAGCAGGAGATGTCGCGCTTTGATGCTGTGCAGTATATCGCGCACGGCATCGCGAAGCGTGCCGGTATGTCCGAACCGCGCGCCGTTCGTGGTGCCGACGAGGAGGCCAACGCCGAGAACGACGAGAAGAAGGCTGGCGATGCTTTGTCGGCCTATTGCGTCAACCTCAATAAAAAAGCCCGCGACGGCAAGATCGACCCTCTGATCGGGCGCGAGCAGGAAGTTCTGCGCACGATCCAGGTTCTGTGCCGCCGTCAGAAGAACAATCCGTTGCTGGTCGGCGATCCAGGCGTCGGCAAAACGGCCATCGCCGAAGGCTTGGCCCGCAAGATCTTGCGCGGCGAAGTTCCCGACGTTCTCAAATCGTCGACGATCTTCTCGCTCGATATGGGTTCGCTCCTGGCTGGCACGCGCTACCGCGGCGATTTCGAAGAGCGCTTGAAAGCCGTCATGAAGGAGATCGAGAACCACGAAGGCGCGATCCTGTTCATTGACGAAATCCACACCGTCATCGGTGCCGGCGCCACGTCCGGCGGCGCCATGGATGCGTCCAATCTGTTGAAGCCGGCGCTGCAGTCTGGAACGCTGCGTTGCATCGGCTCGACGACATATAAAGAATACCGTCAGCACTTCGAGAAAGATCGCGCGCTCGTGCGCCGGTTCCAGAAGATCGACATCAAAGAACCGACGGTCGAAGATTCCATCGAGATCCTGAAAGGCTTGAAGTCGGTCTTTGAGGACTATCACAAGATCAAATATACCAACGAGGCGATCAAGTCGGCGGTCGAGCTATCGGCTCGGTATATCCATGACCGCAAGCTGCCCGACAAGGCGATTGACGTCATCGACGAGACGGGCGCGTCGCAAATGCTCGTGCCCGAGGGCAAGCGCAAACGTCGCATCACCGTCAAGGAGATCGAAGCGACGGTTGCCACGATGGCGCGCATTCCGCCAAAGACGGTGACAAAGAGCGATGCCGAAGTGCTGGGTAACCTAGCTCGAGATATGAAGCGGCTCGTGTTCGGCCAGGATAAGGCGATCGAAAATCTCACGAGCGCGATCAAGCTCGCGCGCGCTGGGTTGCGCGAACCGGAAAAGCCCATTGGCTGCTACTTGTTCTCTGGTCCAACGGGCGTCGGCAAGACCGAAGTGGCCAAGCAGTTGGCGAACCTGATGGGCGTAGAGTTGTTGCGCTTTGACATGTCCGAATACATGGAGAAGCACACCGTTTCCCGGCTCATCGGCGCGCCTCCGGGCTACGTCGGCTTTGACCAGGGCGGCTTGTTAACCGATGGCATCGATCAGCATCCGCACTGCGTGCTGCTGCTCGACGAAATCGAGAAAGCCCATCCTGACCTGTTTAATATTCTTCTGCAGGTCATGGACCACGGCAAGCTCACCGATCACAACGGCAAGGCCATCGACTTCCGCAATGTCATCTTGATCATGACGACGAACGCTGGCGCATCCGACATGGCAAGGCCTGCGATGGGCTTCAACCGCACGAAGCGCGAGGACGAGGACACGGAAGCCGTCAACCGGCTGTTCACGCCTGAGTTCCGCAACCGCTTGGATGCGGTCGTGCCGTTCGCTGGCCTGCCGCCCTCGATCATCGCCAAGGTCGTTGAGAAGTTCATCTTCCAGCTTGAGGCGCAGTTGGCCGACCGGGGCGTGTCGATCGATCTGACGGAAGAAGCAACGTTCTGGATTGCCGAAAAGGGCTACGACGAGAAGTTCGGCGCCAGGCCTCTGTCGCGGCTCATCCAGGAGAAGATCAAGAAGCCGCTGGCGGAAGAGCTGTTGTTTGGCAAGCTCGAGCATGGCGGCACCGTCAAGGTTCTGGTCAAGGGCAAGGGTCCAGATAGCGAACTGGCGTTTGAATATACGCCAGCGGATCCGTCGAAAAAGCGCAAGACCGAGGAAGACGAGGACGAGGACGACGATGGTCCGCAGCCGGTCCTGGTGGATGCAACGCCAAAGAAAGCGTTGCCATCGCCTAAGGAAAAGGCTGAGCGCAAGAGCTCAGGCTCAGGCGGGGCCGTGCCGAGCGTGCCTCGGCGCAAGAAGGACGATTGAGTTCGCCGTCTTGGTACTCAGCAAAAACAATAACGCCGGGGCAACCCCGGCGTTTTTTTGTGGCAGACGAATGCGCCCTCAAGCGGTGCCAGCGATGTTCGTGAGCGAAAATGTCGGGCGCGGCATCTGCGGATACCGTCATCCCGGCGCAGGCGGGACCCACGACATGTTGAAAGGCCGAAAGATGATGCGCGGCCCGGCATTGTACTCAGCACTTCGAGATCGCGATTTTGGATGCTTGCCGTAGGTCCCGACCTTAGTTTACGCCCTGCTGGTTGTCGGGATGACGTGGGTCAAAGCGTAGAGCTACTCTTGCGTTGGGATGGGCTCTGGCTCGACCGGCGCGCGCGGCAATGACGTCGGCGTTTTGGGAAGCGCGGCAGGAATGGCAGGAGCCGCAGCGGGCGGCACCGTCGGCGCGGCCTTCGCGGTCGAGCCCGTGGTGATGTTGGCCGTGTCGGCATTAGGCAACGCTTCAGCCTTGCGGCCCGGCCCCGCGCGCATCGGTGCTACCGGCGTTCCTACGCTAGCGCTGCCATCTGCTTTCTTCTCGCCGCCCGCGACCGCGGGAACGAATTCAGCTTCCTTGCACGAACAGCCGTTGACGAATTCCTTGCGATAGCGGAACGCGACCTTGAGCCGGGTGTATGGCTCCTGGCTTTTCAGTGCTACGGCATGATCGACCGAACCGCCAGGGTTTGGATGATAATAGAGTTCGGTTGGTGCGGCACATTTTGCTTGGCACGCTTCGGCGTCTTGCGGGAAGTGGCTCGGCAGCGTCGAGAAGCTGACCGGGAAATAGAACCCATCACACAATCGCACGCACAGCGTCCGGTAGGTCGCCGCGCCCGAACCGTTTTGCGGTGTCCAGGTGTTGTTGCCGGCGGATTCTTCGTCTTGCCACACGCCGCCCTCGCGCCGACGGGCTTGGTCGACATAGTTGGCGCCGCAGTTGTTGCGCGCTAACTCGCGCACGATGTCGTCCTGATACGACCGCCCCGCCGAGCCCACGATCTGCTGACGCTGCGCCTCGAGTTCGCCCAAACGCCGCTTGGAGACTTCAACCTGGCGCGCCAGATCTTTGCACTGCGCGGTCGCCTTGAAAGTTTTGGTGAACAAGAAATATTCAAAACAAGATTTGTCGAGTTGCTGCGAGCTAACGTTATAGGTGCGGTCGATCTCGCGCTGCTCGGCTTCGAGCTTCGGCAACTGATCGCGCGTCTGGTTGCCTTTTTGGCCCTCTTGCACGAGCCGCTGCTCAAGCTGCAAACAGATCGGATTCTTGGTCGACCAGTTCGCAGCACCTTGAGGGGCGGGGGCTTGCTGTGGAATAGGCGCGGGGACCGGCTGTGGACGGTAGACGGGCTCGCGGGGAACCGGCGCGCGCTGGGGCTCGTCGTTGCCACCGAACGGCCACCAGCTTTCAGACAGCGCGGGTGCCGTGGCCATAGCAATCGCTGACAAGCACACAACGGCGCCCAACCCCGCCCGTAAACTCCAACGTTTTGCCGTGCCAGTATCAACCATTTCCCGTCCATACCTGAAGCGCTGCAGCGTTGCTGGGCCGTGCTATCTGTTGTGGCCCCGCGAATCGCTCAGCGCTCATCCATAGCCTGAGGCACACGGTACACTAGTGTGTGCACGACTACCGGGTCAATTGGGAGCAATTGCGGCTGTAAGTGTTTTCCCTCATATCTCAGCACCTTGACGGGTGTGCCGGGGGCCAGCATAACGGCGCCGTTTGGCGCTTTGACGATCCGATCAACGAGGCATTCCGTGGCGCTATCACTCTACAACACGCTGAGCCGCCGCAAAGAGCCGTTCGCGCCGATCGATGCAGCCAACGTGCGGATGTATGTGTGCGGGCCGACGGTCTACGATTTCGCCCATATCGGCAACGCCCGGCCGGTCATTGTGTTCGATGTTCTGTATCGGCTGTTGCGCCACATCTACGGCGCTGATCACGTCACCTATGTCCGCAATATCACCGACGTCGACGACAAGATCAACGCCCGTGCGCTGCGCGATTTTCCCGGCCTCCCGCTCAACGACGCGATTGCGCGCGTGACGGAAAAGACCGCCAGTCAGTTTCATTCGGACGTCAAGGCGCTGGGCTGCTTAGAGCCAACGCACGAGCCGCGCGCGACCGATAACATCGCGCAGATGATCGCGATCATCACCACACTTGTTGCCAAGAGTCACGCCTACCGGACGGCGGGCGAGGTGCTGTTTGATACCGCGTCGATGCCGGAATATGGGCGGCTGTCGCGGCGCAATCTCGACGAGCAGCAGGCTGGCGCGCGCGTCGTCGTCGATGCGCACAAGAAAAACCCCGGCGATTTCGTGCTGTGGAAATTGTCATCCGCCGACGAGCCAGGTTGGGAGAGCCCGTGGGGGCGCGGGCGGCCGGGCTGGCACATCGAATGCTCCGCGATGAGCGAGCGATATCTAGGGCCGGTGTTTGACATTCACGGCGGCGGGCTCGATTTGATTTTTCCCCACCACGAGAACGAGATCGCGCAGTCGCGCTGTGCGCATGGCACGGACGTGATGGCGAATGTGTGGATGCACAACGGCTTCCTCGAGGTCGAGGGCCAGAAGATGAGCAAGAGCCTCGGCAATTTCGTGACGATCAACGAGCTGCTGGCTACAGAAAAGTTTGGCGGGCGGAGATGGCCGGGCGAAGTGCTGCGCTTAGCGATGCTGATGACGCACTACCGCCAGCCCATCGATTGGACCGTGCGGACGCTAGCGTCGGCGAAACGAGAATTAGAGTCATACGCTTGCAAAATAAGTGGAAAGGAACTCGACTGGTTCAGACTTGCCGTGGACCGAGGCGACACTCCTCCCCCCTCACCTGAACTGGTAGAAGCACTAGCCGATGATATTAACACACCGGCCGCGCTAACCTTGTTGCGAAAGCACGCCAAGGCAGCGGACTCTGATTGGAAAGCTGCTCGCCTGCTTCTGGCTGATTCGAGTTATCTTGGTGTTTTAAGCGACGACACCATTTTCGCCCATCTCAGCGGTGGTTTAGCAGGCAACATCAGTTCGGATTTGGTGTTGACGACTAATAACGAAATTGAACTGCTTCGCGTTGCAATCCTAAATCGAGATTCGAGAGGCGTTAATGCCATATCCAATACGCTTTTCGAAAAGGGGCTGAGGATTCGGGGACATGCACGCGGGCATATCTTACTTGAGCAATTAAGCGTTCCTGAGGACGGACAAATTGTGACCCTCATTGCCGCCCGCCTCGCCGCGCGCAAAGCCAAGAACTTCAAAGAGAGCGACCGCATTCGCGATGAATTGACGGCCATGGGCATCGCGCTCAAAGACAGCAAAGACCCCGTAACGGGCGAGATCGTCACCACCTGGGAAGTCGCGCGCTAGAAAGTCCGGCCCACCGCTGACATCCGCTAGATCACTTCACCCGATCGCGGGCCGTGACTTCGACCGTGACCGCGCCGGACTTTTGCCGGATGGTATAGACTTGGCCATTCTTGGCTTCGAACTGCTGCGTTAAAGTCTTCGCGCCCGCTTTTTGGAAACTGATCGTTTTGGGATTGCAAACGGTGTGCGTGATGCCCATGCCGGGATCGACGGTTTCGGCTTCGCCGCTCAATGCGTACCGCACCGGCTCTTTGGTCGCGTTCGAGATCTGGAATTCCGACGCCAGCGATCGCGGCCGACCGAACATCTCGACCATGACGTATTTCGGATCTTTGTCGGGCACGCGCACCACCGCGACGCCAATATCCGTCACGCCCGGCGCCAGCAAGTTGGCGCGATGACCGGGAGAATTCAGCCAGCCCTCGACGGTGTGAGTGGCGAGCACGCGGGCCTCATACCCGCGGCTGTCGCTGGAGAGCGCCAAATTCTCGGCAATCTGGCAATGCTCGTAGCCCGCTGACGTCGCCCGGTCAGAGGGCTGGTGCCCGTCGGCGTCGTGTGCGAATTTTTTGGCTTTGGCGAGATAGGCAGCATAGGCGCGCGCCGCAGCCGTCAGCGCCTTGTCGGGGGCGACGGTCGCCAGTTTCTCGCGCACCCGCACGCTATTGGTCATCTCGATGATCGCCGTTTCGGCAACTGTGATATCTGGCACAACAACCGGCATCGTTTTCCCTCGTTTGGCCGCGCGATCATCGCCAACGCTTGTGGCATAATTGGGCACGAGAATGTCCTCCCGTTGTGCATGGGCAACAGGGGGTTGAGCGGTGAAGCGGCGCGCGCTAAACGCACCCCATGAGCCAAAAACCGATTCTACCGGGCCCCGGTCCGATTGAAAGCATATCGCTGAAGACCGCGCTCGAAGAGCGTTATCTCGCTTACGCGCTGTCGACCATCATGCACCGGGCGCTGCCAGACGTGCGCGACGGCCTGAAGCCCGTGCACCGGCGGCTGCTGCACGCAATGCGGGAAATGAAGCTCAATCCGACCGAAGGCTACCGCAAGTGCGCCGGCATCGTCGGCGAGGTGATGGGTAAATTCCATCCCCACGGCGACCAATCGATTTATGACGCGCTCGCCCGTCTGGCGCAGGATTTCGCTGTCCGCTATCCCCTCGTTGACGGCCAGGGCAACTTCGGCATCATCGATGGCGATAACCCCGCCGCGATGCGTTACACCGAAGCCAAGCTGACGGAAGTCGGCGCGCTGTTGCTCGAAGGGATCGACGAAGACACGGTGGATTTTCGGCCCAACTACGATGGCCGCGAACAAGAGCCCTCGGTCCTGCCGGCGGCCTTCCCCAATCTGCTCGCCAACGGCTCGTCCGGCATCGCGGTCGGCATGGCGACCAATATTCCGCCCCACAACCTGGACGAACTCTGCCAGGCGCTGCTGCACCTCATCAAGCATCCGAACGCGACCGTCGAAAAACTGGTCGAGATGGTGCCGGGACCGGACTTCCCGACCGGCGGCGTGATCGTTGAACCGCGCGAGGCCATTTTAGAGGCGTACAAGACGGGCCGCGGCGGTTTTCGCCTGCGGGCGCGTTGGGCCAAAGAAGAGCTGACGCGCGGCGGCTATCAGATCGTCGTCACCGAAATTCCCTATCAGGTGCAAAAAGCCAAGCTCGTCGAGAAAATCGCCGAGCTGATGAGCGAAAAGAAATTGCCGCTGCTGGGCGACGTGCGCGACGAGAGCGCGGAAGAAATCCGGCTGATCTTCGAGCCCAAAACCCGCGTCGTCGATCCGATGCTGCTGATGGAAAGCCTGTTCCGTGCCACCGAGCTTGAGCTCCGTTTCGGGCTCAACATGAACGTGTTGTCGGGCGGGCAAATTCCCAACGTTTTGTCGTTGCGCGAAGTGCTGTCGCAGTGGCTCGAACACCGCATCGAAGTTCTGGTGCGCCGTTCGCAATTCCGGCTGCGCAAAATCGAGCACCGGCTCGAAGTGCTCGACGGTTATCTGATCGCCTTCCTCAATATCGATGAAGTGATCCGGATCGTCCGCTTCGAGGACGAGCCAAAAACCGCTCTCATCGCCAAATTCAAACTGACAGACGTGCAGGCCGAAGCGATTTTGAACCTCAGATTGCGGTCGTTGTCGCGCCTCGAAGAGGTGGAAATCAAGGCCGAGCACGACAAGCTTTCCAAGGAGCGGCGCGAGATCAAATCGCTGCTCAAGTCCGATGAGATGCAGTGGGACCGCATCACCGAGGAAGTCAAAAAGACCCGCGAGACGTATTCGAAGAAAACCGCGCTTGGTCGCCGCCGAACTACCTTTGCCGACGCGCCGGATATCGAAGTCGATCTCGACGCCGCCTTGATCGAGAAAGAACCGATCACGGTTTTGCTGTCCGAAAAGGGCTGGATCCGCGCTCTCAAAGGCCATCAAGACGATTTGGGTAAAATCGAATTCAAGCAAGGCGACGAATTGAAACGCGCGCTGCAGGTTTCAACCACCGACAAGCTCATCTTGTTTGCGACCAACGGCAAATTTTTCACGTTGGAAGCGAGCCAACTGCCCGGTGGGCGCGGTCACGGCGAGCCGGTGCGGTTGATGGTCGATCTGGAAGAAAACCACGACTTCGTCGACATGTTCCCCTACGACCCAGAGCGCAAGTTGCTGGTCGCCTCGACCGCCGGTTACGGCTTTATCGTATCGGAAGACGAGGTCGTCGCCTCGACCCGTAAGGGCAAGCAGATCTTGAACGTCACCGAGCCAGAAGAGGCGCGCATCTGCGTGCCGGTCGAAGGCGATATGGTGGCGACCGTCGGCGAGAACCGCAAGGTGCTCGTTTTCAAGCTCGACGAGGTCAACGAGATGGCGCGCGGCAAGGGCGTTATCCTGCAGCGCTTCAAAGAGGGCGCCTTGGCCGACGTCCGGGTGTTCAAGAAATCGGAAGGCTTGACCTGGCTAGACAGCGCCGGGCGTACCTTCACGCTGTCTTGGAGCGAGCTTAAGGAATGGGCCGGCGAGCGCTCCCAGGCGGGACGATTGGCACCCAAAGGCTTCCCGCGGTCGAACAAGTTCGGGCCATCCTTCTGACGGCTTGCTCGTGACGGCTGTCAACGCTAGGTGTGTGGCATGGAACGCGGCCTTTGGAGATTTGCGACAACCGTTTTGATCGCTATAGCGGTCGCGGGCAGCGCGTCTCCAGTGCGGGCCGAGACTCAAGCTTGCGCCAAAACCGAGTTTGAAGCGGTGGTCGAAGAGGCGGCCGGTGGCCTGCGCGAGCTGAACGCGCGCAATAAACCTAGTTTCCAGGAAAAGCTCACCCGACTCAAAGACAAACGCGGCTGGGATCACGAAAAATTCTTGAAAGAAGCAGCGCCGTTTGTGCGCGACGATAAAATCGCCGACTTCGATCAAAAGTCAGATGAGTTGCTGTCGGCTATCTCGACGATGGGCGAAGAGGGGGCCACCGCCAAGGCGCCAGACTGTGCACTGTTGTTAGAGCTGCGTGCCCGCATGAAGCTGCTGGTCCAAACGCAGACCGAGAAGTGGACCTATATGTCCGACAAGATCGACGCCGAGCTGTGGAAATAGTCCAAGTCTATTCAACTGACCCAAGTCTATTCGCCGGACCCAAGTCTATTCGCCCGATGAGGTGGGCTCCACCCGTTCCCAGGTGTCGGTGCCTAAGCGCTCTTGCGGACCGAACTTCGCCTTGTAAGCCATCTTGCGCGAACCCTCGATCCAATAGCCCAGATAAAGGTGGGGCAGACCGATACGGCGCGCGAACGCGATGTGGTCAAGGATCATAAACGTGCCGAGGCTCGCATTAGCTTCGGCTGGATCATAGAAGCTATAGACCATCGAAATGCCGTCCGTCAGACGGTCGCACAGCGCTACGGCCTTGAGCGGCCACTGGTCGATCGCCAGGTCCATCGCGCCTTCGGGCTTTTCGCGATATTCGGTGAGGAAGGTATCGATGACGCTGTCTTCGATCATCATGCGGTAGTCGAGCACGGACATGTCGGCCATGCCGCCGTCACTGTGGCGCGCATCGATGTAAGTGCGGAACAGCCGGTACTGCTCGGAGCTGGGTTCAGGCGCAATGCGGCGCGCGACAAGCCGGCGGTTGCGCGCGGTGATGCGCGACATCGACCGGTTGGGTTCGAATTCATCGACGAGCACGCGCACCGAGACGCAGGCCTGGCAGCCCTCGCAGTAGGGCACGTAGGCAATATTCTGGCTGCGGCGAAAGCCGGTGGTGAGCAGCCGGTCGATCAGCTCTGGCGGCTTGTCATTCGTCAAATGGGTGAACAGCTTGCGTTCGAGCCGCCCAGCCAGATAGGGACACGGCTGCGGCGCGGTCACGTAAAACTCGGGAAATTTCTTTTGTTGTTCCGTCATTTTCCCGCGCTTACCCTTCAGGCTCCACAGCCGCTCTAATGATAGGGGTAAGCTGGCCGCCATTTCAAGGGATGGCAGGGGTCCGATAACGTGTCTTGGTGAAGGAATGTTTTGCCGTGGCAGAAAATCGCCATGGAACACGGCCTTGGCGCGCGTCTTCGAATTCACTCGCCGAGCACATCTGCGCCCCGAACGCCAATGGCGTTTTGCAGGCAACTTGAACTTATGGCGGCTTTATGCGCCCTAGAGCGGCCTTGATCCGCTCGCTCCTTATGGTCAAGTTTGCTAATCGGTGAGAGGGGTGGGCCCGCGCCGATGCGTTGCCCGCCAACGGAGTACTCGACGACCGTGCAACTAAGCCTCAAGCGTCCATATCTCCTGTGCGCAGCACTGCTTCTGGCGGTGCTGGCGATGCTGGCACCGGCGCGCGCGCTCGAAGTTGAGTTTTCAGCCCGCCCCGTGCGCCGCGAGGTCTTGGCCCTCTACGATAGTCGGCACGAAAAAAAGCCCGCCGAAACGCGCCTCCATCGCATGGCGGAAATGCCGGTCAACTGGCTAGGCTGGAAATTCGTCTATGTCGACATCAATGGCGCGTTGCCCAGCATCGACGACCTCGCGCGCTATCGCGGCGCGGTGACCTGGTTCGTCGAACCGATGCTAGACCCTGGCCGCTATTTGGCCTGGCTGGATGTGGCGACCGCTCGCGGTTTACGGCTCGCATGTTTGGCCGAGTTGGCGCCAGCTGAGCCGCCCGGCACCGCCAAGCTGGTCGAGCGCGTTTTTGCGCGATTGGGGCTGAAGCCGGAAGATCAATTCATCAACGTTACGCACAAGGCCAAGATCACGGTCCAGAACGCCAAGATGGCGGGCTTTGAACGCGCCATCGATAAAGCGCTGCCGTCCTTCAGAGTGTTCCAAGCGACAGCTGCGGCAACAACCGTACATCTGGCGGCAAGCGTTCCGGGCGAAGAGCAAGAGACCAACTCCGTCCTCATTGCGACGAGCCCGGCAGGCGGCTACGTCTCAGATGAGTTCACGATCTTTTACGATGCCGCGACCGACAAGACGCGATGGGTGGTCAATCCATTTTTGTTTTTCAAAATGGCTCTCGGCGAAGAGCGCGCCCCCGTGCCGGACGTGACGACGCTTGCCGGGCGGCGCATCTACTTCAGCCACATCGACGGCGATGGCTGGAACAACGTCTCTGAGATCGAAGGCTTCCGCGATGCGCACGTGTCGGCCGCCGACGTGATCCGCCGCGAAGCGATCGAGCCTTACAGCGATCTGCCGGTTTCCATCGGCTTAATTGCGGGCGACGCCCAACCCGACCTCGGCGGCCTCGAGACCGCCCGCGAAAGCGCGCAAAAATTGTACGCTTTGCCGCAAGTCGAAGTGGCGAGCCACACGTACACGCACCCATTTGCTTGGGCTTTTTACGAGAATTACGACCGCTCGGCTGAGCTGGCCATGATCGATAAGGCGGCCCATCCAGCCTTGTCGCTGATGGATCAAATGCGCGGCTTGCTGTACCGGATCGCCGGGCGGCAAGAACAAGTGTCAACGCATGAGCGCTATGTTGCCGGGTCAGCAGATTTGCCGCGCAGTTATTTGAAGACGCCCTTCAATCTTGAAAATGAGATCAACGGCGCGCTCGATGTTTCCCAACGTCTGGCGCCTGCGGACAAAAAAGCTGCAATTTTATTGTGGAGCGGAGATACCGAAGTTTTCGAGGCCGCGATCCGCCAATCCCGTCTTGCAGGTGTGCGCAATATGAACGGCGGCGACACGCGCTTTGACGCCGAATTCCCATCTGTTTTTTACGTACCGCCGATCGCTCGGCCGGTCGGCGCCGAACGCCAGATTTATGCTGCCAACAGTAACGAAAATACTTACACCAACAATTGGCACGGGCCGTATTACGGCCAGCTGATGCTGCACCAGACGTTGAAAAATACCGAAGTGCCGCGCCGCTTGAAGCCGTTCAATCTTTATTATCACATGTATTCGGGCGAGAAGCCGGGCTCGCTGGCGGCGATCAAAAACATTCTGGACACCGCGCGGTCGGCACCTGTCATCCCGGTTAAGGCGTCCGAGTACGCAGCCATTGCGGACGATTTCTTCAACGCCGAAATCAGCCAAGTCGATGCACTGGGCTGGTCGATCTTGAAACGCGGCGCGACGCAGACGATGCGCTTTGACGAGGCGGATGGCCTCGACGTCGACTACGCCAAAAGCTCAGGCGTCCTGGGTGTCAGCCGGCACGAAGGATCGATGTATGTTGCGCTCGACCCCGCCGTCGAGCCGGCGTCGATAACCTTGAAACCCGCCGACACCGAACCCGCCGCGCTGCCCAAGGGCACGGCGCATTTGGTTGAAAGCCGCTGGCAGCTTAAAAATTTCCGCGCCGAGGCGTGCGGCTTCAAAATTTCAGCGCAAGGCTTTGGTCCAGGCGAGATGGTATGGATGACGAGCGCTGGCCAAGCTTTCGACGTCGTGTCCGAGCGCCCTGGTCAGCAGACCTATCGCAACACCATCTTCTCCGACGGCAACGGACGTCTAGCGGTATCGCTGACGCTCAGCGCGCTCGAACCTGTCGAGTTGAGGTTCGCGTGTCATGAAAACTAGCGCCGGTTGGGCCATGCTGTCGCCGCACCGCGTTATTATGGCGATGATTTTTGGCGGCGCCCTGATGGTCGGCGTCGCAATCCTCCCCGGTGCCAACGAGCGCGTCGCCATGCTCGAGCGCGACGGTCACTCGCGCGACGCGTTGAAAATTCTCGAAACAGAATACGCTCATGGCGACCGCAAATACCGCACCCTTTATCAAATGCAGGCGCTGTACGAGAACGAAGGTAATTTGCCCAAAGCGCGCCAGTTGTTAGAGGCCATGGCCGTTGCCAATCCGCGCGATGCGGCACTGCGCGGTCAACTCACGCTGTTTTATAAGAACGCTCAGGATCAGCCAGCCTACATTGGCGCGCTCAAAACGCAGATCGACACGAAATATTCAGAGAGCGCTTGCCGCGAGTTGATTGCCCTGCTGCGCTCGCAAGGAGACTATGCCGCCGAACAAAGCGCGCTCCAGCAGTGCCGCCAGCGCGGCTACCGTCGGCCGGAAGATTTGTCGCGGCTTGCCGAACTGGTCGCCGCGGATGGCGACGGCGCGCAGGCAGCGACTATTCTACGTTCCATCGACGACCTGAAGCGGCTGCGCACCGGGCGCGAGCGCTACCAGCTTCTGGTCTTGCTGTTGGAGCAAGATCAGCCCAACGAAGCCGAGCGCCGCGCATTGCGTTGGATCAAGGGCAGCAAGGACGACGGGCTCGCCATCGGTCTGATCGACACACTCGCCCATAGCAAGTTTCCCAACCTCGCAATCGCGGTTGCCAAGGAAGCGGGCTCGCCCGGCGACAGCGTATCGCTGACGATTGCTGAACGTTTAATCGAACGCTCCGAACTCGTGCCAGCCAAGCTCTATCTCAATGGTTGGCTCACCGGCTGGCAGGAGAAGTCGCAAGTGCCGCAAGAGGGTCTGCCGGGGCGCTTCGTGGAAGCCGCGCTGAATGCGGGCGATCCCGCGACCGCACTGAAGGGTGCGCGCAAATTTGGATTGGCGACTATTTCCCCGGCGCTGCTTGAGCGGCTGGCGACAGACTTGACCAATGCTTCGCTGACGCACGACGCGGCAGACGTGCGCAAAGTCTCAGGGATCGAAGAGGAACCCAAGCTTTCCGTCCCCGACGATGCTTCAGGCACTGGCGATGGAACCACGGGAGAGACGCCAAGCGCTACTGTTGACGCGGTTCTAAGCGCGCCAAATCAGAGCAACGCAGCACGCGCCGATCAGTTGGAACCGTGGCGCCGGTCGTTGTGGGCTAAAATGTCAGACGATGCTCTGCGGCGCGGTCAAGCTTTAGGGTTGGCACCGATGCAAACCGTCACGATCGAGCCCATTGCGAGCCGTGGCCGGGGCGGTAACGGTCAGCGTGCCGATCCACGGCAAAGCGTCAGTTCAAAATTATTGAAAAAAACCAACCGTGTGCTGCAAAGGACAAAACGGATAAGGTCATTGCGGCACCGGCCGCGGTCTGGCGCTAGGCCCGGCGTTACCGGTCAAACCTCTGCCCCCTATCAGCCCAACAAAGACAACCCTTATCCCTAATCTGCGACGCGCGCGATTTGGCAATGGTCCTGTTGTAAACGGTCCGTTGCTCATCGCCATCCGACGGGGTAATTTGACTTTTCGGGCGCCGCGCCGACCGGCTTGAAAAGAGAACGATTTGAACGCGCTTGGAGAAACTTGGAAACGGCTGAAAAGCTGGCAAGCGGGGGTCTGGCTCCCGATTTTGCCGCCTATGGGCGCGTTGCTTGAGCTGATCGCGCTCGTCGCTGTCATTTTCATGATCGATTGGGCGATCCCAAGCCTCGATATTGCCGCCATTCAGCCGAGCCCTTACTGGATTCCAGTTCTTCTCCTTAGCCTGCAGTACGGTACGGTCGCCGGTTTGATGGCGGCGGCGGCGGCCATCTGCGCGCACGTTCTCAACGGTTTTCCCGAACAGGGCATCGGCGAAGATCTATTCCCCTATTTGCTGCGCATCTGGTCGCTGCCGATTTTGTGGATCGGCGTGTCTCTGCTGGTCGGGCAATTCCGGTTGCGCCAAATTGAGGTCAAGCAGGAGCTGAGGCATCAGCTTAACCAGCGGTCCAAGGAGCGCGATAGCTTGGCTGGTTATGCTGAAAGTCTGCAATCGCGCTGCGCGCGCCTAGAACGCGAGATCGCGACGCGCGGTGGCCCGCCCGGTGGTCAACTGTTGACGGCACTGGGGTCACTAGACGACCGGCAATCCGATCTGGAGGTTGGCTTCGCGCAGCTGTGCCACGCCGCCTATCCCGGCGCTGCCATGTCTGTCTATGCGCTCAACGAGCAGGACTTGCACGCGGTCGCTTCGACGAATTGGCAAAATGGCGATCCGTGGCCGCGCACGATCACGCCGGATATGGCCCTCTATCGCGCCACGATTGTGGAGCGGCGGGCGCTGTCTGCGTTGAATGCCGCAGACGACCGCGCGCTTGGCGGGCAGGGGCTGGCGGCAGTGCCAGTGATCGCCGCCGGTAGCGGCCGCATCTTAGGGCTGATCAAAATTGAGCGTGCGTCGCCCGAACTTTTGGGGAAAGATATTGCGGACCAGCTTGCCGTCATCGCGAAGGTGCTATCGGTTCGGCTCGCAGACATGCGGCAGTTAGCGGTGGAACCGCGTAGTCTAGCGTCGGTGGAACCGCGTATCGTATCGTCGCAGGCCAAGGGGTCGCGCGACATAGCAGATGCCGGGCCGCCAACGCGCGGCTTTAGGCTCTTTTCATGGCACCGCCCTCAACTCGCCAGCGCGCGTCCAGAGCTTGTAAGCCCAGCGATCGTCGGCGAAGAGACGGCGAGCCGCCCTCGGCCGCGCCTGCTGAAATGATCGTCATCGCGCAAGACGCTGTGTCTGCCACACCTTTAGTCACGACGATGCAAAAGCTCGCGCGGCCGCACGCGTGGGCGCCGTCGCGCGATATGCTGGCCGCACTGTGTGCGGCGGCTGGTGAAATTCTGTTGGGCGTGCTGGTCGTGTCTGGAGATATTTATCCCCCGGCCATCATTGCCATTCATTTGGCCATTGTCGCTTGGACGTGGCTGATCCTGTTCAGCGGACGGCCAGCCTCTGAAGACGCAACGATTGCGACCGTGCTTCTCTTGCTTGTGGCGGTCGCAGGGCCGGTCGGCGCGACGGCTGCTGCGGTGATGTTGCCGTTCGCGGCTAAGCGGCCAGAGCGCCGTGAAATTCTGCAAGCCTGGTATCGTCGGCTCGCCAATGCCGGTGGCGTCCAGCCAGCAACCGCTCTGCACGACCGTGTGGTGGCGGGCCGCGTCTTGCGGCTCGATACCAAACCGCCGCAAAGATTTCTCGATGTGATTGCAAGCGGCACGCTGAGCGAACGCCAAACCGCGCTGGGCCTGATGGCGCGGCAGTTCCATCCAGACTTTGCGCCGACTCTGCAGGCTGCGTTGCGCAGCGAAGAGCCCGTCGTGCGCGTGCAAGCCGCAGCCGTGGTGGCGCGCGTGCGCGCCGACGTCAAAGGCCAGATCGCAAATTTGAGTTCCGATCGCGCACCCAACCAGTCTGCGGCGGCGTATCTTTTGGCGCGCGCCAGTTCGTTGCAAGCTTTGGCGAACTGTCCGCTGCTGGAAGAAAGCGACGCGCGCACCGCGCGCATTGCAGCGCAGCGGATATTTGGCGAATTACTGGCGTCCTCGCGCGCGGCAGCCAACCTCGCTTTCGGCGCCGCGCCTGAAAGCGCCGACGCACTCGAACGCTATCTTTCGGACGGCGGCCGTCTGCAGGAATTCCGCGTGGCGCGCCGCATTCGCGATATTGAAAGCCGGGGCAACTACCGCATCCGCTGGCCTGCAACGCGGGGGCAGGTGACAGCATGAACCTTGCAACCGCCAAACTGCCACTGTCGCAAGAGGCCGCCGATGTTTGCCTGATCGTTGAGGGTTGCTACCCGTACGTGCCGGGCGGCGTGTCGGCTTGGATCGACTGGCTGATGCGCTCCCTGCCCGAAACGAGCTTCACGATTGTCGCGCTATGGCCGCGCCCGATGAACCTGAAATCGCGCTATGCCCGCCCGGAAAATCTGCGCTCGATCGAGCACCTTTATCTGCAGCAATTCGGTTCCCAGCCGAGCAATCGCGCCCCCGCTCTGATCGGCATCGAACATTTGAGCGAAGCTCTGACAAGACTGATGACCCAAGGCGGTTCGGCCGTGCTTGCCGAGGTGATGAACGAACTGGCGATCATGCGTCGGCGCATCAGCCTCGATCAGTTGTTCAATTCGCCAGCCGCGTGGCAGCTGGTGCAGGAAATGTATCGCCGCGAGATGCCCTATGGATCGTTCCTGCATTATTTTTGGGCCTGGCGAGCCCTGCTCGGCGGGCTTTTCTCGGTACTCGAATTCCCGCTGCCCAAAGCGGGCGTCTACCACACGATCTCGACGGGCTATGCGGGCTTGTTCGCCGCCCGAGCGCGGCTTGAAACCGGCCGCCCAGCCATTCTGACCGAACACGGCATCTATACCAACGAGCGCCGCATCGAGCTGTTGATGGCGGACTGGGTTGCCGACACGATCGATAAGGGTCACGCGCTCGATGATCCCCGCTTCGATCTGCGCGATATGTGGGTGCGGGCGTTCGAAGCTTATGCGCGCACGTGTTATGAAACATCGACCGGCGTCATCACCCTTTATGCCGACAACCAGGGACCGCAACGATTGCTCGGCGCGGAGCCGCATAAGTTGTCGGTCATTGCCAACGGCATCGACATGAAGCGCTTTGCGGGCATCGCGCGGGCCAAATCTTCTGATCGCCCGACGATGGCGTTGATCGGCCGCGTCGTGCCGATCAAAGACGTTAAGACTTATATCGAAGCGGCGCGGTTGTTAAAGACACGCATCCCAGACTTACGCGCCCTCGTTGTCGGGCCGACGGACGAAGATGCAGACTATTATGCCGAGTGTCTGGCCATTGTCGCCGAGCACCAGCTGGAAAAAACAGTTCTCTTTACCGGTCCTGTCAACATCCTGGATTATCTGAGTTCGATCCACGTCATGGTGCTGACGAGTTTGAGCGAGAGCCAGCCCCTTGTCGTGCTCGAAGCAGGAGCGGCTGGAATTCCATTTGTTGCAACCGATGTCGGGTCGTGCCGGGAAATCATCGAGGGCCGCCCAGACGAGCACCCGCACTTAGGGATTGGTGGTGCAATTGTGCACTTGGCGGATGCTGGCGAGGTCGCCGACGCGGTGGAAGCGCTGCTCACCCATGCGGATCGGCGGCAGGCCGCTGGAGAAGCGCTGCGCGCCCGCGTCAGCGCCCATTATCGCAGCGATCAGGCGGCCGGAGCCTATCGCGAGCTTTATGAAAAGCTGGCAAAAGTTCCCCGCAGCGATCCCAACGGAGCGGCTTAAAGTATGGCGGGCATAGGCTTTGCGTTGCGCTCTCTCAGTCGGCAGGAAACGTTGTCGGCGCTGGTCAAAGCATCGGGCCATGGCGCGGTTATTGCTGCCGGGCCTTGGCTATTCACGATATTTTCGCTGGCGACGATCTCGACCTTCGCCGAAGAAATTGTCGGGCCCGCGACCCTATCCACGTTTCGCGCCGCGATCATTTACGCGTTTGCGACATCGCTTGTTTTATCGGCGCCCGTCACCATCGTTGCGACCCGGCTCGTGGCCGATCAACTATGGACCCGGCGCACGGACGGCATCAGGCCATTGCTGATTGCGGGTTTCGTGCTGGCGCTGGCCGTGGTGACGCCCGGCGTTGCTGCTCTGGTTTATTTTTTCAAGGTGCCGTTCGAACTGGGCTGCGCGCTCTATGCGACGACTGCGATCGTGACCATGATCTGGGTCGTGCTGGCGTTTTGCGGCGCGATCCGCGACTACAAGGGCATCACGCTGTCGTTCGTCGCAGGCCTGGTTGTGGCGGTCGCTGGTGCCATCGCCGCAGCATTCGCGGACCTCGGCGCGAGCGGTATGGTGTGGGGCTTTGCATTAGGCCTGGTGCTGACCTTTTTAGGTTTAACGCTGCGGGTCTTGCAAACTTTTGCACAAGGCAGCGCCGGCCCGCTGTCGGCGCTTGGGCCATTGTTGAACGGCATAAAAACCTACGCCGACTTGGGCGCGGGCGCGCTTTTTGCCACCGCTGGCGTCTGGGTCGACAAGTGGGTGTTCTGGTTTTCGCGCGAGGGCCAAAGCGTTGACGGCGGTCTGATCCACGCGCCCCTTTACGATAGCGCGATGTTTATCGCATCGCTCGTCATCATCCCCGCGCTCGCCCAATTCGTCGTCAGGCTCGAGACGGAATTTTTCGACCGCTACCAGCATTATTACGGCACGATCCAGTCGCACGGCACCATCGATCAGATTGAAACGGCGCGCGTCCGCCTAGAAGGCTTTTCGCTCGAAAACCTCGTTCTGATCACGGTATCGCAGTTGTCGCTGGCCGCCGTGCTGGTGCTGGCCGCGCCGGCGATCATTGAGGTGCTGAACTTGCACTTCCGGCAAATCGCGATTTTGCGCTACGGAGCACTTGGGTCGGTATTCCTGTTCGTCTTCATTGCCACGACGTCGATGGTCGTCTTCTTCGACCGTCGCCGACTTTACGCGGCTCTGCAATTCTTGTTCTTCGCGCTCAACCTCGGGCTCACCGCTTTGACCGTTCGTTGGGGCGAAGACTACTACGGCGTCGGCTACTTCGCCGCTTCGTTTATTGCCAGTGCGGTGGCGCTGGTCGTCGCCGATCAGACATTCAGCCAGCTTAATTATCTCACCTTTATTGGCAACAATCCTTCGGTCAGCGGACCAAGGCGTCCACGTTTTTGGCGGCGGCAGCCAACGCCCGATCCAACCTGAAATAGGCGCTTAGTGCGGTGAGGTTAGCGGGGTGCCGCCGGGCTGATCGAGGCTCAAGGTGCCAAGCAGCCGCTCGGTGAAATGGATTAGAAACCCCTCGCGCTGCGCAAGCTCCCGAGCTTTGGCTACCTTGCCGGCTTCGCTGACGTACTCGAGCGCGAAGACTTTAAGGCCAGCGCGTTTGGCGCGGCGCAAATTCTGCACGCTGTCATCGACCATTGTCGTCGGATTTAGCTCTTCGCTATTACCTGTTCCGAACACGAGATCTTCTTTGGCGACCGCGTCGATGCGCGCCAAGATGCTGCGATGGCGCGTCAGCTCCTCGGCGTTCTGCATGACGATGAGAAATTTTGGATCGATACGGCGGGCTTGATCGGCAAGCCTGGACACAAATCCGACCATTGCGTCTTCGGCGCCCGGCATCGTTGTTTCAACGTCTTGGAACGCATCGACCCGGTCCAAGTAGATGCCGTCGAAGCCGCCCGCCATGATACGTTCCAGATAGCTCGACGATTTGCCGAAGATCACGGCTTGCCAATCGGGGTCGGCGAATTTTACCTGATAGTCGCCAGGCCAACGCGGATTTTCAGCGCCGAGCCAGCGCGGCTTGGTAGCTGGATTGTCCCATTGCGGCTGCCAGTAAGCGCGGTAGCGTTCAGCTTCGCCGATCGACAGATAAGCCAGCACCAGACGGCGCGAACCGTTTGGCTGCATTTTCAGAGGCTCGATTTCGGCAGAGGTAAACGGATGTTCGACGTTGTCTTCCGGGTGGCGGGCATGGTCGATAACGATGAGATCGACAGGGGCGTGGGCGAGCCGGTCGCGGTCGATGTAGCGCAACTGAATGGCCCAGCTCGTGACGCCGGCCAGCGCTTGCTGGCGCGCTTCGAAGTCGGATTTGTTGGATAGGGAATGCGGTAAAACCTTCGGCGCCGCAGCGGAAGTCGAGCTCGTTGCGAAGACAAGGCAAGCCGTGGCGAGGCACCCGGTCGCCAGATACACGGTGGCCATAGACGCGGAGGCGAGGCAGGCAATACGCGAAGGCTTGAGCCGCAATGACATGTCCCTCTCCCGCCGTACACCCGTTACAACTTTTGCCGCGCCATCAAAACCATGCTTAGAAGTTGGCGCTAGGCAACCATAATTGATCAAGTTTGCGTGGGCCGAAATAGGGTATGAAGCCGCGCTGTTCGATTTTCGCCTTGTCCGCTGCCCGGCGAACGGGGTCTTTAATATAATCTAACACAAACACCGGCCGACCGGCCGAAGTCGCACGGTCGAGATTGGCTAAGATCCCTTGCACCATAACGGGGTCATTTTCCCGCTCCGAGTGGTCGACACCGTAAAACAAATCTTCCTTCGCGATGGCATCAATGCTCGAGACCATTTGCGGGTTCCCGAGCAGTTCTTCTGCATTTTGAAGAATGACGATAAAGTTCGGATTTTTCTTGCGCGCGTGGGCGGCAAGGCGGGCGACGAAAGCGACCATTTTGGCGGCAGCGTCAGGGCACTCTTTGACCACTTCGCTATAGACGTCGACGCGGTCGAGATAGACGCCGTCAAAACCAAGTTCGATCAGCCGGTAAAGCGGAGACGGTTCGAGACTACTGTAGAGGCTTTTGCCGTCTTCGTCGCCCAGAATAGTTCTCTGCCAGCCCTCCTGACAGAACCGGATCAGCCGGTTGCCCTTCCAGGTTTTGTTTTCTTTCAACAGCCAGTCGGGGGCATCCTCCTTCATGTATTCGGCATCGAAATATTCCGGCCGGTAATCTTCGGATTCTCCAATCGACAAATACGAGATCGCGATCCGCCTCGTGCCGTCAGGCTTCACCTTGATGCCCGCGACATCATCAGCACTCAATGCGGTGCCGCCGCGCGCACCCGAAGTTGCGTCCGTCACGATCAGATCGACAGGTGCATTGCGTGCGGTCTCGACGTCGAGGTCCTGCATCTGCACAGCCCAGCTCCGCACGCTATTGATCAGCTTGAGGCGTTGGGATTGGTGGGCGGCCGCGACGGCCGCCAGATCCGCGCCTTGGGCGGCAGATCGACGGGCGCGTTCCACTTTGGGGTTGACCGCAATCACGGGAGCTGGAGCGGCCATCGCTGGGCGCGCGTCGACGCGTGCGGAGTTAGACGGTGCGGCCACTCTCGTCGTTTCAGCTCTGGCCGTGTTGGGTTTGACCGCATCCGGCATACCGCCCGCCGCCGGCAGACCGGCCAAGGCCAGCCCGGTTAAAAGAGCCAAAATAAATGATGCCGAAGTTCGAAACATGAGGTCGTTGTCGCAAAATAACAGACAGCGCCATCATGGCGCGTTGCCGTTAACCCTTTGCAACAGTTAGTGCCGACTCGGTTGAGCAAAACTAAGGCCGGCCACGGTTGGTCAGCGGCTGCGCCATGATGCTAAGTCTGGCTGGGCCCTTAGGGGCCTGACACGGCATAAAGCCAGCAAGCACCTGCAACCGACGTTCCTAGGATCAGCAGGGACCAGAACGACCGCCGCAAAACCCAGCTCCAAGACGGTAGCGCAGCCGAGCCATGTTGCTCCGAAGACGGTCGCAGTTCGGTTGTCGACATAGTCCCTCTGACGTTCACGGCCTCATCCCAGCAGCGCGATTGGAGCGTAAATCGCGGCGGGCGCAAGGCCCTTGAGGCATTGAAACACCCTTTCCGAATCGAACGTGCCTCGCCCGCAGCGCAAAAATAGGCATGACCCCGTCCCACTGAGGTAAAAGTGGCTCTGGAAGGGCACAGCAACTGTTGCCGAGTTGCACACCTGGGTGTTTTATACGCGGCATTTCGGCCTGTTTGATAATGAGGCAGTAACTGTGACAGCTGAGTTATTGTGCACTTAAGATTTTATGCATACTTTCGGATTAATAATCGTAGGTCATAAAAAGACTTCAAACGAGGACACGCCCCGGGCTCGACAGACCACTCAGCAGAGTGGCCTGACCCTTCCACACCTGGGGGTGTCCGATGATTGAGCTTGTGATTGCCGTCTGCATGATCGACCAGCCTGCGCGCTGCAAAGACGTGCATTTGAACTTTGAGGCGGCCAGCCTCACTCCCCATAGTTGTATGATGAACGGTCAATTCGAGATGGCCAAGTGGGTCGAAGAGCACCCCAATTGGATCATCCAGAAATGGACCTGTGGTGCTGCCGGTCAGGTGGCCAAAATTTGATCCGTCTGCGATTGGCGCATTAGTGGCGCCACCCGTTGACATACGGTTCGCCTTGCTTTCCTTGGCAGCTACTCAGCTGCCAACGGGAGAGCCAGATGTCAGCCACCAACCCGCAATCGAAATTTGCGACCCTCGCAGTGCATGCGGGCGCCAGCCCCGATCCGGCAACCGGCGCGCGCGCAACGCCTATTTATCAAACGACGTCATTCGTGTTCGAAGACGTCGACCACGCCGCAGCACTTTTTGGCTTGCAGGCGTTCGGCAACATTTACACCCGCATCAACAATCCGACGCAGACCGTTTTGGAAGCGCGGATCGCAGCGCTCGAAGGTGGCACTGCCGCTCTGGCCGTGGCATCGGGCCATGCCGCCCAGCTGCTCGTGTTTCACACGTTGTTAGAGCCGGGTGATGAATTCATCGCCGGCCGTCAGCTCTATGGCGGCTCGGTCAATCAGTTCAATCATGCGTTCAAGAAATTCGACTGGCGCGTCGTGTGGGCCGACGCCACCGACCCAGCATCGTTCGAGCGCGCCATCACGCCGAAGACGCGCGCGATCTTTTGCGAGAGCATCGCCAACCCGGGCGGCATTGTTGTCGACTTGCCCGCGATCGCCGCCGTCGCCCGCAAGGCCGGCGTTCCCCTCATCGTCGACAACACACTGGCAACCCCCTACCTGTGCCAGCCGAAAGAATTCGGCGCTGACATCATCGTCCACAGCTTGACCAAATTCATCGGCGGCCACGGCAATTCCATTGGCGGCGTTATCGTTGATTGCGGCACATTCGATTGGCTGAAGAGCCGCCATCGCTACAGCACGCTGGTCGACCCCAATCCGTCCTACAACGGCATGGTGCTCGGCGAAGTGTTCGGCAATTTCGCATTCGCGATCGCAGCCCGCGTCATGGGGTTGCGCGACCTCGGGCCCGCGATCTCGCCGTTCAATGCTTTTCTGCTGCTGACAGGATCGGAAACGTTGCCCCTGCGGATGCAACGTCATTGCGATAACGCGCTCGCCGTCGCGCGGTATCTGCAAAATCATCCCAAGGTCGCTTGGGTCAATTACGCCGGCCTCGAAACCGATAAATCTTACGCTATGCACCGCAAAATTTGCCCAAAAGGTGCGGGTGCCGTCTTCACATTCGGCCTCAAGGGCGGTTACGAGGCGGGGGTTAAACTCGTGTCGCAGCTGAAGCTGTTCAGTCTGTTGGCCAACATCGGCGATACCCGAAGCCTCGTCATTCATCCTGCTTCGACGACGCATCGCCAATTGACAGACGGCGAACGCGTTCTGGCCGGTGCAGGACCAGACGTTGTGCGCTTGTCTATCGGCATTGAAGACGAGGCCGATATCATCGCCGATCTCGAGCAAGCGTTGAGTGCCGCGTGATGGCAGTTTGCAACGGTGCAACCAGTTAAGCGGCCAGCCGGTATTCGGCCCCGTCGAGAGCGTTACAGCCCACATCCAAAGCTCGAATGTAAGCAAAGGCGCGCCATGAACTACCACCTCGTGCTCAAATTCCAAGGCGATGACGAAGAGACGATCGATAAGGTCATCGAACTCGAGGACCAGCTGATCGGCGCGCTCGATGGCTCGACGCTGGCTGAAGTCGACGGCCATGAAACCGGCGACAGCGTTACGCACCTGACGTTGCTGACCAAGAACCCATCGAAGATCTGGGAGAAGATCGAGCCGCTGGTTGAAACAGCAGCGTCCGAAAATCTCGAGATCTTGGCGGTCGCCTACCGCCCGCTCGACGGCGAAGACTTCACCGTGCTGTGGCCCGCCGACTACGAGGGCGAGTTCGAAGCGGTCTAACGCGCCCTGACATAAGAGCCAGGCGCGTCTTCGATGACTTTGAGGCGATGCCCCGGTTCGCGCGCCATGACCATTTCGCCAGACTTCTTCGACAGCCACGTGATCCAGTATGGCCACCACGAGCCTGGATGCTCTGTCGCGCCCGCGATCCAATCTTTAAGGTCGTCGCTGCTGGCACCATCGGTCCAATATTGGTATTTGACCTTGCCCGGCGGGTTGACGACGCCGGCGATATGGCCGGAGCCTGCAAGAACGAACTCGACGGGGCCGCCAAAGCGGCGTGAGCCGCGATAGACGGAAGGGGCGGGCGCGATGTGATCTTCGCGTGCCGCCACCTCGAAAATCGGTAGCTTGATTCGGGCGAGGTCGAGCTTGACGCCGGCCATAACCATCTCGCCCTTGGCTAAAGCGTTCTCGTTGTAGAACTCGCGTAAATAGAATTTGTGATTGGCGGCCGCCATCCGCGTCGAATCCTGGTTCCAATAGAGCAGGTCGAACGGGAACGGCTTCTTGCCCATCATGTAGTTCGAGACGACGTAGGGCCAAATCAAATCGCGTGGCCGCATCATGTTGAACACGTTGGCCATGCGCGAGCCGTCGAGGTAACCGCGGTCGGTCATCAACTGGTCGAGATCGGCGAGCTGCAGATCGTCGGTGAATAGCAACAGATCGCCAGCGAGCGAGAAATCGACCTGCGTGGTCAGCAGCGTGCAGGCATTGAACGGCTGTTCGCCGCGTTGCGCCAAATACGCCAGCGTGCACGACAGCGCCGTGCCGCCGACGCAATATCCCAGCACGTTGATGTCTTGCACTTCGGTTTCGTGCTGGACCGCGCGCACCGCCGACATAATGCCTTCGAGCATATAGTCTTCGAAGGTTTTATCGCCGAGCTTCTCGTCCGGGTTGACCCACGAAATCACAAAAACGGTAAAGCCCTGATCGACGACGTATTTGATGAAGCTTTTCTGCGGCGTCAGGTCGAGGATGTAGAACTTGTTGATCCACGGCGGCACCATCAGGATTGGGCGCAGATGCACGGTCTCGGTCGAGGGCGAATATTGAATGAGCTGCAGCAGCTCGTTTTGAAAAACGATCTTGCCGGCCGTCATCGCCAAGTTGCGGCCAACTTCGAACGCCGTTGTATCTGTCTGGCTGATCTTCATCAGGTCGCTTGACCGGCTCATGTCTTCGGTCAGCATCTTGATGCCGTCGACGAGGTTGCGGCCATTGCTGCGGAATGTTTCGCGCAACACTTCCGGGTTCGTCGCCAAGAAATTCGTTGGCGAATAGGCGGCCGTCAGCTGGCGGAGATAGAATTGCGCCCGGTGCCGATCGCGCTCGCTCATGTCGGCAGTGTCAGCCAAGCGCTCTTCAGCCCAGCGGCACGCCAGCAGATAGGCCTGCTTGAAAAAATCGAAAAACGGGTTGGTCGACCATTCAGCGTCCTTGAAGCGGTTATCGCCGGGGCCTGGTTCGATCAAGGGCTTGATGGGAAAACCGAAGGCGCGCTGCGAGACGTTGTTCCAGAGCGCTCCGAACTGCTGGAGCAAATGGTTTTGCGCTTCCGACAGGCGCACTGGATCGGCAAGCCAACTGCGCGCCAGTTCGGTCAGCGTTTTGCTCGCGGTCGAAAACTCGTTGGCCTGCGAATAGGGCCCACTGTTGGTATCCTTGCGGTCGACGAGGCGCGAAAGGGCCAAGCTGCCCTGCTCGTACACCTTGAGCAAGTTGGCGGCGAATTCCTCGGGGTTGGGTATGGTATATGAGGCGAGAAAGGGCCGTGTCTGGGATGTGTCGTCCTGCATTTGGAAAGTTGAACTCCTCGGGTGTCCAATTCGCGCCGCAGCGACCTTCTAGGGATGTGCTGGCGCTCAGTATCCGTATTTGACGACAGTGCCTTCGCGCACGCCGCCAAGCAATACGAATCGCATAACATGACTTCAAGATACCGTAACCTGGATTGGGATCATGACCGAACGCCGCCGCGACGCACGACCCTTAGTCAAGCCCGTTTGCGCCAGCTTTACTGCGGCGCTTTTGGCCATCGCAGCGGCGGGCTGTAGCAGTCCTGTTTCCACCCCACTGCCGAATTCTACGCAATCTCTAAAGCCCGTTTTGAGCCCAGCTGATGAAAAGAAGGCAGTCGAAGAGTTGAACAAGGAGAAAGTTGGGCGCCGGGCGGCAGCCGTCAAGGCATTGGAAAGCCGGCAGTAATGGTTCCCGCGCGCGTTCATGCGCGTTTTCCGAGAGCGTGTTGCAAGCGCGTCGCCGCAGTCTAGGCCCCGAGCTCTGGACGAAAATGCTGGCGGCAGCGTAAATGCTCGAGCGCTGCGCGATGGCCCTTGCAACTGCTGCAAGTGCGAGATGGCTCAGTGATCGTCAACGTGCGTTAACCTAACTGATCGTCTCGTCCAACCCATCTCAAAGGCATCGAAAAGGCATCGAAATTGACGGAAGATTTCCACCGCATCAAGCGCCTGCCGCCATACGTCTTTGCCGAAGTGAACCGGCTCAAGGCGGCCGCGCGCGCCCGCGGTGCCGACATCATCGATCTGGGCATGGGCAATCCAGATATGCCGACGCCGCAGCACATCGTCGATAAGCTGATCGAGACGATCAACAAGCCGCGCACGCATCGCTATTCTGCGTCCAAAGGTATTGCTGGGGTGCGTCGTGCGCAGGCTGCCTATTACGAGCGCCGCTTCGGGGTGACGCTCAATCCCGACACCGAGATTGTCGCGACGCTCGGGTCGAAAGAGGGTTTTGCCAACATGGCGCAGGCGATCACCGCGCCGGGCGACGTTGTGCTTGTGCCGAACCCGACCTACCCGATCCATTCGTTCGGCTTCATCATCGCGGGCGCCACCATCCGTCAGCTGCCAGCGAGCAATGGAGAAGATTTCTTCCGCGCCATCGAACACGCTGTCCGCCACTCCATTCCAAAACCGATCGCGGTGGTGATTTCATTTCCGTCCAACCCCACCGCAATGGTTGCCGATTTGGCGTTCTACAGAGACGCCGTCGCGCTTTGCAAAAAGCTCGACCTCATCATTCTGTCGGACATCGCTTACGCAGAGCTTTATTATGACGGGCAGCCACCGCCCTCTATCCTGCAGATACCCGGCGCCAAGGACATCACCGTCGAGTTCACATCGTTGTCCAAGACTTACAATATGCCGGGCTGGCGCATGGGCTTTGCCGTTGGCAACGAGCGGCTGATCGGGGCACTGGCGCGGGTCAAATCCTATTTGGATTATGGCGCGTTCACACCGATCCAAGTCGCCGCCGCCGCCGCTCTCAACGGCCCGCAGGAGTGCGTCGATGAAATCAGGGCGCTCTATAAACACCGCCGCGACATTCTGGTCGAAAGCTTCGGCCGGGCCGGTTTTCCCGTGCCAGCGCCACCCGCGACAATGTTCTGTTGGGCACCTGTGCCAGAGCCCTATAAACACTTAGGTTCGGTCGAATTCACAAAACTTCTCATCGAAAAGGCAGACGTTGCGGTTTCACCCGGTGTCGGGTTTGGCGAATACGGCGAAGGCTTCATTCGCATCGCGCTCGTCGAAAACGAGCAGCGCATTCGCCAGGCGGCCCGCTCGATCAAGAAGTTTCTCGCTGAAAAGCCTGAACCGTTGCATAACATCACCCCGATCACAGAACGCGCCAGCCGGTAAAAAATTCTCCCATGAAAGAGCCTTTAAGACTAGGCATCGCCGGCCTCGGCACCGTTGGCGGTGGCCTGCTGCAATTGCTGGAAACACACGGCAACTGGCTTGGCGAAGTTGCCGGCCGTCCGTTTCAGGTCACCGGCGTTGCGGCCAAATCGCAGGCCGAACAGCGCGGACCCGTGGCGCTCAAGGCGAAGTTCTTTACCGATCCGCTCGAACTGGCGCGCGATCCATCCATTGACGTTTTCATCGAGCTGATCGGTGGCGCGGGCGGTATTGCCAAAGCGTCTGTCGAAGCCGCATTGAAGGCTGGCAAGCACGTCGTCACCGCCAACAAGGCGCTGTTGGCCCATCACGGCTATGAACTGGCGCAGCTCGCCGAACTGCACGGCGTAGCGTTGAATTTCGAAGCCGCCGTCGCTGGCGGCATCCCCGTCATCAAGACATTACGGGAGTCGCTTGGCGCCAACGAAGTGCCGCGCGTTTACGGCATTCTGAACGGCACCTGCAACTATATCCTGACCAAGATGCAGACCGAGAAGCGCACCTTTTCGGATGTGCTGAAAGAAGCGCAGGATAAAGGTTATGCCGAAGCCGATCCGACGTTCGACATCGGCGGCTTCGATACCGCCCACAAGCTCGCGATTTTGACGAGCCTGGCGTTCAGCACGCGCGTCGCGCTCGATCAGATCCACATCGAAGGCATCGAGAGCATTACGGCGGCCGATATCGAAGCGGCAGACAGCCTGGGCTATCGCATCAAGCTGTTGGGTGTTGCCACCCAAACCGAACAGGGCATCTTGGCGCGCGTGTCGCCAGCGCTCGTCTACAAAGACAGCGCCATCGCTGAAGTCTCTGGCGTCACCAACGCGGTGGCGCTCGACGGCGACTTCTCCGGCAACATTCTGCTTGTGGGCGCGGGCGCTGGCGGTCGTGCCACGGCATCGGCTGTCGCCAGCGACATTCTCGATATTGCACGCGGCCATGTCGTGCCCCCGTTCGTCGTCTCGACGGAGAACTTGCGGCCGCACAAATCGGCGCCGCTCGACGCGCATTACGGCTCTTATTATGTTCGGCTGACGCTGCAGGATAAGCCTGGCGCGATGGCGGCCATTGCGACGCGCATGGGCGATCGCGGGATCTCGCTGGAAAGCATTGTGCAGCATCGCCCCGTCGTGCCCCCGGTTCCAGGCGCTGGTCCCGCGCCGCTGAGCACCGCGCCGGTCAGCGTTATCATTATCACCCACGAGGCGACGGAACAGGCGATGCGCCGCGCGCTTGAGACCATTGAAGCGGACGGCAAAGTGACCGAGCGGCCGCAGATGATCCGTATCGAAGAGCTTTAGACGAGGAAACACATGCGACAGCCAGACCATCAAAGGATGACCGACGACATGAGCAAGGACTATAACAACGGCATCGGCCTCGAACGCGTCCTCGTTCTGGAAGTTGCGCGCGTCACCGAGGCGGCCGCGATCGCTGCTGCCCGTTTCCGCGGTCGCGGCAACGAGAAGGCCGCCGATAAAGCAGCCGTCGATGCCATGCGCCGCGAACTCGGCCGCATCTCGATTGCCGGCACGGTCGTGATCGGCGAAGGCGAGATGGACGAAGCGCCGATGCTTTATATCGGCGAAAAAGTCGGCAATGGTGAAGGCCCCGAAGTCGACATTGCTGTTGATCCCCTTGAAGGCACCACGATCTGCGCCAAATCGATGCCCAACGCACTGGCCGTGCTCGCGATCTCCGAGCGCGGCGGACTTCTGCATGCACCCGACATGTACATGAATAAAATTGCCGTTGGCCCGGGCTACCCAGACAACATCGTCGATCTCGACGCGCCGGTTTTCGAAAACCTGCAAGCGCTTGCCAAAGCCAAAGGCGTGCCGATCCATGAAATCACCGCCTGCATCCTCGACCGGCCGCGCCACGCCGAATTGATCCGCCAGGTGCGCGAAGCGGGTGCTGGCGTACAGCTGATCCCCGATGGCGATATCGCCGGCGTCATTTGGACGACCGACCCGATGGAAACGGGCATCGATATCTACATGGGCTCAGGCGGGGCGCCCGAAGGTGTGTTGGCGGCGGCCGCGTTGCGCTGCATTGGCGGCCAGATCCAAGGCCGTTTGATGCCGCTCAAAGACGAAGAGCGCATTCGGGCCGAGAAAATGGGCATCGCCGACATCAACAAAAAATTCCGCATGGAAGACATGGCATCTGCCGACGTCGTGTTTTCGGCGACCGGCGTCACCGACGGCTCGCTGCTCGACGGCGTGCGCTTCCGCGGCGATTTCGCCGAAACGGAAACCGTCGTGATGCGTTCCAAAACGGGCACCGTTCGCCGCATCAAGACCAACTTCCGCAACATCGGCGCCCGGTTCATCGGCTAAATCACTGTCATGCTAGGGCTTTGACCCGAGGATCCAGGCTTCCACGATCATCGCCACCAGCGGCGCGATGGATCCTCGGAATTAAATCCGAGGATGACATTTGTGGGTATGGTCGCATGCCGTTGGCGGCAAGCGGTCGCGCTTGTGCCAAGCGCCGCTGTGGTAAGCGTAGAGTGGTAAGCGTTGAGCGGTAAGCGAGCGGCACCTGCGCCGCCGTCGGCGCCGATAAAACTCACCGGAGTATCCCCCTCATGTCCCCCACCGCCAACAAAGTCGCGACGGTTACGCTCGCGTTCTGGATCATGAAGATCTGCGCAACGACCGTCGGCGAAACCGGCGGCGATTTGTTATCGATGACGATGAACGTCGGCTACGCTGTGAGCTCGATAATCCTCATCGGGTTTTTTCTCGTCGCGCTTGTCGCTCAGCTGAAAGCAAAAACGTTTCATCCGTGGCTCTATTGGGCGGTCATCCTCGCCACCAGCACGGCAGGCACGACGATTTCAGATTTCATGGATCGCACGCTCGGTCTTGGGTATGCGACGGGGTCGGCGATCCTCGTGTCGCTGCTCGTCGCGGTGCTCGCCGTGTGGCGTGCCACGATGGGATCGATCTCTGTCGATCACATCTCTGACCCTCAGGTCGAGACCTTCTACTGGTCAGCAATCCTCGTCTCAAACACGCTTGGCACTGCGGTTGGCGATTTTCTCGCCGATAGTTCGGGTTTAGGTTTTCTGCAAAGCAATTTGTTGATCACGGGCGCGCTCGTCGCGATCGCTCTTGCCTACTATTTCACCTCGATCTCGCGCACGGTTCTGTTTTGGGCGGCGTTCGTTCTGACCCGCCCGTTCGGCGCGACGATGGGCGATCTTCTCACCAAAAACCCCGACAAAGGTGGTCTGGGGTTCGGCACGATCGGCTCGTCGGCCGTGCTGCTTGTCATCCTCGCCGCTCTGATCGTCTGGAGCATCAGGCGGGATGAAAATTCCGCCGCCAAAGTTTAGCGTTCAGAAATCCAGCATCATAACGTCGACGCTCGTGCCCGCCGAAAACGCGGGCGCGTTGGCCTTAATCAACACCAGACAATCGGCCGCCGCCAGCGCGGAGACCAGCGCGCTATCCTGATTGGCAATCGGCAACACGCGCGCGGGGCTCGTCGAAACGTCGAGCTTGGCGCGCATGTAATGATCGCGGGGGCCGTTGGCCGGTAGCGCGTGCCCGAGCACCGCTGTGATGCGATGCGTGCGATCGGCGCGACCCAACATCTTCGCCAACAGCGGCACGAGGAACACGCGCGCGCCGATCAACGCCGAAACCGGGTTGCCGGGCAGCCCAAGGACGCGCATCGCACCCAGCCGCCCGAAGAACATCGGCTTGCCGGGCCGCATCGCGATCTTCCAGAAATCGAGTATAGCGCCGGCGGTCTCGAGCGCCGGGCGGACGAGATCGTGATCGCCGACGGATGCCCCGCCCGTCGTCACGAGAATATCGGCACCAGCACTCTCGGCGATTTTCTGCGCCAGAGACTCTGCCGTGTCGTGCGCAATGCCGAGCAGGCGCGCTTCGCCGCCCGCGGCTTCAACGAGCGCGGCGAGGCCGTACGAGTTCGACGCTACGATTTGCCCAGCCATCGGGCGGTCGCTCGGCTCGACCAACTCATCGCCAGTTGCCAGGATAGCGACGATGGGTCGACGCCGCACAGCCAACAGCGCATGGCCTGAACTAGCCGCCAGCGTGATGTCGCGCGGGTTCAAGCGGCAGCCGTCGGCGAGCAGTTCGTCGCCGTCGTGGAAATCCTGGCCGCGCTCGCGGATGTTGGCGCCCTTGTTCGCGCTTTCCAGAATGGTGACGTGGGCTTCATCGGCGCGCGTATTTTCCTGCATGACGACGGTGTCGGCGCCGTCGGGCAAGGCCGCGCCTGTGAATATGCGCGCCGCCTGGCCGTGACCGACGCTGCCGGCTAAGCTCCAACCGGCGGCGGATTCGCCAACGATCTGCAACGTCGCGGGCACCCGCGCGATATCGGCCGCGCGCACAGCGTACCCGTCCATCGACGAGGCATCGAACGGGGGATGGGTGAGCGCCGAGATCACCGGCCCGGCAAGCGTGCGCCCTGCAGCGGCTCGGATCTGCACGCTTTGAGGGCCGAGCACCGTCACATCGGCCAACACGCGGGCCAGCGCATCGGCGACGGGCATCAAGTTTGGAGACGGTTTATCTGATCGCATGGTGCCCAAATGCTATACAAAAATTAGCGTCCTGCCGAGTGCCAAAGCTTTACGCCCATCGTTCATGGACCGAGGCTTTAAGCATTGCCGGGCAGATCAGCCTTGAAGTGGCCAGAGCGGCCGCCGGATTTTTCGAGCAAGCGAATGCCGGAGATCGTCATGCCCTTGTCGGCGGCTTTCAGCATGTCGTAAATCGTGAGACAAGCGACTGAGACCGCGGTCAACGCTTCCATCTCGACGCCGGTTTGGCCCGAAACTTTGACTTCCCCCGAGACGTGAATGCCGACCGGATTTTGGCTTGCGGCGAAATCGACTTTGACCTTGGTGATCATCAGCGGGTGGCACAGCGGGATCAGCTCGTGCGTTTTCTTGGCGGCCATGATGCCGGCAATGCGCGCGGTCGCGAGTACATCGCCTTTCTTGGCCTCACCCGTTTCGATCAGCGCCAGCGTCTCAGGCCGCATGGCGATGAAGCCCTCGGCCATCGCCGTCCGGCTACTCGTCTCCTTGCCGGACACATCGACCATCGTCGCCTGGCCCTTGTCGTCAAGATGCGAAAGCTTCGTCATTTTGTCGGTCATTGCGCGCTCATGTCTTGGCTGACGGAATAAGCCGCCTCGGTCACTGTGCACATTCCACTCTTCACGCGTCAACGCGCAACGCATCATTTTGCTTCCCCCCACACCCGCATCTCCTACGCGACGCGCGGCTATCCCCACAAGCCCGCATTCCCGGAAGACGCGCAGCTTGCGGCTATCCGGGACCTTTACCTCTTGCCGTTTGAATTCAAATTGCTGAGAGGTAAAGATCCCTGTGTGTCGCGCGCGGCCCGCGCGTCTTCGGCCGGGACGGCGGGTGGGGGGAGTCGTATTTATTCTATTTCCGGGACCGCGAGGGGAGAGGACGAGGTGTTCTCTTGCCGAAAGAGCGCGAGATACCCGCGTAGATGAAACGGCAGCGTTAACCCAGCAACGCCTTCGTGGCGGCGGTGACGTCGTTCTGGCGCATCAGGCTTTCGCCGACGAGGAACGTGCCGACGCCAACCCGGCCGAGCCGCGCGATATCGGCGGCCGTAAAGATCCCGCTCTCGCCGATGACGATGCGGTCGCGTGGCACGCGCGGTGCCAACGCTTCCGTCGTCGCCAGCGTGACGTCGAACGTTTTCAAGTTGCGATTGTTGATGCCGATCAGACGGCAATCGAGCTTTAAAGCGCGATCGAGTTCCGCGCCGTCGTGCACTTCGGCGATGGCGTCCATGCCCCAGTCCTTCGCGGCGCTCGCAAGGTCGGCGGCCAACGCATCATCGACTTCAGCCAGAATGATCAAGATGCAATCGGCGCCCCAAGCGCGCGCTTGCGCCACCTGATAGGTGTCGATCATGAAGTCTTTGCGCAGCACAGGTAGCGTGCACGCGGCGCGCGCTGCGACGAGATATTCGGGTGCGCCTTGGAACGACGGCGCGTCCGTGAGAATAGAGAGGCACGCAGCACCGCCCGCCTCGTAAGCGCGCGCCAAAGCGGGGGGATCAAAGTTGGCGCGGATCAACCCCTTGGACGGCGATGCCTTCTTGATCTCGGCGATCAGCGCGGGTTTCTTCGCCTTGAGCTTAACTTCAAGCGCGCCCGAGAACGGCCGAACGCGCGGCGCCGATCGCGCATATTCCGCAATCACGTGCAACGGTTTCAGGATCTTGGCCCGCGCGACTTCTTCGCGTTTGTAGGCGGTAATTTTTTCTAAGATATCAGCCATAGGCCCCAGCTTACGACGGGTTAACGCCCGGTGCTAGCTGGGGCCTGCTGATTGGTCAAGAACTAGAGGATAAGGCTGTGGCTGTGGACGAGATCGGCAACCGTCACGTTATGCACGTGATCGATCACGGCGACGTCGGTCCATGCTGTGGCGCCTTTGACGTGGACCTGCACGAGGATGCCTTGCGCGGTGTCGATGGCATTCACAGCATCGCCGATATTGGCCGGTTTGTGGTTCGTCAGCAGGCGCGAGACGTCGATCCGGTTGAAGTTCTCGAATGAGAAATTGGCGATGTGATCGAGGCCATGGCCGATGCCCACATCAGACGTTTTCCAGAAGAACGTATCAGCGCCAGCGCTGCCGGTGATCAGATGGCCGGGCCGGTCGTCTTTGATCGTATGTTTTGCCGCAGCGGCGACAACGTCGGTGTGCCGACCGTCGACGCTGACATCCAGGCGTTCGACGGCTGTCACGGCGACGTTGCCGAGCTTGCTGAACGCAAAGCTCTGGCCGCTTTGATTGGGGTCTGAGATGAAGTTGTGGAATGCGGTCAATTCCGCTTTGACGGCGCTCGTGTACTGCGCGGCCGTCAACTTGACCTTGAACGTATCGACGCCGTTCGCGCCGATGATCGTGTCCGCGAATGCACCGGCTGTGCTTGCTTCCCACTGGAACATGTCGTCGCCAGAGCCGCCCCACATATAGTCGTTGCCCTTGTCGGCAATGATCGTGTCGTTGCCGATGCTCGACATCATCACGTCGTTGCCGGTGCCGCCCCCGATCGTGATGTCGCCGATCGTAAATCTAGGGCTGGTGAGATCGACGATCTGATCGCCGGTGCCGCATCGGATTTCGCCAATGTTGGTCAGGCGCAAGCTGTCGGTGCCAGGGCTAAAACCGTCATCGAGAAACAGCGCTTCTTTGCCGTTAGCCATCCACAGAATGTTGGTCGCGCCGGCTTTGCCGTGGAAGACGTCTTTGTTCTGTGCGTAGCTGCGCGAGCGGGAACAGCGTGTTGGGACCCGGGTTACCGGGATCGCCGGTGTTCTGCGCGGCATAACCGGGCCACGTCGAGGTCGACTTATAATGGAAAACGTAACGCCGTTGCCACCGATGAGTAGGTTGTCACCTTGACCGCTACTTGCCAGCGAGTGGTGACCGCTGCCTGCACCCGCTTGTATCGTCTGGTCCGGAAGATGCCCCGAATGTGGCCTCTTGCGTGCCGCCTGCTTGCTTAAAAACTTCTATTCCTGGGCGCTTCGCCGTCATTTCAATCTTCAACGCCAACACAACCTTGACGGGAAGACAGCATTGGTGAATTAACGAATGTTGCCATTGACGGTGAACGTCAGCGCAACAATCGCCTCAAAACGGGATCGTCCGTGCGAAGTTTTCGATAACCCAATAGCGCGGTATCTGACGGCCATATCCGGCTGCTTTGGGTCGTCAGGGTGTCAGACCAGGGGTCAAACACCCTCGACAGCACTGGCGTCTGGCACCACCTTCACGCCTTGGGCGCACCTACCTGGCGCAGTGGTTCGGCTTTCACGAACGCGTCTTGCTTCATGCAGTTGGCCATGATGCGTTGGATCGTTGGAATGCCGCCAACCTCGATTTTAAAAATCGGCATCACAGCGAGAATGCTGGCGGTGCAGATGTCGGCGATGGTGATCGTCTCGCCATGTGCGTACGTGCCGGTCTCGCTGTCGTGCGCGAGGCGCTGCTCAACCGCTTGCAATCCCGTCGTGAACCAATGGATCTGCCAGGCGCGAAACGCCGCGTCGTCGAACTTGCCTTCGCCGGTCAGATATTTCTTGATGCGACCGGTGATCAGCGGATGGGTATCGGCGGCGAGCATCTGCGCGATCGAGCGCACGCGGGCGCGGCCGTGCGGATCTTTCGGCAGCAGCGCTGGCGAGGCATAAATCTCATCGAGATATTCCAAGATCGCCAGAGATTGCGTAATCGGTGCGCGCGATGCACCGGGGTCCCGGTCGATCAATGCGGGGATTGCACCTAACGGATTGATCTTGAGGAAGTCCGCGCCGCGCTGCTCGCCGGCATCCAGATTGATGTTGTGCTCTTGCGCTGAGAGACCCTTGAGATTGAGCGCCACGCGCACCCGGTAGGTCGCGGCCGTGCGCCAGTAGGAATAGAGTTCGAAGCGTGGCTGATCGGTCATTATGGAATTCCTTTTGCTCATTCTCCCTGCATTTTTTAACGAACGGGGAGCGGGTCGGGGGTGAAATCGAACAAGCGGCTGGCCTCCATTCTAGCCCTCCCCCGAAGCCAAGTGTAGGGCCATTAAGAGGGAAAACGACCGCGTCCCTTGAACGCGTGACCCTGGCCCCGCACGGGTGCTATAGGGCATCGATCTAATTGAAACCCTGAGATTCGCGTTTTGACCGTTGAGACCTTATCCGCTGCCGATTTAGCTGCCACGCCGCTGGCGCGCGCCATTGCACGCCGCCGCACGTTTGCGATTATCTCGCATCCCGACGCTGGTAAAACGACGCTCACGGAAAAGCTGTTGCTGTTCGGCGGCGCCATTCAGCTCGCGGGCCAAGTCAAAGCTAAAAGCGACAAACGCAACACGCGGTCCGACTGGATGGCGATCGAACGCGCGCGCGGCATCTCGGTCGTGACTTCCGTCATGACGTTCGAATACGACGACGCCATTCTAAACCTGCTCGACACGCCGGGCCACGAAGACTTCTCCGACCAGACCTATCGCACGCTCACCGCCGTCGACAGCGCCATCATGGTCATCGACGCTGCCAAAGGCATCGAAGCGCGCACGCGCAAGCTGTTTGAAATATGCCGACTGCGCGACATCCCGATCATAACCTTCATCAACAAGATGGACCGCGAGGCGCGCGAGCCGCTCGAATTGCTCGACGAGATTTCCAACGTGCTGGCGCTCGATACCGCGCCGATGGTTTGGCCGATGGGGTCTGGCCGCGACTTCAAGGGCACCTACGATCTCAATTCTCCGCGCATCAATCAGATGGATACCGATGCGGAAGATCGCGGGTCTTTGTCTGGCCCCGGCGACAAAATTATTGACGAGATTATGGGCGAGGAGGCGGCTGCCCGTTGGCGCGAAGAGGTGCAACTCGTCATCGATGCGTGCGGTCGTTTCGATCTCGAAGCCTTCCGTCACGGAACGTTGACGCCGGTCTATTTCGGCAGCGCCTTGAAGAATTTCGGCGTCAAGCAGTTGCTCGATGCCCTTGTCGAATATTCGCCCCCGCCGTTGTCGCAAAAGGCCGCGACCCGCACGATCCTTGCCAACGAGCCGTCGATGACCGGCATCGTGTTCAAGATCCAAGCCAACATGGACCCCAACCATCGCGATCGCATTGCGTTCATGCGGGTAACGTCGGGCAAGCTGACGCGCGGTATGAAAGCTAAAGTCTCGCGCACGGGCAAAGTGCTCGCACTGCAGTCGCCGCAGTTTTTTTTCGCGCAGGACCGCTCCATCGCCGAAGAAGCCTACGCTGGCGACATCGTCGGCATTCCCAACCGAGGCGTTCTTCGCATTGGCGATGCTCTGACCGAGGGCGAAGACATTTCCTTCCTCGGCATCCCGAGTTTCGCGCCTGAAATTCTCCGCCGCGTGCGCCTCGAAGATGCGATCCGGGCGCGCAAGCTCAAGGAAGCTTTGCAGGAGATGGCCGAAGAGGGCGTCGTGCAGATATTTTCCCCGCTTGAGGGAACGCAGCCGATTGTCGGCGTCATCGGTGCGCTGCAGCTCGACGTTCTGGGCGAGCGCTTGAAGAGCGAATACAGCCTGCCGATCGCATTCGAGACGGCGCCGTGCGAAGTGGCGCGCTGGGTGTCGTGCGATGATAAGAAGACGCTCGAAGCGTTTGCCTCTAAAAATCGCTCGAAGATGGCCAACGACCAAGATGGCGATCTCGTCTATCTCGCAGACAGTCAGTTTTCCCTGCGCTGGGCGGTGGAAAAAAATCCCGACATCAAGTTCACCGACGTCAAAACCTTGCGCGTCGGATAGGCGCTAAAGCCAACTTACGATCACCCGAGGAGCAGCCGCCATGCAGCAACGCAAACTTGGATCGAGCGACTTGATGGTGTCTGAAATTGCGCTTGGGTCGTGGCTGACGTATTCGGGCGGCGTGGACAAGCAAAAGTCGATCGCCTGCGTCAAGCGCGCGCTCGAGATCGGCATCAACTTCATCGATACCGCGAATATTTACGGGCGGGGCGCGTCAGAAACGTTGCTCGGCGAAGTTCTCTCTGGCGTCAAGCGCGACAGCTACGTGCTGGCGACCAAGCTTTATTTTCCGATGACAGCCACAGATCAAGGTTTGTCGCGTGCGCAAATTCTTAAACAGATCGATGCTTCGCTTGCGCGTTTGAAAACGAGCTACATCGACCTCTATCAATGCCACCGCTACGATGCCAACACACCGCTCGAGGAAACGATGCGGGCGTTGAGCGATGTCGTGCGCGAAGGCAAAGCCCGCTATATCGGTTTCAGCGAGTGGTCGGCCGACAAAATCAAAGCCGCTGTAGAAATGGCGGGGGTGGAGAAATTCGTCTCCAGCCAGCCGCAATATTCGTTGCTGTGGCGCAAGCCCGAGAGGAGCGTCTTGCCGATATGCCAGGCCAACGGCATTTCGCAGATCGTTTGGTCGCCGCTCGGCCAAGGCGTGTTAACGGGCAAATATCTGCCCGGCCACGCCGTGCCGGTAGATTCGCGCGCTGCGAGTTCCGCCATGGGAGGGATGCTTGATCCAGCGTTCTTGGCGAAACCCGTTCTCGAAGCTGTGCAGAAAATAAAACCATTGGCAGCTGAGGCTGGCTTAAGCTTGCCGCAGTTCGCGCTCGCCTGGGTCTTGCGTCAATCCAACGTCGCCTCAGCGATTACCGGTGCAACGCGCGTCGAACAGATCGATGAAAATGCTGCGGCCTCTGGCGCCGTCGTCGATCCACAATTGTTTGCGCGCGCCGAGCAACTGATCGCGGCGGCCGTCTAAGTTACGCCCTTCGATTGCGCAATTTGCTTGGTCGGTGCCGCCGTCAGCCGCGATAAATCAGGCAACACCGGGCTCAGCAAAATGAGTTCGTCGCCCTCGCGTAAGGGGCCAGATTCGCCACCGACCGGATTGAGCATCATTTTCTCGCCGCGATAAATGCCGATCAACAGGCACGCGTTGCGGTTGGCGCGATCGTCAAGAAACAGGCTTGCGACATCGACAAAATCCCGGCCGATAAAAGCGGGCGGCACAACCACTAAATACATTTCGTTGGCGTCGCGCCCGACGGTCAGCAGTTCCTGATAGACGCGTGTCATGCCGTGAAAGAGGGCGGCGCGCGCCATCAGCCGCAGCCCGAATTCGGCCGCCGACATCACCTCGTCGGCGCCCGCTTTGCGCATGTGGTGGCGATATTTCGGATCGCGGCATTCGACCACGACGTTGGGTTGTTCGTCGCCACGGCAAACGTTTTTCACAGCGATGCAGCAGACAATCGTTTTACCATCGGCGTGTTCGCCCTGCCGGTCGTCGGCTAAGATCACGACGGAGTAGGCTTGGGCGACCTTGGCGCGCCGCAAGATGACCTCGTTGGCCGGATCGCCCTTGACGATGTAGACGTCGTTGAAAGCTGGATCGTCCTGCTTGTCTGGCAGTTCGACGTCTTCGGGCGTGTCGTGAATGATCACGATCGGGCGTTTGTCGGCCACGATGCTGCTGTGGACTTCTCTAATCCATTCAAGTCCGCGCGGCGCCCAATGGCACAACACGAGATGGTTGGACATTTCAAGACTTGTCACCTGCCTGCTCCTCAAAGACCGTTCGATTAAAATAGAGGCGATGCTGGCCGTAAAGAGGCCGGCGAGCGCTGCACCGGCGACGATGACCGCAACCGCGACCCAGCGGCCGATCGCAGTGGTTGGCGCATCGTTGACGCCGCTGAATAGGATCACCCAAACATTCCAGAAGGCGTTTTCCCAAGTGCCGAAAGCGGCGCTGGTCGCTGGTTCGGCAATGTGGAGGACCGCGGACGCAACGAACCAGACCAGCACGATGGCGGCCAGAATATTCCACAGCTGGTGGCGCCCCAACGATGACACGACTAACGCCAGTAGTCGCCGCAACGCCTGCAGCTTGCGCGGACTAGCGGGGCCTAAAGGCGCATAAGTTTTTCGTTCATCCATTTGGTGCTGCACTTAACGCAAAAGATCTTCATGCTGAAACTTCGTTGGTAATAGCTACGAGTTTATCGAGCGCCAATGCAGCTGCCCCGCTATCGATCGACTGCGCCGCGAGGCTCACGCCTTCGGGCAGACCGGCCGCTTTGCCAGCCACAATGAGTGCGGCGGCTGAATTCAGCAACACGATATCGCGGTAGGGGCCGGTTTCGCCTAACAGCAACGCGCGCAGCTTGGCAGCGTTGACGGTCGCCTCGCCGCCCTTGAGGTCATGAAGGCGCGCGCGTGGCAGACCGGCGGCCTCTGGCGTCACTTCGAACGTGCGCATGGCGCCCGACTTCAGCTCGCAAACAGTGCTCGGCCCCGTCGTCGTCAACTCGTCCATGCCATCGCTGCCGTGCACGACCCAGGCATGAACGGAGCCCAGATTCTGCAAAACCTTGGCGATCGGCTCAACCAGTGCGCGGTCGTAGACGCCCAGTACCTGCCGGGTAACCTGGCCCGGGTTGCACAACGGCCCGAGCAGATTGAAAACGGTTCGCAGCCCAAGTTCGGCGCGGATCGGCGCCCAGATTTTCATCGCCGGATGATGCATGGGAGCCCACAGAAAGCCGATGCCCGCAGTTGCCAGCGCGCGTGCGACGGTCACCGCCGACACGTCGAGCTTGACGCCGAGCGCCTGCAACACGTCAGACGCGCCCGATAACGACGACACCGATCTGTTGCCGTGCTTGGCGACAGCGACGCCAGCGCCTGCCACAACGAGCGCCGCGCAGGTTGATACGTTATACGTGCCATGGCTATCACCGCCGGTGCCCACGATATCGACAGCACCCGTCGGCGTTTCGACCACCGTCATGCGGGCGCGCAATAACTTCGCCGCGCCCGTGAGTTCCTCGATCGTTTCGCCCTTGGTCCGCAGGCCCATGAGAAACGCGCCCATCTGTACGGGCGTCGCCACGCCCGACATCAGCAGATCGAGCACCGCTTCGATCTCGGTCTCAGACAGGTTCTCGCGGTTGGCGATTTTGTTGAGATATCGCTTGAGTTCGCGCGCAGGCATTATGTCTCACTCATGCGGCGGCACGTTGCTTGGTTTTGAAGCCTGCGAGCTTGAGAAAATTCGCAAGAAGCGCATGACCTTGCTCGGACGCAATGCTTTCAGGGTGAAATTGCACGCCGTGCACGGGATGAGTTGTGTGCTGCAGCCCCATGATGATGCCATCGGACGTTTCAGCGGTGATTTCCAAACACGAAGGCAGGCTCGCGCGTTCGACGATGAGCGAATGATAGCGCGTCACTTCGAAAGCTTTCGGCAGTCCCTTAAAAACGCCGCGTCCATCGTTAGCGATGGTTGAAAGCTTGCCGTGCATCGGCTGGGGCGCGCGGATGACCTTGCCGCCGTAGGCTTGTCCGATCGATTGATGGCCCAGGCACACGCCAAGCAGCGGAATTGTCGGGCCCGCTTGTTTGATCAGATCGAGGCAGACGCCAGCTTCGTTGGGCGTGCAAGGACCCGGCGACAACACAATCGCTTGGGGCTTTTTCGCCATCACTTCGGCGGCCGTTATTTTGTCGTTACGAATAACGACGCTGTCAGCGCCGAGTTCGCCCAGATAGTGCACCAGATTATAAGTAAAGCTGTCGTAGTTATCGATCAGGATCAGCATCTGAGACCTGCCAGTTAAGCGCTTTCAGGCTTCATAGCGGGTCGGCGCGATTTTGCAAATGTTTGGATCGCGCTGCTCCTTGAATTACGCCAAAACGCCGTTGCTCTTGAACCAACGCTGCATCAACCACTAGTCCCTGCCGCCACGCGGGGTGATGAAATGGGTGAGCTTGCCCGACGCTACCGCGATGTCTGCCCACGCAGCCGCGTTGAATTCCAAAATCGCAATCGCGGCGGTCGGGTATCCCTCGTTGAGACGCGCTAGGATTTTATCGTCGGCGCTGCCCGTCAAGATCAGAGCGAGGCCGTATAACCCTGGATTGTGCCCGACAATCAAAATGCGCGTCGCTGGCGACGGCGCTGCCCGCAAAGCCACCATGTGCTGCGCGGCTGCCGCATGATAGAGCGCCCGATCGAATGTGACGGCGGGCACGGGTACCGCCATTTGCGGCAGCGCCAAATCAAGTGTCTCGCGCGTCCGCCGCGCTGGCGAGCACAAGATCAGATCGGGGTGAAATCCAAGCTGCTGAAACGTTTTGCCGGCCTCTGGCGCGGCCGACTGTCCGCGCGGGTTGAGGGGCCGGTCGAAGTCATCGATGGCGGGATTATCTTTGCTCGACTTGGCGTGCCGCAAAAGTGCAAGTGTCAACATGCGCTGTCTCTATGATCCCGGAAGCTGATGCCAAATCTTGTGCCCGCGCCTATATATAGCCCTAACGCGCAACGGTGCACGCTCGTTGCGTCTAGATGATACCTTCAAGGTGGCTACACGCATGGACTATCTCTTGGGCGCCATCGGCTGGCTGTTTTGGACCATCGTCAGCGTCGCGATGTGGTTCGTATCGTATGCGTTCTCAATCTTCGTCTGGTTCATTTTGCCGTTTGTCATAGTGGCGTTCCTTGCCGTGCGCATAGCCGAGCGCGTTTTAGGGCCGGACAAAGTTCGCGCCTGGGTCAAGGCGAAATCGATGTCTTACGGTGCTGGCGCCTGGGTGCGCGCGCGTCGTGTATTATTTGGAGCGGGCGTTCTCCCCGTGCGCGTTTTGTTTTGGCTCGCCGTCTATGCCGTATGGCATAGCGTGATCAATCTGTTCTGGAAGCCGCGCTGGACCCCTTGGCAACGCGCCTGGGCGAAACGCTGGCGGCCGGAGAGCTCGAGGGCACCACAGGTCTCAAGGGCGAAAGTAGCACTCGGACGAGAGCGGTAGTGCGAGCGAGGGGCAAAGGATCCCTCTACCCTTGGGGAGAGGGCTAGGGTGAGGGGGTGGGCTTTTGGACTTGAAGCGTCCCCCTCATCCGGTCCTTCATCGCGAAGCGATGCTTCGCATCTTTTTGACGCGATGCTTCGCATCGACGGACCACCTTCTCCCCAAGGGGAGAAGGATAATGTTGGAGTTACCCGAAGGGGCCTTTGTTGCCGGTGGCGCCTTTGGCGGATCTTGCGGCAAAGCGCACGGCTTCTTCAGCGGCTCGCACCACCGCCTTGGCTTTGTTGATGCACTCTTGCTGCTCGTTTTCTGGGATGGAATCGTTGGTGATGCCGGCGCCCGCTTGCACGTGCAGCATGCCGTCTTTGACGATGGCGGTTCGCAAAACGATGCAGGTATCCATCTCGCCGCCAGCTGAGAAGTATCCAACGCAACCCGCGTAGGGTCCGCGCTTGGCCTTTTCCAACTCGGCGATGATTTCCATCGAGCGCACTTTGGGCGCGCCCGAAACGGTGCCGGCCGGAAACCCAGCCATCAGCGCATCGATGGCATCGTGGTTGGCGCTATCCAATTTTCCAACGACGTTGGAAACGATGTGCATGACGTGGCTGTAGCGCTCGATGACGAATTGATCGGTGACCTCGACCGAGCCGGTTATCGTCACGCGGCCAACATCGTTGCGGCCGAGATCCAGCAGCATGAGATGTTCTGAGCGCTCTTTGGGGTCTGCAAGCAGCGCTTCACCCAGAGCTTTGTCCTCAGCCTCGTTGGCGCCGCGCCGGGTGGTGCCCGCGATCGGCCGGATGGTGACGACGCCGTCGCGCACGCGCACCAGAATTTCGGGGCTGGAACCCACGAGCGAGAAACCGCCGAAATCGAGATGGAATAAAAATGGCGATGGGTTCAGTCGCCGCAGCGCCCGGTAGAGCGCGAACGAGGGCAGCGTGAAGGGGCTCGAGAACCGTTGCGACAGCACCACTTGGAAGATGTCGCCGGCGGCGATGTAGGATTTCGCTTTGGCGACCATGCCGAGGTATTCGGCCTCGCTGGTGTTGGACTGCGGCGACGGCAAGTGGGCGGCCTCGACGTCTGTTCGCGTGCTCGGCGGCAGCGGCACATCGAGGCGCGCAACCGCGTCGGCGAGCCGGGCGCGCGCCGTATCGTAAGCCGAGCGCGCCGACATTTTACCGTCCGGCCGCACCGGCGTCACAACCGTGATCTCGTCCTTGACGCTATCGAAAATGAAAATGAGTGTGGGGCGGATGAGGATCGCATCCGGCACGTCCAAGGGATCGGGCGCCATTGCGGGCAGATTTTCGATCAGGCGAACGGTGTCGTAGCCCATGTAGCCGAATGTGCCCGCCGCCATCGGCGGCAAGCCTTCCGGCAGATCGATGGCGCTCTCCGATAACAACGCGCGCAACGATGCAAGCGTCGGCCTCGCATCGGGCTCGAAGGCGTTCGGCGCGGCGTTCGGCGCGCGATTGATTTCAGCTTTGGCACCGTGCGCGCGCCAGATCACGTCAGGAGTTAGGCCGATGATCGAGTAGCGACCGCGCGTCGCGCCGCCCTCGACGGATTCGAGCAGAAAACTCATCGCGCTGCCGCCCGAAACTTTCAGGTAGGCAGAGACGGGCGTCTCGAGATCGCCGACGAGCCTCGTCCAGAGCACCTGGGGGGCGCCCGAATGATAAAGCGCCTCGAACGCGGGCAAGGCCGGCAACACGTCGTTCTCAACTTTGATGTCAGGGCCGCTCAAGGTGCGCCACTCCGCTTGAACTTATGACCCTGTCACTGTGGTTCTCACTGTGGTTCTCACTGCGGCTCTGGAGCGCCAAGGGTGCGTTTCAGCTCTTCTTCGTTCATGTGCAGCCCAAGCCGCGACTGCAGCGCCGTGGTGTACTCATTGAGCGCTTGATTGGTGAGATCGCCCTCAATGTCGCGGGTCAGCTTTTCGG
>JANLPU010000065.1:0-2887 GCA_031367425.1 Hyphomicrobium sp.
AAGCGCGGCATTCAGGACATCGTCGCCCACACCGCCAGCCGCGACGGCGTGCTGGTCGAGCTGGGCGATCCCGAACGCAACAACATGGTCGGCCACAACCTGCGCGGCTACATCGAGGACCTGGAAAAACGCATGCGCGCGTCGGCGGCAGATCTTGAATTCGAGGAAGCCGGGCGGCTGAGAGACGAAATCCGGCGACTGGAGGCGGATGAACTCGGCCTGCCCCCGGCGCACTCGCAGGCGCCGAAGGTCGGGCGGAGTAACGAGGGCAAGCCGGGGACGCGCAAGGGGCGCTTCGGGAAGGAGAGCAAGAAGCGCTGGGGACGGTGATGCTTGCGATTTGGATGGAATTATGCTAGCATATTTTCACTCAAGGAGCTTGCAAATGGCCACTGCTACTGCGCGCAATGTCGATGATCGCGATTATGCCTGTTTGACTGAGTCGGCTGAAGAGCATGGCCGCTCAATCTCCGAGGAACTGCGGCTGGCGATCGCCGAGTACGCGCGACGGCGCAGGAGCACTAAGCTGATCGCGGAACTGGAGGAATTCCGGAAGCGCAATCCGCTCAAGTTGCCCGAGGGCATGTCCTCGCTCGACCTGCTGCGCGAAGAGCGCGATTCCTGGTGATCGTTTTCGATGCCAGTCTGGCGGTCAAATGGTTCGTCGATGAACGCCATTCCGAAAAGGCGGCGAGTGACTTGCGCTGGCACAAGGGCGATATCGCCGTGCCAGGTATCTTCGTGGCGGAAGTCATGGGCGCGCTGGTCCGGCGAGCAAATATGGACAAGTCATTGCGCGCGGATTCCGAGGTTTCGCTGAGCCGGTTGGTTCAGTTGATTGAAGACGATTTCCTGCGCGTGGACCCGGTCTCACCTGTGCAAATGTTGCGTGCTGCGAGCATCGCCATCGACATCGGCCACCCGCTCAAGGACTGCATCTACCTCGTCCTGGCGATGGAGCTTGGCTGCCCGCTGGTGACGGCCGACACGCGCTTCGCCGCGAAGGCGCGCGGGGTGTATGGGGATGTCCGGGTGCTGGGGGAGTGAGGGCGATGTTGGTGGTCTGGCGATCCCGCTGGGATAGGATCAAGAACTGGCGCTGGCAGGCAGACCGACCTTACCGGCTAATTGCCTTCGCCATGCTGCCGCTCGCGATCGTAGCGATCCTTGAGCCGCTGTTTGCCTCGCCATCGATGCAGTGGCTGCGCGACCTAATCAGCAGGAGCAGCATTTTCGGCCCACTGATTTTCCCGGTAGATGGGATAATCGAGTGGAAGGACAGGCTCCAGGGCATCCTGCTGCTCCTGGGACTGCCGGTGGCGTTCTGCCTGTGGCATTGGCGCGACCGCAATGTCCGCGATCAGATCGAAGAGCAGCGCAAGCAGGTCGAAAATGCGCGCAAGGACATCAACCTCAAAGAATTCCAGGAAGTTCAATTGCGCGCGGCGGGCGCGCTTGACGAAAAGCTCCCCGCCGAGGCGCGCGAACAGCTACGAATCGCCGCGCTGCACCAACTGCGCGGCTTCCTGCGCGGTGAATACGGCGAGAGTTTTCGCCGTCCCGCGTTTGAACTGCTGCTGGCCGGGCATGCCGCCGCGATAAGACGGATTGGGCTGCACGAGGCAATCGATGACTCGCTGGCAAGTAAGCCGGGCTCAGATACGATCAGGAGCAAGGTGGCCGAAGCACTGTCCTCGGCGAGCGCGCGGCTGACAGCCGTCGATCGCGCCCGGCTCGCGATTATGTCTCATGAATGGAAGTACATCTTCCGGGCTGACTGGCCCCTTAACGGACGCATTTTTGACCTGATTAACTTGAGCGGTAACAGTTTAGCTGAACAACTGGACTTAAACCAAAGTAGTTTTTGTGGTGCTGTCTTACCCGGAATTCAACTCAAAGGCGTTAACCTGAATTGGTCTCGTCTTCAAGGAGCAAGGTTTGCTTATTCGAATTTCGAACCCGCGGAATTTGGCATTGCAAACCTTGAAGGCGGAAAACTCTGGGGAGCACGCCTCCAAGGCGCGGATCTTCGAAAGGCAAATCTCAGGGGCTCCCATCTACTCATGGCACGTCTTGAAGGCACCGACTTGGGCGGCGCGCATCTCGAAGGTGCATTCCTACGCCTAGCCCAACTCGAAGGCACGGACTTGGACCGGGCGCATCTCGAAGGCGCGAACCTGGACACTGTAAAGCCGGCAATCCTGGGCAGCTGTAATCTCTCGCGCTATGATGACAAGACGATGTTCGTTCTGCGCAAAGGCGACCCCGCCGCCGAAGTAGTCCGCGAGCAATGGCGCGCCAAGGGGGCGCGGCATGTGGATGAATTGAAGGACGACGAATGACCGCCAGCCCGCCCGCGCCCCCGCAACTTGCCGAACTTGCCCTCGAACCCGGCGACTTCCCCCGCCGCGAAACAAATGGGTGGAAATGGCCCGTCTTCATGTTGGCATACCTGATCAAGGTCCACTAATTGAGAGCTGCACTCTGGGATTGCAGCAATGACCAAACCCGCCAAACTCTACGCCATGCTCTTGCAGTCCACCGATCGCTCGGTGGATTTTCGCGACTTCATCGCCATGATCGAAGCGTTCGGCTTTGCCCACGTCCGCACCAAGGGTAGCCACCGCTCCTACGTACACTCCGCTTGCAACGCACTTCTTGTGGTTCAGCCCAAGGGCAAGGATGCAAAACGCTATCAGGTCCGGGAGTTTCTTGGTATCGTCGAGGAGAACGGCCTGATTTTGGACGACTGATGCAGCATCGCTATCATATCAATGTGTTCTGGTATCCGGACGACGAGTGCTGGATCGCCGACGTGCCGGACCTGAAGCCGTGCTCGGCACACGGCAACACGCCTGAAGAGGCGATTGCCGAAGCTCAGGTTGCT
>JANLPU010000014.1:0-2017 GCA_031367425.1 Hyphomicrobium sp.
ATCCCTTAAGCTTTGCGTCATATACCCGGTCGCGGTGCCGCGCAGGCGGCAGCCGCAACCAGGACGCGGGTGTAGCTCAGGGGTAGAGCATCACGTTGCCAACGTGAGGGTCGAGGGTTCAAATCCCTTCGCCCGCTCCAACTTATTGTAATCATTGATTTACGGGTACTTAGTATGCTCCGATGGTGACCAAAATGGTGACCAAAACGGGGTTCAGAAGTGCCTTCCGCTTCCTCCAAGACCTACCGCAAGACCCACATTACGCGCTGGCGCAGCGGGTGGCGTTACAAGCGCAGCGTGCCCACGGACGTGCGCCACGTTCTTGGGGTTGCTAGTTGGAGCAAGTATCTTGGGGCCGTGTCCGAGCCCGACGCCATTGCCGAGGCCCGCAAACTCGACGTGAACCACGATGACCTGATCCGGAGGGCTCGTGCTCTCTCGTCCGATGACCACGATGCCATCGCCAGTATGGGCGGGCTGAAAAGTACGAGGGACGAAACAACCGCCTTGGCCAAGATGTTGAAGTTGCCTGTCCGGCAAGAGGCCGAGGTCGATCTGAACGCTGCCGACGCACTCTCACAACTCAAGAGCATACGAGTTCGGCGTGGACTCGCTGCCTACGGGCAACGCTACGTCGCCGAGACAGAACAATTGTTAGCAAACCTTAAGCCGAGCGACCAGACATCGAAGCTGGCGACGCTGATCCCAATCTGGCAGCGAGTCGCTGCCCCGCGGCAGTCGAAGAGCATCAAGAAGAAGCACCTTTACGTGGCGCGCCTCGTCAACGTGATTGGCGATCTTGAACCTCGCGCCGTTCGTCGGGAGCACGCCGTCAAATTTCGCGAAGCCATGGAGAAGCAAGGCGAGACCCGAACGAACACAAAGCACATGCTCGAAGAGCTTCATCGATTGTTCTCGGTCGCCCTGTCGGAAAATCTGATCGACACGAACCCGTTTGCAGGCGTGAAGGCACGAAAGGACGCATCGGCGAAGTTCTCCGCTGAGGACGGCGACAAGACTTTCTCGGGGGAACAGGTCAGAGCAATTCTCTCCGCCGCCGCCACGCTGACGAAAGTCGGCGCACTGGACCTTCAATGGATCATTCGGCTGCTGGCCTATCATGGCGCGCGATCAGGTGAGATATGTCAGCTTCGGCCTTCCGACATAACGATTGCGGCGGGTATCCAAGTGCTCCGCATCACCGACGAGGTTGGCTCACTCAAGAACAAGTTCTCGAAGCGAGATATCCCGATTCACCCGGAGTGCAGGGGTATCGTCGCCTATGCAGCGGCCCGTGCTAACGAGTCCTGGCTGTTCTCGCAGTTCAGCAAAGCAAAGGACAAAGCAGCCATCTTTCAAAGCTGGGCTTCCTCCTTCCTAGACAAAACCGTGGGAATTACCGACCCCGATCTGACGATGCACGGCCTTAGGCACACATGGCGTACCATCGCACGCGAGATCGACATGCCCGAGGCAGTTTCGCGGGCCATCATGGGGCACTCGCTGGGGAAAGGCGACCATGCGGCCTACGGCACAGTGCCGTCCTTGGCAAAACGGGCAGCATGGATGGCTAAGGTTGACCCGTTGCAGGCGTGACATATGGACTGACCAGTTAGATGAACGAGTTGTGAAAGCTCAAACTCCCGTATCCCGACAACGTTACGCTGGCGCTCAAGGGAGAAGATACGACAACGGCAAGACCGACCTCGAAATCCTCGCCGAGGAGACGGCCAAGTTGACCTTCAAGGGGTTGGACCTGTCGCATCTCCGCGCGCCGATGCCGACGCGGGCGTAATTGCGTGTCACGGTCCAACTCTCCCATCGTCTTACGCCGACAGTGTTTCCCCCTCTCGTTGTGGGGAACGTGAAACCGTTGGCGGTGGATATATCGGCGAGATGTCCGACGCCGTGTTGAGAGCGGCCGTCGAGAAGATGACGCCGCCGTTTTAGTGGCCCAGCGCTGGGCGCCCTGGGAACTGGTAGTCTGGTGTTCTTTTTCCCGCTTGCACGACCTCAC
>JANLPU010000042.1:0-30124 GCA_031367425.1 Hyphomicrobium sp.
CGAAGACACACTAAGCTTCGCACAGCGCTCGGCGAGCGCTCACCACTCCATTCAACAGCCGATGCGGAGACGACACATGATCAAGGTAGGCGACAAGCTGCCCGACGCGACGTTCACCACGCTGGGCGACGACGGCACCCCGAAGCCGATCACGACGGCCGAAGCGTTCGGCGGCAAGAAGGTGGCGCTGTTCGCGGTTCCCGGAGCGTTCACACCGACCTGCTCCAAGCAGCACATGCCGGGCTTCGTCGCCAACGAGATGGCGTTGAAGCAGAAGGGCCTGAACGCGATCTATTGCACCGCCGCCAACGACATCTTCGTGCTCGGCGCGTGGGCGAAGGATACCGGCGCCACCGGCAAAGTCCAGATGCTGGCCGACGGCTCGGCTGATTTCGCGAAGAAGATCGGCCTCGACATCGACCTGACCGCGCGCGGCATGGGCGTGCGCTCGAAGCGCTATTCGATGGTCGTCGACAACGGCGTCGTCACCGTGTTGAACGTCGAGGATGCACCGCCCAACCACGACAAGTCCAGCGCCACCCACATGATGAGCTGCAAGTTCTGAGGTCGATATCGACCCCGTTTTTGTAGGCTGGGTCAAGCGGTAGCGTGGCCCAGCCTACAACTGACGTTCGCACTTCGGCTTCTTTCATCCCTACGCACTTGCGCCCAGCGCCGCCAGTGCGGGTGCGCTCATGCAACAACGCATCGACATCGGCCCGGTCCATACGGATATCGATTATCGGCTGCTCGGGCCGCTGTTCGTGCATGCGCTGGCCGTGCAGACGATCCAGTCGATGGTGCGGGTCACCACGTCCTACCGCGCGGTCGAGCTCGGCCTGTCGGAGCTGTGGCTCGGGTTGATCGCCGGCGTGTTCGCGCTGGTGCCGATGTTTCTCGCCGTGTGGGTCGGCCGGTTCGTCGATCGCGGCAATGATGCCCGCTCGGCCTGGATCGGGACGTGGCTGTTCCTTGTGCCCTGCCTCGGTTTGCGGCTGACGAATGCGACCGCCTGGGACCTGCTCGGCCTGACCGCGCTGATGGGCATCGGCCATCTGTTCCTGATGGTGTCGCACCAGATGCTGGCGATGCGCGCCTCCAACGACGTCAGCCGTGAATCGGTGTTCGGCACCTACATGGTCGCAAATGCGTTCGGCCAAGGGCTCGGGCCATTGATCGTCGGCTGGTTCGGCGGCGCGGCGCGCATTCCGCCGACGCGATTTCTGTTCGGCGTCGCCGTCCTGATGACGGTGTTCGCGCTGATCGTCGCCTATCTGATCCGGCCGGCTTCGCGGCCAGCCGTACACACCGCGCATGCCGAGGTGACGCCGGTGCCGGAATTACTGCGCACGCCGGGGATGCCGACCTTGATGCTGGCGAGCGTCATTACCGTGACCGCGCAGGATCTGGTCGTGATCTACCTGCCTCTGCTGGGTACGGAACGCGGCATCGACGTCGGCACCATCGGCGTGCTGCTGATGCTGCGGGCGGCGTGCGCCGTGCTCGCGAGGATTTTCTACGCCCCGATCATCCGTATTGTCGGGCGCGTGCCGCTGACGGTGGCGACCATGCTGGGCTCGTCGCTCGCGTACGTGCTGATCGCGCTGCCGCTGCCGTCGATCGTGCTCTATCCGGCGATGATCGTGATCGGGTTCGGCCTCGGAATCGCGGCCACGCTGAGCATCTCGAACGTCATCGATATCGTGCCTTCGTCGGCACGCGGCATCGCGCTGTCGCTGCGGATCACCGGCAATCGGGTCGGGCAACTCATGCTACCGCTGCTCGCCGGCGGGGTGGCGGCGGCAGCGGGAGCCGCCGGAATATTCTACGTCGTCGCCGTCAGCCTCGCTGCGTCCGGCGCGTCCGTGCATGTGGTGCGAACCGTGAAGGGGGAGAAAGCATGAACCTCGCCAGACTGGCTGCCGAACGGGCCGCCGCCAGCAAGCCCGTGCGTGTCGGATTGATCGGCGCGGGCAAATTCGGATCGATGTTCCTGGCGCAGGCGCCGACCGTCAAAGGGCTGGTCGTGACGATCATCGCCGATCTCGACACGGAACGCGCCAAGGCGACGTGCAAGGCCGTGGGCTGGGATGGTGCGCGCATCAAGGCCACGCGGTTCACCACCAGCGGGCTCGACGTATGCCGCGCCGACGTCGATGTCGTGATCGAGGCGACCGGCCATCCTGGCGCCGGCATCGCACATGCGCTGGCGGCGATCGAGAACCGCCGGCACATCGTCATGGTCAACGTCGAGGCCGACGTGCTGGCCGGGCCGCTGCTCGCCGCCAAGGCGCGCGACAAAGGCGTCGTCTACTCGATGGCGTACGGCGACCAGCCGGCGCTCGTCAGCGAGCAGGTCGACTGGGCGCGCTCGGCCGGCTTCGAGGTGATCTGCGCCGGCAAGGGCACGAAGTATCTGCCGGCTTATCACAAGGTCACGCCGGACGGCGTCTGGGAGCACTATGGGCTATCGGCGGCCGAGGCCAAGGCGGCCGGCATGAACCCGCAGATGTTCAATTCGTTTCTCGACGGCACCAAGTCCGCGATCGAGATGGCCGCGATCGCCAATGCCTGCGACCTCGCCGTGCCGACCGACGGGCTGTCGTTCCCACCGTGTGGCGTCGACGATCTCGCCCACGTGCTGCGACCGAAGGCTGCGGGCGGGCAACTCGAGCAGGGAGGCACGGTCGAGGTCGTGTCGTCGATCGAGCGCGACGGGCGGCCGGTGTTCCGCGATCTGCGTTGGGGCGTCTACACTGTGATGAAGGCGCCAAACGCCTATACGGCGGCGTGCTTCAGGCAATACGGCGTGCCGACGGACGCGTCCGGCCTCTATGCCGCGATGTACAAGCCGTTCCACCTGATCGGCCTGGAATTGTCGGTCTCGGTGCTGAGTGCGGCGTTGCGTTGCGAGCCGACCGGGGCGACCCGGTCGTGGCGCGGAGATGTGGTCGCGGTCGCCAAACGCGCGCTGAAAAAGGGCGAGACTCTTGACGGCGAGGGCGGGTTCACGGTCTGGGGCAAGCTCGTGCCGGCCGCCAAGAGCCGCGAGATCGCCGCCGTGCCGATCGGGCTGGCACACGGCATCAAGCTGACGCGTGCTGTCGCCGAAGGCGCTATCCTGACCGGCGCGGACGTCGCTTTCGATGCCGGCAACGCGGCGCTGACCGTGCGCCGTCAAATGGAGCAGGGCGATTATCTGGGTTGACACGTCAGCAGTCCCGGCTCCGACAGTAGGTCGGGTCGAATAAGTCGGGTCACGAAACCCGACGCCGCAGCGCTTGTGCAAGCGGTGTCGGGTCTCGCGAACGGCTCGACCCGACCTACGACCGAGCCGCATCGCCGGCAGCCATTGCTTGACGGGCCGGGCGCGCGGAGTACAACGGACGCCATGACCATCAATGGTGTCGCAGAGATCAGCGGGCCGTCAGGCGTTGCGCTGCCGGGGCTGACGGAGGAGCCGAAGGTCGGGCAGGCGATCCGGCCATCGAGCCTCGTCGTCGATTTCCCGGCCGATGCGCCGCTGCATCTGGATTGCGAACAGGATCTCGCGCCGTTCTCGATCGCCTACCAGACCTATGGCGCGCTGAACGCCGATCGCTCGAATGCCATCCTGATCTGCCACGCGCTGACCGGCGACCAGCACGTCGCCAACGCCCATCCCGTGACCGGCAAGCCGGGCTGGTGGGAAAGCATGATCGGGCCGGGCAAGCCGATCGATACCGACCGGTTTTTCGTGATCTGCTCGAATATCCTCGGCGGCTGCATGGGCTCCACCGGGCCAGCCTCGATCAACCCGCGCACGGGGCACGCCTACGGCCTCGATTTCCCGGTCATCACGATCGGCGACATGGTCGACGCGCAAGTCCGGCTGATCGACCATCTCGGGATCGACCAGCTGTTTTCCGTGGTCGGCGGCTCGATGGGCGGCATGCAGGTGCTCGAATGGGCCGCGCGGCACGGCGAGCGGCTGTTCACCGCCGTGCCGATCGCCACCGCCGCGTGGCATTCGGCACAGAACATCGCGTTCCACGAGGTCGGTCGGCAGGCCGTGATGGCCGATCCGGACTGGTGCGGCGGACGCTATATCGAGCAGAAGAAGGTGCCGCAGCGCGGGCTGGCCGTCGCCCGGATGGCGGCGCACATCACGTATCTGTCCGAGGAAGCGCTGCAGCGCAAGTTCGGGCGCAGCCTGCAGGAGCGGACGCGGCGGACGTTCTCGTTCGATGCCGATTTCCAGGTCGAAAGCTATCTGCGCCACCAGGGCTCGACCTTCGTCGACCGGTTCGACGCCAACAGCTATCTCTACATCACCCGCGCGATGGACTACTTCGACCTGTCGACCGAGAACGGCGACGTGCTGGCGAACGCTTTCCGCGGCACCAAGACCCGGTTCTGCGTGGTCTCGTTCACGTCCGACTGGCTTTATCCGACGCGCGAGAGCCGCGAAATCGTGCAGGCGCTCAACGCGGTTGCAGCCAACGTGTCGTTCGTCGAAATCGAGAGCAACAACGGGCACGACTCGTTCCTGCTTGAAGAGCCGGTCTTCTTTGCCACCATTCGCGGGTTTCTCAATGCCGCCGCCGTCAAACGCGGCCTGCAATCAGATGAGCCGCGCTCATGAACAAACCGGGTAGCCTACCGAGTTACGCGACGACCAAGACCCGCGTCGATCATGAACTGATCGCCGAGATGGTGACGGCTGGATCGCGCGTGCTCGACGTCGGGTGCGGCGATGGCGAACTGCTGCATCTCTTGGCCAAAACCAAAGGCGTCGACGGCCGCGGTGTCGAGCTGTCGCGCGATCGCGTCAACGCCTGCGTCGCCAGCGGCTTATCGGTCATTCAAGGCGACGCCGATCGCGATCTGTCAAACTATCCAGACCAAGCCTTCGATTACGCGATCTTGTCGCTGACGATCCAGGCAACGCGATACCCCAAGACGGTGCTCGAAAACCTGTTGCGCATCGGCCGACACGCCATCGTATCATTCCCCAACTTCGGCCATTGGCGCATCCGGAAGGGTCTATTGATCGGCGGCCGGATGCCGGTGACACCTAACCTGCCGGAATCCTGGTACCTGACCGCCGACGCGCATCTGTGCACCATCCGCGACTTCGCCGATCTGTGCGCGATCGTCGATGCCGAAGTCGAGCAGGCCGTCGCCTTCAATGCGGCCGGCCAACGACTGCCGATCAAGTGGTCGCTGTCGATGCAGAACCTGTTCGGCGAGAAAGCCGTTTTTCTGATGCGCAGTCAGCGGCGCCCGACCTGACCCGCCAGGGCCAAGTGCCCAGCGCCATCACATCGCGCCGCTTTCCACGGGTCTTAAAACGCGCAACTCTGCTTTGCGAAAGCCACCGACCGGGGCCATGATTTCTTTGCGCGCTTCTACCATGATGACGCCCTCTAGGCCTGGCGAGATTTTTGCCATCGTCCGCTCTATTGCTGGTGCCATGCGCAGTATCAAGCGCTGATCGATCGGGGGGAAATACAGCGCGCCGATCCACTCGACGGGCGTGAACAAGGCATCGATCAGTTGCGTTTCGAGCTGCGACCGGCTGAACGGCAGTCCCTGGCCGAACGGCGTCGTGTCGATGCGCGACCACACCCCGCGCCGGTTGGGCACGATCAGGATCAGCCGCCCGGCGGGCGCCAGCACGCGCCACATCTCGCGCAGAACCGGTCCGACCCGCTCTGCCGCCTCTAAGCAATGGACGGCCAGCAACCGGTCGACCGAATTGTCCGGGATCGGCCATTGATGCTCCTCGACCAAGACAGAGTGGCAGCGCGCCCCCTGCGGCCACACGAGTGCACCCTGGCGGGACGGCATCAAGCAGCCCAAGCGTCCGGCCTCGGCGCGAAACGAGCCAAGGTAGGGCGCGGCAAACCCGGTGCCGACGATGGTCAACCCGTTCAGCTTTTTCCAGCGCGCACGAATGCGAAATGACAATTGCCGACGCACCACCTGCCCCAAGGGCGTGCGGTAAAAGTCTCGCAAGTGTGCCGCTTCAAGTTGCATGAGCCCGCAAGTTCGTTTTGCCGCGTTATGGCGCGGCGGCGCTGCCAGTATGCCATTGCCCGACACGAATAGCAGCGGGCCTGCATATAGCCCCCTATGGGTCGGCGCGCACTATCCTGTTGTGTGATTGACACTGAGAGCTCCTCCGACCCAAAATGCGGCCATGAACAGCACGCTTGAAATCGTTTTGATCCCCTGTCTGACCGACAACTATGGGGTTATCATCCACGCGCCCGGTAGCGGTCAGACTGCCTCGATAGACGCACCCGACGGGGCCGCGTTGCGCGCCGCGCTCGAGGCGCGCGACTGGCCACTCCACACCATTTTCACGACCCATCATCACGCCGACCACACCGGCGGCATCGCAGCGCTGAAAGCGCACTATGGCTGCCAGGTGATCGGCCCCGAGACAGAAGCGGATAGAATTCCCGGCATCGATCGCACGGTCACCGAAAAGACGCCGCTGACGTTTGACGGCCTCACCGTTCGCGTTATCGAGACGCCGGGTCATACGCTCGGCCACGTCAGCTATCATTTTCCCGACGCCAAGCTCGCTTTCACCGGCGACACTTTGTTTGCGCTCGGCTGCGGCCGCATCTTCGAGGGCGACCCCGAAATGATGTTCAACTCGATGCAGAAGTTGGCGGGCCTGCCTGGCGACACGACGATCTACTGCGGCCACGAGTACACGCTCTCGAATGGTCGGTTCGCGCTCTCGGTCGAGCCCGAAAACGAAGCGTTGGTGAAACGGATGGCGGACATCGAAGGACTGCGCGCCGACAGCAAGCCAACGTTGCCCACGACCATCGCTACCGAGAAGGCGACGAACCCGTTCTTGCGAACGCATTCATCGGCCATTCGGGCAAGGCTCGGCATGCTTGGCAAGCCCGACTGGCAGATTTTCGGCCGCCTGCGCGAGATGAAAAACAAAGCCTGATTTATCGCAATAGGCTCGTCGAACCCCTAAGCCGCCTTCGGCGCCGGATCTTTCGCGCCGCTGCCATGACGCTGATGATATTTCTGCGACAGCTCATCCCACTCGATGGTCAGCGAACCGCCCGTTGTCTTATGCTGCTTGTCCCAATTGGTCAGCAAATCGAGGCAAGCGTGATCGATATAGTCGAGATCCTGAATGTGGACATGGACTTCAGCGCCCGGCTGCAAGGCTTCCAGCGTTTGAGCAAGCTTTGGCAGTTTGATGAGAGTGGCCGTACCATCAAGGTGGAGATCAATACGGTTTGAGCCCGGCTGCTCTTCGCGACGGATGGCCAAATGCGAGAACGCATAAAGCAGCTTCAAAAGCGACAGTCCCAGGCCGACCAGCACGCCTTGCAAGAGGTTGGTCAGAACGATCGTTGCAATGGTTATGAAGTAAATTGCCACCTCGGCCAAGCCGAACTTCATCAGCGTCGGCACGATTTTCGGATAAGCCAACTTATACCCGGTGAATACGAGTACCGCTGCCAACGCAGACGAGGGCACATACTGCAGCGTGCTTGGCAGCAGGGCCGCAAACAACAACAGCCAAACGCCATGCATAATCGCCGACGCTCTGCTCTGCGCGCCAGCCTCAACGTTGGCGCCAGAACGCACGATGACGCCCGTCATCGGCAACACGCCTAACAATCCGCAAATCGTATTGCCGACGCCTTGCGCCCACAATTCCTTGTCGTATTTGGTGCGCGGCCCGCTATGCATTTGGTCGACGGCGGTGGCACACAGCAGAGTTTCGGCGCTGGCGATGAACGCTATTGAAATTGCGCCGATCAAAATCGCCGGTTCCAAGATGCGGGCCAGCTTTTCCATCGTTGGATAGTTATTGAACGCTTCGGCCAAGAAGTTAGCCGGCACTTTGACGTAGTTGATGTCGCCAAGCTTGAAAGCCGCGGCTGCCATCATGCCGACGGCAACGCCGACGAGGGGCGCTGGCACTGCCTTTAGACTTTTGGGCGCAAACCAACTCCACGCGAAAATTGACGCAATCGTTAAAAGGCCGAGCAGTCCGGCTGACAAGTGATGATCGCCAGCGGCGACCGCAGCGGAAATAGCGCCGGGAATTCCGCGCAGATTATCGAGACCGGTGCCCAGCGGCTTGCCATCGAGCATGACGTGAAACTGGGCGACCAGGATGAGCACGCCGATGCCTGCCAGCATGCCGTAAATGACCGCCGGGGACACCGCGCGGAACCATTGGCCGAGCTTCAACTGGCCGGCAACGAACTGCAGCAATCCGGCAAACAGTACGATAGTGCCGATCATTTCGACCCCGTGCTGCTGCACGAGCTGGAGCACGAGAACGGATAATCCGGCCGCTGGTCCGCTGACCTGCAGGGGCGAGCCCGCCAGGAAGCCGACGACAATCCCGCCGACGATCCCAGTGATGAGGCCGGCCGTCGGCGGCATGCCGGAGGCAATGGAGATCCCCATGCACAGGGGGAGCGCGACGAGAAAGACGACAACGGAGGCGAGAAAATCTTTGCCAATGGTCGAAGACGCTGGCACCAACGAAGTCGCGGCGATTTGAGCTGTATCTGCCATGCTTGTCCATCATGCAGGGCCGGCATGCGCCAGTCCCCACACTTTCCCCCCGAGCTATTATTTGGGGGCTGCACCTTGTCTTGGCGGGTCCCCGGTTCCTAGTTTCGCGCGACGATAACGGCAACCAAGCGCTGCCGCAACGGCGTGCGACCGGGCGATATTGCCACCACTGGGGAGAACCGCATGCTTAAACGCCGAGCGTCTGCCGACGATGACGGCATGCCTTCTAACAGGCTCGGCTAGGGCTTGCCGCCCTTGCCCATCATGTTGGCCTGGGATTCCATCCAGCCCGAAACCGCCTGCTGCCAGGTTTTTTGCCACATCTCGGCCGTTTGCATCCAGAATTGCAGCGGCATAGGCATTTGGGTCATGTCCGGCATGCCGGGGATGGTTCCCATTCCAGGAAACGTGGGCATGCCAGGGAACGTGGGCATTCCGGGAAAACTAGGCATTCCCGGGAAGCTTCCCATCGCTCCGGCGCCGCCAAAACCCGGGAACGACTTCATCTGTTCGAGGAATGGATTTGACATCGCGCTCGGCATTGAAAACGAGCCGGGATTTTTCATCTGCTGCTGCCAGGATTGCATGACGTGATCCATGGCCTGCATTTGCATTTTCGATGCAGCTTGCATGTTTTTCGTCGTCATATCGACGAATTCCGCAGGCCAGCCGACGGATTTCGCGGCCGCCGCCATCTTGTCGTAGACGGCGGCGCTGTTGCGATCGGTGATGCTTGCGAGCTCGTTGCGCCAGCTCGCCATCGCGTCAACAGCACCTCCAACGGCTTTTTTAGCCTCTTCAGTCATTGCAGCTCCGACACCTTGGGGTGATGCCTGAGGGTGAGAACTCGTCGTGTTCGACATTGGGGGGATCCTCCACGCGACAATCGGGCTATTACTTTCGCATATGGCTTAAACCCTGACTACCAGCGATTGTTGCATTGGGCCCGTGTTCCGCGGCGCCTTGACCAATGCCTCTATCGCCCCTTTTGCCGCACTGCCCTAAGTGCTATCCACCGCCTCATGACCGAAACCTCATTGATCCGCAATTTCTCTATCATTGCCCACATCGACCACGGCAAAAGCACGCTTTCTGACCGGCTGATCCAGCTGTGCGGCAACGTCGCCGACCGGGACATGAAGGCGCAAATCCTTGATTCCATGGATATCGAGCGGGAGCGCGGGATCACCATCAAGGCCCAAACCGTGCGGCTGGATTACCGCTATAAAGACGGCAAAACCTATCAGTTGAACCTGATGGACACGCCCGGCCACGTCGATTTCGCCTACGAAGTGTCGCGCTCGCTGGCGGCCTGCGAGGGCGCCATCCTCGTCGTTGACGCGAGCCAGGGCGTCGAGGCGCAAACCCTCGCCAACGTCTATCAGGCGCTCGACAACAACCTCGAAATCTTGCCCGTTCTGAATAAAATCGATTTGGCCTCGGCGGACGCCGATCGCATCAAGGCGCAGATCGAGGATGTCATTGGCATCGACGCGTCGCACGCCATTGGCGTTTCGGCCAAGACCGGGCTCAACGTGGCGGCCGTGCTTGAAGCAATCGTTGAACGCCTGCCCCCGCCTGTTGGCGACGCCAATAAGCCTCTGAAAGCCATGCTGATCGACAGTTGGTATGACGCCTACCTCGGCGTCGTCGTGCTCGTGCGGATCAAAGAAGGCGTGATGAAAAAGGGCCAGCGCGTCAGGCTGATGGCCTCGGGCGGCTCCTACCAGCTCGACCGCGTCGGCATCTTTCGGCCCAAGCAGGAAATGCTCGACCAGCTCGGGCCCGGCGAAGTCGGCTTCTTTACTGCCGCCATCAAAGAGGTTGCCGACACGCGCGTCGGCGACACCGTGACGGACGAGAAAAATCCAACCGCCGAAGCTCTGCCCGGCTTCAAGCAAGCCCAACCCGTCGTATTCTGCGGCTTATTCCCGGTTGACGCGGCGGAGTTCGAAGATCTGCGCGAGGCCATGGGGCGCCTGCGCCTCAACGATGCGAGCTTTTCGTTCGAAACGGAAAGTTCAGCCGCATTGGGATTTGGCTTCCGCTGCGGATTTCTAGGACTTTTGCACCTCGAAATCATCACCGAGCGTTTGTCGCGCGAATTCAACCTCGACCTGATCACCACCGCGCCGAGCGTTATCTATCACCTGCACATGACCGACGGCACGGCGATCGAAATGCACAATCCGGCTGACATGCCGGAGGTTATGCGCATCGATCACATCAAGGAGCCTTGGATCGAGGCGACGATCCTGGTGCCGGACGATCATTTGGGCTCCGTTTTGAAACTTTGCCAGGACCGGCGCGGGCGGCAAAAGCAGCTGACCTACGTCGGCTCGCGCGCCATGCTCGTCTATGCATTGCCGCTCAACGAAGTCGTGTTCGATTTCTACGACCGCCTGAAGAGCGTGTCGCGCGGCTATGCCTCGTTCGATTATCACATCAAGAGTTACGAGGAAGGCGATCTCGTCAAACTATCGATCCTGGTCAATTCCGAGCCGGTCGACGCCTTATCGATCGTCGTTCACCGCACGCGCGCCGAGAGCCGCGGCCGCTCGATGTGCGAAAAACTGAAAGATCTGATCAAGCCTCATCTGTTCCAAATCCCGATCCAGGCCGCCATCGGGGGCAAGGTGATCGCGCGCGAAACGATCAAGGCGATGCGCAAGGACGTGATCGCGAAATGCTACGGCGGCGACATCACGCGCAAGCGTAAGCTGCTCGACAAGCAGAAGGCGGGCAAGAAGAAAATGCGCGAATTCGGCAGGGTAGAAATCCCGCAAGAAGCGTTTATCGCCGCGCTTAAGATGGACGATAATTGAGCGGCCGGGGCGGCAACGGCGCTATTAGCTGCCGCTGCCGAGGAAGAAATTCTTCAACAGGTAATCGAGGCTGCGAACCCAGCTCTCGTCGGTATTGCCGCGAATATCGACGCTGTGGATGAAGTTCAGCTTCGGGTCTTTCGTGCCGGCGACATAGACGTTCAAGTTGAGGATCAAGTTCGAGATCTTCTGAACTTCGACCCAGGCGACGGCATCAACACCAAGCTCCCGGCCATAATCCAGTTCGCAACCGGCGCATTGGCCGATGTGCTGAGCGGTCGCCATTTTCTTTTTGATATCGTCCGAAACCTGCACGAACTTGTAGCGGCCAGACGCTTCAAGCATGCGCTTGAACTCTTCGCCGACTTTCGCTTGCCGGGCACGTTCTGCGTCGCTCGTTGGATCGAGGCCTTCATTGTCGTTCTGCAGCAGAACGTCGAGCAGCACGATGCTGATGGGTTTGCTCGTGGGTACGTCAACGGAAGCAGCTGGCGCGTCTTCAGCGGCGGCGCGTTGCGGCAGTGACGTGTGGCCTAGCAACATCGCGATCAAGATGAGGCCGGTAGCAAAGCAACTTTTTGTTTTATGCACTTTTGTCTTGAGCGCGATTATTTTAAGCACTGGTTTAGTCCCTTCTTATGACAAACCAACCCCGCTCAACGCAGCTCAAAGAGAGTTGGTTGCTTGGATCGGCGCGGCTTGACGCGCAACAAAGAGGCGGCACCGCGAAGTGCCGCCTCTTATATATCAAAAATCATAGCCTAAAAGCATAATGGTTTAAAGGCTTAGCTGTGCGAGGTCGCGCCGCCTTTGGCGAGGCACTTCGATTTCGACATCATCGACACGCCTTGGCCCTTGCAGGCATTATGGCCCTTGCAAGCATTGCCGATAGACTTGCAGCTGCCGTGGCCCTTGCAGGCGTTGAGGCCGAAGCATTTCACCTTGTAGTCAACAGCGTTCGCCGACGTTGCAGTGAGCGTCGATGCTGTCATGAGGACGGCGGCGGCAGCAGCGGCGATAGCGGCACCTGATTTTGCGCTGAGTTTCATAGCGGGGCTCCAAATTGTGGCTCGACGCTTATGCCCAGCGCCAGGGTAGACGACGATCGGGCGGACGTTCGACCCAATGCGCTGAAGCTACGAAGCGGACTGACGGATCGTTTCACAGTTTTAAGATTTGGCACACAAAAAAGGGCGACGCTTAGAGAGCGTCGCCCTTTTGAAGGCCGTCAACGTCCTATCAGCACGGCAGACGCTTGTAAGCAAACAGCCCATAGAGCCAGCCGACTGCCGCGCCAAAGCCGCCAAGGATAACAAGTACCGGAACGATCTTGCTGATATCGCCGTCGAAAAACAGCGGGATGCGATGCGTGATGAGCGGTATCGCCACGAATACGCCGATCAGGGCGGGTCCGATAATGCCGAAGACCAATCCTTTGATTGTCAGCGGACCTCTAGGCAAGGCCCCGAAAACGACGGGAAACAGCGCACCCCAAAGGCCGCCCCAGAAGGCGCCGCTGAGGATATTGGGAACACCGAACACATTGGGAGACATATCCCATGACTGGCGTCCCCACCCGGTCCAAACGTTTGGCATCGTAAAAATGTAGCTGATAATTTCGTGGACCGTGACGGTCGCGATGGCGCCTGCGATGAAGCCAAGCACCATGCCCTTTAAAAGGTTCATGTCGTTCTCCCTATTGCGTTGTCTTCCCCGGCCGAGGTCCGTTGGTGAACCCCAATTTAGGCCCGCAAGCTGCACTGTATCTCATGATCGCCGTCGATTTCCCAGGGCCATGAAGCGAATTCGACAGACCGCACAACCAAGATTTGGCCGGGACGCGGCAATCAGACCTGCCATTAAAGGGCCGCCGTGACGGCCGAACCGGCGTCCACGCCACATTTAGGCCGCAACTCTTTACGTTTCTCAGGACTACGGGCGGGGGTCGGTTAACGGGGGCTACGGCCACACCTTCCCTCCAAGCACGCGCCATCGGCCCGTGCTTTGCGCCCGGCCACAGGGAACGCTGGCGCTTGCGGCCTTCCCCACTCCTAACCCTCGCCCTGAGGGTTCCGCGTGCAACGACAGCCCACGCTCAGTTGGGCTCCGCTTCGCACAGCACAACTGCATCCCATTAAACTTGAAGGGACTTTCCATGCGTAACAGCTATCGTCTTGCAATTGCGGGGCTTCTCATACTGTCCGCGCCCATCGCCGCGACCGCTAAATCCTACAACGGTGACGGCGCACGCGCGCATCGCCACTCGTCAAACCGCAGCGTCTCTGAAGGCTCGGGCGGCACCTCGCGGTCGTGCCTGACGTCTGACGCCCGCGATATTCTGAACCGCATTGAAAAGCGCTTTGGCCATGTCGAGATCGTGTCGACGTGCCGCCCAGGCGCCCGCATTGCGACGTCTGGCCGACCGTCGAAACATTCCTCGGGCGAGGCCATCGATTTTCGCGTTTCCGGGCGCAAAAGCGAAGTCGTCAAGTGGTTGATCGCAAATCATTCCGACGGCGGTACGATGACCTATAATGATATGGATCATATCCACGTCGATGTCGGATCCCATTTCGTCGCGCTGAACCGGCCGAGCGGCCATTGAACGAGGATCGGGCGGCGTGGTTGATCGCCACCCGCCCTTCCTTGCGCGCGGCCTTTCGCCCTTCGCTACCTTTGAAAAATCGCCCAAAATCAAAGCTCTGAAGCCGATCATGGGCAACGTCCGAAAGCCGCCGAATGCTTGCGTTTTCCAGGCAATCGAGGCATATAAGGCCCCATCGAACACGCCTTGGCTTACTCTGAGACAGTGCTACCGCCTGCCCAAAGACGTCTCCATCGCGCGATTTGATGGCCCCAGTATACCGCTAGGGGGACGCCAATTGGCTTTGGAGGCATGAATGGCAAACGGCACGGTGAAATGGTTCAACGGACAAAAAGGCTACGGTTTTATTCAACCCGAAGAAGGTGGCACCGACGTCTTCGTGCACATTTCGGCGGTTGAACGGGCTGGACTGCAAGCCCTCCGCGAGGGGCAAAAGATTTATTTCGAAACCGAGCGCGGCCGGAATGGCAAAATTGCCGCCGTCAACCTGCGTCCGCTCTAATCGAGCGAACTTTACGTTTTGTCGCGGGGAGCAGACCTCAATCTGCTCCCCGCTTTTTCTATCAACGCACGCGAAACGCGTGGCGAGGGAGACTGAATGGCTAAAGAAGAGATGCTGGAATTCGAAGGCGTGGTGGACGAAGTTCTGCCCGATGCCCGCTGCCGTGTGAAGCTCGATAACGGTCACGAGGTCATCGCCTACACGTCAGGACGCATGAAGAAAAACCGCATCCGCATTTTGGCCGGCGATAAAGTCACCGTCGAAATGACCCCATACGATTTGACCAAGGGCCGAATCAACTTTCGCCACAAGGACGCGCGCAGCGGTCCGGGCGGCGGTCCAGGCAGCGGCCCACCAGGGGGCGGTCAGCAACGCCGTGGCGGCGGTGGCGGGCGCTAAATCTTTAGCGGCGCGGCGTTATTCAACCGCTGCCGCTGAAGTTTGCCTTTAGGGCCTCGATCCTTTGTTTGGCGTCAAGGCTCTCTTTTGCTTCGTAACTTTGCCCCATCTTATGCGCGGTATGGTACCAGGCGAAGGCCAGCGGCAGTGCAACCGCTGGCACCCAAGCCGACGCGAAGCCAACGCCACCGCTGAGCATTGCAAATAGCCAGCCCGAAACAGCGTCGCCACCGCGATAAACGACGGTGTCGACAAAGTTCTGCACCTTGTATTTCTCGTCAGGCGTCGTTTGCGTATACATGACCTTGATCGCCGGGCTCGCCAGCGCAAAGGCGGTGACGCGCTCAGCCACCATCACAGCTGCCGCCATCCACAGGATTGGATGGATAGACAGCGCCAGCGTCCCCAGCATTGCCACGACCGGCAAAGCGATGAGCGCACCGGTGACGCCAAACCGCCGAAATATCGCGGCCGTCCCGAAAATTTCAATCGCGATGGTGGCGACGCTAACAAGCAGATCGCGATCGGCGAAAAACCGCACACGGGTTGCCGGGTCGGTCATCGTCGCGCCGACAAGGCGCAGTTGTTCGTTGTAGAAAAACGTTCCAACGATGTTGGCCAAGAAAACGAAAAGTGCGATGCGCGCGAAATAGGGCGAGGAGAAAACTTTCGCCGCGCCATCGAAGATCCCGCCGCCAGCCGGCTTGCTTTCCGCTCCAACGCGCGCGCTGCGAATCCCCCTTAAGATCATGCTCATCGATAGCGCCACGAGCAGCATCACGGCCGAGACCAGCAGCAGATCCGTTGGCGCCAGGAAGCCAACAAGCGTCTGGGTCAGCAGCGGTCCGGCCAATCCTCCCGCCGTGCCGCCAGCCGAGATGAAGCCATAGAGGCGTTTGGCTTCGTCGTTCGACCACATCTCGGACATCAGGCTCCAAAACAGCGAGATGACGAAGAGATTGAACACGCTGGCCCAGACGTAGAAAACGCTCGCTGAAAATGGGCTCGTACCGTGCGCTCGAAATATCGCCCAAAAAACCACGAGGTTGGCTGCAAAGAAGCAGTAAAGGCTGGGTAAGACGAGCCGGCGCTGAAACTTCGTCGCCACCCAGCCAAAGAGCGGCACGGCCGCCAGCATCACGACAAACACGACGGTGAATAGGGATGCGCGGCGCTCGTTGCCGACGACCACACCCATCTCTTCGCGCAAGGGCCTGATGATGTAATAGGCAGCCAATAGCGCAAAAAACATCGCGAACGAGGCCAGCAGCGCTCTAATCTCGTGATCTTCAACCTTGATCGCCTTGTTCAAGGCCGAGGACGCTGCCTTTAAAACATCGTTGATGAGGGCCATGAATCGGCTTTCGTTGAGAGCGGCGGCGTTAGAATCAGTCTAACAAATCATTGCGCACCTTGCAGAGCAGCAAGTGCGGCGCGGCAACCCGTACAGGCCCAAACTGCAACTTTCCTGCATCGCCGTGACTTATGATTAGTCATTGCGGCACTTTAGAATTGTTTTTGCATCGGTTTTTACTGTATTGTCGCGGTGCAGCAACAACGCGATGTTGACTGCCCGATTTTAGGAAGGCGCCGAGATGCATTATTACGCCTATGAGATGGCCCATGCGATTATGACGCCATGGCGCTTTGGTATGCAGGCGCTTCGCCACAGCCTCGAGCACCCACTCAACCCCATGGGCAAGACGTCCATGGGCCGCAACATGGCTGCTGCCTGCGAAGTATTTGAAAACGTGACGCGTCGCTACGGCAAGCCAGAGTTTGGCCTCAAGTCGACTCAAATTCACGCCGTCACCGTTCCTGTTCGCCAGGAAACGGCGCTTGCAAAACCTTTCTGCAACCTCATCCACTTCGTGCGCGATGAAAAGATTTCCGGCAAGCGCAACGATCCCAAGGTGCTGATCGTCGCGCCGATGTCAGGTCATTACGCCACGCTGCTGCGCGGCACCGTCGAAGCGATGCTGCCTGAACACGACGTCTATATCACCGACTGGGCCGACGCCCGCGAGACACCGCTGGCGATGGGTCCGTTCGACTTCGACGACTTCATCGAATACCTCGTTGATTTCGTACATCACATCGGGCCCAACACGCACATGATGGCGGTCTGTCAGCCTGCGGTGCCCGCACTCGTTGCGACCGCCGTGATGGCGGCACGGGGCGATACCGATCAGCCAGCGTCTCTGGTTCTGATGGGTGGGCCAATCGACACGCGGCGCAATCCGACTAAGGTCAACAATCTGGCAGCCGCGCGTTCGCTTGAATGGTTTGAACGCAACGCGACGACGACGGTGCCGTTCCCTCATCCCGGTTTCATGCGCCCGGTCTATCCCGGCTTCATGCAGCTAACGGGCTTCATGCAAATGAACCTCGAGCGGCACATGACGGCCCATGGCGAGCTGTTTTCAAATCTCGTCAAGGGCGACTGCGATAGCGTCAAACAGCATCAGGAGTTCTACGAAGAGTACATGTCAGTGATGGATCTCACCGGCGAGTTTTATTTGCAGACCATCAAGACGGTGTTCCAAGATCACGCTTTGCCAGACAAGAAACTCGTGCATCGCAACGCGCTGGTTGATTGCGCCGCCATCAAATCGACAGCGCTCATGACCGTCGAAGGCGAACGCGACGACATTTGCGGTTTGGGCCAAACGCAAGCCGCCCACGACCTGTGCACATCGATCCCGGATGATGAGAAGGTCCACTACGTTCAGCCCGGAGTTGGCCACTTTGGCGTTTTCAACGGCACACGTTTTCGGACCGAAATTCAGCCACGTATCCGCGAATTTATTCGCACCATCGAGCACAAGCGCAAGGGCTTGCCCAAAGTTGAACGGCTAACGGCGTCGGTGGCGGTGGCCAATAAGGAAACGAATTCGGCAGCCGATTGGAAAGCTCCCAAGTCGAACGGCCAATTGAATGGTGGCTCGAACGGCAAACATTCGCCCGTCGCTGGCGAGTAGCTTTCACACTAACAAGAAATGCGCCCGCTATCAGTGGGCGCATTTTTTGTTGCAGTATTCGCCCCGTCCCAATCGTCAGTGGGCTTCTTCCCAGTTCTTGGCGGCTTTGGCGTCGACGTGAATGGGAACGGATAATTTGACGGCGGGCTCTGCAGCGCGCTCCATCACGCGCCTGACCGTTTTTATCGTTGCATCGACGTCGGCGTCTTTGACTTCAAAGACGAGTTCGTCGTGAACCTGCAGAAGCATCCGCGCCGAATTCAAGTTGGCCAACGCCAGTTCACCCGGCATTCTGATCATCGCGCGGCGGATAATATCGGCAGCCGATCCTTGGATTGGCGCATTGATCGCGGCGCGCTCGAGATTGCCCCGCACGGATGGATTTTTGGTGTTGATCTCGGGATAATGAATACGCCGTCCGAATATCGTCGTGACGTAGCCGAGCGCGCGCGCCGATTTCTTCGTCCCTTCCATATAATCGCGGATGCCGGGGAAGCGCTCGAAATACGTCTTGATGTAGAGCCCGGCTTCCTCCCGCGAAATGCCAAGCTGATTGGCAAGCCCGAACGCAGAGATGCCGTAGATGATGCCGAAGTTGATCGCTTTGGCGCGGCGGCGCACGTCTGACGGCATGTCTTTGACGGGCACGCCGAACATCTCAGACGCGGTCTTGGCGTGAATGTCGAGGCCTTCGGAGAAGGCCAATTTCAATTGCGGGATGTCCGCGATGTCGGCCAGGATCCGTAGCTCGATTTGAGAATAGTCGGCCGAAATCAGCTTGTGGCCGGGCTCGGCGATGAACGCGGTGCGGATCTCGCGGCCTTCTTTAGTGCGGATCGGAATGTTCTGCACGTTGGGTTCGGTCGAGGCGAGCCGGCCCGTCGTCGTCGATGCCAAAGAGTACGAGGTGTGAATGCGGCTCGTCGCAGCATCGATATATTCTGGCAGCGCATCCGTGTAGGTCGATTGCAGTTTGTTGAGTTGGCGCCATTGCAGCATGATGTTGACGAGGCGGCGCGCGTCGTCTGGCAACTCTTCGTTGTTGGCCAGATCGTCGAGCACACCGGCACGCGTTTCCCATTGCCCGGATTTTGTGCGTTTCCCGCCGGGCAGTTTGAGCCGGTCAAACAACAATTCGCCAAGCTGTTTAGGCGACCCGAGATTGAATTTTTCCCCGGCCAGACCATTAATCTCTTCTTCGAGCGCTCCGGCCCGCTGTGCGAACGTGCCCGACAATCGGGACAGAACAGGGCGGTCGATCTTGATGCCCGCCAACTCCATGTCCGCTAGGACGGGCAATAGCGGCCGCTCGAGCGTTTCATAAACGCTGACCATTTTCTCAGCCACAAGCCGGGGCTTTAACATGCGCCACAGCCGCAAGATGACATCGGTTTTCTCGGCCGCGTATTCCGTGGCCTTGGCCAGCGGCAAACCGGCGATCATCCTGTCGGCTTTCTTGGCACCCGGCGCATGCTCCAAAGCTTTATCGAGCGAGAGCACGGTATATTTCAAATGCCGTTCAGCCAGATCGTCGAGGCCGTGACCGCCGCGCCCGCCATCGAGCGCGTAAGACATCAGCATGACGTCATCGACCGCGGCAACAGCGAGGCCGTGTCGCGCCAACACCAAGATATCGAACTTGATGTTGTGACCGATCTTCAGAACGGCCTCGTCGGCCAGCAGCGGTTTTAATTGAGCCAGAGCATCGCGCAACGGAATTTGTCCCGGCGTCGCGCCGCCGCCGCCAAAAAGATCGCTCGCGCCATCGCTGTGGCCGATCGCGATGTAGCAAGCTTTGCCGTCTTGCGTGGCAAGCGCGATGCCCGCGATCGCAGCCGCCGCCTCGTCAGGACGCACCGTAACGATGTCGATTGCCACGTGGCCTGCGGTGTGGGCAGCGCTGATCCAGCTCGCCAGCTGTGCTTCGGTTTCGACGATTTCATAAGACGTGCGGAGGATGGGAGTGTTGAGGACCGCAGCGCTATGATAGGCAACCGCCGCCGATGGCGTGCCACTGCCTTTATCTCCCTCCCCGGCCCTCTCCCGCGAGGGAGAAGCGGTCAGATACGACCCGAGGGACTTTTCAAGCGGCAACGGCGCTTCAACGCCGAGCCCTTCAGAGACGCGCTTGGTAAGCGTGTTGAATTCCATCGCCCGCAGAAAACCCAACAGCGTCGCGGGATCGGGTTCATGGACCACGGTGCGGTCGACGCCGACCTCGACGGGAACGTCATCTTTCAATGTCACAAGCTCGCGGGAAAGCCGTGCTTGGTCTGCAAACTCGATCAATTTCTCGCGCCGCTTGGGCTGCTTGATCTCCCCAGCGCGCTCTAGCAGAGCATCAAGATCGCCGTATTCGTTGATCAGCTCGGCGGCCGTTTTAACGCCGATCCCTGGCACACCCGGAACATTGTCGACGCTGTCGCCCGCGAGCGACTGCACATCGACGACCTTCTCGGGCGGCACGCCGAACTTCTCGATGACTTCGTCGCGGCCGATGCGCTTGCCCTTCATCGTGTCCAGCATGACGACGCCGGGCCGGATCAGCTGCATCAGATCTTTGTCAGACGAGACAATCGTGACATCGCCGCCCAAGTTGACGACATCACGCGCGTACGTCGCGATCAGGTCGTCGGCCTCGTAGCCGTCTTGCTCGATGCACGCGACGCTGAATGCTTTGACCGCATCGCGGATCAAGGCGAACTGCGGAATGAGCTCGTCGGGCGGCGGAGGCCGGTGCGCCTTGTATTCGGTATAAATTTTGTTGCGAAACGTCTCGCGCCCGGCATCGAAAATCACAGCGAGATGCGTTGGCGCTTCCGACATTTTTGTTTCGCGCAGCAGTTTCCACAGCATGGCGCAAAACCCGTGCACCGCACCGACTGGCAAACCATCCGACGGCCGCGTCAGCGGCGGCAACGCGTGGAAAGCGCGAAAAATATAGCCCGATCCGTCGATCAGATAGACATGGCTGCCCTTGACGATCGGCGCCGGGTCGCCGTCGGGATGGGAAAAGGATGGCTTTGGTTTTTCGGTGCTCATGATCTCAAGCTAGCAAAGGTTAGAAGTGAACGAGACAGGCCAAGCTGTCATGGACGTTTGGCGTCGGGGAAACTATCGGTCGAAGCGAAGTACGGCTTGATATCGATCACCGGAGTGCCATCGACGCAATCGATGTTGCGAACCGTCAGGCGCGCGCCCTCGGCCTTCACCAGCTCGACGACCGATAACCCGATCGGATTGGGCCTGACCGGCGAACGCAGTGCAAACACCCCACGCGGCGAGGTCACGTGGCTCGGCATCTGCTGAATGAGGTCGCGGCGCGACAAATGCAGCCAATACAGCACAGTCAGGTGCGAACACAGTTCAATGTCCCGCAATCCTTGGGCAAAAACTGGCTCGAGTTCGATGTGAGCCAAAGCGTCGCCGCTGCGCTTACTGTTCCTCGGGCACTCGCGCAATTCCTTCCACGGCGTGCGGATCCGGCCGATAAAATAGATATCGGCATCAAAGGATTGCGGCAGATCGATTGCAACTTCGCCAGGGCGCGCCTGAGTAAACGGGCTCATTGCTTCGGACTTTCTCTAGGGCTGGCTCGCACGCAATCTTATCACTCTGGAACTGTTGCACCGAATGAGCCACACCTGCGGCTCCAGATGGTGCGGCGTACTTTCCCGCGCTAGATCTTATTGCTAGTATGGCCTAGTCCGTCCGCCGAAAAAAGCAAACGGCGCGGGGAGGGCACTTGCAGTTTCAAAGTTTGCTGTTTCGAGGGAGTTCGATATGAAAACGTTCGCCAGATTAAGTGCGGCGTTGATTGCGGCGGTCGTATCGCTGTTTATCTTCAATGCGCCTGCCGATGCACACAGGTTCAAACAATGCGTGCGTCACCATTACTATCATCACCACCACCGGGTGTGCGCTTGCCACGTCCGGCACCATCACAAATCATGGCGCTATCACCATATGAGAAAATACGGCCAGCACCGCAGCCGTCCAGCCGATGATTATGCGACCAGCGCGCCGTCCAACGGCCAGTGCAAGCCGCGTCTGGAAGGCATTGCCACGGGACAAGGTGTATTCGGTTTAGGCTCGGCACGCGCGCGCGCTGCTGCTATCGCCGATTTCCAGAGCAAAGCCACGACGCTGTACGGCGCTTCCTTCGGTTCATTCAACCGGGCACGGGGCGCAAGCTGGGATTGCAGCAAGCTCGCGATCATCAGAGCCAAATGCGTCGTCACTGCTTCGCCTTGCCAGTAATCTAAACACCGGTCTTGCAAACCTGCTGCCGCGCATGGGCGCGGCGGCAGGACTGCGCCGTCTCAAGCATCATCTTAGACGAATTCTTGAAGAGGGAGTTTCCTTGATGTCGACTTATCGCACACTGGGTTCGCTACTGGCTCTCACGGCTGTCGCGTTGATTGCCGGCCAGACTGCCGTCAGCGCGCATCCGCATAAGCATCACCGCTATCACCACCATAAGCGCCACGCGGCCGCCGTGTGCAAACCACGCCTTGAGGGCCGCGCGACCGGCCAGGGCTTGTTCGGCACCGGCACGCAAGCCGCACGCGCCGCCGCGCAGACCGATTGGGAAAATAAAGCCGCAGCACTGCACGGCCAGAGCTATGCCTCGCTCGGCCGTGCGTCGCTCGTTCGCTGGGATTGCAAGAAGAACGCAATCCTCAAAGCCAAGTGCGTCGTCACCGCGCGCCCGTGCCCATGAACGGCTGCAGCGGGCCATTTGGTATCCGTTGAGAGACACGTGCAAGCCGGGGGCGAACCGCCTCCGGCTTTCGTATTTTCAGGCGTTTAAGGCGTTGGATTGCGCTGTTTGCCCAGCGTCGCCGAATGAGCTATCAAAGCGTCGGCCATCAAAGCACCCGTAGCTCAGCTGGATAGAGCGCTGCCCTCCGAAGGCAGAGGCCGCAGGTTCGAATCCTGCCGGGTGCGCCAATTTTCGGCCGTTAAAAAACGAAGCTCGCCGACCAAGTCTGCGCTTGGCCCCAAGCGGACCTCGAAACACCGCGGGCCAGACGGTGATTAGCCAGTTCGATGCAATGAATGTGATTGTTCGCGCGCTCCGCACGTCCGCAGAACTCGCGGCATTCGCCGCATCCATATTTGTCGCCGTAATATAACTTGGATTAGCCCTATTTGACCTCTGCAGGCTTAGAGTAGCCAGTATTCCCGTTGTTGCTTAAGCACCTTAATTGTTTGCACACAGGTCAAGGAGGCGCATCATGAAGCATCTCGCTTTGCAGATCATAGCTGCCGTCGCCGTCTCGTTCCTCGGGGGGACGGCCTCTCGCGCGGAACAGAAGACCCTTTACGAACGCCTCGGTGGCGCGTTTGCCATCGCAGCGGTAGTCGATCATTTCAGCGATGCTGTCGTGAAAAACCCGATCGTTGGCCAGAGTTCAAAGAACCCCGCCCTCCGGGAATGGCACACTAAGAATCTGGCTAGACTCCCAGGGCTCAAATTCATGCGCACGCTATGGGTTTGCAACGTTGCGGGTGGGCCCTTCCAATATACAGCCACGAAACCAGGCAGCACTCCTGTTGGACTGGAAGAAGCCCATCGCGACCTGAAAATTTCTCCCGCCGAGTTCGATGAAGTCGCGGCCGAACTTGGGCGAACACTTGATTTCGCCAAGGTGCCCGCTCAGGAAAAGAAAGAAGTTCTTGCTGCGTTTGCTGCGCATAAGGGCGAGGTGACTGCAGGTTATTCCGCCAGCAACACGGCCCGTTGAAGACCCCCGCAGAAAGCTGCGCCCGACGGTCGCTTTCGAGCAATGGTTCCGGCCAACAGTGGCATGGCGCAACTAGCGAATTTGCTGGCATCGGGCATCGAGCAAATGACAGCAGTCCCGCAAGGCACCGCCCTAAAACTCAACCAGCGTCGCGCTGAGCCTTGGACTTGAAATGCGCGGGCCGCGCTTTGACGCGGTCGAAGTAGGCGGTGAGATTTCCCTCTGGAATTGTCCAGCCGGTGGTGGTCGCCCAGCTTGAGCAATGGCCAAGCAGCAAATCGGGCATCGTGAATTCATCGCCCATCACATATTGCCTATCGCCAAGGCGCTCGCCCAAAAATCCCATGGCGCGGTCGAAATCGTAGCGGCACGCTTTCTTGACATCCTCGACGCGCAGTTCTTTCGGCAGCACGAACGAGTGCTTGGCGCCGTCCACAAGGTACTTTCGACGTCATCCATCGCGAACTGCGTGAAGCTGTCCTGATGCGCGCGCTTGACTGTTCCGGCTGGGAAAGTGAACCGGCCGTGCTTATCGGCGAGGTACTGGAAAATCGCGACGCTATCGATGATCGCGTCTGGGCCGTCGATCGGCACCGGTACTTTGCCGGACGGGTTGATGGCAGTGAGCGACGCATCGCGCGGCGGCAACGGATCGAGTTGATAGTCGAGACCGAGTTCGTTCAACATCCACAGCACGCGGAAGGCGCGCGTTTTAGGGGAGCCAATCAATTTGTACATTGGATCGCTCGTTGCAGATCGCTCGTTGCTGGAGTTCGTCGCGGCCGAGACTTATCTGCCCGCTAACTGATCGGCCATGACCGAGATCGTCTTAACGTAGACCTCGGCCTTGTTCCATTCGCGGATAACGTCGTAGTTGGCCGTGCCTGGACCCCAGCCCTGGCCACGCTGCCAGCCGTGGCTTTTCAGAAAGTTCGCGGTTGAGGCCAGAACGTCGGCTGAGCTGTGAACAAGATCGCGGCGGCCGTCGCCGTCGAAGTCGACAGCATATTTGACATAGGCGTCGGGCGTGAATTGCGTCTGGCCGATTTCTCCGGCCCAGCCGCCGCGCAACTGCGACGGTGTCATGTCGCCGCGATCGATGATCTTCAAGGCGCCATCGAGTTGGTTGACGAAGAAGTCCGAACGTCGGCAATCGTAAGCCAGTGTCGCCAATGCGCGCACGATTGGAAAACTGCCGCCGGACTGCGCGCCGTAAGCCGTCTCCAATCCCCAGATCGCGACGATGACGGCGCCGGGCACGCCGAAGCGTTTCTCGACGGCCGTCAAAGTGCTGGCGTGCGTTTGCATCAACCGGCGGCCTTTGGAAATCATCGCGCCATCGACACGGCGGGCGTAAAATTGCTCGAAGCTCAATTTGAACGAGTGTTGATTGCGATCGAGACCGATCACCTTGGAATCGTAGGACGCTTCACCCAGAGCGCTGTCGATGGTGGCCTTTGATAGTCCCAGACCTGCCGCGCGCGTCTTGTAGCCAGCGAGCCATGCCGGAAAACCTCCAGCGCTGTTGCCGCACGAGGCTGCGCGCGCAGCGCTGACACCCGGCAGAGCAATCACCGCCGCAATCACGACCGCCAATACCGGCAATTTTTCCAAACGCATCAGCCACCACCGTCTGTCATCGTCACTCAGGAATTGAGATGAGCTAACCCTTAGTTACGCATGAATTATGATCAAATGCGTGCGTGATGTCGCCTCACGGAAGACTTGGCGGGTGGTGCCGGGTCGCCGCGAAAATGCTGTTCATTACGTTCGCAGTGGAAAAACGCTCTTTCCAAGCCCAATACATGTGGCGCTGAAGCGACATAATCCTACGTAGTATAGTGGCTTATGAGATTCGTGCGCACTCCAGCAAAAGCGCTTATCGAGGCTGACGACAAATGGCTCCGCAACGTCCAACCGCTCCGCCGCCTCCGCTCGCGAGCTATCGCCCGCTCAACGAGCGCATGAGCCAGCCGCCGCGCAAGGGGCCGCCGCCACCGCAAGGTGCGAGCAGAGGACGCGCGCCAAAGCCGCGCCGCGGTTTTGGACTATTGCGCGGACTATTATATTTCTGCGGCTTGATTTTATTCGTGGCCGCCGCCGGCGCAGCATATCTCCTCTTAAATCCACCGAGCGATTTGATTGCCAAAAAATTGGCCGAGCAGGTCAAGGCGAAAACCGGCCGCGATCTTGTCATTGCCGGAGCAACGTCGTTCAGCTTTTATCCCTCCGTCGGCGTGGTGATGAAAGATGTCACTCTTTCGGCGCCGCCGAACATGCCAGGCCCACCGCTGATCCACATGGCCGAACTCTATGTCGCGGTCAAAGCGATGCCGTTGCTGCGCCAAGAACTCGGCGTCAAGCAATTGGTGCTGAAAAAGCCGGTCGTTGATCTGCGCGTTGATAAAGCCGGCAAGCGCAGCTGGGATTTTGCGCAAAGCTTGCCGCTGACGACATTCGCGCAAACGGGCGCACCAGCACCGGCCACCACAATGGATGACAGTGGCGCACAATCGGGGTCCGCGCCAGTTCAGGGCCGAGCGCTGCCGCCAAAGCTCGCCAACGTCAAGGATCTGGAGCTCGACGACGTCCACGTCGAGGATGGCACGCTGCGCTACACCGACGAACGAACCGGCAAGACGCAAACCGTTTCGCAACTGAACGCCAAGCTGGCGCTTAAATCTTTGACGAGCCCGCTGACTGCATCAGGTGATTTCGGTTGGACGGGCGAGAAAATAAATTTCGACGGTAAGCTGACGAACGCGCGCACGGTGCTGGAAGAAAAACCAGCTAAGCTCGCATTCAATGCATCCTCCAAACACATTTCGGCGACCTACGACGGAACGGTGCTGTTGAAGGACGGCGCCGATCTCGACGGCCAGATTTCGGCCAAATCGGATTCGGTTAAACAGCTTGCCCATTGGCTCGGCACGTCCCTGCCGCCGGTCTCGGGTTTTGGACCCCTGACGCTCAATGCCGATCTCAAAAGCGCCGACAACACCACGAGCCTGACAAACGCCAAACTCGTGCTCGATGGCGCAACCGCCAGCGGCTCGGCGAGCGTGACGACCGGCGGCGTGCGGCCGCACGTGCAAGCAACGCTGCGGCTGACCGAACTCGATCTCAATAAGTATACCGTGCACGATGGCGCGGCAGCCGCAGCGCCAGCGCCCGCCGCCGCGCCTGCGCCCGTTCCAGCAACCAAACCGGCCGGCCCCGCGCCGAAGTCCGGCGACGCCATCGAGCAACTGTTGCAGGACAAGCCCGGCGCACCAGGACCGAAAGTGCACGGCTTCACCCAGCGCGCCGGCTGGTCGAGCGATCCGATCAATCTGACGCTGCTTGGCGTCATCGATGCCGACGCCAAACTGCAAGTCGGGCAACTGCTGTTTCAAGACATCAAGGTCGGGCAATCGGCGCTGACCGTCGCGTTGAAGAACAGAGTGATGAAAACCGTGTTCGACGACGTCCAGTTGTACGAAGGTCACGGCAAGGGCTTCCTGATGGTCGATGGCACCGGCAAGGCCGCCAACATCGGCGCCAACATCGCTCTCGACAACATCGCTGCCGCGCCACTGTTGAAGGACGCCGCCGGTCTCGACTGGCTGGCCGGTACTGCCAAGATCGGACTACAGTTGTCGGCGCAAGGCGCCAGCCAATTGGCACTCGTCGAAGCCTTGAATGGCAAAACCGAATTCAGCTTCGCCAACGGCGCCATTGTTGGCTTTAACCTGTCCGGCGCCATCCGCGGCATCACGCAAGGCAAGTTCAGCGGCTTGAAGAAAGCACCTGCCGAGAAGACCGACTTCAGCGAACTATCAGCCAGCTTCCAGATCACCAACGGCGTCGCGCAGAATCAAGATCTGAAGCTGACGAGCCCGCTGCTGCGCGTCAGTGGAGCGGGCGCCGTACAAATGCCGCAGCGGACGGTCGATTACACGGTGAAGCCGAAGATCGTCGCGAGCCTAGAAGGCCAGCAAGGTGCGGCGAACTTGTCGGGGCTGGAAATCCCGGTGCGCATCACCGGTCCCTGGGATAAGCCGAACTTCGAACCGGACCTCAAAGGCATCCTCGCCGATCCCAACAAGGCGATCGATGCGATTAAGCAGATCGGCAAGCAGCTCAAGGGCAAGAACGCCAATGAGATCGTCGACGGCTTGCTCGGCAAGAAAAACCCCGATGGCACGACGAGCTCAACGACCAACAGCACCAAAGCGAAAGAGCTGCTGGGCAAATTCCTCAAGCCGCAGTAATTGGCGTTTTTGCGCAGAATCCACCCTGAACGAATCTTCATCCGGCGCTCCGGCGATCGGTTTGCGAAGCGCTGCGAAGAGCGCGCAAAGATCGCGTCAGAAAACTGCTGTTAAGCTCCGGTAAAGACAGCGACAAAAAAAATTGGGCGCGAGTAAAAAAAAATCTTGCATGGGGGGGCACTAGGCCTCATATGCACGTCTCTCGTCTGTCCACCTGCCAGCATGGTCGAGGTTTTCCAGAACCAATGAGGTAAGGAGCGGGCGAGTCAAACTGTCTACTGGTTGGGGAGGGTCACATGGCCTTTAATGACACCCTCTTCCAATTGGGGATGGACTTGACTCGTTCAAGCACCGCCCAAAAGGAAGATCACTTTGTTGCCGATTCCGACGATATGCCCGTAATCCGCAAGGATAAGGGTACGGAAGCGGATTTAAGTAGGTTCGCCGGACACCACCTGATTATCGATCTCTACGGTGCCGAGCGCCTCGACGACGTCAAGTCGATCGAGCGCACCTTGAGGCTTGTCTCGGCAGCAGCCGATGCCAAGGTCGAGCGCGTGCACTTGTATCGTTCGGTTCATGGCGGCGTCACCGGTTTGGCCGTTCTCGCGGAAGGGCATATCTCCGTTCAAACACGTCCCGAAACCGGCTTTGCTGCTTTCGACGTCGTGATGTCGGGTAATGCCAAGCCGCAGCGTTGCGTCGAAGACTTGCGTGAAGCGTTCTCGGCCCGCGATGTCGCGGTCAAGATCGTCAAGCGCGGGGCCGAGATTGCAACCACGCCACTAGCCTGGAAGTCTAAGAGCGTGACGGACTTGCGCTCAGCTTCCAAGACTATGAAAACGAGCCGCAAGGCGCGGGCCGCTTAAAAGAGATTTGGAACGGCAACAGTTCCGGTCTGGCCAGACACTTGGATAAATCAAACGCCCGGCGGCTTTGGCCCCCGGGCGTTTTTTTGTTTTTGGGGGCGCACTGTCGCGCGCAACGCGACAGCAATATAGGGCGTCCTTATACCAATTTCGTGCCTTCCATCCAGGTATAACTCGGGTTATACTCGGCGCATGAAAACAGCCATCTCCCTCCCCGACAAACTTTTTGCCGCCGCCGAGCGCGAGGCCAAGCGGCGCGGCATCTCGCGCAGCAAACTTTTTCAGTCGGCGCTTGAGGAGATGTTGAAGGCGCGCAAGGCAGCCACCGTTACGGACGCGCTGAACGCGTCATTTGCAGCATCGCCAGACCCCTATGATCCATTCTTAGCGGCATTGGCGCGCGATAACATCCGCAGAACGGAGTGGGTCGATGAAGCGGGGCGAGATTTGGTGGACAAACCTCGGCGAACCGAGCGGGTCAGAGCCAGGCTACCTTCGGCCCGCCGTGATCGTCTCGGCAAATGAATTCAACAACACCGCCATCAACACACTAATCGTGATGTTTTTCACGACCAACGCCGTGCGGGCCCGCGACCCCGGAAATCTTTGGCTGACACCGCGCCAAACCGGGCTGCGCGTGTCTTCGACTTTGAATGTTACCCAAATCTCGACCGTTGACCGCCGCATTTTGACGGAGAAGGTCGGTCGCTTGCGCGACGACGTTATGGAGCAAGTTGATGATGGTCTTCGGCTGGTGATGGGGTTGTGACGGATTTTCCCGTTCAAAATACCATCTCGAGCGCTACCGGTTGCCGCCCGCTTATCGAAGCTCATCTCTTCCTGGCAAGGAAATCCGAGAAGGCCCCGCGACGCTCCGTTGCATCGAGAAGCTCCATCTTAATTCTCAAATATGCCCTTCAGTCGCCTCGGAAGTTTCCTTGGCGGCGGTTTTGCGCACGACGCCCGGCACGTTGATCAGTTGCAACCTGCGTAGTACATCTACTGCGGCTCGCGCGGTGAGTGCCGACCTTCCGGTTCGTGCAGACCCGGAGTGTTACTGCCAACGACCACCGCAGTATGCCTTACGAGTCTTTTCTTCCCGGCGAGCAGGTGTGTTCCATGATTCTTTCACGTATATTCGTTTAGCTTGGTAAAATTCCTCCTTCCAAGCTTCCGGCCATCTATTTTGCAGCATCATCTTATGAAACTCACCTCGACTAAACTTTTGGTTGATCAGCTTATTGGCTAAGCTGATTGCGCTCTCTAGGTCATAAACTCATAAACCGGATTCCCAAACGGCGCGAACAGTGATTCATGATTCCAACCGTGGGAGGTTGGGATGGCACAGCTACGTCGCTACGAACTCACCGACGCCGAGTGG
>JANLPU010000003.1:0-2892 GCA_031367425.1 Hyphomicrobium sp.
CTGCGCCATCATCATCGTTAGCCCAGCAGCTTGTATTCGCTGAAGGAGCGACATGATTATGCAGAGCGAGAGAGTATTTCGCTTCATAGTCAATACTGTCACCTTCATACTTGCGCTTAGCAGCTCCACTTCTTTCAGAAGAAACTTGGCTCTTTCTTCTTATTATTGATAACAGATCACGCCGTCCCCTTTGGAATAATGGTTGACGGAATTCTCTGTAGTTCGAGTCATGACGTGTCTTACTAAAATTGAAGCGTTGGCCAGGGGGCGCTATGAAGATTTTTTTTGGAATTCTGATCTTGGTCGGTGTGTTTTATTTGGTGGGCCAACTTGCGGATCGCGAAGCTCAGCGGTTCCAGGCATTGAGTACGGAACAGAAATATCGCGAACTTTGCGAAGACGAGATTGGCGCATTGGTGATGGCGCAACAATCCGCCCAACGCAGGCTGAATATCGTTGATTTTCCGAAATTGGAAACCACCCAGACATTCAAGCCAAGAACAGTGAATGGCGATTGCATTTTTACGATTGTTGGCCCGATCATTTATAAAAATGAATTCGGTGGTCAGTCGCGCAAATATATGAATGTGGTCTTGACGCCCGATCGGAGTGAATTGCGCAAGGATCACTGGAGCGTGTTGTCTGTTGAAGTCCGCTGACTAAGTCGCGTTCGGTAAACGTTTATTCTTCACGATCCCTGCCGCCTCACCTCCAGCCCCAAACATAATCACCCGACCCGCCGCTGTCGCGCCTTGACTTCACTTGGGCGAACACGTATTGCACGCGCCGTGATGGGCACCGGACTAATGGTGCCGACGCAATGGAATTGCGGGAGTAGCTCAGCTGGTTAGAGCGCCGCCCTGTCACGGCGGAGGCCGCGGGTTCAAGTCCCGTCTCTCGCGCCATTCCATTCTCTAATTTGGGGGTAGAGCCCCTTTGTTTCAGGGGCGCAGCCCCTCGTGGTGATTTGGCCGGCCGGCTTGCAGCCACGTTAAATAATTCGCTAAAGGGCCGTGCGCGCCCGGTCAGGCGTGCCTGGTCCTTGAGGGGATGCAGGCATTTCGAGCCGGGTTTTTTGTTGCCTGCGGTGATGCCGTGGCGACATCGAGGAGCGCGCTGATGGCACAAGCACCCACACAAGCACCTAAGCCAAACCTGCCCGCCGATCTCTACGGCGCACCGCTCGGGCTCGACACCAACATGGTGCATGGCGGCGTGCTGCGCTCGCAATTCGCCGAGACCAGCGAGGCGTTGTTCCTCACCCAAGGCTACGTCTACGACAGCCCCGAGCAGGCCGAGGAGCGCTTCAAGAGCGAATCCGGTGGGTTCATCTATTCGCGCTATGCCAATCCGACACTCGCCATGTTCGAGGAGCGCATGAAGCTGCTGGAGGGCGCAGGTGGCGCCCGCGCCACCGCATCTGGCATGGCGGCTGTCATGTCGTCGCTGATGTGCTTTCTTAGGGCGGGTGACCATGTGGTGGCGGCACGCGCGCTGTTCGGTTCGTGCCTCTACGTCGTGCAGGACCTGCTGCCGCGCTACGGCGTGACCTCGACGCTGGTCGATGGCCGCGATCTCGCGCAGTGGAAGAAGGCCATGCAACCCAATACCCGCGCGGTGTTCTTCGAGAGCCCGTCGAACCCCTGTCTGGATCTCGTCGACATCAGGGCCGTCTCCGACATCGCCCACGACGCCGGTGCGCTCGTGGTCGTCGACAATGTGTTCGCGACGCCCATCTATCAGTCGCCGCTCAAGCTGGGTGCCGATATCGTGGTCTATTCCACCACCAAGCATATCGACGGTCAGGGCCGTTGCCTCGGTGGCGTCGTGCTGGGCTCTGAGACGTACATCAAGGATCAGTTGCACCCGTTCTACAAACACACCGGCGTCGGCATGAGCCCGTTCAATGCGTGGGTGATGTTGAAGGGCCTTGAGACGCTGAGCCTGCGCGTGCGCGCCCAGACCCAGACGGCCAAAGAGGTCGCCGACGCACTGGCGGGCTTGAAAAATAGCGGCGTCACCAAGGTTCTTTTCCCTGGCCGCGACGATCATCCGCAGGCCGAACTCGCCAAGCGGCAGATGTCCGGAGGCAGCACGCTGGTGGCGTTCGAACTGTCGGGCGGCAAAACAGCCGCTTTCAAATTCCTCAACGCGCTCAAGATCATCAAGCTGTCGAACAATCTCGGCGACGCCAAAAGCCTGATCACCCATCCCGCCACGACCACGCATCAACGCCTGAAGCCGGAGGACAAGGTGATCCTCGGTATTTCCGACGGTCTGGTCCGTTTGTCGGTCGGACTGGAAACGCCGGCCGACTTGATTTCTGATCTCAAGAACGCCGTACGGTTGGCTGTGGCTTGAAGGCACTGGCCACTGTCGCCGCCCGAACAAAGCGCGCGACAGCAGCCCTTGGCGTGCGATATACCGGGCCTCATGAACGTCATTACCAAAACGACCGATCTGGCGGCCCTCTGCGCACGCCTCGCCCGCCACTCCTACGTGGCTGTCGATACCGAATTCATGCGCGAGACGACCTTCTGGCCGAAGCTGTGCCTGATCCAGCTGGCGGGGCCGGACGAGGCCGCATGCGTCGATCCGCTGGCGCCGGGGCTCGATCTGCAGCCGTTTTTTGCGCTGATGGCCGATTCCGCAGTGCTGTAGGTTTTTCACGCCGCGCGTCAGGACGTCGAAATCGTCTATGTGCAGGGCAAGATCATCCCGCATCCGCTGTTCGACACGCAGGTCGCCGCGATGGTGTGCGGGTTCGGCGAAAGCATTTCGTATGTGAACCTCGTCAAGCAATTGACGAACGTCGATATCGACAAGACCTCGCGCTTCACCGACTGGGCGCGGCGGCCTCTGTCGCAGCGGCAACTCGAGTACGCGCTGGGT
>JANLPU010000004.1:0-52178 GCA_031367425.1 Hyphomicrobium sp.
TGCCCTTGGGCAGCAACGGTTCGATAACGCTCCACTCAAAGTCGGTGAGATCGTAGCGCATGATCCAAGCTCCGATTGTTTCGAACCTTGAATCACTGTTCGCATCAGCGCGCTATAATTATTTGAGTACACTGCCTAGTCGTTGCCGTATTCAGGTTCGTACGCCATTTCTCGCTTACTGACTTGGAAGTGCTCTAGAACGATCCCAACAGCTTCAAGCTCTACGGCACCTTCGAGTGACAATTTGCAAATTGGGCAAGAAAATTCTTCAGCAATGTATGTCCCTTCAACTTCCTCCCAAGCTCCGTGTTTGTCGGTGCTTGTATTCGTAATCGACTCGTCGACTAGAAATCCGGTGAGATAGGCCTTGCCTCCACATGAAGGGCATTTTTGTGCCCACTTTGGCTCAGCGAGAAGTTTGAACAAATCCTTATGGTGGTAGTATTCGAGCTTTTCCGATTCCGACAACATGCGCTCGCGGTCAGCCTTTGAAAATCGTCCGAACAATGCCGCAGTAGCTTTCAGCTTTTCCTTAGCGGCGTGTGCTTTAGCCTCTTCTGCTAATTTGGCTATCCTTTTCGGGACGTCCGACTGATCTGTACCGAGCCAATCATCTAGTGTCCTGCTTTGCGCCTTTAGGATCACGGCGGCAGCGTACCAGTACTCCGACTCCCAAACACCAAGCTTCATAGTCTTGAAGGGAGTATCTCCCGAATGCAACTCGGAGTTCCGTCGCAGGGCAATCTCCAGACAGAATTTTGTTACTCGGGCGTCAAAGTGGGGAGTTACGTGCTTAAGACGTTCAAACAGTGTTTTAGCCGTAATTGTCTTTATGTCAGTCGACAAATTAACGCCGGCAGCTGCAAACATCGAATCTGAATGCGTCGGATCTGCGATAAGACAGGGATGGATCGAAGCTAGTCGCGATTTTGCAAGCAGCTCAAGAGCCAGAGATGCCCAAAGTTGATACTCATCGAAGTCTTTGCTTGCCTTTCGCAAAAGCGCTTTTCTGACGTAAGCTTTCGATTTTCCCAGAAGAGCGTCAGCAGAAATCGCAGCTGGTACCTGAAGGGTCATGTCACTGTGCATCTTAGCAGAGTGCGGCCGATTGAATTCTCCGAAGGGCCCCGGCCATGGAGCATCCGCCAGTTGTCGATGGCAAGAATATCGCCTGCACACCATTTTACTTCAATTAGGCGAGATCGGACCGCGTGGAGCGAGAATACGTCGAGCGCATCGAGTGCATTCGGAGAAGCAGGAACCATGCAACCAGGATCATATCGAATAAAATTCGGGTCATTGCCTCGAATACTAGCATAGAAAGAATGTCTACCATTTTGAACATGGAACAAAGCGGACTTAGTCAGAAGTTCTTGCTCTTTCGTGAGTTCAACGGAATAGCGATCGCAAAGAATTGTGGGTGTTGCAATGTCACCCGGATGAACGCATCCGAACACGAGATAGCGGGCAGGCACGGTCCAGTGAGATGTGTCAACGTGTAACGGCATTACGGTAAGGCCGTAGCGTGCACTAAGTGAGCCAACGTAGGCAGACGAAATATCACGCGGCACAATTGTTTCGACTAGCTCACGGCCGCGGCCGCGATTTGGCTGCCCAAGTGCAGAAGCCAAGCCAAGTACTTCACCTCGCAACTCAAACTCACATTGGAGATCAGTCGAAATTTTGACCCAGCCATTGCGTTCTAATGCTTTGAGGCGAGCGCGTTCGGCAACAATGTTGAACCTTGATGGAACCATCAGTTATTGTGACACATGTCTGTATGTTCCTCAATTAGTCGCTTGTCGACTCAGACGCGTAATGAACGCAGACCGCTAGCCCGACCGTAGGCGGTGCCGAGACCGATTCCGTATACTTTCATCGCTTTGCAGCGCGGTAACGCAAAGTGGTGGGCTCATCCCCTCCTGCCCCCAACGCCGCTCCTGCCTGATCCAGAAATTCCTCTTCGAAAGGCCACTCGTGCCGCCACCCCCACCACCGCCCGGCAATACGTTCGTCGCGCTGACCTTTAAAATGCGCGCCCTTGCCGTATAGATGTTTGCCCAAGCACCGGCGAACGGCTGTCAGAGGGCGGGCATGATCATGACACCACGCGCGATATCGATATTGGCTCTATCGTTGACAGCTTGGCTGACCAGCAGCGGCATCGCCGCCGCTGCCGATAATAAACCACCCGAGTGGGCATTTCCCGTCAATGCGGCTGGCCTGCCGCCGCCCGCCGACGATGGCCGAATGCGCACACTTCCCGGCAGCGCGGCGACGTTCTCGTTTGCTCAGCTACGCGACTTCTTTTCCCCGCCTGATTGGTATCCCGGCGACCACCCGCAGATGCCGCCGCTTGTCGCGCACGGCGCGCAGCCCAACGCCTTTGCCTGCGGCTTTTGCCATCTGCCAACCGGCAACGGACGGCCGGAAAATGCCAACATCGCCGGGCTGCCCGCGTCATACATCATCCGTCAGGTGCAAGAGATCGCGAGCGGCGCGTGCCGATCGGCGCTGCCTGAGCGCTATCCGCAATCGTTGATGACGAAGCTATCCGGCCAAGCGGCAACCGAGCCGGGCTTGGCGGAAGCCGCCGCTTACTTTGCCGCGCTGAAACCGAAGTCCGTCACCAAAGTCGAAACCGACACGATCCCCAAGGTCGAGAAAACGCACTGGATCTACAAAATTTCAGACGGCGGCGAAACAGAGCCCATCGGTGAGCGTCTCATCGAAGTGCCCGACGACTTCGCGCGCTTCGAAGCCCGCGATGGTCATGTCACCTACACCGCCTACGTGCCCAAGGGCAGCATCGCCAAGGGCGAAGCGCTGGTGAAAACCGGCGGCGCTAAAGTGACAGCTTGCGCGGTCTGCCACGGCGCTGATCTCAAAGGCTTAGGCTTCGTGCCCGGCATCGCCGGCCGGTCGCCGGGATATCTGGCGCGCCAACTTTTTGACATGCAGTCAGGCGCACGCAACGGCGAGGGCGCGGCGCTGATGAAGGCCGTCGTGGCGCCGCTGACGAATGAAGATCTCGTTTCAATCGCGGCGTTCCTCGCCACGCAAGAGCCGTGAGACACGGCGCGATCGTTACAAAAAATCCCCAAATAGAAAAGGAGTGGTCGGGGTGGACCACTCCTTTCCGGGCTCGAGCCCTGGTGACAGAATGGGTGGAAGGACTTCAGACCCATTCTGTTCGTCGCTGACGCTCTGGGGGCAGAGCGGGTAACAGCGGAACGCGGTACGATGCTGCTTCAGCGATGTCACCTACATCTGCGCAAATCTGATTCGTGGCAAGGCCGTTATGCCGTTGTAGTTGCGACTTGAAATGCTCCGACCGCTCAATAAAACAGCAGCACGCCGATGCAGCCGGCAATGAGCGTGTAGTAAAAAAATTGCCGTTCGCGGATCAGGAACCAGGTGACGACGCGGCGGGGAATATCGGCCCAGTGGTAACGGCCCAGCACGCCCAACATTAGCCCAAGCGCGAGCCCGAGCAAAAGCGACTCAAAATGCAAGCCATGGCCGCCCGGCACCGCCATAGCGCCAGCGCCGGCTCGGCCTGACATCCACGGGATCAGTGCGGCAAGTCCAGCCGCCGCCATCACGCCCAAAGCGAGCATCGAAAAAAAGCTGAAAAGATTGCGCAACATAGGTTTTGCTCCAACCGTCGAGCATAACATTAGGCTCGACACGCAAAGAATTTGTTAACCAAGGCGACGCGGCGCGATGAACTCTGAAAATCTTCTGGATATAACCTGGTTGCGAGGTAGGAAGCGCGCCGCGTGTTCGCAGTTGAAACTGGCGGCATGGGCAATGTTGACGCTCGCGCTACTGGCCACCGCGCCCGCTCTCGCCCAACCGCCCTATGCTTGGCAGAGTTCCGCGCCAGCCCTACAGCGCGACACGATCGAGACGCGTTTTGCGCCGCCATCGGGCTTCGTGCGCGCTGGCGTCGCGCCGCAGAGTTTCGGCGCTTGGCTGCGCGGTTTACCGCTGAAATCCAAAGACGCGACGGTCATGCTTTTCAACGGCCTGCCGAAATCGCGCCAGGATGTGCACGCTGCCGTGGTCGATATCGATACCGGAACAAGAGATCTGCAGCAGTGCGCCGACGCCATCATGCGGCTGCGCGCCGAATGGCTTTTGGGAACGGGCCGGCAAAAGCAGATCGGCTTTGCGGTGACGAGCGGCCGTCGCGTCGGCTGGGAGCGTTACGCGAGCGGCGAACGGCCAGACGCCGACGCCAAAGTCTGGAAGAAATCGGCCAAGGCCGACGACAGCTACGCCAACTTTCGCAACTACATGAATTTCATTTTCGCTTACGCTGGAACGGCATCGCTCGAAAAAGAACTACGGTCGGCCGATCCTGCGCACATCGAAATTGGCGACGTCTTCATCAAAGGCGGCTTTCCCGGCCACGCCGTCATCGTCGCCGACATGGTCGAACACTCGATCACCAAGGCCAAGCGATTTCTGCTCATCCAAAGCTTCATGCCCGCACAAGATATGCACGTGTTGAAAAACTTCGCCAATAGCGATGGCTCGCCGTGGTATTCAGCCTCACAGGGCGATCTTGCTACGCCCGAGTGGACCTTCGCGAAGGCGAGCTTGCGACGCTGGCCTTAGTTGCGAACGAAGGCCAGCACGCGCGGCAACTCTTGCGCCAGAATAGCCAACTCTTCATCGCGCCCGCACGAAACGCGAATGCAGCGGTCTTGCGGCGCGATACCCGGCTTGCGAATAAAAACGTCTCGCCCTTCGAGAGCACTCAAGATGCGCCGCGCAAATGCGCCATCGCGGCCGCAATCAATCGCGACGAAGTTAGCGCCTGATGCCAGCGGCAGTAAATCGTTGGCCCTCGCGATGTCGGATATCATGGCCCGCGCCCGCGCAATGCGGGCCACGACTTGACCCAAGTAGCTCTGATCGCCGAGCGCGGCCAAGGCACCGATCTGGCCGACGCGATTGATGCCGTAATGATTGCGGACCTTCTCGAACGTTTGAATAACGTCGGCATGCCCCAGCGCATAGCCGATGCGCGCTCCAGCTAAGCCATAGGCTTTGGAGAACGTCCGGTAGCGCACAACATTCGTGTTTGCGACATCGATTGGCGGCTGAGTGCCAGGCGGCGCGGTTTCGCAATAGGCCTCGTCTAGGACAAGGAGCGTGCGCTCGGGCAGGTTGTCGATTAGCTTCGCCAGCTCGCTCGCACTCCAGAACGAGCCCATCGGATTATTGGGATTGGAGACGTAAAGCAGTTTGGCATTGTCGCGTTTTGCAGCCGCGAGCAGAGCGTCCAGGTCTTCGCGATCATCGCGCATCGGCACTTTGACGAGGCGTCCGCCGTGCGCGGCGACATGGAAATTAAACGTCGGATAAGCGCCGTCTGTCGTCACCACCGTTTGGCCGGGGGTTAAAAACATCGTGCAGGTCAGGCCAAGGAGGCCGTCGATGCCCTCGCCAACGACGACGCAGTTCTCGGGCACGCCATGAAAGCCGGCGAGTGCGGCGCGCAGTTCGAAATTTTCCGGATCGGCATATTTCCAATTCTCGGCGCAGGCGTTCTGCATGGCCGCGAGCGCGAGCGGCGAAGCCCCGAAAATATTCTCATTGGCACCGAGCCTGGCGCGGAACGCTCGTTTGCGGGCGCGCTCCAGAGCTTCCGGGCCGACGAACGGCACGGCGTGAGGCAGAGCTGCGATAACCGGATTGAACGGCGGATGAGGCATGGGGCACCCAAAGCATCAAGATTGAGCTTAAGGGCAATAGCTGGGTGCGCGGGCGTGGGCAAGCCAGTGAACGAGCGAACGCTACAGTCCAACAAAGTCCGTCGCTTGCAGTGCGATATTACCGTTCTGAAGCACGATTTGGTAATTGGTCGAGTTGTCGCCACCTAGATCAATTTGTACAACGGTGCGTTGGGCGTCGAGATAGTCAAAACGAACTTCGGGCGTGCCTAATCCGGAAAAAAACGAGCTGCCGATGAAAACTAGGCTAGGCGACAAGAGATGGAAGTCAATTTTGTCGGCGCCTTGCTGAAAGTCGGTGATGAAACCCTGAATGTCTTGCGGAATATCGGCCGCATTAAAAGTGAATAGAAAGGTATCGGAACCTTGACCGCCGGTGAACGTGTCTGAACCCTGGCTTCTGATCAGCGTGTCGTTGCCTGCGCCGCCGATGAGCCTATCGGCGCCCGCGCCACCATCCAAAATGTTGTCGGCAATATTGCCAGTGAGGATGTTGTCAGAAGCATTACCAGTGCCGTTGATAGAGGTCGTGCCAGCTAAACTCAGGTTTTCAAACGCTGCCGATAAAGTCCACGTCACGCTCGCACGAACGAGGTCTATCCCTAACGTGTCGCCGATGACATCGCCTGCGTTGTCGACGATGTAGGTGTCGTTGCCTGTGCCGCCAAAAAGGCTATCGGCGCCAGCGCCGCCATCGAGCACGTTATCGGCACCGTTGCCGGTGATAATGTTGGCGCCATCGTTGCCGGTGCCGTCGATCGAGCCCGAGCCGGTCAATGTGAGATGTTCGATGTTGGCCATCAGCACGAAGCTGATGCTCGCCTTGACGAGGTCAATGCCCTGGCCTGATTTCTCAAGCGCGCGGTCCGAGACATTGTCGACAATGTATGTGTCGTTGCCCTTGCCGCCGGTTAAAACGTCCCGGCCTTTACCGCCGTCAAGGAAGTCGTTGCCGTCGCCGCCATAAAGGCGGTCGTTACCGGCACGGCCCCATAGGACATCGTTGCCTTGCAGGCCATAGATACTGTCTGCGACTGATGTCGCGATCAGCTTATCTCGATTTCTGGTGCCCGAAATTATCGCCATGACGCAAATCACCCGCACGTGCAACGCTCGCGCCGCGCGCTGTATCTCGCGCAGCTCGTCCTGCATCGTTTAAACCATAAAAGTGCGAGGAGTTATCAACACCAAAATGGAAAAACACCGTACGATAGAGCGCGGATGTCCACCGGGCCCTTCGCGCCGAAAATCCTGGTGGAGCGGGAATTCGGTTGCCGTCGGTGTCGACCGGTAGCGAGACGCAAAAGGGGGTTCAGATCAGGCCGAGATCGGCCAACTGCTTGCGAAGTTTGGCTGGCATTGCAGCCATCGTCGCGCCATCGGCGGCTGAAAGATCGGCCGGGGCGTCTTCTGCCGCCAAATACCGCCAGCCTTGAAACGCCCGGCGCGGCGTCGGGCGCACCGGCACGATGCGCGGCGATAAAAGCAATAAACAACAAGGGGTTCCGTCGTCCTTCTTGCCCTCTTCAAAGCCGACGAGGCGTTGGCGCGCCGCAATCGTTCCCTTCATGACCCAATAGAGCGAGCCGCCGCTGAGCAACTCTGCCTCCCGCTTTGGTGCCTGAAATGTCGTGTGATAGACGCACGGCCGCCCGTTTGCGGTTTTGGCCTGGCGGCGCTGCGTCTGCCATTCGGACAGCTCGGCGATGGAGGCTGCGCCAACGCACAACTTGATGAGATGCAGGGGCATGTGGAACTGAGCACTTTTATTAATCGGTTTCGAACGCGGTACCAGTTAGCGCGGCTATGAGCTATTTCGCCGTGCACAGACCGGCGTATTGGGCGAACACCGGCTGCCCCATCAAGCCGAAATGGCGCGAATGTACCGCTGGATAGGCTTTGGCCGTTAAATCCAGATCGTAGACTGTCGTGAGATTTAAAAATCCCTCGTTGACCACTTCTAGAAAATGATTGGCATTGAGTGCTCTGACGATCCGCAGCGCGCCGGTATGGGTACCATCTGAGATCAGCTTAGCAGTTTGGGCCTCAACATTGATATCCGTGATTTCAAAGGCGAGCGGCGATGTCGGCTGCGAGATGAACTTGCCCGCTTCAAAGCCCCAGGCCGTGCCAGCGTCGAAACGGCATGAAAGCGCGGTTGGCCCTTCGTCCGCGGCGCGGGCGATTGCGGGCATGACAACCGCTAAGGCGACGGTGAGCATCAGAGACTGTTTCGTCATAAGTTCATTTCTCCGAGGGCGTTAGCGTATCGCACCCAACAAATTATATTCCGTCATCCGCGCGATCCGAGCGCGACTATCGGCGCATTCGGCCGACGATGACGGTACGAAAGGCAGATCGCAGTTGATGCTAGGCACAGCGCCAGCGCAATGGGTCTTAAGCGCCAAACCCCTTAGCCGACCGTCGTTTATAGCGCGCGGACTTGGAGCGTGCTGCCAATGTGCCAATCTCATTAAAATGGCAGCTTATGACCAACGCCACAAAGATCGGCGCCCTCAATTCGCCGATTTGACCGGCTCTAAAGCGGCGGGGAGCTCGATCTATGTTGTCAAAATTCAGAGCTGGTACAGCGGCAGCAATGGTTGCGGCGCTTGGCGCTTGCGCGAACGCTGAATCCACGACGAAACCGTTTAACTTCACCACCGATCCTGGCCCCAAGGCTGCAGGCGGCGAAGGTGCGGGTTATACATTATCAACCGAAGAACTGGGCTACGATTGCAAAAAGCTCGCTGGCCGGATGCAGGTCCGCATTCTCGATCTACGCGGCTATGCGACGCGCGAGAAAACGACCATGGCGTCAAGGGGACTGCATACCGCCGGCAAGATGGTGTTCGGGGGCACGAATGCCGGCCTGAATGTCGATCGGCAGCATGCCAAGGACGTGGCCATGCTGGAGAGCTTCAATCAGCAGTTGGTCGCCAAGGATTGCCGGTCTTACGATTTGAGCGCGGCGCTCGCGGGTACGGATACGCCGCTGCCAACGGTTGAGAAGCCTTCTAAGCCCAAGAACAAGGCCGCAGCGCCGCCTAAACTTTGATCCCAAACTTTGAGCCCGGACTTTGATTGCTCGCTTTCTTCTCTGTGGCTTGAGGATGCGGAGGGCGAGAATTGGCGCTAAAGTCTGCCCATGACAGATGCCCCCGACTTACCCGCAACCGCCAGTGCTCGTGCCAACACAATACCCTGGCCGCCCATTCTGCTGGTGGCGGCACTTGCAGCAGCGTTTACCGCCGGATCGCTTTGGCCGTTGCCATGGCCCGGCCAAGACGACGGCCCAGCGCGCTTTATCGGCATTGGTTTTGGTGTTTTGGGTTTCGTGCTGACCGCGTGGGCGGTCGCGACCCTGATCGGGCACAGCACGACTGTGATGCCGGACCGGCGCTCAGACACGCTTGTCACATCCGGCCCTTATCGGTTTGTGCGCAATCCCATTTACCTCGGCGAGACGTTTTTATTGCTTGGGCTGGCCGAGTTCACCAAGAACATCTGGTTCGTCGCGGCGGCGGCCGGTTTTGCCGTCAGCGTCACGGCGCTGCAGATTTTGTCCGAGGAGCGCCATCTGGAGGCTCGTTTTGGCGACGCTTATCGCCGCTATAAAGCCGCAACCCGGCGTTGGATTTGAAAGCTCGCTTTAATGGCCACCGACTACGCCGAAAAGGAACGCGCCTTCATCGCAGCTCTGAGCGATGACACCGGGACCGATCTCGCCGGCTGGATTGCGCGCATCGCCAGTTCGGCGCTCACCGAGCGCAACGATATCATCGACTGGTTGCGCCAGCAGGGCTTCAGCTTTGCTAAGGCATCGTGGATCGAGCGCATCCATCACAACGGCGGCCGATTGATCTATGCCGGTGAGCAAAACAGCGATGTCGCGCCAGCACCAACGAGAATTGCGTCGGCCAATCCAAATGCTGGCCGTGCCCGCGCGAGCCCGCGGCGCGCGCCAACATCAGATGGACCATCGAACGGCAACGATGCAGGCGGGGACGAACGTTTCGTTGCCGCTGCTGCTGCGCACGCAATGCCGCCGGTTCTCAATACCCTCGGCGGGCAGGGAGAGGGTATTGCTGGCGTATTGGCTTCAGCCAAAGGCCTAAGGCCGCTGGCCGAAGTTCTGCTGGCGGAGATCGGTCGCGGCGGCCCCGTCGAGACATTAGCCGACCCGCCGATGCTCAAATTCTCTGGTCCCCGGCCCTTTGCCGCTCTATTGCCTGGACCTAAAGAATTGCGCTTCTACGGCGATTTCGGCACGGTCGGCGGTGGCCGGATTAAGCGCGCCGAGCAAACGCTGCGAGCGAGCCCGCCGTTCCCGCAGGTCATCGTATTGAACGATGTGCGCCAGATTGACCAGGATTTGCGCGACTGCATCAGCGCTGCGCGCGAGCGGGCCAACGCCGAGGTTGTCCCTTAAGCCTACCGCTCGTCGAACATGGATTTGCCGGAATTTTCATGGCTCTGTCGGCTCGGAGGACCATCATGCCAGCCCTGCATCGCCGCGCGTCAATCTTTATCCTAGTGGCGGCCGGGCTCGTCGTCAGCACGCCGCTGTTGACGCAAAGAGTGGGGGCGCAAACGGCGCGCCGCGATAGCATCAAGGAAATCCTGCGGCAGTCGCAAACGGATCTGCCGACGGTCGGCAGCACCGGCGCTCCCAATCCAGAGGCCAAGTCCGCAGCACCTGGGTCAGGCACGCCGCAACCGCCAGGAACGCCAGAACCCAAGGATCCGCGCGAAGGCGAGGCCGCGTTCGAGCGCGCCAAACAGTTGATGGCCGCGATCGATGCCATTTTGAAAGATACGGCCGACAATCGCGTCGATGCGGCCAAGCTGCCGAGCCGCGAAGATTACGTCATTCCGCCGATGTGGCGCGAGACGCGCGAGGATCGCGAACTCAAGGTCCGCACGCTGCTGGACAGCGCACTATCGATCGTCACGGAAGTACCCGTGGTCGATGTGCAGAAAAAGGTCGAGCAGCTGCGCCGCAACATCCGCGAGCTTGAAGATCAAAACGCCAAGCTTAGGGAAAAGCAGGTTTCGGCTCCCAAAGAGGCAACGCTCGCTGGCATCTTGACCGACACCGTTAGCTCGCTCGAAGCCGCGATCGGCGAAAACGTCAAACGCATCGAGGGCAACAAGAACGCCATCAAAGCATCGAAGGGCGAGATCGCCGACGCGCTGCGCAGCTCCGGCATCGATTTGGCACCCGACCAAGTCGATCTGCTGCTCGATAGCGTTCTGTCTGGCGACCTTGTCCGCCTCGTTGCCGTTTTCAATGCAGCCAAGATCATCGACGGGCAGTTGGCGAAACTGATCAGCGCCACCGGCGACAACATGAATTCGGCACGCAAATATTTCGCCATGCACGCGGCGCTCTTTGCGATGCTGGTGCAGGCTCAGGACGGCACGATTGCCAAAATCGACACGCAGTACGTCCCCAAACTTGATGCCATTTTGAGCGACCTCAAATCAGCAAAATCTAAGACCAACGAGCTTTTGAAAGGCGAAAATCGCCCCGACCAGAAGCGCGCGCTCGATGCCAATCGCGACAGCCAAAAGGTCGCCGAGGATGCGGCTGCCGCGTACCGGCGCTATCTGCAACAGCAGCGCGAGCAAATCGCCAAAGCGCGCATCAAGGCGACGCGCGATCTGCGCATTGCCGACAACACCTATGAAACCGTCGAAGCGAGCGTCCAGCTGCGCAACTTGATGCGCGACAGCTCAGCCTCGTTCGAAGCGATCCAGCGGCTCGAAGCACCAAGCTTCGATCAGATTTTCAAGAATGATGAGCTGCGCCGCGAGTTCGAAAATCTAACCCGCAAACTCGACGTGCCGCAAAGCTGAGCGCGGCTTTCAGGGTCGCCGCTCTTTATAGCAACTTGGTTCGCGGGGCGCTTGATCAAACTCAGCGATGCCTTTTCATTTTTTTTTGCGCTTTTTGGGCGTTGGCTTGAGAGTAGACTCCGACTTGTTCTTGATCTTAGCTTCTGATTTTGAAGTCGAAGCCTTTTTGGGTTGCTTCTTCGTCAGGCGCTTTTCTGCCCATCCATGTGTTTGGAGGGTAAAAATGAATCGATCCTTGATCGATTGATCGAGCATCTCCCGGCCCCGCAAAAGGTGTTCGCGCCACGATGGCCCCCTAGCGCATGCTTCCTCCCACGCTTCAAAAAGTGAGAAGTTCCGTCGAGGAAGTAGAGCCTCGATGAGTTGCTCCGATTGCCGGATATCCTTGTCGGATTTCGCCGGATCTACGCGCCGCATCACAGCCACGATGAGCTTATGAACTGCGTAACGCTCGGGCGAAGGCACCCGAACAGGAATGCCGCCCTTATAAAGCACGACCTAATTTATGGGGTCCCGTATCAAAAAATCCAAATAGCGTAACGGCTGTGCCGACGCTCCTCCCAGAGATGACATCTCCGCCGGTTCGCTTTGATTTTCATCAAAGCCTCGGTTCGGCGTCAGGAACTCGACGAGGTATTTCGTTGCTGTTCTAAACCTAGTAACTCGATGCGGATGATTTGCATCTGGTACGGCATTGAACGTAGGGTCTGCTTGTCGCAACACGTTCAAAATTGGTGGCATGGTGTCGTTGACCATGTGTGACACATCATAAAACTGAGCGAGGTCGGCATCGCCGGTTTTCAGCGCGACGCCGGGAAATCGAATGCCAAGTATTCCGCCATAGCACTGAAACGCGAGCGTTCCGACCAGAACCCCGCGAAGTCGAAAAAACCCACCCTTCCACAAGGCTTCAATTACTTCGCCAGCCATAGAGTCTGGCGCTGGCATGCCGGCCGCCGTAAGCGCGCGAACCATTTCCCTGCGATGCCTAAAATCGGATTTGATGGTTTCGAACCGCTTTATCCTGTCGCTTATAGGTTTATCGCCTACGGGGCCAACATATCGAGACACGGCTTTGCCGCCCTCATCCCGCTTATAGTACCAATACTCCTTGGTCTTCACGCGCTTGCGGAGGAAGTTGCCTCTCTCGTCATATAGCTCGTCAAATTCGGCATCGAACAGCAATGTTGGACAGGGACATAGAGAGAGTGTGGGTGATGCGCGACATCAAAAGAGGCAAGACTTTCGTCAGAGCTGCGGCAGCGACGGAAGCCCGTTCACTTCAACCAGAGCGCCGCCAGGCCGAGAAAAGCAAAGAAGCCGACGACATCGGTCACGGTTGTGACGAATACCGTCGAGGAGACTGCGGGATCGAATTTCCAGCGGTCGAGCGCGAGCGGAATGAAAATTCCAGCAAGCGCGGCGGCGAGTAAGTTGATCATCATTGCCGTTCCAATGACCAAACCCAATCGACCCGACCCAAACCACATGTACGCGATAAAGCCCATTACGATCGCGAAAATGAAGCCGTTCAGCAATCCGACTGCGGTCTCGCGCAAGACAACGCGAACGACATTAGCAGGGGTCAACTCTTGCATTGCCAAGGCGCGGACCGCGACGGTCATTGTTTGCGTGCCGGCATTGCCGCCCATCGAGGCGACGATCGGCATCAAAACCGCGAGCGCGACCATCTTTTCGATCGTGGCGCCGAACATGCCGATGACGCTGGAGGCCAGGATTGCGGTGCCAAGGTTGACAAACAGCCACCAGAAGCGCGGCGGTGCGATGTGCATGACGCTATCGGTCAAGCGTTCATCGCCGACGCCGGCCAAGCGCTTCATGTCCTCTTCGGCCTCGTCCTGGATGACTTCGACGAGGTCGTCGACGGTGACGACGCCGACGAGGCGGTTGTTGGCGTCAACGACGGGAGCGGCGTACAGGCCGTAGCGCTCGAATTGATTGGCAACAGCCTCCTGGTCCTGGGTCGCCAGAACCATGTGCCGGTCGGTGTCCATGATACTTTCGACAAGCACATGACGTTTTGTTCGCAGTAACCTCGACAAATCGAGCGAGCCAAGCACCCGGTAGGTTGGATCGACAACGAAGATGTCGGAGAAATGATCTGGCAGATCTTCCGCCTCGCGCATGTGGTCGATGACATGACCCACCGTCCAAAACGGCGCGACGGCCACGAAGTCCGACTGCATCAAGCGGCCGGCGGTTTCTTCCGGATAGTCGAGGTTGCGTTCGATCGCCGCGCGGTCGCCCGATGGCAGCTGCGCCAGAATCTCTTCTTGATCGCTCTCTTCGAGATTTTCGATGAGGTAGGCGGCGTCATCGGTATCGAGTTCGGTGACGGCTAGAGCTAGAACGTCGTTGGACAGCGCCTCCGACAACTGATCACGCACGGATTCGTCGAGTTCCGACAAAACCTCAAAGTCGAACGCGGGTCCCATCGTCTCGATCAACGAGACACGTTCCAAAGGCGTCAGCAGCTCGACCAATTCGGCAAGATCGGGTGTTTTTAGATCCTCAATCAAGGCTGCGAGAGCAGCGGCGTCGTGCCGGGCCAGCACGTCGGAGACCTTACGGACAAGTTCGGCCGTCGGCCGCTCGTCCGTTTCACCAGGCGTGTCGATTTGGCGCTCTTCAACCACTTGAGGCACTACTCCGTGATGGCATTGCCACAACGCCTGACGACGGGTCGGGCTGTGGACTGATTCGACACTCGACTTGAGGGTTATTATACCGGTTTACAGGTTTGGCTGTCGCCGGGTCACAACAGCCATGCCATTGTTTCGGCCTCAATTTGTGAGCATGGATTGATCGAGGTTGAAACTTCGTTATGAGGGGCCACGGGGCGCCGTCTTTGCACTGCGGCCGCCGCTACTTAGATATTCAACTGAGATGAAAACATCCAGCTATGACAAGACGAAGCGGGCAAGCACGGGTTTGATGCAATACGCGGGTAAAACACGATTGGCCTTGGCACTTGGCGCGGCGCTTTTTACGGCGCAAATTTCGCGCGCCGAACCCGTCGTCGAGCAATGCGCCACCGACCCCAACATACTAGGCCTCTCCCGCATTGTCGAAATCGATACCACTGGGGGGCCAGAATTCGGCGCCAGTCACGCCGGAACGGAGTTCCTCCAGGACCACGAGGTGGTGCTGACGTTCGATGACGGACCGCTACGGCCCTACACGCGCCCCGTGCTCAAAGCGCTGGCGGAACATTGCACCAAAGCGACATTCTTTATGGTGGGCCGAATGGCCGCCTCCGACCCCGCAATGGTGAAGGAAGTTGCAGCCCAGGGCCACACCATCGGCTCGCACACCTATGCCCACCGCAATCTCAAAGTCATCGGTCTGCTCAAAGGCCGCCAGGAATTGGAAATGGGCATTTCGACCGTTACCAAAGCGCGCGGCGGACCGATCGCACCGTTCTTCCGCTTTCCCTATTTGAGCGAAAGCCGCGTCATTACCGAGTATGCCCGCCAGCGCCACATCAGCGTGTTCTCCGTTCACGTCGATAGCAAGGATTACACCACCCGCGATCCCGATGCGGTGCGCCGCCGCGTCATGAACCAGCTTGCCGTGGCCAAGAAGGGCATCATACTTTTTCACGATATTCAGCCCTCGACCGCAAAAGCCCTGAAGGGTTTGCTCACCGAGCTGCACGCCAAAGGCTTCAAGGTCGTTCATATGGTGCCCAAGACGATGGGCGATACGATCGCGAACTACGATAACGCCGCTGGCAATGCCTTGGCCGCCAAAGCGCAAGCGGCCGCCGCCAACCCGTTAGCTGAGCGTTCGGTGGTGTGGACGATGGCGCCGCCTGCGGGTGGCAAGACGGCCAACGGCAAAACCACCGTCGCCGTGCCTGACGCTAACGAGCCCGCTGTCGACGCTGCTGGCGAAGAACAACTTCCCTGGCTCGAGCCAGCGCCTAAAAAAGCTGTGGAAGCTCCAGCGCGCCCAAAGCGCGTAGCTCGCCCCAAGACCGAAGCAAAACCCTGGCAGTTCGACATTTTCCAATATTGATCAGGCCAGCATTGGCGAATTCCGGGACGCCGCTGCGATAGACCACGCCGACAGCGTTCATCAGCCCTTGCCGATATCCACGAATCCCCAGACAGTTCGAAGCGAGCTCTGTGCCGGGGAGAGATCGGGTTTGCACGACGCCGCCAAAATTTCAATCGTTGCTGTCGCACTGGTAACCGGCCTGCTGTCGGGCGTAGCTAGCGCGCGCGCTGACTGCCAAGATCCAAGCGGCGGTATTGGCGTATCCCGCACGGTCGAGATCGACGCCAGTGGAGGGCCGATCTTCGGCAGCTTTACAAAACAAGCCCACGAGCCCTCGTTCCTGAACCCAAATGAGGTCGTTCTGACGTTTGACGACGGTCCGATGCCGTGGGTGACGAAATCGATCCTCGATACGCTCGACAAGTTTTGCACCAAGGCGACGTTCTTTTCGGTCGGCAAAATGGCGCTGGCCTACCCGCTGATGGTGCGGGAAGAATTGGCGCGCGGCCACACAGTTGGCAGCCACACCTACACCCACCCCTATAATCTCGGACGCATGAAGCCCGAAAAGGCCAGAAGCGAGATCGAGCGCGGATTAGCGGCCGTGGCCACGGCCGCCGGCCAGCCGATCGCGCCGTTCTTCCGCTTCACGGGACTGTCTGATTCGGCAGCGCTCTTGGGCTATCTGCAAACGCGCGGGATCGCCACATTCACCGTCGACGTCGTCTCCAACGATAGCTACATCGCCGACAAGCAAAAACTCATCGATCACACGTTGAAGGAAATCGCCGGTGCCAAAGGCGGCATCGTGTTGTTTCACGACATCAAGACCGCGACGGCCAAGGCGCTGCCGGAAATTCTGACCGCTCTAAAAGAGCGCGGCTACACCATCGTGCACATGCAGCCAAAGTCGCCGACCGTACCGCTACCGGCATTGATGGCTGAGGTCGCGCCGAAGATGGCTAAGTTACCTGCTGGCACGCCCGCAGTTGTGAGGGAGACCGCAGCAGCTGAGCCAACCGGCGAGGCCCGAGGTCATATGGACGTGACGTCGATTGCGCCATTGCCGCGCGACCGGGGGCAATCCAGAGCGGCCCGGACGCCTGAAAAGGCTGCGGCGGCGACACTGAAGGCCAGTGTGACCGATCATGCCGTCAATGCGGCCGGTCAGAAGCTCGATTGGACGAGCCACACGACGAAACCCGAAAGCCCGGGCGTGAGCCCTCCGGTGTTTGTGACGGCCGAGACCGACCGGACGGCTGGATGGTCGGCCAAGATCAAATCCAAGCCGGTCGCACCTGCTCTGCGGCGGACGAGCCCATAACGCTGGCTGTGACTGGCAGCTCGCGCGGCAATGATACGATGAAATTTACAAAGCCCGATGGAAACATTCAGAGCCGCGGCGCTTCTTGAGATCCTGGTAGTGGACCTTGAGAAGCTTGTCTGCCGCGAAGCTCTTAGAAAGTATGGTGCGGTTAAAAGGACTCGAACCTTCACGCCGTTTCCAGCGCTACCACCTCAAGGTAGTGCGTCTACCAATTCCGCCATAACCGCATCAGATGACGGCAACGGCAATACGTGCCGTAAACCCCAAGGCCGCTGAGCTACCAGAGGAAAGCGTGGATGGCAAGAGCGGCGTGGGTCGTGCGCTAACAGACTTCCAGTCCCACCCGCGTTGCCGTGGGTCCGCGCCGTATTTTATGCCCTTCAGGGTACTGGTATGACGAGCTGTTCTGAGCTGCTGTTTAGTTTCTGCGACAGGCCCATTGCATCGATCTGGCGTAGTGCCTGCGCAAACCAAAATCCAACCCTCGGGCGGCGCTCACACCATTAATTTCGTCATCCCGGCGCAGGCCGGGATCTACGACAGGGTTGCGCTAGAGGCGATGGCAAGAGACAACTGAGGACGAGAACACACGTACAATTTGTGGGCAAACACGTAAAGCGTCCGTGCATTTACATTCTTGCAGCCAAGCACGCGATCTCGGGTGCAGAGTTGTGTTGCACCACAAGCGACCTTGCGCGCAAGGGCCCCTAATTTGGGCATTAATATACTTGACTCAGTAGGCTTTTGAGCCTATATTGGGCTCATGATGCACGAACCACAAACGCTAGTCGATGCCGTCCGCTACTTTGCGGATGCCGACGTAACGTTGAAAACGATGATCGAGCTTCGCTGGCCGGCTGGCGTTTGCTGCCCGACGTGCGGAAGCAAGGACGTTCGTTTCCTTGGCACGCGCCGTCTCTGGGAATGCAAAAACAAGCATCCTAGAAAGCAATTCAGCGCCAAGGTTGGGACCATTTTCGAGGACAGCCCGCTCAGTCTCGACAAGTGGTTCGTAGCAATCTGGGCAATTGCCAACTGCAAGAATGGTATCAGTTCCTACGAACTGCATCGCGCCCTTGGCATCACGCAGAAGTCCGCATGGTTTGTTCTCCACCGCGTTCGCCTCGCCATGAAGGCTGGCGGCATTGAGAAGATGGACGGCGTTGTTGAGGCTGACGAATCATTTATCGGCGGCCTCTCTAAAAACATGCACAAGCACAAGCGCACTCAAAACATCAAAGGCACTGGCGGCGCTGGTAAGGCCATCGTCATGGGCATCGTACGGCGCAAGACCAAACAGTCGCCAAGCAAGGTCAAAGCCATGGTGATCGGCAATACCGATAAGGACACCATGCACCATATCATCCGTGAGAACGTGAAGTCCGGCAGCGTTCTTTACACCGACGCATGGGCTTCCTACCGCGGCCTCGCGCCGGACTACAACCACGAGGTTGTGGACCACGCCGTTGAATATGTTCGCGGCGCAGTTCATACAAATGGTGCAGAGAATTTCTGGAGCTTGCTCAAGCGGACGATCAAGGGCACCTACGTGAGCGTTGAACCATTCCACCTTGGCCGCTACCTTGATGAGCAGTCGTTTCGGTTCAACGAACGTGAACGGCAGGACGGCGGGCGTTTTCGCACAGTGCTTGCTTCTGTCGCTGGCAAGCGGCTCACATACAAGGAACTGATCGGAAATGACCCAGAAGCCACGGCCGGATGAAAACCGAAAAGGCAAGGAAGAGGTCGCAGAAAGTAAGGATTCAGCCCCGCTGAGAAACTTCAAGGCTGTGACACGCCAGATACTTGGCGTGTCACACAAGCAGATTGAAGAAGAGCAGCGGAGGTTTGATGCGAAGCAAAAACAGAAGAAGGGCTAGTGACTACTGCTTTTGCGCTGACATCTGCGCTCGCTCGGCGGCAATAGCGGTACGGCGTTCCGCAGACCGTTCTGGTTGAACCAAGATTTCGCTTATATGTTTCGCTGGAACCACTATACCCATCCCAACTGGAACAACAGATTTCTCAGGTAACATTCTGGCATCAGCCGCAATAGTCGCTTGTTTTCCCGGCCAAGCAGCAATCCAAACACCCAAGAGGAAATCGCGGCCTTCAGCGTGAACTATAGCTGTATGTGGGTTTTCTTCCTTGCTCATGTCAGCATCAAACTGAACTGTCGGTCTCACATAGACGGCAGAACCGCTTGCTCCAGGCAAAGCGTGACATTCCACTAGGTATCCTTCCACTTCTTCACCGTCATCAGTCGGAATTTTTTCATCTGTTTCCATAAGGGCTATGCTGCCCTTATGGACCAAAATTAAGTTGCGAGACTTGCCGGAATGCAGGTGGAAAAGACCTACAATGTATGCAGCATCGCCGGGGCCAATTTCATGGAAATCAATTCTCTCACGCGTCATGAATTCACTGCTTGGTAAGGCGCAACAATCAGCCCATTCAGGCCACATTATTTTGGTAATGGCGACATCGACCCTATTATCTGAGTGGTAGTGCCACACCGCCAGATTTACGTATTCCAACCGACCCGCGCCGCGAATTTCGTTAAATCTGATAACGAAAGGGTCTTCGCCAAAAGATTTTGCAACATGAGCGGCTGTAACGAGATACACGCCGTGTACGCCAGCTTCTCCGGCATGGACAAAGAAGCCGGTTCCTTTTGGTGTAAGCCCCGCAGGCTCTTTGTCCGTCACATTAGCGTAGCCAAGAAATACTGAGCACCTTCGAGCGTCCTCTGAAACTCTCACCTGCACACCCCCACGAAACACGCGCTTCGGCGGCGCAAGCCTGAAAGGGTACTTCCAAAGTAGGTTCGTGCGACGCCTAGCTAGCATGGAATTTCTCCATGCGCTGAGTCAAGTATATTAATGCCCTAATTTGACATGCCGTGGGTCCCGGCCTTCGCCGGGATGACGGTATGCTTCAAGCGATCACTTCAGAGCTTCGTACCTTCGCTGCCTATGCACTTCAATCCGGCGATTGCTGTATTTCATCCCGATATCGGTTCTTATGGCCATCTCGGTCCGCCGCTACAGTCTAGGCCACAGCACCTGATGCCAAGCACCAACGAACCGCCTTCTGCCCCGATCGAATGGGCGATCAGCGATCACCTTGTCGCCTATCCGCGCGCGCTTGAGGTGATGAACGCGCGCGCCCAGGCCATCCGCGAAGGTCAAGCGCGCGAACTCGTCTGGCTGCTCGAACACCCAGCGCTCTACACCGCCGGCACCAGCGCCAAAGCCGCCGACCTCGTTGATCCGCACCGCTTGCCGGTGTTTGAGAGCGGACGCGGCGGGCAGTTCACCTATCACGGGCCCGGCCAGCGGGTCGCTTACGTCATGCTCGACTTGAAAACCCGCAACGGCGACGTGCGCGCGCTTGTCCACAACTTAGAAGCCTGGGTGGCGCAGGCGTTGGCCGCGTTCAACGTCAAAAGTCAAACCCACCCCGACCGCGTCGGTATCTGGGTGGCGCGCCCCGGTCGGCCGGGACAAGATGCGGGCGAAGATAAGATTGCGGCGATCGGATTACGGGTCAGCCGCTGGGTCACGACCCACGGCATCAGCCTCAACGTCGAGCCCGATCTTTCCAACTACGATGGCATCGTTCCCTGCGGTATCCGTGATCACGGCGTCACGAGCCTTGCCGATCTCGGCCTGCCCGTGTCGATGGCTGATGCCGACGTCGCACTGCGGCGCGCGTTCGAAAACGTGTTCGGGCCGGTGCGCCCCGTCGCGCCGCCGGACTGAACGAACGGGGTGAGCCACTTCGCCGGTCAGAGGCTTTGGCATGGTGCGAGACGAGCCATCGACAAAACCGATCGTTTGATCCTTCCACGATGGTGTGGCCGTTCAGCTCGCGATGACCGCTCTCGCGCGCTGATAATGGTCAAGCCGCCAGGAGTGTTGAGCCGCGTTCGAGTGCTCGCCCAATTGAATGCTCTCGGCTTTGAATGCAATCGGGGCGTGGCCGCCCCTTTGCAGTATGAAAATGCACAAACCTCAGATAATGCATAAGAAAAGCGCCCGTCCCCAATCAAGGGAACGGGCGCTTTATAGACCGCCGCAATAGGCCTCTACTGCTTTTTGTCTTCGCCCGGAGCCGGAGTAGTGCCGCCTTGCGGCGCACCTTCACCAACTGGACTATCGTAATAGAGGAACCCCTCTTCGATCGAAACGGCTTCCGAACCTTCCAGCTCGTATTCGTCGTTCTCGCTGTCGTTGAGGCGGATGATACAGCCCTTCTGACAGACCCCCTCGAGCACCTTGGTGGGCTGCAGGACTTGATCCTGCTTTGCCTCGCCCTCGATGACAGTGACTTTGACGTCCTTGTCGCCGCGGTTGGTGACCGTGACCGCTGACGCGGCCGAGGTCATGAGAAGAGCTGCGATCGTGAGAGCTGCTTTTACCGTTTGGGTCATCACAGCTGCTCCCCGGATTCGCGGCAGAAAAATTACTTCTTCTTCTTTGCTGCGGCTTTCTTGGCAGGAGCTTTCTTGGCGGTCTTCTTGGCTGCGACTTTCTTCATCTGGGTCGTCCTTCCGTTAACGATTCGCTTGAAGCGAACCTATTCTGCCGCGACTCAGGTCGAGGCATTTGCAATTTGGTGAGATTCAAGTCTATCCACAAACGAAATCTTCCGCTGACTACTATCGGTTTTTTCGATAGATGAGATCAGGACACAGAAAAGTCGCCACGAGGTCACCATGGACGTTACGCTCGCACGCACCTTCTTGATGGTCGCAGAGACCGGCAGTTTCATCGAAGCCGGACGCAAGATGAACATCACACAATCGACCGTGTCGGCGCGCATCAAAGGGCTAGAAGACCTTTTAGGACGGCCTTTATTCGAACGTTCCAAGACCGGCGCCGATCTCACTTCGGCGGGCGAACAATTCCAAAAACATGCGCTCGCTTTGGTGCGCGTCTGGCAGCATGCGCAGCTCGAAGTCGGCCTCTCGGATCAGCATCGCGATCACTTGGCGGTCGGCGCGCCGGTCGCGTTGTGGACCGGTTTTTTATTGCGATGGGTGGCTTGGCTGCGCACAAATATCACTGACATCGCGGTCTCGGCGTCCGCCGGCGACAGTAATTCGCTCACCCATCGCCTCATCGAGGGTACTCTGGACATGGCGGTCGTCTACCGCCCCCTGCAGCCGCCGGGGCTCGTTATCGAGCATTTATTCGATGAAGAATTCGTGCTCGTCTCGAGCGCCCAGACCATTTCAAGGAAGGGTGGACCAGACTATGTGTTCATCGATTGGGGCCCGGATTTTCAGCAAGATCACGCCGCCGCCTTCCCCGAAATGACCAATCCGGGGCTCAATCTCGACCTTGGCGCGATGAGCCTCGACTACCTCTTTGCCAACGAGTGCTCGGCTTACGTGCCCGCGCGGATGATCAAATCAAAGCTCGCGCGCGGTCGGTTGCGGGCCGTCAAACAGGCGCGCCGCTTCGTCTACCCGGTCTACATGGTCTATCCCGAGACGCGCGACGAAGAGGCCTATGAGCCGATCCTCAACGGCTTGCGGCGCGAGGCCCGGCGCTGCGGTTAGTGCTTGGCTGGTTTAAGCCGTGCGGACAATCGGGGCGGCGTTGGGCGCGCGGCGTGCCGCTTTCGGCATCGAGAATCCGAATGGCCCGGGGACCGGTCCGAACCTGTTTTCGCCCACATCGCCGCGCGCAAAGTGCAACCACAGCGTGACGGCAGCGAGGGGGATAATGGCAGCGGCCATCATCGCAATCATGCCCGGGCCGCCGGGCGTGACGGCCTCTTCGCCGAACCAGAATAGGATCGCAAGGCTGCCGGCAACCGACCAGATGATCATGCCGATAGCGCCGACTACCAGCCGCCACGCGGTGACGCCCAGATCGTGCATGCGCTTGGAGATGGCCACGAGCCCGAGCCAGCCGAAGCTCAAGTGAACGAGGGCCGCGGGTCCGCTGTTGAGATCGGCACCAGAAGCAATCAGCGCGCCGTAAATGCCAACTTGGCCGCCGATGAGGATCGCGGCGAGCACGGCCAAGCCACGCCGGTCGGCGCGACCGCGCGGGTCGATTATATCCTGCAAACTCAAGTTCGGCACGACGCCACCCCGGTGGTACGCGTTGCTCCTCAAGTTGCACAGGGTAGCTCAAAACCGTTCAGAAACAGTTAGCGCTGCGCCCGCAGGTGCTCTTCGCGAAATGTTTGCGCGGGCGGCGCGACCCTCCACCCCAAACCCGCCGTCCCGACAGAAGACGCGCGGGCCACGCGCGTTGGAGAGCCGGGATCGTTACCTCTCAGCAATTGAGCTCAATCGGCATTAGGTAAAGGTCCCGGATAGCCGCGCTCTGCGCGCCTTCCGGGAATGCGGGTGGTAAGGCATGCGCGTTCCGGGGAGGCCCGCGCCAAGGGATTGCCGATGGGGTTTGAGCGCAGACCAGCCTCGCGTTACGCGAACTCTAGGATGACGGCGTCGACGGCGAGGCTGTCGCCGGCTTTGGCGTTGATCTTCTTCACCACGCCATCGCGCTCGGCCTTCAAGATGTTCTCCATCTTCATGGCTTCGACGACGGCGAGGTTATCGCCGGCCTGGACCTTGGCGCCCTCTTCCACTGAGATCGCTTTGACCAGACCCGGCATGGGGCACAGCAGATACTTCGACATATCGGCTGCCGCTTTGACCGGCATCAGGGCGGCAAGCTGCGCCTCGCGCTCGGTATAGACGTAGGCCGGGGCTTGGATGCCGCGGAAGGCGAGATTGATGCCGTTGGCAATCGGGCGGATCTGAACCGCGACTTTGTCTTTACCCACGACCCCGTGCCACACCGGATCGCCCGGCCACCACGGCGCATCGAGAGTGAGGGTGTCGTGCGGTTTGCCACCATTATCGAGGAATGTCGTCGTGTAGGGGCCCGGTGCTGCGCCCGAGACGGCAAGCCAGACCGACGTATCGCCGACTTTGACGACGCGCTTCTTGGCAAAACGCACGGGCGAACCGGTCATCTGCTGGCTGATTGCGCGGCGGCGGTCGTTGCTCAAGTGATCGATAACGGCGGCGACGGCGGCCAGGATCTTCAAATTGGCGCCAGCTGGCGTCGTTGGCTTGAAGCCGTCTGGATATTCTTCCTTGATGAACCCGGTCGACAAATTGCCCGACTGCCAGCGCGCGTTCTGCATCACCGACGACAGGAACGGAATGTTGTGCTGGATGCCGTCGATATAGAACGCGTCGAGCGCTTCGGCCTGGGCGGCAATGGCCTGCGCACGCGTCGGCGCGTGGGTCACGAGCTTGGCAATCATCGGATCGTAGAACATCGAAATCTCGCCGCCTTCGAACACGCCCGTGTCGTTGCGCACGGTGATGCCGTTGGCGACACCTTCGGCTGGCGGGCGATATTTCACCAGGCGGCCGATGGAGGGCAGGAAGTTGCGATAAGGATCTTCGGCATAAACGCGGCTCTCCACCGCCCAGCCGTTGAGTTTGATATCGGCTTGGCTGAACGGCAGTTTTTCGCCAGCCGCGACGCGGATCATCTGCTCGACGAGGTCGATGCCGGTGATCAGCTCGGTGACGGGGTGCTCGACCTGCAGGCGCGTGTTCATTTCAAGAAAAAAGAACGATTTGTCCTGGCCTGCGACGAACTCCACCGTACCGGCGCTGTCGTATCCGACCGCCTTAGACAAAGCGACGGCCTGTTCGCCCATGGCGCGGCGCGTCTTCTCATCGAGCAGCGGTGATGGCGCTTCTTCCAACACCTTTTGATTGCGGCGCTGGATCGAGCATTCGCGCTCGCCCAGGTAGACGACGTTGCCGTGCTTATCGCCCATCACCTGAATCTCGATGTGGCGCGGGTTGACGATGAACTTTTCGACGAAGCAACGGTCATCGCCGAACGACGATTTGGCTTCAGAGCGGGCGAGTTGGAACCCCTCTTCGGCTTCGCGCGCGTTGTAGGCGATACGCATACCCTTGCCGCCGCCACCGGCCGACGCCTTGATCATCACCGGATAGCCGATCTCATTGGAGATCTTGACGGCATGCGCCGCGTCCTTGATTTCGCCCATGTAGCCCGGAACGATCGAGACATTGGCGGCCGCTGCCGCCTTCTTGCTTTCGATCTTGTCGCCCATGGCGGCGATGGCGTGGGAATTAGGTCCGATGAATACGAGCCCGGCCTTTTGCAACGCGATAGGGAAAGCTTCGCGTTCGGACAGAAAACCGTAACCGGGGTGGACAGCCTCGGCACCAGATTGCTTGGCCGCTGCAATGATCTTGTCCATCATTAGATAAGATTGCGCGGCTGCGGGGGGACCGATGTGGACCGCTTCATCGGCCATCTCGACGTGCAGCGCGTCCCGATCGGCGTCGGAAAAGACGGCAACGGTCTTGATACCCATCCGGCGCGCGCTCTTTATCACGCGGCAGGCAATCTCACCGCGATTCGCAATCAGGATCTTTTTGAACATCGTCGGGGCTTGTCCCTTGTTTGGCAGGCGGAATTACTGGCAGGGCGCCATGCAGCGCTGGCGCGTTGTACCGTTCTTAAAGGGTGCTAGCTGGGCCGTAAACCGCGATCAAGGGGCAACGCGCACGCGGGCGCCTTAAATGCTTCGCGGAATGCTCGGCGGCGGCCCCGGTAGCGCCGTTAACGCTACGTTTTTTGGATCAGAGCGGCACCGAGTGCCTGGGGCCACGGTTGCGCGGACCCACGGGAGGGGCCAGGCGCGCGCCCTCTCCATACAGACGGCGCTACGCCCCGAGCCTGAAGCTAGCAATAAGCCGCACTATCGCGGTTCGTTCAGGCGGCGTGAGCGAGCCGGTCGACAGCTGCCAACAGTGCCGGATGGATCTTAGGGCTTTCTTGCTTCAGGTAGGCGATGAGGGCGTGCTCGCTCGGGCTCATGCGGCCATCGCGGCCGATGCGGGTTGCAAGCCAGGAGGCTTCTGCTTCGGTGATCGCCTCGTTGGTGATGATCTCGATGCGCTGATGTTCGAGGCGGGCGAGGGCGCGATCTTGGGCCGTTTGCTCGTGATAGGCGTCCTGCACCGACGACAAGTTCGATGACACCATCGACAGCAGGAACGCCATCACGGACGTTTTCTGATCGGGATGATCGAGCGCTGCCTCTTGGCGCAACGCCTGTTCGCGCGAGGGCACTGCATAGCCAGACGAGGCCATGATGACGTTGGCAACGGCCTTGACGAACAAATCGGTCCAGGCGGGATTGGCTTGCGCAATCTCGACCGCTTCGTCGATATCGAACAAAATGTCGGCTTCATCGCGCGTGACCGCCACTTGGCCGTCGCCGCCGAACGCATAAAGAATGCGGCGCAATAAATCGACTTCGCCAGCGGTAATCGACGATGGCTCCAAGGCTTGCCCAGCGCGTAGCGGACCCACGCCCGAGATGACCGCGTGCTTGACTTGCTTGAGCGCAAATTTGACGAGACTGATCGGTGCCCAGCGCGCCTTATCCAGCACGTTGACGACGAGTTCCATCTCGCTCTGGCTCTCGACTTTGCCATCTTTGGCAATGCGATCGATGAGCCAGTTTGCGTTATCGACGGTTACATAGCCCTGGGGAAGCGCCTGAAATACGATAAAATCGGTGATGCCTTCGACAAAGAGCTCAGACCAGCCGACACACTTGACGGCGCATTGATCGTTGAGCTTGAAAAGCAGGTCGGCTTCATCAGCGCTGACGATGCCGTCTTCATAAAAAATGCGCCTGAATTTCTGCGCATCGCTATCGGCGATTTTGCCGGCTTGCAAGATTTCGTCAATCGGCAACGATCTCAAACCACTCATGGCAATCCCCGCACAGCCCGCAACATCAACCTAGAGTTCAACCTAGGTGGGCAAACTTAATCGCCGCTTAATAGGCGCCCAGTTGCGGCACGCAATCCGCACTGCTGTGGCGCGGGAAGCACAAATTTTGGAAGCACGATTGAGGCAGCCGATTAAACTGCTCTGCGATCTCCCACCGCTTGGCTTGCGTGCGCGGAGCCACCCGCCATCTTGCGCGCCTCCCACCCGTCATCCTGTACGCGGCGCAGCGTCGTCGACGGTGCGATGCAGATACAGGATCTTAGGCAAGGCGATTTTATGCGTGGCCAAGATTCCGGATCAGCGCCGCAGCAATGAAGATTGCCGCGTCGCATCCGGAATGACGGGTGGGTGTCGCATCCGGAATGACCGGTCGGGGGATGGATAGACGGGTCAAAGTCCCCTTCCCCTTCTTGGCAAAGTCAAGCTTCGCTTGGACGCGAGAGGGCTAGGGTGAGGGGGTGTACGGTTAGAGTTGGAGTTGATGCCGTCAGACGAAAGCCGACCGGTTATCTGCAGCCACCGTCGCAAAAAAGAAGGACCGCGGGTTGCCCTGCGGTCCTTCTTCGTCAAGCCAGACAGCGCTCTGGGGTTAAGGGGACAAGAGCGCTGGCCGACCGTAGCGGCCCGCGGTGGGCTGTTACCACCAGGAATGCCACCAATAACGGCGTGGCGTGTAATACGACGGCACTTCGTCATTCTCGTCGCGATCGCGGCGCAGTGTGACGTGGTGGTCGGCTTCTCTGCGCGCTTCGCGAATGCGCTCTGCCTCGGCGGGATCGAGATCGTATTCGCGGCTCCAACGGTTATGCTCGTTGTGTTCGGAATGCTGCTCGAGTTGCTCGCCATTCCAGACGCGCTGTGACCGCGCAGCGCGTCGGCCATTGTCTTCATCGTCATCATGGGCAACCGGCGTCGCGGCTGGTCGCGTAACAACTACGGGGGCGGGCGCCTGAGTTGCGTAGCTATTCGAAGTGTCCGCGCGCGCGTGCGTGCGTTGTCCGCCGCCGATATTGCCGCCGCCGTTCCAGTTGCGCTGGACGCGCGCTGGCGCCAGGTCATCAGCTTCCTCGGCAAAAGCTGGCGCAATCGTGGCAGCCGATGCCAACATCAATGCGGCAGTCGCGAGTGCGGTCGAGCGTTTCATCACGTGTTCCCTTCGATCTCATTGGCGCCCAATTTGGACCGCGGGAGCGGTTTGGGCTGACCATGAGCGAAGTTCTAGCGGGCGGCTCCTGAACCGCTTCTGAAGGTGGGTGTTAGCCGCTGTTCATGTCGCGAATTCGGTTTGGCCAGCGAGCGCGCAACAAAGCGCCGCAAACAAAAAAAGAGCCGCTCGGGGTGGAGCGGCTCTTCAAGTTTCGCCACGGATGGGGATCCGGGCGGACACGCACGGGGGGATGTGCGTGGGGAGGAACGAGGAAGTGGAAAGGCAGTAGGCAGTGGGCAGTAGGCAGTAGGCAGTAGGCAGTAGGGGAAAGCAGGCGCTAGCGTTTAGCGGCCCCAGCGTGGCAGCCAGCGCGGACGATGCCAGCCGTCACTTTTTTCCGACACGATGTCCTGGCGGGCCTGATCCTGCAGAGCGCGCAAGTTACGGCGCTCACCGAGCGACAGGTGGCCGTCAGCTTCGTAAGCCTCTTCGGCCTGCTTGATGCGCTTCTGTTCGGCGCGCAACTTCAGGCCTTCGCTCCACGTGATCGAGCCATCCTGGCGGCCCTGTTCGATGGCGCCGAGCTGGCGCTGTTCGCGCGCTTCGATATCGGCGTGGGTGGGCGTGTGAGCGAAAGCCGAGGCGCTCGTGGCGATCAAAAGGCCGGTGGCGATCGCTAAGGTCTTAGACATCTTTTGCCTCATCTTCTGTTTGCCGGCCGCGCCGGGTTTCGTTGTGGTGTGCGAATTCGATGAGGGAGGTTTAGCGGGGCCGCATTGAACGCGTTCTGAATGGTGGGTTTAGCTGGCGTTCACATTGGCGGGGTGGGACCGCGCGAATGGCGGCATATATCAAACAAGGAATCATGGCAAAAGCTTCGAAGTGTTTCCACTTTCGCATCCAAAGGTCGGCATGCTCAAAGAGATCGCAGATCGGCTATATTCCGACACACCGGCGCAAACTATTTATCACTACACGTCTCTTCCTGGGATGTTGGGGATCGTCGCAGATAAGGGGATTTGGGCAACCGAAGCGCACTTTTTGAATGATGCCGCTGAGCTCAACCATTTTTCACACTGCCTGGACATGGAGTGCTCAGCGGAACTTGAAAAAGCTAGCTCCAGCCAGAAAATCGCGATCATCCAACAGTTCAGAGATTGGATCAAATTTCGTAGCGAGCAAGGTCCATTACTCTTTGTGACGTCGTTCACTGAGCATGGCAATCTATTGAGCCAATGGAGAGGTTACTGTACGCGTGGTCAAGGTGTAAGCTTGGGATTCAGCCCAGCAACAATTCTAAAGTCAGCAAGAAATGCGCAATTTTCTTTGGGAAGATGTATTTATAATTCCGAAAAGAAGCGGTTGCTGGGCCAAAAAGTGTTTGCAGCCGTGCTGCAAATTGCCGAAGATCGCGGGCTCGACAGCGCAGCCCATCCTTCTCAGTCCTACTGGCACACTTTCGGTTTTCTTGAGCCCGACCTGCTGAGGGTCGCCATCTTGATCAAGAATCAAGCGTTTAAAGAGGAAGCTGAATGGCGGATCGTATCGCCCGCTATGAATAATTATGTCGAACCGGAGATTTTGTACCGGGTGGGTTCTGAAATGCTGATCCCCTATTTAAAGGTGCCCCTGGTTACCGAACCAAATTCGGAGGCATTGTTTGAACAAGTTTTCGTGGGACCAACACAGCATCAGAACCTTGCTGTCAATTCTTTGAGTATGTTCCTGTCGCGTAGTCGGGCATGCACAAAGGTTGTGAATAGTCTCATGACGTACCGGGGCAAGTAGGCCCAGACAATGTGGTCGCCGTGCAAATATTCTTCACATGGCCCCTCGCATTGTCCGCCTTCGCGGGAACAGGCTTTAGCGCTCCGCAATTGAGTGCAGAAATCCGGCGAGGGAACTCTAGACCACCCGGCCGAAGGTCACGAGGCCGCCGGCATTTAGTGAAGATGGGCGACGCTGCGAGCCGCCCCGTTTCGGGGCTGACAAATACGGCCCAACTACCCAAGCTTTTCCAAGTCAACCCGGTCGGCGTGACTGACGCGCTTTGAAGCGTCAAGCACTTCGAGCGAAACCAGATGGCCATCGGCATCGTAGTCCAAAATGATGCCCGGCTTATCTTCGTCACTTTCAGCGACAGCCGCGCCTTCTTTAAGCACGAGCGTCAAAGTATCGGTCCTTTTATCGTAGGTCGCTTTCATGATCCGGCGCTCCAATGCTGTATCGGTCTCGCTACCCCGCGTCCCTAAAGCGGGATGTTGTCGTGCTTTTTCCAGGGGTTTTCGAGCGTCTTGTTACGCAGCATGTTGAGCGCGCGGGCGATGCGGCGGCGGGTGTGATGCGGTAGGATCACGTCGTCGATATAACCGCGCTCGGCGGCGACGAACGGATTGGCAAAACGCGCCTTATATTCATCGATGCGGACTTTGATCTTGTCGGCATCGTTGAGCTCCGAGCGATACAAAATTTCGGCCGCGCCTTTGGCCCCCATAACGGCGATCTCCGCCGTCGGCCAGGCGTAGTTGATATCGCCGCGAATGTGCTTGGAACTCATCACATCGTAGGCGCCGCCGTAGGCCTTGCGCGTGATGACGGTGACTTTCGGCACGGTCGCTTCGGCGTAAGCAAACAGCAGCTTGGCGCCGTGCTTGATGAGGCCGCCGTACTCCTGCGCGGTACCGGGCAAAAATCCCGGAACGTCGACGAAGGTCAGGATCGGAATTTCAAAGCAATCGCAGAAGCGGACGAAGCGGGCGGCCTTGCGCGAGGCGTCGCTATCGAGCACGCCGGCCAGAACCATCGGCTGGTTGGCGATGATGCCGACAGTGCGGCCCTCCATGCGCGCAAAGCCAGTGATGATATTTTTTGCGTAGGCTTCCTGGATTTCGAAAAAGTCGGCCTCGTCCACGATCTTGAGGATCAGCTCTTTAATGTCGTAGGGCTGATTGGGATTGGTCGGAATGAGCGTATCGAGCGAAAAGTCCTCGCGATCGGCGCTGTCGCTCGTAGGCAGCAGCGGCACGCCGCACTTGTTGTTGGCGGGAAGGAAGTCCATCAGGCGGCGCATCTGCAGCAGCGCTTGCACGTCGTCGCGATAGGCGCCGTCAGCGACAGACGACTTAGATGTGTGCACGCGCGCGCCGCCGAGCTCTTCAGCCGTCACGGTTTCGTTGGTGACGGTCTTGACGACGTCTGGACCGGTGACGAACATGTAGCTGGTGTCGCGCACCATGAAGATGAAGTCGGTCATCGCCGGCGAATAGACGTCGCCGCCGGCGCACGGACCCATGATGACGGAGATCTGCGGCACGACGCCCGAGGCCAAAACGTTGCGCTGGAACACTTCGCCGTAGCCGCCGAGGGCGTCGACACCCTCTTGGATGCGCGCGCCGCCAGCGTCGAACAGCCCGATGATGGGCACGCGGTTCTTCAGCGCCATGTCTTGGATCTTGGTAATCTTGCGGGCGTGCGTCTCAGAGAGCGAGCCGCCCATGACGGTAAAGTCTTTGGCGAACACGTAGACGACGCGGCCGTTGATCGTGCCCCAGCCGGTGACGACGCCGTCGCCGGGCACCTTCGATTTTTCCATGCCGAATTCGGTGCAGCGGTGCTCGACGTACATGTCGAACTCTTCAAACGAGTTCTCGTCCATCAACAGCTCGATGCGCTCGCGCGCCGTCAGTTTGCCTTTGCCGTGCTGACTGTCGATACGCACCTGCCCGCCGCCAAGGCGGGCGTTGTCGCGGCGTTTCTCGAGCTCGTCGATAATATCTTTCATGGGGATTTGAACCTTGAGAGGCTGGCTTATGAATTGGAACCGGTCTGATAGCACGCCAGTCCTCAAGCGCAAGGGGACCAACCAGCTGAAAGAAGCAATACGCCCGCGAATTCAATGGCTAGGCTGGCGACTACAATTCTGACGAATTTGATTTGTTGCATAGGCCATTGAGTCCTAGAGTATCGCCACGGGCCAACGGTATTTGAGGCCTTGCCAATTGCAGTTACGACCAACTTTTCCGGAGGCGCGTCATGGCTTTCATCAAAGGCACGAAGTTCAAAGAAACATTGCAAGGAACCTCGCTCGCCGACCTCATCCTCGGACTTGCTGGCGACGACACCCTTTTTGGTAAAGCAGGGTCCGACACCCTACGGGGCGGCGACGGCAACGACAGATTATTCGGAGGTAGCGGCGCTGACAACCTCGACGGCGGCGCGGGCAAGGATACACTGCACGGTGGCGCTGGTAACGACCTGCTAAAAGGTGGCGTCGGCGATGACGTCCTCAATGGCAACGCAGGCGATGACCTGGTTAGCGGCGGCTCCGGTGCCGATTAGCTATTTGGCGGCATCGGCAATGACACCTTAAGGCCCGGCGCCGATCTCGACGCCGATGCCATTGACGGCGGCGACGGCGTCGACACAGTCGACTATTCTAATGCGACGGCGGCGGTAACGGTAGATTTGCGTTTTGCAACTTCTGCAGGCGCTGCCGCCAACGACACATTCTCGTCGATCGAAAATATCATCGGCTCGGATTTCGACGACACCATCAGGGTCGTTGCCGATGGTGGCACAGCTTATGGCGGCAAAGGAGACGACAGAATTTTCGGTACGGACATTGCGAATACCACGTCGATACTCCGCGGCGGAGAAGGGGCCGACACGATCGGCGGTAGCTCATTCGGACAGGACCTGCTTCAACTTGAATACGGCAAAGGAGCCGACGCGCTCGTTGGCATTTATAGAAACACCGACGCCGATAGACTGCTGATCGATCATAACGAATTCAACATTGGTCTCGGCGTAACACCCGGCGAAATCAGGAATATCGGCGTGGCTGCGCCCATCGCCGCGAGCATCGCGACGGCCCAGTTCATATTCCGGGCGACCGCGCACGAGCTGTACTTCGATAAGGACGGGACTGGCGGTGCATTTTCTCCGTTATTGATTGCAACTCTGAATTTCACCGAAGGCAACGCAGACGTTGTGCTGGCGAGCGATTTTTATATTATCTAGCAGCCGTCACATCACATGCTCGCGCCGAAAACGACGGGCAGGCTTGGGCGGCGATGAAGTTCTGACCACTTCCAAGCCGTAGGTTAATCGGCTGTTCATCCCATATTGACAAAAATCAGCTATCCAGGTTTCGCTCACTTCGCTTTTTCATTTTGCTTGTGCACGATATTCGACGGAGGCTTCCATGGCATTCAACACCAAATTGGGCACCCAGGGACCAGATAACCTGCTGGGCACCGCATTCGACGATCTCATTTTTGCTTTCGACGGCAACGACCTCGTCAACGGCGGCCTCGGCAACGATTTCCTCTATGGCGGGATCGGCAACGACACGCTGAACGGTCAAGGCGGCAACGATCGCGTCGACGGCGAGCGTGGCGACGATGTGCTCCACGGCAACGACGGCGACGACTTTGTCGTCGGTGGCGTCGGCAACGACAAACTCTATGGCGATGCTGGCGCCGACACCTTGAACGGTTCCGCCGGCAACGATTTGCTTTACGGCGGCGCGGGCCGCGACATCTTGAAAGGCAACGAGGACGCCGACATCCTGCGAGCCGGCGCGAGCGACGATTACCTCTCGGGCGGCACCGGCAACGACACCCTGTTTGGCGATGCTGGCCGCGACAGTCTCATCGGCGGCGCGGGTGCCGACCGTCAAGTCATGCAATATAATCGCGGTGCCGATCACGTCTTAGGGTTTGAACGCGGCCTCGACCGTCTCGACGTTTCCGCCAAAGCCTTCCATTTGACAAGCACGGTCGGCGGCGCCGTCAAGGCCACAGAGTTGCTGAGTTCGGCCGATCATGTGGCAAAGACAGCCGCGCAGCATCTGCTGTACGAAACCGACACCCATCAATTGTGGGCTGATCTCGATGGCAACGGCGCGGCATTCGCACCGGTGCTCATCGCCGATTTCAGCAATGCGCCATCGATCACCGCAGGCGATTTCCTGATCATTGCTTGAGACATCAAGCGCGGGCGAAGAGGAAATATAACAATAATCCGGTCATGACGGCGATGGGTCGCATACTTCCAGATAAGGTTTTGCGAAGCTCCATATCGCGAGCATCGCCTTGCATTCCGCGCACACGCCAATAAACGCGGCCGACAAGAACGATGATGGCGGCCGCCGCGCCGATCAGTTTGATGTGGTCATTGCTCATGGCCAAAGTCGCCTTTTGTATCGTTGATCGATCAAGCCACGTCGCGGCGGGCCTTCGCGGCTGCTTCAACGGCCAACGCTAACCGGGTGCGCACATCAGCGGCTGCAACTTCCAGCGTGCCAGCTCCCGGGATCGGCTCCAACGCCACGAGATGGCCGCGCTCGATGGCCCACGGTAGGGTCGAGGCGCTGAAGTCAGCAATCGGATCGGCGATGACTTTCTTTGCCCCGGCGCGTTTCAAGGCGCGCTCGGCATCCTGACGGCTGGTATAAATCTGCAGCAGGTAAACTTCGCCGGCCCGCCGCGTCACGGCATGGACGTGTGGGCCTTTGTCGCCCTCGAGAATGAAAACTTCACCCTTCTCGGTCAGATGAGCCAGCAATCGGCTGACCGCTTCTGTTTTGAGGCGCAACAACAAATCGCCAGGATCGACCTCGGCCTCGACGGGATCGGCGACCCAATCGGCGCCGATCAGGCCCTTGCCGCTGGCGATTCCAGGCAGGATGTCGGCCGCGAATTCCTGCAGCGGAATTTCTTGCAGTTGATCCGCACCTGCCAGCGCTTCAGCCCAGCGCTTCGCTTCGAGCGGGCTCGACCAGAACAGTTGTACGGTGCGCCCGACTGAGCGGGTCGAGGCGACGCCGGCGCGCTCTTCGTCGGCCAAGGTGTAGACCCGCCATTCCTGCACCGCGCGGCGCACGAAGCGGTCACGCTGGGCAAGTTCGGGAATGCGGGGGCCTTGGTTCATGGGTTCGATAAGTCCTGAGGTGGCCGAATCACTTCCGCCATATTACTCGCAGCTCGCCAGATCGGCTAAGGCGACCGGGACGATGGATCTGCGATGACGACTTCACCCGTCATTCCGGATGCGACGCGGCAATTCTTAATTGCTGCGGCGCTGATCCGGAATCTTGGCCGTCGAGTAAAATCGGCGCGTAAGATCCTGTATCTGCATCGCACCGTCGACGACGCTGCGCCGCGTACAGCGGGGCGTTTGGCAGTAGACCACGGCGTGCTAGGCTGTTGATGCGAAATTTAAACAGGACGGGCTGCAGATTGTCTTCGCACGACCACAGTCCCGACAACCACGACGGACACGCGCCGAAAGACTTCGGCTTTGCGTTCGCGGTTGGCATAGGGCTCAATTTCGCGTTCGTGCTGTTGGAAGCTTTCTACGGCTTCATCGCCAATTCCGCCGCGCTGCTGGCAGATGCCGGACACAACTTGAGCGATGTCTTGGGACTGGCCATGGCCTGGGGTGCGAGCGCGCTCGTCAAACGCGCGCCAACGCCGCGCTTCACATATGGCTTTGGCTCGTCGACGATCCTGGCCGCGCTTGCCAACGCCGTGTTCCTGCTCGTGGCGACCGGGGCTATCATTTGGGAGGCCCTTCAACGTTTCAACACGCCCGAAGTTGTCGCCAGTAAAACCGTGATGATCGTCGCCGCCATCGGCATCGCGGTCAACGGCTTCACCGCGTGGATGTTCATGTCGGGGACCAAGGACGATATCAACATTCGCGGCGCGTACCTGCACATGGCGGCCGATGCCGCGATCGCATTCGGCGTGGTGCTGGCCGGTTTTGCCATGCTGGCCACGGGCTGGCCCTGGATCGATCCGCTCGCCAGCATCGTCATCTCCGTAATCATCATTTACGGAACGTGGGGTTTATTGCGTGAAAGCGCGACGCTTGCGATGCATGCCGTGCCGCCTGCCATCGAGCCCGCACGTGTCGCCGGCGTATTGGAAAAACTACCCGGCGTCAGCGCAATCCACGATCTGCACATCTGGCCAATCAGCACGACGAAAACCGCCCTCACCTGTCATTTGGTCATGCCGGGCGGGCAACCAAACGACGCGTTTCTGACCGATGCCGCGCACATGCTCGAAGATAAATTCGGCATCCACCATGCGACGCTTCAAGTCGAACGGGCCGGATGCGCGGGCTGCTCGCTTGAGGCGTCAGCGTCGGCCGGGATCAAGCATTGAGAAGCGTCAGCAGCCGGCTCGCGGCTTCGAACTCTGCTAACCGGTGCTTGCGCCGGACAGCCGCCTCATCGTCGGGGCCCCACGTCTTGATCTGAAAATCCTCATCGACATGAGCCGCCGACCAAGCGTCGGCCGCCGAGAGAAAGCCGCGCGCGTGAGCCAACGCAAGCAGAGCAGATCCCGTCAACGTCGTTAAAACATGCAACCCGGTCAGTCGGAACGGTTCGTGCGGCTCGAGTGCTGCTCCCACAGCGAAGATCGCAGTACGCGGCTGTTCCACGGGGATGACGCCTTTGATGATCGTGAAGTGCGCCCGCAGCGCCTCGCGCGCCCATGCGACAACCGGGTCCCAGCGGGTGCTTTGCAGGGCCGCGAGATCATCGGGCTCGTGGGCGCGATAGCACACGAGATCGCTGTCGGCATAAGCGGTAATGTCTGAGGCAACTTCGCCGAGCGCGGCACTGACCTGATCGATGGCGGTATTCGAAAAGCGCGTCAGAGGCATGGTCGCGGGATTGACGAATTCGCCTTGCGACGACCACTCATGCGCGACCGCTTCGGCCAATTGGCGGGTGGGGAGAAACAAGGCGCGCTTGGTCGGTGTCTTGACGACGCGACCATCGAGTAAGATCTGGAAAAACGCGCCCTCGCCGACGGTCGCTTGGCTGTAGAAGCGTTTGATTAGGGGCTTAGGGGGCTCGCGGCCAAGCACCTTGCCAATAACTTCGGCTGGCGCGGCTGGCGCTTCATCTTCGGCGGCCGTTTTGCCGTGGCCATTGCCGCCATTGCCATCGTTGCGCGACTTAGGGCTCATGAGAATTAGCCTGCCTTGTTCAGAAGTTCATCTACGGCGCGGGGAAGCTGCTCGTAGCGATCGATGATGATATGCGCTCCCGCTTCCACCAATTCCGCACGCGTATGGTAGCCCCACGTCACGCCAATGGCGCCGACGCCGGCCGCCCGCGCCATCTCGATATCGTATGACGTGTCGCCAACCATCACCGTGCCGGGCTTTGCCGCGTTGGCATCCGCCATCGCCGTATAGATCATCGAAGGGTGGGGCTTGGAGGGGTGATCGTCGGCGGTTTGAATGGTGATGAAATGGCCGTGCCAGCCCTCGCGCTCGATCAGCCTGTCGACCCCGCGCTTGGATTTGCCGGTGGCGATGCCAAGTACCATGTCCTCGCGCTCAGCCAGAGCCGCAATCGTCTCCTTGGCGTGTGGGAACAAGATCTCGTGTTCGGCTGGATCGCGGTTCATTTGACGGAATGCACTTTTGTAGTGATCGGCCAATTCGCGCCGCTTCTCGTATTCGACATCGGGCGCGAGCGCGGCGAAGGCTTCGGGCAGCGATAGGCCGACGACGGCGAGCGTTTGCGCGCGCGAGGGCGGCGTCAATTGCAGCGACTGGAAGGCGAAATCCATCGACAGTACGATGCCCGATTGGCTGTCCACGATGGTTCCATCGCAATCGAAGATGACGAGCTTCATGAGACGCGATGCTCCATGAGCCTCATTCCCCGTCTTTTTCGAACTTTTTGACGTCAAAGCTAAGCACGTCCCAGGTCGCTTTCATGTGTTCGGGCAACGGCGCGGTAATGTCGAGCTTAGCGCCGGTTTTGGGATGCGGGATGATCAGGCGGCGGGCGTGCAGATGCAGCTTTTTGTCGATGTTTGCAGCCGGCATGTTCGTGTCGCCTTCGTACTTATTATCGCCGACGATGGGGTGGCCGATCATGTGCATGTGCGCGCGCAACTGATGCTGGCGGCCCGTGACGGGCTTCAAGGATACCCAAGCGGCCTTGCGGGCGACCTGATCGATCACCGAATAATGCGTCGTTGCGTGCATGGCGACCGCTTGCTCACCCGGCTGTGCTTTGCGCACTCTATCGCCATCGGGGCCCGAAGCTTTAACGAGCGCCGCCTCGATCTTGCCTTGCGCTGGCTTTGGCACGCCGTTGACGAGCGCCCAATAGGTCTTGGCCGCCGAGCGCGTTTGAAACGTGCGGCCGAGCTTGGCGGCAGCATCACGATTGAGCGCAATAAGAAGAATGCCGGTGGTGTCACGGTCGATGCGATGGACGAGCCTGGGGCGTTCGCCGCCAAAGCGGTCGGCCATGTTTTCGAGCATCCCGTCGATGTGCTTTTTGGTGCCGGAGCCGCCCTGCACCGCAAGACCGAATGGCTTGTTGAGGACCAACACATGTTCGTCCTCGTAGATGATCATTTTTTCAATGGCGTCGCGGTCGCCTTTGGAGACGCCGGGCGGCGCTTTCAATCCGCTGCCGGTTTTCTTCGGCTGGCGCACGATCGCTGGAACGCGGATCTCAGCGCCAGCGCCGAGCCGGTCGTTGGCCTGGGCGCGCTTTGAGTTGACGCGGACTTGGCCCGAGCGCAGCAGTTTTTGCAGGTAGGTGTAGCCGACTTCGGGGAAGTGAATGCGGAACCAGCGGTCGAGCCGCATATCGTCGTCCGCGTCGCCCACCTTGATGGTTTCGACTTTGCCACTCTCGGGCTTGCCAGGATCGAGTGTGGCGGCGTGGGATTTGCGGCTCGAGGGTTTGTCTGGATCGAAGTTCATCGGGTCGTATTTGCCCGCGCCTGATTTCGTCGTCATCACAACACCCCGCGGGAAACTGCTATACCGGCGTAGAGCGCGCTCAGAGACAACAGCACCGACCCGGCAATATAAATGAGCATGCGCGGGCTCGCTGGACCATCCGCCGCGATCAGTTGCGAGACTTCGTAGGTGAAAGCCGAAAACGTCGTCAGGCCGCCCAGGATCCCCGTTGCAAAAAATGTCCTAATTTCCGGTGAGCCTGAAAATTTCTCAACAACCAACGTCATAACGATGCCCATGAGGAATGCGCCGGCAATGTTGACGGTCAGCGTCGCCCAGGGAAAACCACCAACGCCGCGGGTGGCAAAGGCCTGATTAATAAGAAAACGCAAGCCAGCGCCGATGGCGCCGCCCGCTGAGGCCAGAAGTAAGAATTTCATGAACGGTCCTTGATGTCGCGCTTGATGCTATAGCGCCCTCAAGTGCCAGACGAAAGCTCCATGCTATCGCAGCTGTTTGGGCCAGCTCAGTCTGGGCCACCGCAATTGTCTGGCAGCGGCCAAAACCACATTTCAGGAGCGTTTGGCGCGTCGCCGGGCCGCGCCGTTAACAGTTGCACCCAGCGCGCCAAGCCCATCGTGGCCGATCGCTGGCCGTTCCAGACATCGATCCGGGGATCGTGGCCACGATTAAGCACAACGCCTGTGCGGCCAACGATGGCGCGAAAGACGTCATTTTCGCAAGCCGGGCTAATGGTCTCGCGCTTGCCAAATCCGTGGTGCCGGGCTGCGTCGAGACGCGCGGCGAGGACAAGCGCGCCGGGTTCGCCTTGGTGCTCGGGGATTGCGGTTTCGCCGCGCGCGACGTCGCCTTCTGCGACGCCGGTACGCACCAGCGCCGTCGTCATCGCTCTGATCGAATGCCACGCGGCGGCAGAGCTTGGCCAATCGCAGTGGCCGCCGCAATTAAACGGATGCGCGCGCCACAAATCGATGAATTGGATCATGCGCCCGTTTGCTCCTGCGCCGCGTTCTACCAACCCAGAGTTGGCAGATTCGCTCGCCTACCACGAGCGCGCGATCCACCCCGCCCACAGTTAGGTGCCGCAGTCGCGCGCCAGCTGATGAAAAATGAAAAAGCGCGGATGGGGGCATCCGCGCTTTCACTCTATCGAATTTGAGGCGTTGGCGCTTACTTCGAGCCGACGGCGTCGCCGATGCACTTCTTCATGTGCGCATCGAGAGCAGCACCGGAGAGTTTCGCGGATTTGCCATCGGCATCACACGCGGTTGCGGCGTCGGTTTCGCATTTCTTCAAGAAGCTATCGGCGGCAGCGCCTGCAAGCTTTTTCTCAGCAGCTTGGCCCTTGCAGGTCATGCTGTCTTTGTTGCCAACGGCATCGACGACGCATTTCTTCATATGGGAATCGAGTGCAGCGCCAGCAAGCTTCTTGGCTTTGGCGTCGGTATCGCAGGCGGTCATCGCATCCTTTTCGCACTTCGTCATGAAGCTGGATTTGGCGGCGCCTGCAAGTTTCTTCTCAGCTGCCATCGTCGTGCACGACGCGTCTGCGAAGGCAGATCCGGAAAAAGCTGCGAGCAATATCGTGGCAATAATGTATTTCATGGGGTCGGTCTCCTATCGATGGCTAACGGCGTTTCCCTCATCAGAGTGACGGGGGTTCAAGGCGTCGGCGCAATGGACCGCATTTTTCAAGGTTTTGTGACGGTTTGTGGCCAGCGCGGTGAACAACGGTTCAGCATGCGTAAGAGATCCGTCGGACAGCTAGCAAAGGCGGCTATCGCGCCCCGCCGCGTTCACGCCGGAGCTTCGCCCAATACTCCAGGCGCTTCTTAATCTCGCGTTCAAAGCCGCGCTCGACGGGCTCGTAATATGAGGGGCGCGATTTGAATTCGTCGGGGAAATAGTTCTGGCCGGAAAAGGCATCGGGCTGATCGTGATCGTAAGCGTAGCCGTCGCCGTAGCCCTCCTCCTCCATGAACTTGGTCGGTGCGTTGAGAATGGCCTTAGGGGGCGACAGCGATCCGTGCTCCTTGGCCGCCCGCATGGCGGCTTTGAAGGCGACGTAATTGGCATTCGATTTCGGCGCGGTGGCCAAGTATACGCAGGCCTCCGCCAGTGCCAGCTCGCCTTCGGGAGATCCCAGAAAATCGAAAGCGTCCTTGGCGGCACTCGCCACGACGAGCGCTTGCGGGTCGGCCAAGCCTATATCTTCCACCGCCATCCGCACTAAGCGACGAGCGAGAAACAACCGGTCCTCGCCGCCGACGAACATCCGGCACAACCAATAAAGCGCCGCGTCTGGATCGGACCCGCGGACACTCTTATGCAAAGCAGATATCAGGTTGTAATGACCCTCGCGGCTTTTATCGTAAATGGGCGCGCGCCGCTGAACGAGCTTGACCAGCCCCTCGCGATTGAGCGGCTTGCCCTGCTGCGTGACCGCGCCGAACACATCCTCGGCCAGATTGATGATGGCGCGACCATCGCCGTCAGCCATGCTTTTCAAAGCGTCGCGAGCATCCGGATCGACTGGCAAAGCCCGGCCCATTTCCTTTTCAGACCGCTGCAACAGATCTTCGAGCGCGGCATCGTCGTGCCGGTTGAGCGTCAACACCATCGCGCGCGACAGCAAAGCGGCGTTGAGTTCGAACGAGGGATTTTCGGTCGTGGCGCCGACGAGCGTGATCGTACCGTCTTCCATATGCGGCAGGAAGCTATCCTGCTGAGCGCGATTGAAGCGATGGATCTCGTCGATAAACAGTAGCGTGCCGCGACCCTGCTCGCGCAAGCTTCGGGCGCGCTCGAATGCTTTGCGCAAATCCTGCACACCCGAAAAGATCGCCGACATCTGTTCGAACACCAGGTCGATCTCGCCAGCCAGCAGCCGCGCAATCGTGGTTTTACCCGAGCCCGGCGGGCCCCACAGGATGAGGCTCGGTAGCCGGCCAGATTTAAGCACACGGGTCAGCGAGCCCTCGGCCCCCACGAGATGATCTTGGCCAACCACTTGCGTTAGCGTTTTGGGACGCAGGCGATCGGCGAGCGGGCGCGGTGCCCCCTTATCCATGCCTGCAGCTTCGAATAGGTTTGTCATGGCGGGCACTTATAGAGGCCCGCCAGCGCGCTGGCAAAACCGCTTTACACGGCTTCGATATTCGGATTTCAGGCGCGAACAGCGACCTTAACGGTTTGCGGGCCACCCGACATCGCGCCAGCATGATCGGCCACGATGACATCGAAATTTGCGGTTTGCGTATTGGTGCCGTCATGGGCGAAGACCACCCGGCCGCCTTCGAGGTCGGCTTGCGTGAAATTGACGACCGGGGTGGCGGGCGCCGCGGCGAGCGCCACAAAGCCGTTGGCAGTGTTGGACACCGTAAATATCAAATTTTCCGGCTTGTCGTCCGGATCGACGGCATTGAGATCGTCGACCGTGATGCGGACCGAGCGGCCCTTGTCGACGGCAATATCGAGGTCTCCGGCGAGCGTTGGGGGCACGTTGCGCACTTGCGCGGTGAGGTCTGCGCCCTCTTCCATTGCCAGCCGCCCGTATTTGACGTTGCCGTGAACCGAGCCGGAGTTCTTGATGGAGATCAGGTTCTTGATCCGGACGTCGCCTTGCAGCGCGCCCTCGATGACGGCGCTATCGGCTTTGACCTTGCCATAGTACTGGCCGCCTTCGTGCACGATGAGGTTTTCGGCCGCGAGGTCGCCCTCGACATAACCGTACACTTCCATGCGTTTGCAGTTTTTGACGTCGCCCTTGAGCACTGCGTCTTCGCTGATAATGAGAACCCCACGCAAATCACTCACGGCAACCCCCACTGTTACACAATTCACACTAACGGAATTTTGGCCGCCTTCTGCGCCAGGCGCGCACACTCTGGCATGAATGTGTCAGCTTGTCGTCCCGGCCTTGCTGCAGAGTTGACGAATTCGAGCGGCTGGCAACTTTGCAGCGCCTACGGGCTGCCGCGTTGTCCCTGCCCCGAGTTGCAACAGGCAACAGGAACATTTTCGTCACAAAAACATTCTGATAGCGAACTTGCAGATCGTCACAAGGAGCAAATATCATGAATGGCATCATTTACCTCGTTGGGCTCGTTGTCGTTGTCATGGCGGTATTGAGCCTGTTTGGGCTGCGCTGAAGCCGAGACATTCCGATCAATGTTCTAATAACGGATTTTAGACGAGGAGGCTGGCATGGCCGTCGTAGAAAATAGAAGCGTCGTGGCATCGGGCGCGACTGTCATGGCATCGCCGGGCAGTTACGTCGAATGGGGCGCGGTATTAGCGGGCGCAATCACAGCACTGGCGGTGTCGTTTGTTTTGTTGTCCTTCGGGGCAGCGGTCGGTTTATCGGCAGTATCGCCTTGGACGTCTACGTCGGGAAGTGTCAAAGCCGTAGGTTTCGGATCGGTGTTATGGATGATCCTGTCGTATATTTGGGCGTTCTCGCTCGGCGGCTATCTATCCGGCCGGATGCGGCATCGCTGGAGCAGCGTTCAGAGCGAAGTCGAATTCAGAGACGGCGCGCACGGTCTGCTCGTGTGGGCAACGGCTGTCGCGATCGGTGCCATCGTCGCGACAAGTGCTGCAACCTCGATTGCACGCGGTGCTGCGTCTGGAATTGGTTCCATCGCGTCTCGCATTGCCGACCCAATGGCACGCGAAGTGGACAGCTTGTTTAGAGTTGCCAAGCCAGCTCCCGCTACTGGTCAAAATGCAAATGCGAGCGACGATTATCGGGCCGAGACAGCGCGCATCCTCATGAATGGCGAATTATCTGCGCCGGACCGCACATATCTTGCGCAAGTGATTTCCGCTCGCACCGGCCTGCCGCAAGCGGATGCCGAAAAGCGGCTGAACGAGGTTGTGGACGACGCCAAACGCGCCGCCGATCGCGCCCGTAAGATCGCGGTGGTATTGGGATTTCTCACCGCCGCAACGTTGCTGATTTCTGGCGCTGCAGCTTGGGCGGCGGCGGAATTGGGCGGCAGCCACCGCGACGCAAATAAATACTGGGCAGGTCTTGCCCGTGATTCTTGGACGAGGAGTTCGTAGGCCATGCGTGACGTTGTTCTTTGGTTTGCAGGCGTGCCTATCATCGCAATCGTTGGATTGCACCTGCTGGGCTTCCTGAAATAACCAACCACCACCGACAGATTAAGAGGCGGCTTGCAGGCGCAAAGCCGCCTCTTGCTATGTGCCGCGCGGCCTTCTCTGGACAGTACCGCCTTTGTGAACTTTCAGTTTCGCCGCCTCTTGATCATCAGCGCTTGCTCTTTGAAGCAACCCTCATGTTGTCGATCAAATTGGGATAAGGCCGCCCGGCCTTCTTGGCGTTTTGCTTCGCCGTTGCCTTTTGCGCCGGGCTGAGCTTTTTATGTTCGCCAGACTTTTTGGGATTTGCTTGCTTCCACGGGATTTTCTTCGCGACCATCGTTCACGTTACTCCTATCGTTGCGACTTCAGAATTTTGGCGACCGCCGCCGCCAAAGATTTTTCGGCCTCGAAATAGGTGTCCCACGTCGGCGACTTGGCGATCAGCTTAGGCACACTGGCTATCGTGAAGCGCTGCGGGTCCAAACCGCTGCGAACTTGCGTCCACGTCAGCGGCATCGAGACTGTGGCACCGGGCCTGGCGCGCGGCGACAGCGGCGCTACAGCCGTGGCCATCCGGTCGTTGCGCAGACAATCGAGAAAGATTTTGCCCGTTCGCAGCTTCTTCGTCATTTTGATGAGATAGCGATCAGGGCTGTCTTGCGTCATTTGCGAGCACACGGCTTGCGCAAACGCTTTGGCTTGTGGCCAGCCTTTGTCGGCGTGGCTCAACGGGGTGACGACGTGTAAACCCTTGCCGCCCGTCGTTTTACAGAACGCTACGAGCCCAAGTTTCTCCAACCGGTCGCGCATTTCCAGCGCCGCCGCTATGACAGCATCGAAGCCGACATCGGGTGCGGGATCGAGATCGAAAACCAGACGACCGGGACGTGACGGATCGCCGGGTTCGCAGTTCCACGGGTGATATTCAACGCCGCCCGCTTGTGCCATAGCAACCAAACCTTCGACGCGGTCGATTTGCAGATAGGGTTTTCGGTCGCCCTCGACGGTGACAAACTCGACGAGGTTGGATACTCCGGCCATCGCGTGGCGTTGAAAGAATTGCTCACCCGTGATGCCATCGGGCGCGCGAACGAGAGAACACGGGCGACCGCGCAAATGGTTGATCATCCACGGCCCGACTACTTCAAAGTATTGCGCCAAATCGAGCTTGGTGACGGCGGTGCGATCTTGATCGGCCGGCCAGAGTTCTTTCTCTGGCTTTGAAATGACGACGCCCATAACGACGCTGCCACCGGACGCTTGCGCGGGTGCAACGCGCAGGCTCTCGCCCTTGGCTTCTTTCTTTGATTTTAACTTGGCAGATGCCTCAGGTTTCAGATGAGCCAATTCAGCGTCATGCGCAACGGTTGGCTTTTCGGCCCGAACCGCGCGCGCCGCTTTGTCAGAACGCAACGCTTTGAAAGCGGCTTGCCGAACCATGCCGGAGCCGGTCCAGCCGGCAAACTCGATTTCGGCGATGAGTTTCGGCTTGACCCACGTCACATCCGATCCGTGCTTTGGCGCGCCCTCGCCGCCGAACGGGCTCTTGTCGCTTTGCGCCGCGGTGAGCTTGGCTAAAATTTCAGTCGTGTTGCGCGCGTTAAAACCGGTTCCGACCCGGCCCGTGTGGACCAAACGACCGCCGCGATAAACGCCGACGAGCAACGAGCGCAGCGTTTTGGCCGACCCGCTCCACCCGCCGATCACGACTTCATGACCTGCACGGCACTTGGCTTTCGTCCACGCGCCCGTGCGACCCGAACGGTAAGGCGCGCCCAAGCGTTTTGACACGATGCCTTCAAGGTTGAGACGGCAGGCAGAGAGTAAAACAGCGTCGCCCGCGCCTGCCAGATGCTCAAGGTAGCGTATCACGTCTGCGTCTTGGCTTTTAAGCTTCGCGATGAGGGATTTGAGTTTGGCTTTGCGTTCGCCCAGATCAAGCGCGCGCACATCTTCGCCCTGTGCAAACATGAGGTCGAACGCGAAGTAGACGAGATCTTTTGAGCGGCCATCTGACAATGCAGCTTGCAACGCGGCAAAATCGGGCGCGCCGTTGTCATCGAGAGCGACGACTTCGCCGTCTATTATAGCGTCTGGAAGCGAGCGCCCGGCAGCGGCGATGGCGCCGAATTTTTCTGTCCAGTCGAGGCCGCTGCGGGTGTAAAGCACGGCGCGGCCGCCCTCGACATGAAGCTGCATCCGGTAGCCATCGAGCTTGACCTCGTGCACCCAATCCTTGTCCGAGGTCGGCCTCGATACAGTCTTGCACAACTGGGGCGCTATAAATATCGGCATTGACGCACTGCGCGCCTGTGAAGATTTTTTCGCAGCCGACGATTTTGCAAGCCTCTTATCCGTCGAAGCAAGTGCGGGAGCTTTCCCTGCGGGGCGCGAATGCCAAACCGCATCGGCCTGCGCGGCCGATACTGCCGTCGACATAAATGGCGTTGGTCCTTTGCCGCGTCCGGCGCTGATTTGAGCCATAGTGCGCTTGGATGCTAAGGAGCGATCATCATCTGAGATCAAGTTGTCGCTGCCCTCGCGCGCATATTCGTCGCGATGCTTGATCAGCAGCCAGTTATTGCGTTTGGATTTGCCGGTGCGGTCATGCGCCAGGCGGACGAGAACCCAGCTGCCCTTCAACTTGCCACCGGCAAGTGCGAATTTGAGCTCGCCCGCCTTCAATGCCGCTTCGACATCGCCACTCTGTATCGGCATCCAGAAGCCGCGATCCCATAGCATGACGGTGCCGCCGCCATATTCGCCCTTAGGGATCGTTCCTTCGAAGTCGCCATAGTCGAGCGGATGATCTTCGACTTCGACAGCCAAGCGCTTGTCGTGCGGGTCGAGCGAGGGGCCGCGCGTCACGGCCCAGGACTTGAATACGCCGTCAACTTCCAACCGCAAATCGAAATGCAGCCGCGTCGCGTCGTGCTTCTGAATGACAAAGCGGGGGTATTTGGCCTTGGCGATCTTCGACTGGCCGCTGGGTTCGGCGGTTTTGTCGAAGTCGCGCTTGGATTGGTAAAGAGACAGCTTTTTGGGCATCGTTGGGGCTCGAAAAAGTGACGGCGCGATACACTCAACGGCGGCCCCAAGTGCCGCGTTCCGAAGACCCTCTAAGTTTAGCTGTGATTAAAATTTTCAGGCTTGCGCCTTCACGGCGGGCCGCCAGCGCACGACGCCGACAATGTTCACAACCAGGAGAGGCGAATTTCCCGAGATCGACCAAGCGACGGCAGATTTTAAATACGTCCGCGTCTTGTCGAGCCGGCAAAATTTGAAATGCGGGTTAAATAAAACGGCACTTGAAAATTTAAGCGGCAAATTCCGGACCTGGGCCAAACGTAGCGACGTTTTCGCCTACGTCATTTCGGGCTCCAAGGTGCGCAACCCGGCGGCAGCCCAAGCTCTCATCGCGCGCACCAAACGGGCGATCTAGCGACGAGGTCTATTTCTTAGCCGTTTGGCCAAGCGCGCGATAAACCGTATTGCGAGATATCCCTAAACGTCGCGCTGTCTCTGAGATGTTGCCGTGGGTCTCGGCATAGGCGGTCAAGACGCGCGCGCGCTGCAGTTCCCACAGGCTACCGTCGTGGGCCGTCGCACATTCGGCAATTCCCGCAGCGTCACTCGGTGTCCAGTCGATATGCTGATCAACCGCCGACAAGCTGAGCCTCGCCAGCATATTGCGAAGCTCGCGGATATTGCCGGGCCAGGGACGAGCGACAAGTTGCGCAATCGTTGCATCTCCGATCGTCAGACTAGAATCGATGGCCAACAGCAAATGCCGGACGATTTTTTCAAAGTCCGTGCGTTCGCTCAGAACTGGCAAAGTGATATCGACGGTGTTCAGCCGGTAAAACAAATCTGAGCGGAACCGTCCTTCAGCAATCGCGCGATCAAGCTTGGCGTTGGTGGCCGAGACCAGCAAAATATCGACGACGTGGTTGGCGCCCCCGATTGGCCGCGCCGTCCAATCGTCCAAAAAGCGCAGCAAAACGGGTTGCAACGGCACCGGCATGTCACCGATTTCGTCTAGAAACAGCGTGCCATGATCGGCTTCCCGAACCAAACCTTGCGAGCCACCGCGGCGCGCGCCCGTGAAGGCCCCCTCGACGTAGCCAAACAGTTCGGCCTCGATCAGCGTATCTGGCATCGCGGCGCAATTGAGAGCAATGAACGCACCTTTGCGGCCACTCGAAACGTGCGCATGGCGCGCCAGTTCTTCCTTGCCGGTGCCGGTTGCGCCACGGATCAGAATTGGCATCCGGCGGGGCGCTGCCAATTCGACCTGTTTCACAATCTGGGCGACGGCGGGATCGCTGGCGACGAAACGGGCTTGGCTTTGCAGGCGCGCGACTTCTTGTTCGTCGGCCGACGAATTCAGAGCAACTTTGCCAGCCTTGTGATCCAACCCGGAACGCGGCTGGCTGTGGGTACGCCTTTGAGACGGCAAAATGACGAGCGCGCCAAGCTCGCAATGATCGGCCGACACCATATCGGCGCTGGCGCCCGGCAGAGCATCCTTCAAATGCGAACGCCATTGCGCGAACGGCAAATCCTTCAGAAGCGGTAGCGCATTGCCCTGCAATATCCCGCCTTGCGAGCGCTTGGCGAGTTTTAGCGCATTATCCGTTGCGTGCACGATGATGCCGCGCCGGTCGAGCACGAGCACTTCATCGTTCAGCCACTTGGATTGTTTCGAGCGATAATAATCGAGCAACCGCTCGCGATCGTATTGGCACGAGCTTGCCATCAACGACTGAATGTATTCGCTCATGATCATGGCCAGAGCCAAGCTCTGCGAGCTGAACGATTTGGCAGGTCCCGAGATATCTATGACGCCCAGGATCTCGCCATCGCTTGGGTGGCGAATGGGTGCGGCAGCGCACGTCCACTGCTGCACTTTGGAGCAGAAATGCTCAGCGCCGTTGATTTGAACGGGCTGCGCTAAAGCGACCGCCGTGCCAATGGCGTTGGTACCGATATCGGCTTCGCTCCAGCGACCGCCGTATTCGAGGTGGATCTCACGACCGTTTTCAATGGTGCGCTCATCGCCACGCGTTTCCATGATGAGACCCGTCGCATCGGTCAAAATCATCATGGAGATGGATTCATCTAGAAACTTGCCAGCCCGATCGAGTACTGGGTGCGCGCAGCGTGCCAACAGGCTCTGCGCCGAACGGTGCCGGAACACTTCCGGCTCGGATATCAGCGGAGCGGCATTGCTGTTAGCTGCGACCTGGAACTCGTGGCAACGTTTCCAGGACGCCGCAATATCGGTGCGCAAGCCTTCCGACACGTCGCCGCGCTCGATGAACTTTTCCCAGGCGCGACGAACGCCGACTTGATCGATGTCGCGTCCCATCCTTAGCAGACCCTCGCTAAACCCGAGATCATCGGTCAATCCGATCGCATTTCCGAAAGTTGCGCTGACTGCAAAATGTAGCGTCGACTGAAATGCCGACAAGTAATCTGCTTAGCGCGGCGCATGTTGCGGCTGGATTTGGCCGTTGTAAAGATCAATCATCGTCTGGAAATTGCAATGTGCTTTTGCTCTTAATCGCAACCGCGCGATTTGAATTTGCTGCAGCGCTCCTTGTGCAGTGCATCATGCTCCATCTCCTCACACTTCGTTCAACACTGGTGTTTGCGACAGCAACACGATTGCCATCGGCTATTTTCAATGTGCTATGCTTATCAGCGCACTAACAAAGTGGCACGGACATTGCGTACGTTGTTTTCCAAAATATGCGCGTCGGCATTCGGCGCTGAGAAAAATGCAAGGGGCAGGGAAGCATGAAGGCGGCAGTTCTGCACGCTTACGACGAGAAGCTGACTGGAACGCAGTTCGTCAGCTTTGAAGACGTACCCGACCCGAAGATCCACAATGCGACTGACGTCATCGTCAGGATCGGAGGCGCTGGCGTTTGCCGGACGGACTTACACATTGTGGAAGGCATCTGGCGCGAAAAAGCCAACGTAAAGCTACCTTATATCATGGGGCATGAAAATGCCGGATGGGTCGAGGCGGTCGGCAACGCGGTCAGCGGCTTCAAAGTCGGCGATGCTGTGATTTGCCACCCGCTCGTCACCAGCGGCCATTGCTTGGCGTGTCGGCGCGGCAACGACATGCACGCGCTTGAGAGTTCATTCCCTGGCATCAATGCCAACGGCGGCTACGCGGAATATCTGCTGACCGGCGAGCGGTCGCTGATCAAGCTGCCCAAGACACTCGCGCCGAAGGATGTCGCACCATACACGGACGCTGGGCTAACCGCTTATCGCGCCGCTAAAAAAGCCTCACGCCACCTTCTTCCCGGGCAAGCCGTCGTCGTACTGGGCGTCGGTGGCCTCGGCCATATCGGCGTGCAAGTGCTCAGGGCGTTGTGCGCTGCGGAAATTATCGCCGTTGACCGCTCTGAGGGCTCGCTCGCACTCGCCAAAGTGTGCGGCGCCGATCACCTCATCATGGCCGACGGCAACGAAGTGCAAGCCGTACTGGAAAAAACCCACGGCCGTGGTGCCGAGGCGGTCATCGATTTCGTCGGCGAAGGCAACGCCATTGCGAACGGCTTGGCGATGACCTGCAATGACGGCTACTATTACATCGTCGGCTACGGCGGCCGCATCGAAATGCCGACCATCGACATGATCACATCCGAAAAAACGATTGTCGGAAATCTCGTTGGCACGTACGCTGAGCTGACCGAGCTAATGTCTCTGGCCGATCGCGGGCGTGTGCATTTGAAAACCAAAGAGTACAAATTGAGCGCGGCCAACGATGCGCTGCACGATCTGCACAACGGCAAGATTCATGGCCGCGCGGTGCTGATCCCATGATGACGTCCGCTCCTAAAAAACCAGGCACCCGGGCGGAACGCGAAGCCAGACGCATGTCGCTGGCGGCACCGGCGTGGGCGCTATGGACGGCATTGGCGAGGAATGACGTCATGGACAATGAGCAGAACAAGCTTCCGATGCTGGAACGGCACAAGATCGTGGTGTCGCTCATAGAACTCAATTCCCAACAGCTGCGCTGCGACAGCGCGGCCGCCGGGCTCGACATCGAGCGACTGACGGCTGTGCGCGACCTCGATCGCAATGCCGAAAGCGCCGAATGCCAAGCGGCCGTTGCCGAGATCGACCGGCGCATGGCCGAGGTCGACGACAAAAAACGCAAACTCGCCCAGGAACGCGACTGGCTCGAAACATCGCTGCGCGAACTCGATGCCGCGCTGCCAGATGCCGGTCAGCAGCCCAAAAATCGTAACGATCATAACTAAAGGACCGCGCCTATGACCGCTCATCCCTTCACCCATGCCCCGGGGGCCGCCTCGCCAGTGCCGCCGACGCCAGACAGCGCCGACGAGCAGCGCTCCAAGGACAAATTCTTCGACGAAATCGCAGCGCTTGCGAACGCAATGGTCGCCGCGCACGGAGCAGATTTTGCGATGGGTTCTCTGGTTCTAGCCGCACGGTTTATCGCCGAGCAAAAATCTTTCGCGAAGCCTGCCGCAGCTGCGGAGACCTCGTGTTGCGGAGGCGCCCACGCACCGGGCGCTCACGACCACAAAGCGTAGGACGACACCGACCCGGCGCTCTAAACCCGCGCCCAAGAAGCCTCACAAAGACGTTTTTTCAAGAGAATGCGTACTGATCGAGGAGACTAAAATGGCAGCAAATCTGACCTTGAATAAGATCATCGGACAGAAGGGCATGAGCATCTCGGATGCGACCGCCCGGATCGCCGACCTAGGCTGGACGCCGACCTTCGTACAAGAAGCCCAGACGTTCCCGACCGACTATAAAATCTCCAAAGTTCCCCGCGATCCGATGAAGCAGGTGCTGCGCTCCTACTTCCCGATGCAGGAAGAAAAAGACAATCGCGTCTACGGCGCGCTTGATGCTGCACTGCGCGGCGACATGTTCCGCAACGTCGAGCCGCGTTGGGTCGAATGGATGAAGCTGTTCCTAGCCATCATCCCCTTCCCTGAGATCTCGGCTGCACGTTCGATGGCCATGGTTGCCCGTTTGGCGCCAGGCGAAGAACTGCGTACCGGCTTCACCATGCAAATGGTCGATGAATTCCGGCACTCCACCATTCAGATGAACCTGAAGAAGTGGTACATGGAAAACTACATCGACCCAGCTGGGTTCGACATCACGGAAGCCGCGTTCGGCAAGTGCTATGCTTGCACTATTGGGCGTCAATTCGCCGAAGGGTTCTTGACCGGCGACGCCATTACGGCTGCCAACGTCTACCTGACGGTTGTCGCCGAGACGGCCTTCACCAACACGCTGTTCGTCGCCATGCCATCGGAAGCCGCCCGCAACGGCGACTACGCATTGCCGACAGTGTTCTTGTCGGTGCA
>JANLPU010000030.1:0-6071 GCA_031367425.1 Hyphomicrobium sp.
GCGCGCACACCTGGCTCAGAACCGCCAGCCACTCGGTTCGATCCAGGTCGTCGACATAGATCGGTTCGCGGCGGTCACCGCGAGAGGTGACGTGATAAAGCGCCTGTGCAAACTCAAGACGTAGGGGACGGGACATCCGAGCACTTTAGGTGATTCAAATTTGCGATGCAAGACCTGACCCCAAAGGCTGACTAGCCGTCGATGCAAGATGGGAGACCTGACCCTCGGCTTGTGATAGACAGCGCCGGGAAACTCGACGCGCAGGAGGCGCGACATGCGGGGATCGTGGCGGAGTAAGGGGCAAAAGGCAAGACCTGACCCCCATGACCCCTGCGGTATTCCGTGGGTCCGCCGAGGCTTCGCCGGCGAAAGATATGCGGGTCGCAGGCAAAAGGCAAGACCTGACCCCATCGCCGGTTCAAATTCGCTCTTGGCGAAACTTATGACTTGGCTCCTTGCCCACGTAGCAAGTTAAGTGCTTGAGCAAGAGCTGAAACATAGATAACTAGCCAAAATAAGCCCAATAATAATTCAGATGATACCACCAGTTCTGTGAGCCGGCGACCTATTGCTGGCTTAACGTCGCTTAGTCCGACGGTTGTGATTGTCGTGATCGAAAAGTATAGGAAGTCACCGAACGACAGCACCCAATGGGAACCATAAACTTCAAAGGCAACGGCGGCCGGAGGCACCGCATTTCGAACGGGGTCATATTGAAAACTCGACGGATCAAGGTGATATATGCTCGTATATAGTATTGCATAGAGTATGACGGTTATGAGGTATCCGGCGGCAATATTAGCAAACGGCACGCCAAGCAACTTCATCTGTGTCCAAACAGAAGTGAAGAAGCTGAACAAGGGGGCAAAAAACAGCGCGGCCGCTCCGCCGGCCAAGAACCCGGCCGGGCCGACCAGAATCCATATATATATTTGCCAAATACGCTCAGAACCGTTGGGCCACTGAACGCCGAATATGAACATTGGTAACAGCGCCGCCAACATACTGAGCATCAATTTTCGCCCGACACTCATGTTTCGTATTACGTACCGCATCGTGATGAAGAACAAGTGTAAAATCCATGGAATGAGACTCCAAAAGTTTTGCGGATATCTAATATCGAAGCCTTTGGAAGAATGATCCTTTGCTCGTCGAACGAAATCTTGCCGACGTGAAGCGTAGTCACTGCCAAACTCGAACGGCGTACTCATTATTTCGCCGAGCACGCAGCCGAATCCTATGAGCATTCCGTATTCAAAGATCGCGATGCTTGAGTCCAAAAAGAACAGATATCCGTCCAAGACCGCGTCAAGGTGTATTCTCCAGAAATATACTTCGTAGACTCCTATTAAGGGGCCAACAACGAGGGCGGCCTGAAACTTGTTCGGAGATGACAGGACATACCCGGCAACTGCGCCGATAAGGCCTTGTATCAACCAGCCAAGCGGGCGCATCCCCGCTGCGTTTGAAGCGATCGCCGTCGTTATGAAGACCAACGCGGCGCTGGCAAGACCTCTGTCGACCATTGCGGACTCCTGTTTGTGGCAACCCGAGCTAATCGACGAGGGGCCCTATGCCAGACGTGTCAAAGTATTCAAAGCATACTTTGCTGCCTGAACTACTTCTGGGTTCGGATCACTTAGATATGGCATTATCATCACAATAGCTCTTCTATCCTTCAACTCGCTCAGCTCGTCGATCGCGTTCTGACGAACCACTGGGCTTATATCTGAAAGTGCCTTGATCAAAATAGTCGCGGACTCGACGGGCTCCAACAAACATCTTGCATACCGCAAAGTAGCGCCGCGGATATACTCAGATTTATGGTTCTGTTTGAGGCCAATAATTGACCAGTAGCTCAGCGCGCTGGATTTTCTTAAGGCATCAATTGCCTCTGAAACGATAAGCGGATTAGGATGATCAAGAAACGATACCAGTATTTCTTCTCTATTTATAATAGAAGTAATGCAACCCCCTAGCCCGAATATTGCGCCACGCAAGCGGCGATCGGTGTATTCGCCAATGCGCGCTGGAATATAGGTATTATCGGCAAGAAAAATGTTGTGAGAGATCACGTCGTAAAAATCGTCATCCTCCACTTGACAATTCCAAAGCTGCTCCAGCTCGGCAATTGACTTATCGCCAACATAGATTGTATCCATATCACCACTCATTTACTCTTCCCACAGATTTGCCGAACCTCATTCAGAGTTTTCCCTTTGAGTTTCGGTGGAAATTCATTTTGAATACTACCCGGTAGGTCGCCACTAGTAATAGTTCCAGCAGCGATCTTAGCTCTCAGTGCGTTCTTTCTTGCATCAGGCAATTTCTTGCCAAGCTTTTCTGCAAGTCGAATCGGCTGCTCTAACAATTTGATGGCCTTGTTGCAATCGTCGCTCGATGGTTTATCGTCTGAACTTGCATTGACGTCATCCTGATCGCCGCCGGCCAAGCACACCGTGTTGGCATGATTCATTGTAAGTTTATCGGTCTTCCTGCATGCATTTTTCGCTTCTATTTTAACGTCAAAGGAAAAAAGAATCCATTTTGCCTCCTTCATGTTTGTACTAGATACTATCCCCCCTGCAGTACCCGCCTCGTCGCCGGAACATCTTGAGAATTCAGAATCCTTGATTGCTATCGAGTTCCCGTTGTCGGCCTTAACTGTTGTGCTCCCATTGGACAAGTCACTCGATGTCGAAATAATTGTAGGATAGGGAATTGGAACAGGCCCACCTGGGCTTGGTGTCTTGCATACGTCAGGAATTGTGTTCTTTGCAATGCAGGCACTTCCTTTGTGGACCAAAGAGTTCGAAACTCCGTTGACTTTTATACTAACAGGCATATGATTCTCTAGTTACTGAATCGAGCAATGCGACACCGCGCTCACCCTTTTCTGAGCTAGACAAAATCAATGAGTAACGCCCTTTCGAGTAACCTTTTATGCTTGCAATAACTGCAAGGCAAATTAGATTCACTCCTCCGGCTGATCCAATATCTCCATAGCAATCCACTGGGGCTTCGAAGCTAGCTGGATCGAGTAGGCTTAAATTAATCCTAGGAATAGTAAAGCCATACTCATCAGCGCGATATGGCTCCCCGTTCATGTCGCTGTATATATCACCCACCTTGGCACCGGCGGGTAAGACGCCTAAGGCGATTCGACAGGCCTGCGTAAGGCCTTCACCAATACACACGGTCTCGGTTTTTATCCGTTTGGATTCCGTCGCTGCCCCGAACCCGAGCAAGACTGCCAATGCAGTGAGCCCGAGAGACGTCGCGACCGATTCACGCGTCAAGAGCAATGCCGCACCCGCCTCGCCGGGAATGAAGCCCCAGGCATTGTTCAACGGACCCGCACTGTGGAGCTGATCGTTGGCTTCCAGCCATTCGAGTGTGAGCGGCTCGATGTAGCTTTCGACGCCGGCGACGACGCAGGCGTCGAGCGTGCCTTGCCCCAGCCTCGTGGCAGCGGCCTGGGCGGCAATCAAGCCGGCGGCGTGCCCGGCGGCAAAACTCGCCTCGCTGACGAAGTAGCGTGCATAGCGCTTGTTGATACGACCGAGCATCTGCCGCTGGATGTCTTCGGGCAGCCCGGGCCGGGCGCTCGGCAGTCCTAGCGCGATGGCCATGTTCAGCTTTGGGCCGTCGCGCGACGCCAGCGGCTCGAGGGCCTGTTCGAGTGCCGGGAACAACAGCGCTTCGAGGCGGTCCGCCCCGCTCAGGCCGATGTCGATCCACGGCGCGATGGCCGCACGCATGGGCTCGCCAGCCGTGTCGATCATGTAGGGGTGCTGCACGAATCCGCTGATGCCGGCACGCACCGCCGCAGCGCTGGACCAAGCGTCACGACCGACCGGTGTGCAGGCGCCCATCGCGACGATGACGACGCGCTCAGTCACGTCAGGCCAACTCCAGATCGACGTCGTGAGCTGCAGCCTCGCCGGTGCTCAGATCGGTCTTCAGCGTGACGATCGTGCGCTCGAGCTTCTGCACCTTAAAGTGGCACGGCAGCGCGCTGTGCCACACGAGCGAGACGCGCGGGAAGTCGGGCTCCAGAATCACCGTGTGCAGCCTGCGGTTCTTGTGCACCTCTCGGCTGCCGTCGTAGAAGCGCGTCTCGAACCCGAAGTAAAGCTTCGGCAAGACAAACCGCAAGCTGCCGCTGGCGGTGAGGCGATGCAACACCACCGGTTCTCCGCCGCGCAGGAACTCTGGCGCCTGCTGATCGACCGGCGCGCCTTGGTAATAGCCATCGTCCATGTCCTCGGCGAGCAGCGGCTGGCGCGTCTTCATCCAGTGGTCGTCGTAGGTTCCGGCCAATGCGACCCGCGGCTGCCAGTGGCTGGCGATCGCGCCGAACCCGGCTGGGGCTGGCCTGTCCCCCCACGAGCCGATCAGGTGTTTGGGGTCTTCGAGATTGGGTAGGCCGAGGCCGGTGGCATTGCCGCCCGACACCGCGAAGCCGGTGCCCACCGGATTGCGCCACTCCCAGTCTTTTTCAGGTGTCTTCGATTTCGCATCGACACCACCGAAGGCCCGCTCGTAGATGAGCGGCATCCTCTCGAATGGCTTGGGCGACGACGCCCCGAAGGTTCCCCACGTGCGGTCACCGATCACGCGCAGCACCTTCTGGATCGGGCCGACCCTGAAACCCACGTCGACCTGCGTTGCCGAGGTGCCGGGCGGCGCGTGTGCGTGTCCGAGCACCAGCACGTCGGTGGTCTTCTTCGTCAACACCAGATCGGCGTCGTACTTGATGCTGCTCTTGCCCGGCTCGCCGTAGTGCTCGGCGACCCGCAGGACCGGTGGCTGCTCCTTGGCAACCTCGGTGCTGCCATCGGGCTTGATGTCGAAGGTCGCCTTGACCGCCACCAGCCAGATCTCCGCGCCATCCCGGTCACGAACCCAGCCGCGCTCGGCGGCGAACGGCGTGCGGTTGTCGACCTGCCACATGAACTTTTGACCCCGAGGCGCGGCTAGTTGATGTCGATCGCGGCACCCTTGATCTTGTTGTAGCCGGTGGAGCGGCTCAAGATGTAGTTGCCTTTGATGATGACCTTGCCGGCGCGTGTGAGCGTGATGCTGGCGTCTCCGCAGCGCAGCACGATCTCGCGCTGCGCGGTGACGAGGTGGCGGTCGCCGTCGGCCTCAACGGTGACACCCGATGCGGGCTCCCCGACCGCAGCATCAAAGGCATGCAACTCGATCACGCCCATGATTATCGGCAACCCGGGATCGCCACCGTCGAACAGCAAGACGACTTCCCGGCCGATCACCGCGCTGCGAAGTTGCACCACGCTCCTGGCCGTCAACACCTGGCCGGGACACGCGGCGAGACCGGCTATCAGCGGTTGCCCCAGAAGATCGAAGCCGTGCAGCCGAGCTACCGCCGGCGTTCTCGGTGGTGCCACACGCGGGCGAGGCAACTCCAGCGGCAGCGCCGACACGTCGCGCTGCGCAAGCACAGCAAAGTCGTCGGCAAGCGGCTCGACCGGCAGCGCAATGAATGGATCGTCGGACCGTTCCACGCTTCCCGCCCTCAATTGATGCCGACCTTCGAGCCCTTGATCACCACGTCGCTGCTCGCCTTCGCGTTGATCTTTCCCGAGCCCTCGATCGTGATGTCCTTGCCCTTGATGGTGATCGTGCCGTCTTTCTTCATCGTGATGCTGGCGTCGCCAGTCTTGATCGATATCGAATCGCCAGCATCAATGACCAGGTTCTTCCCCACCTTCATCGCGTCGTCTTTGCCGATGTCGGTACTGCGGCCGCCGGTGACAGCGCGTGACTCATCGGCACCGACCTTGGTGGACAGTGCGGCGCCCACGTCGACAGATCGGGCTGCACCCACCTTGAGGGTCTGGCCCGCCCCAACGGTGGTGCTCTGAGAGGCACCGACATTCACCGTCTGAACGGCACCAATCGTGACCGATTGCATGGCACCGATGGCGATCTCTTGAGCCGCACCGATGGCGATGGTTTCGTTCACGCCGACCGTGTGCGTGCGCTGCAACGTCACCGACGCGGTTTCGCTCGCGCCCACGCTGATGGTGCGGTTGGAGGCAATC